>NZ_LQOL01000063.1 GCF_002101555.1 Mycolicibacterium canariasense
CAGTCCTGCGACCCGGCCTGCGCCGCCGCGGCATAGAACTGATTGCCCATCCCATTGACCGTGATATGCCACAGATAGAGCACCGCCGTCGCCACCAGCAGCACCGGCAGCGCCCAGCGCTGGAGATTCTTCGGCCGCGCGGAAGGAAAGTCACGGTCGGGGTGGGTCGGCGGTACGAAGAACGTCGCGGTCGTTCGGAGTGTCACATAGCCATTGAGGACTCGCTACATGTGAACAGGCTGTGCACGCCACCGGCGGCCGCTGTGACAGCAAACTCCATGGCGGCGTTGGCCGAACGTTCACCCGAGCGAGTCGACGAACAGCTTGTGCACCCGCCGGTCACCGGTCACCTCGGGATGGAAAGCCGTCGCCAGCATGCGGCCCTGCCGCACCGCGACGGGATGGCCGCCGGCGCGGGCCAACACCTCGACCTCGGGGCCCACCCGCTCCACCCAGGGCGCGCGGATGAACACCGCATGCACGTGGCCGTCCAACCCCTCGAACGCGATGTCCTCTTCGAAAGAGTCGACCTGGCGCCCGAAGGCGTTGCGCCGCACCGTCATGTCGATGCCGTGTAGCGGCTCGGCCCGCCGGCCTTCGGCGCCGGCATCCAGGATCTCGTCGGCCAGCAGGATCATCCCGGCGCACGATCCATAGGCCGGCATACCGTCGGCCAGCCGGGCACGCACTGGCTCCAGAAGCTCGAACTCCCGCAGCAGATGGCTGATGGCGGTGGATTCGCCGCCGGGAATCACCAGGGCGTCAACCGATTTCAGCTCCGAAAGTCGGCGCACCGTGAGCGCGTCGGCGCCGGCCTCGCGCAGCGCGGCCAAATGCTCGCGGGTATCGCCCTGCAGGGCGAGCACCCCGACCCGGACGGTCACTTGGCGGGCGGGACGAAATCCCGCCGGTAGCGGGTCAGCCCCTCCTGCATGACGGCCGCGACCATCTCGCCGTACTGGTTGAACAACTTGCCCTGGGTCAGGGCGCGGCCACCGCACGCCGAGGGCGAGGACTGGTCATACAGCAACCACTCGTCGGCGCGGAACGGCCGCATGAACCACATGGCGTGATCCAGCGACGCGATGTTCAGGTGCTTACGTTCCTCCAGATGGTTCACCTGAGCAGAGCCGAGCAGGGTGAGATCGCTGAGGTAAGCGAGCGCGCAGATGTGCAGCACCGAGTCGTCGGGCAGCGGGTCGCGGTGGCGGAACCACACCTGCTGCTGCGACGCCTTGCCCGCCACCTTGGCGACCCGGTCCCGCGGCACGATGCGGACATCCCATTCGGCGAACTGGGCGAATCCGGCGTCGTCGAACGCACCGCCGGACCGGAACCCGGGCAGGTCGTCCGGACCTGGCGCGGCCGGCATCGCGTCCTGGTGCTCGATACCGCTCTGGTCGGCCTGGAAGGACGCCGACATGCTGAAGATGGTCTGGCCGTGCTGGATCGCACTCACCCGGCGGGTGCAGAACGATCCGCCGTCGCGGATCCGCTCGACCAGATACACCGACGGTGCACGGGCGTCACCGGGCCGCAGAAAGTACCCGTGCAGCGAGTGCACCTGGAACTTCGGGTCGACCGTGCGAACGGCCGACACCAGGGACTGGCCGGCGACGTGCCCACCGAACGTGCGCTGCAGGAAACCCGACTCCGGGCTGAACACCCCACCGCGATAGATATTGACCTCGAGCTGTTCCAGGTCGAGGATCTCTTCAATCGCCACGGATCGTGTTTACCAGCCGCGTTCGGCGAGCCTGTGCGGGACCGGGATGTCGTCGACGTTGATGCCGACCATCGCCTCGCCCAGACCACGGGAGACCTTGGCCAGCACATCGGGATCGTCGTAGAAGGTGGTGGCTTTCACGATGGCCGCCGCCCGCGCGGCCGGGTCACCGGACTTGAAGATGCCCGAGCCGACGAACACGCCCTCGGCGCCGAGCTGCATCATCATCGCCGCATCCGCCGGGGTCGCGATGCCGCCGGCGGTGAACATCGTGACCGGCAGCTTGCCGGCCCGGGCCACCTCGACCACCAGGTCGTAGGGGGCCTGCAGTTCCTTGGCCGCGACGAACAGTTCGTCTTCGGACAGCGAGGTGAGCCGGCGGATCTCGGCGCCGATGGTCCGCATATGAGTGGTGGCGTTGGAGACGTCCCCGGTGCCGGCCTCACCCTTGGACCGGATCATCGCCGCACCCTCGGTGATGCGGCGCAGCGCCTCACCCAGGTTGGTGGCGCCACAGACGAACGGCACGGTGAAGCGCCACTTGTCGATGTGGTTGGCGTAGTCGGCCGGGGTCAGCACCTCGGACTCGTCGATGTAGTCCACACCCAGGCTCTGCAGGATCTGCGCCTCGACGAAATGCCCGATGCGGGCCTTGGCCATCACCGGGATGGTGACCGCGTCGATGATGCCCTCGATCATGTCCGGATCGCTCATCCGTGACACCCCGCCCTGGGCGCGGATGTCGGCGGGCACCCGCTCCAAGGCCATCACCGCCACCGCACCGGCGGCCTCGGCAATCCGGGCCTGCTCCGGGGTGACCACGTCCATGATGACGCCGCCCTTGAGCATCTCGGCCATCCCGCGCTTCACCCGGGCGGTGCCGGTCTGGTTACCGTTGCTAACTGCCGCACCGATTCCCCGGTCGCTGCGCTCCTGCCCGCCGAAATCCATCGCTTTCTCCTCCAGTTCACTACTGATCCAGTCTAAAGGTGGCGCCAAATCAATTGAATCCGCAGCCTCAACGGATCTGTTGAGGCTGCGTTCCGGGCCCGGCGCCGCGCACATCGGCGAGCTCTCCGGCCCGCGTCAGGAACTCGCCGAGCTGCAGCGGATACACCGACTCACCCTTGGCGACCAGCTCGTCGATCATTGTCGCATCGCACCAGCGGTGGCCGTGAATGTAGCGGCGTTCCAGCGCCGTGCGGCCGGTCGCCACGGGTTCGAACCGGCCGGTGCGGTGCACGAAGTACAGCTCCTCGCTGCGCACCACCGCCCCGTTGAAGTCGATGATGGCGTCCCGCCGCCACACCGGTCCGACGAGGTCGGCCGCGGACACCCGCAGGCCGGTCTCCTCGAACAGTTCGCGGGCCGCCGTGTCCGCCAGCTCCTCGCCGGGTTCGACGGCGCCGCCGATCGTGAACCACCAGAGCCGCGCGTCCTCGCCGTCGCGGGCCGGGTCGGATCCGCGGAACAACAGCACGCAGCCGTCCTCGTCGAGCAGCACCACCCGCGCCGACACCCGCCTGCTGACCGATCCGGTGTCCCGCGCCGCCGGTCCGGCGCGTTCGGCGATCTCGAAATAGCTCGGCAGCGCCGCGGTACCACCGAGGTGCAGCAGCCGCACCATGGGCCGTTCGCGCAGCGCCAGGGTGTCCCGCACGGCGTCGTTGTGGAACCGGCGGGCCAGCAACACCCGGGCCTCGGCATCGGCGAGTTCGGCGACCAGGGCCACCGGCAGCGCCGAGGGGATGACGGAGCCCAGCGCCGCGGACAGTTCGTTCTCGGCGGCCTCGCGTGCCGCACGGGGGGCGCGTTCGGCGGCGTCGGCCAGCGCCGCGAGTCGCTTGCCCTCGGGTTCCTGACCGAAGGCGTCGACGGCCACCGCCCGCGCGACCACCGCTCGCCGGGCCAGTGCGGCGTCCAGCGCCTGCCAGGACAGGTCGTACCGGACGTGCAGGCGGTCCAGCCGGTTGGCAGTCAGATAGGCCCAGGAACCGGTCAGCAGGATCGCGGCGCCGATCAGCACCGCCAGCACGATCGTCAGGACCAGCACTAGTCGGCCACCCGCACGCGCACCCCGGACATCGCCACCGTCTCGTACACCCGCATGATGTCGGCGGCCACCACCGACCAGTCGTAGCGACGCACGACGGTGTCTCCCACCTCGACGTAGCGGGCCCGCAGGGTGTCGTCGCCGAGCACCGCGATCAGCGCCTCGGCCAGCGCGCCGGCGTCGTCGACGGGGACCAGCCGACCGGCCCGGCCGTTGTCGAGCACCCGCCGGAAGGCATCCAGATCGCTGGCCACCACCGCGGTGCCGGCCGCCATCGCCTCCACCAGCACGATGCCGAAACTCTCACCGCCGGTGTTGGGTGCGCAGTACACGTCGGCGCTGCGCAGCGCCGCGGCCTTGGTGGCGTCGTCGACCTGGCCGAGGAAGCGCAGATGTGCGGCCAGGTCACCGGCCTTCTCGGCCAGCGCCGACGCGTCACCGCGGCCTACCACCAGGACCTCGATATCCGGAAAGGCCGCGGCCAGCCGGGGCAGCGCGCCCAGCAGTACGTCCATTCCCTTGCGCGGCTCGTCGAAACGGCCGAGGAACAGCACGCACCGGCCGGGACGCGGGTAGCCGTCCAGCAGCGGCGCCGAGGCGAACGTCGCGACCGGCACCCCGTTGGGAATCTCGACGGCGTCGGAGCCCAGTGCCTCCATCTGCCACCGCCGCGCCAGATCCGACACCGCGATGCGGCCGACGATCTTCTCGTGCCACGGTCGCAGGATTCCCTGGAAGACGCTGAGGGTCAACGACTTCGTGGTGGAGGTGTGGAAGGTGGCGACGATCGGTCCCTCGGCGATCATCAGCGCCAGCATCGACAGGCTCGGGGCATTCGGCTCGTGCAGGTGCAGCACGTCGAAATCGCCTTGGCTGAGCCATTTCTTGACGGTGCGGTGGGTGGCCGGACCGAACCGCAACCGGGCCACCGACCCGTTGTACGGGATGGGCACGGCCTTGCCGCCCGACACCACATAGTCCGGCACCTGCACATGCGGCGAGGACGGCGCCAACACGCTGACCACATGCCCCTGTGACCGGAACACCTCCGCGAGCTGCAGCACATGAGCCTGCACGCCCCCGGGGACGTCGAATGAGTACGGGCACACCATCCCGATGCGCATCGACGCTCCCTACCGGCCCTCGAGCCGAGCGCGGCGATCGTCGGAGAGGTCGGCCAGCCACTGCGGCTGCAGCATGTGCCAATCCGCCGGGTACTGGGCGATATTCGCCGCGAAATGGTCGGCCAACGCCTGCGTGATCACGGTGACGTCACCCGAGGATGTGTCCAGCGGCCCGTGGATGCGGGTGCCCCAGCCGTCGCCGGAGAACCAGCAGTGCGTGGGCAGCAGCGCCGCACCGGTCTCCAGCGCGAGCCGCGCGGGGCCGGCGGGCAACCGGGTGGCCTCACCGAAGAACTCCACTTCGATACCGGAGCGTGTCAGGTCACGGTCGGCCATCAGACACACCAGTCCGTTGGCGCGCAGCCGGTCGCCGAGCACCTCGCCGGGTGGGCGCGCCCCGCCGTTGAGCGGCAGCACCTCGAATCCCAGGCTCTCCCGGTAGTCCACGAACCGCTGATACAGCGACTCCGGCTTCAGTCGTTCGGCGACGGTGGCGAACCGGCCGTAGGTGTTGGTCAACCACACGCCGGCCATATCCCAGTTCCCGCTGTGCGGCAGGGCCAGCACGGCGCCTCGGCCGGCAGCCAGCGCGTCGGCGACATGCTCGTCGCCCTCGACCAGTTCCTGCAGCCGGGCCGCGAGCACCCGGTGGTCCATGGACGGCAGCCGGAACGCCTCCCGCCAGTACCGGGCGTAGGACGCCAAAGATGCCCGGATCAGGCTTGCGGGCACCTCTGCGGGGCGCACCCCCACGATGCGGGCCAGGTTCTTGCGCAATTGCTCGGGGCCGCCACCGCGGGCCGCGTACCGCGCACCGGCCTCGAACATGTTGCGGGCGGCGAACTCCGGCATCGCCCGCACCACCCGCCAGCCCGCGGCGTAACCGAGGTCGGTGAGCTCACCCCCCAGCGGTACACGCCGTCCACGCACCTTGGGCAGTCCCGCCGACGGTGTGCTCACTCTTCGCCCACCTCGGTCGCCGGGGGCGTCGGGGTCAGTGGATCCATGGCACCCGGCGACGTCCGCACCGCGTGCAACCGCTGGGCGACGGTCACCACACTGGCCAGGGCCAGCAACCACATCGCGATCTCCAAGATCAGCGGAACGCCGAACAGGCCGCTCAACCCGGCACCGGTCAAGGTGATGATGAGCCGTTCCGGACGTTCGATGATGCCGCCGTCCCCGCGCAGGCCGCTGGCCTCGGCGCGGGCCTTGATATACGAGATGACCTGCGAAGTCACCAAACAGATCAGAATGGCCACCACCAGCTGGGCATTGTGCATGCCGAACGCCGCCCACCAGGCCAGGCCGCAGAACACCGCACCGTCGGCGATCCGGTCGCAGGTCGCGTCCAGCACCGCCCCGAACCGGCTGCCGCCGCCGCGTTCTCGGGCCATGGCACCGTCGAGCATGTCGGCCAGCACGAAGAACCACACCACCAGCGCGCCATACCAGAGCTGGCCGATCGGGAACAGTGTCAGCGCACCGAGAACCGACGCGGCGGTTCCCAGCACCGTGATGCTGTCGGGGGTGAATCCGGCGCGCAGCGCCGCCCTGGCGACCGGTCCGGACAGCTTGACGTACGCCGCCCGGGTCATCAGGTAGAAGTCACTCATCTGCCCGACTACTCCCCCGTCGCTTCGCTCGCCCGGTCCTGCTCCCCCGTCGCTTCGCTCGCCCGGTCCTGCTCCCCCGTCGCTTCGCTCGCCCGGTCCTGCTCCACCCACTCGGCGGCCAGCAGTTCGCGTGTGTCGCGCAACAGCTGCGGGATCACCTTCGAGCCGCCGATGATGGTGATGAAGTTGGCGTCGCCACCCCAGCGCGGCACCACGTGCATGTGCAGGTGCTCGGCGAGCGACCCGCCGGCCGAGGTGCCCAGGTTCAACCCGACGTTGAATCCGTGCGGCCGCGACACCGCCTTGATGACGCGAATCGCCTTCTGGGTGAACGCCATCAGCTCGGCACTCTCCTGCGAGGTGAGGTCTTCCAGCTCGGACACCCGCCGGTACGGCACCACCATGAGATGACCCGGGTTGTACGGGTACAGGTTGAGCACTGCGTAGACCAGCTCACCGCGGGCGACCATCAGGCCGTCCTCGTCGGCCATCTGCGGGATGTCGGTGAACGGTTCCGAGGACAGCGCCGACCCGGCGCCCTTCTTCATGGGTGACTCGGCGATGTAGCTCATCCGGTGCGGGGTCCACAGCCGCTGCAGATGGTCGGGATCGCCGGCACCGGTGTCCACGATCCGATCCCCGTCGGTCATGCGCGTACCCCGTAAGCGTGGCTCACGCGTCCACCTTGAACAGATCGGCATTGGGCGTTGCATTCTCACGCCGGGCGACCCAGTCGGCAATGGCAGCCACGGCCGCCTCGCGGGGCACACCGTTGATCTGGCTGCGGTCCCCGAACCGGAAGGAAACGGCCCCCGACTCGATGTCGGTGTCTCCCGCGAGCAGCATGAACGGCACCTTCTGGTTGGTGTGGTTCACGATCTTCTTGGCCATCCGGTCATCGCTGGCATCCACCTCGACCCGGATTCCGACCGACTTCAGTTGGGCGGCAATCTCTTCCAGATACGGCACGTGTTTGTCGGCGACCGGCACCCCGACCACCTGCACCGGCGCCAGCCAGGCCGGGAACGCCCCCGCGTAATGCTCGGTGAGCACGCCGAAGAACCGCTCGATCGACCCGAACAGCGCTCGGTGGATCAGCACCGGGCGCTGCCGGCTGCCGTCGGCGGCGGTGTACTCCAGCTCGAATCGGTCGGGCATGTTGAAATCCAGCTGAATGGTCGACATCTGCCAGTGCCGGCCCAGCGCGTCCTTGACCTGCACCGAGATCTTGGGTCCGTAGAACGCCGCGCCGCCCGGGTCGGGCACCAACGCCAGCCCGGATCCCTCGGCCACTTCGCGCAGCGTCGCGGTGGCTTCCTCCCACAGCTCGTCGGATCCGACCGACTTCGCCGGATCCCGGGTGGACAGCTCCAGGTAGAAGTCGTCCAGTCCGTAGTCTGAGAGCAGGTCCAGCACGAATCCCAGCAGCGAGGCCAGCTCGTCGCGCATCTGTTCGCGGGTGGTGTAGATGTGCGCATCGTCTTGCGTCATGCCGCGTACCCGGGTCAGTCCGTGCACGACGCCGGACTTCTCATACCGGTACACCGACCCGAATTCGAAGAGCCGCAAGGGCAATTCGCGGTAGGACCGGCCGCGGGACCGGTAGATGAGGTGGTGCATCGGGCAGTTCATCGGCTTCAGGTAGTAGTCCTGGCCGGGCTTGCGCACACTGCCGTCCGGGTTGTACTCCGCGTCGATCTGCATCGGCGGGAACATGCCGTCGGCGTACCACTCCAGGTGGCCCGACGTGATGTACAGGTTCTCCTTGGTGATGTGCGGGGTGTTGACGAACTGGTAGCCGGCCTGCTCGTGTTTGCGCCGCGAGTAGTCCTCCAGTTCCTTGCGGATGATGCCGCCCTTGGGGTGGAAGACGGGCAGGCCGGAGCCGAGCTCGTCGGGGAAGCTGAACAGGTCGAGTTCCACCCCGAGCTTGCGGTGGTCCCGACGCTGCGCCTCTTCGATGAGCTCCAGATGCCGGTCCAGCGCCTCCTGCGATTCCCACGCGGTGCCGTACACGCGCTGCAGGCTGGCGTTGTTCTGGTCGCCGCGCCAGTACGCCGCGCTGCTGCGGGTCAGCTTGAACGCCGGGATGTACTTCGTGGTGGGGATGTGCGGCCCGCGGCACAGGTCACCCCAGATGCGTTCCTTGGTGCGGGCGTTGAGGTTGTCGTAGGCGGTCAGCTCGTCGCCCCCGACCTCCATGACGTCGGGGTCGCCGGATTTGTCGTCGACGAGCTCGAGCTTGTAGGGCTCGTCGGCCAGTTCCTGGCGGGCCTGCTCCTTGGATTCGTAGACGCGCCGGGAGAACAGCTGACCGTCCTTGACGATCTTGGCCATCCGCTTCTCCAGCTTGGCCAGGTCCTCCGGCGTGAACGGCTCGGCGACATCGAAGTCGTAGTAGAAGCCGTCGGTGATCGGCGGACCGATGCCCAGCTTGGCCTCCGGGAACAGCTCCTGCACGGCCTGGGCCAGCACATGCGCCGCCGAGTGCCGGATGACGCTGCGGCCGTCGTCGGTGTCGGCGGCCACCGGGACCACCTCGACATCGGCGTCGGGCGCCCAGGACAGGTCACGCAGCCGTCCGCCGGGGTCCCGCACCACCACGATGGCGTCCGGCGCGCCGCGTTCGGGAAGGCCGGCAGCGCGGACGGCCGCACCAGCGGTGGTCCCGGCAGCGACCCGGATCGGGGCTGCGGGGGCGGGGCTGGCGGCGGCGCTCATCGGGGACTCTCCTCAGGCAGGTACACAGAACGCGACCATGCTATCGGGGTGGGTCAGTCGGAGCCGATACCGATCGGGCTCTTCAGCCAGGGCGGTTGGAAGCCGATCAGATCGCCGAGCCAGTAGAGGGCACCCAGACCCCAGAGGCTGGCCACCACCACCAGCCCGGTGAAGGCCGCACTCAGGGCTTTCACGGCGATGTGCTGGCGGGCGAACCAGGCCATCACCGCGTCGTACCGTTTCTTCGCCCAGTGCAGCGCCACCTGGGCGGCGCGGAATTCGGTGGCCAGGATGGCCAGGCCCAGGAAGACGATCGCCCATCCCGGTCCGGGGTACGGGATGGCGACGATGCCGACAGCCAGCACCAGCAGGCCCACCACCCCGACGACGACGCGGTACACGAAATCGGCGACCGGGCGTCCCCGCAGCCGATCACGCCAGCGCGCCCAGCGCCGCTTGGCGGCCGAATACTTCGACTCGTTCACGGACTCGCCGACGGACTCGTTCACGGCTGCCCCGGCTTGAGCCGGATGAACAGGGCGTCGGCTTCGGTGAGCAGCTCGTCACCGTCGAGCAGCCGGCCGCTGACGAAGATCTTGCGCCCGTCGATCCGGTCGATTCCGGCGTCCACCTGCAGCTCCTTCTCGATCGGGACGATCTTGCGGTAGTCGATGCCCAGGTGCGCGGTGCGCTGGAACGGGCTCTTGGTCAGTTTGGCGGTGGTGAAGCCCAGGAGCGAATCGAACAGCAGGCCCAGCGCACCTCCGTGCACGGCACCGTTGCGGCCCAGATGGAAGCGCCGGAACCGGGCCGTCCCGCCGATCCGCCCGTCCTCGGTGACCACCAGGTCCACCGGCACGGTCATGATGTTGCCGCGGTTGGGCAGGTCCATCCGCCGGCCGGACGGGGAATGCCATTCGTCGGCCTCGTAGGGGGCCAGCAGCACCGACACCTTTTCGATCAGATCCGCCGCCTCGGCGATCACCGCGTCGGGCGCGTCGGCGGCGCGGGCGTGGTCCTGCAGTGTGCGCACCGCGTCGACGAACCGGCCGTAGTCCGGCCCGCCCTTGGTGGTGGGCTCGGGCGGGTTGAAGCCGCCGCCGGGGTGCGTCGCTGGGGTCACCACACCCGCCACGTTATTGCACGGTGGGCCGCGTGTATGCGCTGGACAGGTGGATCCGCTTGCAGCGCCACTCCATTGCCGGATACCGCCCCCGGATTGACTTATGACGGGCGTCACACTAACGTGATTGAAACGTTTCAATCATTCCGTCCGCACGTTCGCCGCCGTCGCGGCCGACACCGGCGCTAATCTGAGGACGCTATGCGAATCGCCCTGTTCGCGACCTGCCTGGCGGATGCGCTTTTTCCGCCGGCCGCCATCGCCACCGTCGCCCTGCTGGAGAGACTCGGCCACGAGGTGGTGTTTCCCACCGGTCAAACCTGTTGCGGGCAAATGCATATCAACACCGGCTATCTCGACGAGGCAACCGCGGTGGTGCGCCATCACGTTGACGTGTTCGAGGCGGCGGGTTGTGACGCCGTGGTGGCCCCCTCCGGATCGTGTGTGGGTTCGGTGCGCCACCAGCACGCCATGGTGGCCCGGCGCGCCGGTGACGAACGGCTGGCCGCCCGCGCCGAAGCCGTCGCCGCCCGCACCTTCGAACTCTCGGAATTCCTCGTCGACGTGCTCGGCCTCGACGATGTCGGGGCCTACTACCCGCACCGGGTCACCTACCACCCGACCTGCCACTCGTTGCGCATGCTGCGCGTCGGCGACAAGCCGCTGCGGCTGTTGCGCAATGTCCGCGGGTTGACGCTGGTGGAGTTGCCGGCCGCCGACTCGTGCTGCGGTTTCGGCGGCACCTTCGCCCTGAAGAACGCCGACACCTCGACCGCGATGCTCGCCGACAAGATGACCAACATCCTCGGCACCGGCGCCGAGGTGTGCAGCGCCGGGGACTCGTCGTGTCTCATGCACATCGGGGGCGGGCTGAGCCGGCTGCGCGTCGGCGTGCGCACCGTGCACCTGGCGGAGATCTTGGCCGGCCAAGGCGCGGGCTCGTGACGTTCCTGGGCACCCCCGGCGTCGGGAATCTGCGCGGCGACGTGCCGTTCCCCCGGGCCGCGCGCACCGCGCTCGACAATGCCCAGTTGCGCCGCAACATCGGTCACGCCACCCACACCATCCGCGCCAAACGCCTTGCCGCCGTGCAGGAATGCGATGACTGGGAAGAGCTGCGCGCCACCGGAAGCGCCGTCAAGCAGGATGTCATGGCCCGGCTGCCCGAGCTGCTCGAGCAATTGGAGCACAACGTCACCGCCCGCGGCGGTGTGGTGCACTGGGCGCGCGACGGCGCCGAGGCCAACCGCATCATCACCGCGCTGATCCGCGAAGCCGGCACCGACGAGGTGGTGAAGGTCAAATCGATGGCCACCCAGGAGATCGGGCTCAACGAGCACCTGGAGGCCGAAGGCATCGCGGCCTTCGAGACCGATCTGGCCGAACTGATAGTGCAACTCGGCCACGACAAACCCAGCCACATCCTGGTGCCGGCGATCCACCGCAACCGCGCCGAGATCCGCGAGATCTTCACCCGCGAGATGCCCGAGGCCGGCGAGCTGACCGACGATCCACGGGTGCTGGCGATGGCCGCCCGGGCCCATCTGCGGCGCAAGTTCCTCACCGCGAAGGTCGCCGTCAGCGGCGCGAATTTCGGTGTGGCCGAGACCGGTACGCTCGCCGTGGTCGAGTCGGAGGGCAACGGCCGGATGTGCCTGACCCTGCCGCAGACGCTGATCACCGTGATGGGCATCGAGAAGATCATCCCGACGTTCGCGGATCTGGAAGTGTTCATGCAACTGCTCCCCCGGTCTTCGACCGCGGAGCGGATGAACCCGTACACCTCGATGTGGACCGGGGTCCATCCCGGCGACGGCCCGCAGAGCTTCCACCTGGTGCTGCTGGACAACGGCCGCACCCGGGTGCTGGCCGACGAGGTGGGACGCGCTGCGCTGCACTGCATCCGGTGCAGCGCCTGCCTCAACGTGTGCCCGGTGTACGAACGCACCGGTGGCCACGCGTACGGGTCGGTGTATCCAGGGCCGATCGGGGCCATCCTGTCCCCGCAACTGACCGGCACCACGGGGCACGACGACCCCAACGCCAGCCTGCCCTATGCGTCGTCGTTGTGCGGGGCGTGTTTCGACGCCTGCCCGGTGCGCATCGACATCCCCTCGATCCTGGTGCATCTGCGGGCCCAGCAGGTGGATTCGGAAAGAGGGGTAAGGGGTGGGCTGCCGGGCGGGCAGGACCTGGCGATGAGGGCCGCGGGTTGGGCGATGTCGGCCCCCGGCCGGTTCGCGCTGGCCGAGAAGGCCCTCGGCGCGGGTCGGCTGCTCGCCGGCAAGGATCACCGCATCGCCACCCTGCCCTGGCCGGCGTCGAAATGGACCGCCAGTCGCGATATCCCCGAACCGCCGAAGGAGACCTTCCGGCAGTGGTGGGAGCGTACCCACGGGAGCGACTCATGACGGACGCGCGGGCGGCGGTGCTCGGCCGGATCCGGGCGGCGCTGGCGGGTGCACCTCCGGAAGCCGTTGTGGTACCGCGGGAATACGCGCGAGATCCGCTCACGGGCCCGCCCGACGTCGAGCGCTTCGCCGAGGCCGTCGCCGAGTACCGGGCCAGGGTGCACCGCGTCACCGATATCGCGGCGACGGTGCGCGGGCTCGTCGCGCCCGATGCGACCGTGCTGGTGCCCGCCGACATCCCGGCCGACTGGGTGACCGGCGTGCACACCGTCGTCGACGCTCCCCCGCTGGACGTTTCGGCGCTGGACCGGGCCGATGCCGTGCTCACCGGCTGCGCCGTCGGCATCGCGGCGACCGGGACCATCGTGCTGGACGCCGGATCCGCCCAGGGCCGCCGGGCGCTGACCCTGGTGCCCGATCACCACATCTGCGTGGTGCGCGCCGGGCAGATCGTCGACACCGTGCCGCAGGGCTTCGCCGCACTGGACCCGACCCGGCCGCTGACCTTCATCTCCGGGCCCAGCGCCACCAGTGATATCGAGTTGGAGCGAGTCGAAGGGGTGCACGGCCCACGGACGCTGGACGTGCTGATCGTGCCGTGAGTCCGGAGTTGGTGCCATTGCCCGCCTCCGAGCGACTTTTCAGCGACAACTCTCCAATGGTATTGCGGCGGTGCGCAATCGGTGACACCTGTCGGTCGATCCACGTAGTATGAACACATGTTCGAACGGGCCGAGGCGGATGCCGCAGCGCTGATCGACGCGCTGCGCGCAGCCACCCGGGCCGAAGCGGTGGCGGCCGCGGACCGATTGGCGGTGATCGCCGCGATCGTGGCGCACCACTGCGACGACGAGGACGACATGAGCGCCCACGCCGCGATCGACGGCTGGGAGTACGCCACCGCCGACGTATCGGCCGCCTGCGGGCTGTCCAAGCAGGCCGCCTCCGGTCAGATGCGCATCGCCGTCGCCCTGCGGGACCGGTTACCGAAGGTCGGGGCCCTGCTCGCCGCCGGCGAGATCTCGGCCAAGATCGCCGCCGCCATCACCTGGCGCACCCGGCTCGTGATCCACGACGAACCCCTGGCGCTCATCGACGCCGCGCTGGCAGGTATCGCGCCGCACCTCGGGACGTTGTCCCAGAAGGGACTGGAGGACGCCATCGACGTGTGGATCGAGAAGTTCGATCCATCCGCCGTGCACGGCACCCGCTGCGCCGCAAGCTCGCGGTACCTCGAATTCGGCGGCGCCGACGATCTCGCCGGCACGGTCGGTGTCTACGGGCGGTTGTTCGCCACCGATGCCGCCGCCCTGCGGGCCCGCCTCACCGCGATCGCCGCCACCGTGTGTGACGACGACCCGCGCACCACACCCCAGCGGATGGCCGACGCCCTCGGGGTGCTCGGCGCCGACCCGGGTGCCGAACGGCTCGCCTGCCTGTGCGGGAACCCGGATTGCCCAGCGGCACAGAAGGATCCGCGTTCAACCGCGGTCACGGTGTACGTGCTCACCGACTCGGCACCGCCATTGACTCCACCTCGCGACCCCGACCTGCATGGTGACGGGTCGCGCCGCGCGGACCACGTGGCGACCGTCGCCTCCCCCGGTGTGCTCATCGGTGGCGGCGTGCTGCCGGGCCCGTTGCTCACCGAACTCGTGGCCACCGGCGCCCGCATCGCGCCCCTGGCCGACCCCGCCGATCTGCCCGCCGTGCCCGGCTATCGCCCCACCACCAAGATCGCCACCTGGGTACGCACCCGGGATCTCGTCTGCGTCTTCCCCGGCTGCAACCGCTCCGCCCAGCATTGCGACCTCGACCACAGCGTGCCCTGGCCGGCCGGATCCACCCATCCCGGCAATCTGTCGGCCACGTGCCGCACCCACCACCTCCTCAAGACCTTCGGCGGCTGGACCAAACATCAGCACCCCGACGGATCACACATCTGGACCAGCCCCACCGGCCACGCCTACACCACCGTGCCGCTGAGCCGAATCCTGTTCCCCGACCGACACCTTGACACTCCGGCACCACCGCCCGTACCGGTCAGCGAAACCGCCGACCGGGGACTGGCCATGCCACAACGCCGCCGCACCCGTGCCGAGACGCGCGCCGCCCGCATCCACGCCGAACGACAACTCAACCAACACACCATCGACGAGAACGCCGAACCCCCGCCGTTTTGACGGCGCGTTATCCCGTCGAGGCCCGGACCACCAGTTCGGGTTGGAATACCACGTGTCTGGGCTTGTGCCGGCCGCCACCGTCCTCGGCGGCGGCGATCAGCAGGTCCACGGCGGTCGCCCCGATGTCGGCGGTCGGCTGCCGCACCGAGGTCAACGGCACAACGGCCGAGCGGGCGAAATCGATGTCGTCGTACCCGACGAGCGCGATGTCCTCCGGCACCCGCAGGTCACCCATCAGGGTCAGCGCCTGCAGCACCCCGATGGCCAACAGATCGTTGGCGCAGAACACCGCATCGGGGCGCCGCGCCGGGGGCCGCTCCCGCAACCGTTCGCCGACCGCGCGGCCGGCCAGCACGCTCAGCGCCGGGACATCGATGTTCTCCAGTTGGGCGCCAGGCGTTTCGGCGACGGCTTCGGCTGCACCGCGGCGCCGATCGCGGATCTGGCGCAGCGTATCCGGGCCCCCCACGAAGGCGATCCGCCGCCGGCCCGTCGCACACAGGTGGGTCACTGCCAGCCGGGCGCCGGCCACATCGTCCACCGCGACCGAATCGAAAGGTGTTCCGCTGCCGTCCCGGTCGACGAGCACCACCGGGGTGCCACGTTCGCGCAGCGCCGTCAACCGGCTCAGGTCGTCACTCACCGGTGACACCAGCAGCCCGTACACCCGTTGCTCGTCGAAGGCGTCGATATAGGCGCGTTCGCGCCCACCGTCGTCGTCGGAGGTGCCCAGCAGCACCGTCAGGTTGTGCTCACCGGCCCGGCGTTCGGCGGCCCTGGCGATATCGGTGAAGAATGGGTTGCCGATGTCCAGCACCACCAAGCCGACGCTGCGCGATCGGCCGGCCTTGAGCTGCCGGGCGGCGTCATTGCGGACGAAACCGAGGTGATCGATCGCCGCCTGCACCCGGGCCACCGTCGCGGGAGCCACCTTGTCCGGCGCATTGAGGACATTGGAGACCGTGCCGACCGACACCGAGGCCGCGGCAGCGACTTCCCGCATGCTCACCACGGGACCATCACACCATCACGGCGGCCCGATCGGCGCGTGGGACGTACCGGCGCGGCGGAAACCAGTCCGCGACCCGCCGCCGCAGGTCGTCCAGGTCACCGGTGACCAGGCCGTGGGCCCGCGCGGTCACCAGGATGTTGCCCAGCGCGGTGGCCTCGACCGGCCCGGCCAGCAGTGGCAGGCCCAGCCGGTCGGCGGTGAGCTGGCACAGCAGCTCGTTCTGCGATCCCCCGCCGACGATGTGCACGGCGTGCACCGGTGTGCCGGCCAGCTCGGCCGCGGTGCGCACCGCGGATGCGAACGCGGCGGCCAGGCTCTCCAGGATGGCCCGCACCAGCTGCGCCGGGCCGTCCGGCGCGGGCAGGCCGCGTTCGCGGTACCAGTTGGTGATCCGGGCCGGCATATCGCCCGGCGGCAGGAACCGTGCATCTTCGGTGTCGAACACGCCCGCCGGTGCCGGGGCCTGGGCGGCCTGCGACAGCAGCGCGGCGAGGTCGGCGCGGCGACCGTCACGGTCGAACTGGCGCACCGTTTCGCTGAGCAGCCACAGTCCCATCACGTTGTGCAGGAAGCGGTTCCGCCCGTCGGCGCCCGCCTCGTTGGTGAAATTGGCTGCCCGGCTCGCCTCGGTGACCACCGGGCCGGGCAGCTCCAAGCCGACCAGGCCCCAGGTACCGCACGAGATGTAGGCCGACGTGGCGGCGTCCATCGGGACAGCGGCGACCGCCGATGCGGTGTCATGGGAGGCCACCGCCACCACCTCGGCATCGAATCCCAAACCGGGCAGCACCCGCCCACACGGCGTCCCTGGCTCGACGATGCCGGGAAACACGTTGGGCGACAATCCGAGTCGCGACATCAGATCGGTATCCCAGGCACCGTCGAGCCCGAGCAGTCCGGTGGTGGACGCGTTCGTGTGTTCGGCGGCCCGCTGCCCGGTCAACCAGTAGGTCACCAGGTCCGGGATCAGCAGCACGGTGTCGGCCTGATCCAGTAGGTCCTCGGTGGCCAGTTGGTAGAGCGTGTTGAACGGCAGGAACTGCAACCCGTTGCGGGCGTACAGTTCGGCCGCGCCGATCCGCTGGTGCACCAGCTCCACGCCCCGTTCGGTGCGGGCATCCCGGTAGTGATGCGGCACCGACAGCAGCCGCCCGTCGCGCAGCAGCCCGTAGTCCACCGCCCAGGAGTCCACTCCGATGCCGACCAGCCGGTCGGATTCCCTTGCGGCACGGGTCAGCCCGCTGAGCACGTGGCCGTACAGCCCGGGCAGGTCCCAGTGCAGGGCCTGGCGTGCGCCGTTCCAGATGCTCACCGGGTCGTTGTCGAACCGGGCCACGGTGCGCATCTCGAACCGGTCCAGGTCCGCGACGATCACCCGCCCGCTGGTGGCCCCGAGGTCGACGGCGGCAACTTGAGCGCCGGCGCTCACCGCAGGAAGGCGGCCGCGACACCCGCATCCACCGGCACGTGCAGCCCGGTGGTGTGCGAGAAGTCGGACGTGCACAGCGCGAACGCGGCGTTGGCGATGTTCTCCGGCAGTACCTCGCGTTTGAGCAGGGTGCGCTGGGCGTAGTAGGCGCCGAGTTCCTCCTCCGGCACCCCGTACACCGCGGCCCGTTTGGCGCCCCAGCCGCCGGCGAAGATGCCCGATCCGCGCACCACTCCGTCGGGGTTGATGCCGTTGACCTTGATGCCGTGCTCCCCGAGTTCTGCGGCCAGCAGCCGAACCTGGTGCGCCTGGTCGGCCTTGGTGGCCGAGTAGGCGATGTTGTTGGGCCCGGCGAACACCGAGTTCTTCGACGAGATGTAGATGATGTCACCGCCCAGTTTCTGGTCGATCAGCGCCCGGGCCGCGGCCTTGGATACCAGGAAGGAACCGCGGGCCATCACGTTGTGCTGCAGATCCCAATCGGCGACGGTGGTGTCCAGCAGGGATTTCGACAGTGACAGTCCGGCATTGTTGACCACGATGTCGATGCCCCCGAAGGCCAGCACGCAGGCGTCGACGGCAGCCTGCACGGCGGTTTCATCGGTGACATCGGCAGCAATACCGATCGCCACATCCGGACCACCGATCTCTTCCGCTGCGGCAGCGGCTTTTCCGGCGTCCAGGTCGGCGATCACCACACAGGCGCCCTCGGCGGCCAGTCGGGTGGCGATGGCCTTGCCGATACCCGAGGCCGCCCCGGTGACCAGCGCGATGCGGGTGGCCAGCGGTTTGGGCTTGGGCATCCTGGCCAGCTTCGCCTCTTCCAGCGCCCAGTATTCGATGCGGAACTTCTCCGACTCGTCGATCGGTGCATAGTGCGAGATCGCCTCGGCGCCGCGCATCACGTTGATGGCGTTGAGATAGAACTCGCCGGCCACCCGCGCGGTCTGCTTGTCCTTGCCGTAACTGAACATGCCGACGCCGGGGATCAACACGATGGCCGGGTCGGCCCCCCGGATGGGTGGTGAGGCGGGATCAGCGTGCCGATCGTAGTACGCCCGATAGTCCGCGCGGTAGGCCTGGTGCAGCTCGGCCAACCGCGCCCTGCATTCGTCCAGCGAGGCGTCGGTGGGCAGGTCCAGCACCATCGGCTTGACCTTGGTGCGCAGGAAGTGGTCCGGGCAGCTGGTACCCAGCGCGGCCAGGCGCGGATGCTCCTCGCCGACAAGGAATTCCAGCACGCGCGGGTCATCGGTGAAGTGGCCCACCTGCGCCCGGTCGGTGGAGACCAGGCCCCGGATGAACGGCGCCAGCGCAGCGGCCCTGGCCCGGCGCTCGTCAACGGGTAGCGCGCCGAAGCCGGGCAGTACCCGGCCGAACGGTGCCGGGCGGCCGTTCTCGGCGATATAGCGTTCGGCGGTCTGGATGATCTCCAGCGAATGCGCCTCCGCCTGGGCCGATGTCGCACCCCACGCGGTGATGCCGTGCCCACCCAGGATGGTGCCGATGGCCTGCGGGTTGCGTTTCTTGATCTCGGCGATGTCCAGGCCCAGCTGGAACCCCGGGCGCCGCCAGGGCACCCACACCACTCGATCGCCGAAGATCTGTTTGGTCAGCGCCTCACCGTCGGCGGCCGTCGCCAGCGCGATCCCGGAGTCGGGGTGCAAGTGATCCACGTGGTCGGCTTCGACCAGGCCGTGCATGGCGGTGTCGATCGACGGCGCCGCGCCGCCGCGACCGTGCAGGCAGAAGTCGAAGGCGGCGACCATCTCGTCCTCCCGCTCCACGCCGGGATACACGTCCACCAGCGCCCGCATCCGGTCCAGGCGCAGCACCGCCAGGCCGTCCTCGGTCAGGGTGCCCAGATCGCCGCCGGAACCCTTGACCCACAACAGTTCCACCGGGGCGCCGGTCACGGGATCGCGGCCGATGCCCTTGGCCGAGGTGTTTCCGCCGGCGTAGTTGGTGTTCTTCGGATCCGATCCCAGCCGGTTGGACCGGGCGATCAGTTCGGTCACGGTGTCAGGCATGCGTCATGCTCCCCAGCTCGATTGCGTACCGCCGACCCGGGCGGCGTTGATGATGTCCTGGTAGCCCGAGGCGGCGAAGGCGGCCATCGGATCCCCCGGCAGGCCGCGGTCGGCGCGCCACTGCGCCAACGCGGGTCGCACGTCGGTGTAGAAGGCGTCCATCATGATTGCGTTGGCGCCCAGCACGTCACCGTTGTCCTGTGCGTCGGCCAGTGCCTCGGTGTCGACCAGCAGCGCCCGGGCGGTCATCTCCTGCACATTGAGTACGGACCGGATCTGCCCTGGGATCTTGGCTTCCACGTTGTGGCATTGGTCCAGCATGAGCGCCACCCCCGCATTCGGGTCGAGACCGCCGCCGCGGACCACCTCGAACATGATCCGGAACAACTGGAAGGGGTCGGCCGCACCGACGATCAGGTCGTCGTCGGCGTAGAACCGGGAGTTGAAGTCGAATGATCCCAGCTTCCCCAGGCGCAGCAGCTGGGCGACGATGAACTCGATATTGGTGCCCGGGGCATGATGCCCGGTGTCCAGGCACACCACGGCCCGCTCGCCCAGCGCGCTGACCTGCGCGTAGGCCGTGCCCCAGTCCGGCACGTCGGTCATGTACATGGCCGGCTCGAAGAACTTGTACTCCAGCACCATTCGCTGGTTCGGGCCGATGTGCTGGTAGATGGACGCCAGGGACTCGGCCAACCGGTCCTGCCTGCCCCGGATATCGCCCTGCCCCGGGTAATTGGTGCCGTCGGCCAGCCAGATCTTCAGGTCCCGAGACCCGATCGCCTCCATGATGTCGATACAGGCCAGGTGATGGTCGATGGCCTTCTGCCGCACCGCTTTGTCGGTATGGGTCAGGCTGCCGAACTTGTAGTCGTCGTCCTGGAAGGTGTTGGAGTTCACGGTGCCCAGCCGGACACCCTGTTCGGCGGCGTGGTCGCCGAGTGCGGCGTAGTCGTCCACCATGTCCCACGGGATGTGTAACGCGACCGAGGGCGCCAGGCCGGTCAGCCGGTGCACGGTGGCGGCGTCGGCGATCTTCTCCTCGATGGTGCGTGGGGTCCCCGGCGTTCCGAACACCTTGAACCGGGTGCCGGAGTTTCCGAACGCCCATGACGGCAGTTCGATGGCGAGGTGGTCCAGCAGCGGTGCGAGCTTCATACCGCGCTCCTTTCGATGGGATGGGACGACGAGACGGGAGTGCCGTAGCGCTCGACCTCGATCTGCTGGAGGGTCTTCCCCCGCGTGGTCGGCGCCCACACGGCGCCGATCAGCAGGGCGACCGTGAGCAGCGCGACCAGCAGGATGCCGACGGCGGTGAGCCCGGTGGCGGCCAGCAGGGTCGGGAAGAAGTAGCTCAGCAGACCCGTGGCGGTACGGACCACGAAGAACATCACGCCCTGCGCGCTGGCCCGGTATGGGGTCGCGAAAAGCTCGCTGGCCCAGAGGCTGTAGAAGGCCTGCGCCCCGATGCCCGACGAGATGCCCCAGAGTACGGCGAACACCAGCATGGTCGGCACGCCGCCGTCGGTGAAGGCCACCAGCACGATCCAGCCGACGATACCCAGCGCGGCGCCGATCACGTACAACAGCCGCTGGCTCATCCGGTCGGCGTAGCGCATGAAGCCGAAATAGGTCGCGGCCACCGTGGCCCCCCAGACCAGCACCTGCAGCAGGTTCTGCGCCACCGGGCTGTGCAGGCCCGCGGTGTCGTAGACGCGGGGCATGAAGATGCCGGCCTGGCCGGCGACGGTGTTCCAGAACAGATAGATGCCGCCGAGGAACAGCAGCGCGGTGATGTTGACCCTGCGGGAGAACAGACCGCGCAGTCCGCGGTTGCCGACAGTCGTTGCCAGCGAAGCGGATTCGTTGAGGGCCTCGTCCTTCCAGATCTGCGATTCGGCCAGGCCCTGACGCACCCACCAGACCACCGCGGCGACCACGAACAAGTGGCCGAAGATCAGCCGGGAACCCAGGAGCCCCAGCGGCGCGAGCGCGGCGGCCAGCGCGAAACCGATGAGTGGGCCCACCGACCACGCCAGCTGGGCGGTGCCGACATGCTTGGCCCGGTCGGCCGAGGGCGCCTGTTCGGCGATGTATGTCCAGGAGGCCGGTACGCCGGCGCCCACCGCGATGCCGGTGATGACGAAGGCCGTCAGCAGCATGGCGAAGTTCACCGCGAAGGCGGCCAGCAGCACGCCGGCCATGTACACCAACAGGTCATAGGTGTAGATCGCCTTGCGCCCGAACCGGTCGCACAGCGGTCCGCCCAGCACGGCACCGATCGCGGCACCGAAGGCGTTGGCGCTCAACGCCGCCAGCAGGCCGACGGCGAAGTTGCTGATGCCGAAGGCCGCCTGCCAGAACCCCAGGCTGGTGGCGATGGCGATGATCGACCCGGCCTCGATGTAGTTCGACATCGCGACCGCGATGGTCGCCCGCCAACCGGTGGTGGACCGCGCTCCGATTTTCATGTGACTCCTGTGTCAGACGAGATGGAAATACTCGGTCAGCGGACGGATGTCCGCATCGGGGGTGCCGGCCTCGAAATACTCGGCCATGCCGGCCTGCCAGCGCGTGTTGACGTCGGTGCGGGCCATCCGCTCCTGGGCCGCGGCGAAATCGTCGGTCTCCAGGTAACCGACCACCAGCCCGTCCTCGGGCCGGACGAACAACGAGTAGTTGCGCCACCCGGCGTCGTGCAGCGCCGCCAACATCTCCGGCCAGACGGTCTGGTGGGCCTGGAGGTAGTCGGCGATCCGGTCCTGCCGCAGTTTCAGCAGGAAACACACCCGCTCGGTCCGGCCAGCCGTCATCGTCCACCTTTGAAACGTTTCAATTTGTGATGGCGGCAACACTACGGTTGCCGCCGCCACGCCGTCAAGAGGCGTTATTCAGGCCAGGAACTGTTGCGGATCATCTCGACGAAGTCCTCCCGGACGAACGAGGGGTCATAGTGGGCCAGCACGTCGGCGTTCATGTTCCCGAAGGTGCTGGCCGGCCGGTGCAGATTGCCGTCGGCGAAGGCTTGCAGGATCCGGTTCTTGAAATCGGGCCGCGGATGCGCGGCCGTCACCGCGGCCAGCACGTCGGGGGGCAGCTGATCACGTCCGATACCGAGCACGTCGGTCTCGACACCCGCGATCACCGACGCGACCTCGGGTTCCAGGAACTCCGGCACGCCCGGCGTGGTGTGCAGCGCGATCCCCAGCCAGACCAGGCGTGCGGACGCCTCGTCGACACCCCTGGCCCGCAGGAAATCCCGGGCCGCGTCGGCGCCGTCCACCTCGAAACGCAATGGGGATTCGCGGTAGTTCTGGGTCAGCCCGATGTCGTGGAACATCGCGGCGGTGTAGAGCAGTTCCGGATCCGGGCGCAGCCCCCGCGCCCGGGCCCGCACCGACCCGAAGAGGAACACCCGACGGGAGTGGTGGTAGAGCAGGTCATCCACGGTATCGCGGATGAATGCGGTGACATCGCGCACCAGCGCGGTATCCGGGATGGTGATATCGGCGATGGTTTCGGCAACACGGGTCATGATCGAATCTCCTTGTTCGGCAAGGTCTTATTGCTTACTCCAGACCAGTGTGGGCGCACCGCTCCGGCACCGGCCATGACCGATCGGCCGCCTTTCCCACAGAATGCGACACAATGGTGCGGTGGTAGCGCGGGAAATGGTCATCGTCGTCTTCGACGGGGTGAAGCTGCTCGACGCTGCCGGACCCGCCGAGGTGTTCGCCGAAGCCAACCGGTTCGGGGCGCAATACCGACTGCGGATCGCGTCCCCGGACGGCGCCGAAGTGGCCACCTCGATCGGCGTCCCGTTCGCAGTCACCGATCGGCTCGACGACATCGAGTCCGCGGACACCGTCCTGGTCACCGGGGGTGACGCCCTCGTCGGCAGACCCATCGATCCCGCGCTGGTCGACGCGGTGCGTGCGGTACCGCCGCGCACCCGCAGGCTGGCGTCGATCTGCACCGGCGCTTTCATCCTGGCCACCGCGGGCGTACTGGACGGGCGGCGGGCCACCACACACTGGCGCCACGTCACCTTGTTGGCCCACGCGTTCCCGGAGATCAGCGTCGAGCCGGACGCGATCTTCGTGCGCGACGGCGAGGTGTACACCTCCGCCGGGGTGACCGCCGGTATCGACCTGGCACTGTCCCTGGTCGAACAGGATTACGGCACCGACTTGGTGCGCTCGGTGGCTCGCTCGCTGGTGGTGTACCTCAAACGCGCCGGCGGTCAGTCGCAGTTCTCTGCACTGGTAGAGGCCGACCCGCCACCGGAGTCGGCGCTACGCGCGGTGACCGCGGCCATCGCGGCCGACCCGGCCGCCGACCACAGCGTGAAACACCTTGCCGCCGTTGCCGCTTTGAGCACCCGCCAGCTGACCCGGTTGTTCCAGGCCGAGCTCGGCACCACCCCGGCGCGATACGTGGAGAAGGTGCGGATCGACACCGCACGCGGTGCTCTCGACGCCGGACACAGCGTGGCCGACGCCGCGCAGATCGCCGGATTCGGCAGCGCCGAGACGCTGCGCCGGGTATTCGTCACCCAGCTCGGCCTGTCGCCCAGGGCTTACCGCGACAGGTTCCGTACCGCTCAGGTTTCACCCGACACGCCGTCGTGACTGCGATAGTGAACCGGTGGACCTGACCTACCCCGAGATCGGAGCGACGGCGGGCCCGCTGCCCGCCGGGTATCACCACGTGCAGGTGGCGGCACCGATCGGCCACGGGCGCGCACGCTTCGAATCCGCCGGTGACGCCGTCCTGCGCTGGGGCATGCAGCGCGGCGCCGGGGTGTTGGTCCGCGCCGACAGCGATCTGGCCACCGTGGGCGCCGAGGTCACCGTCGGTTTCGGGCCGCTGCGCGCGCCGTGCCGCGTCGTCTACGTCGTGGAAGAGGCCAACCGCCGCGGGTTCGCCTACGGGACGCTGCCCGGGCACCCGGAGTCCGGTGAAGAGTTGTTCGCCGTCCGTTATGACCCCTCCGACGGCACCGTGTACGCCGAAGTCATCGCGTTCTCCCGGCATGCCACCTGGTGGAGCCGGCTGGGCGGGCCGATAACCGCTGTGGCGCAACGCATCATCACCAAGCGTTATCTGACGGCGGTGTAGCCCGATGCTAGGTGCAGCCGCTGACGTTGATGCGGCCGCGCGGCCCGCCGACGTTGCCGCAGATGCTCACGTTCGAACCGATCTGCGGGGGCGGAGGTGGCGGGGGCGTGTCGAAGTCCTCCGGCAGCGGCGCATACTCCGACGGCGGCGGCGCCCAGTCGGCGATGGCACCGGCGATATCGGTGCACCCGCCGACGCTGACGTGCCCGTGCCGCCCACCGACACTGCCGCACACATCGGCGTTCGCGGACACCGGAACGACTGCCACCGAAGCGATTCCGACCGCGACCGCCAGCCACACCTTCATGCTCATCGCGTGAGTATAGGACGGTGCCGCAACGCCTCGGTTGCGATTCTCGGCCGGCACGAACGTCACTTCGCCGGCGCTGTCACCGCACGGCGGCCGGTTCCCACCCACACTGGGCCAGGTTCCGGAACCGATCACGGAACAGGTCGGTGCCCGCCCTGGCATCGGAGGCGTTTCGTCCAGGCCGCGTCGCCACATCCCAGCCGCGCGCCAGTCCACGCCGTGTAAGCGGGCCAGCACCCGAGCGAGGTCCTCGTAGATCGCCGCCCGATCGGCCGGCGTGCCGTCGCGCAGCACCCGGTCGAGGAACACCCGCCCCGGTACGTGGTCCATCACGAAGAACGGCGTCCCGATCACGTCGGTGTCCTCGCACATCAACCGCATCCGTGGCACGGGCACACCGGACCGGGCCACCGCCGCCATCACCGGATACTCGCGGCCGACGTTCGTGGGCGCGCGGCAACAGTACGCCGGGGGGGATACCTACGAAGCACGTAATCGCCTGCGCCGGTGTGTAAATGGAAGGTCGGATTGCTCTGGCCGCCCCGGAACTGGCGGATCACCAGCGGGCCGTCGATACCGTGCGCGCCGAGGTAACGGCCGAGAGCGGCTTCGTCCACGCGGTGTTGTGGCAGAACGTCGACAAGCTCGGGTACACCGGACATGCCCGCAGCGTCTCACATCAGTTAACCCGCCCGACGCCTCTTGCGCGCGCGATGTGCACGTACCCCTGCCAGACTGCACCCATGACGGATCTCGACGCGCCCTCCCCCACCGCCGAGCGTGCCCGCACCGGCTTGTCGGCCGACGCCCTGCGCCGCGCCATCATCGATCACGTCCGGTACTCGATCGGCCGCCCGGCCGCGGCGCTGCGCCCGGAGCACTACTACCGGGCGCTGGCGCTCGCCGTCCGCGACCGCATGCAGGACAATCGGGTTGCCTCGACCCAGACGTCGCTGGATCTCGGCAGCAAGGTCACCTGCTATCTGTCGGCCGAATTCCTGATGGGTCCGCAGCTGGGGGCCAACCTGCTCAACCTCGGCATCGAGACGGCCGCCCGGGCAGCATTGGCCGAACTCGGCCAGGATCTGGACGAGGTGTTGGCCTGCGAAGAGGAGCCCGGGCTGGGCAACGGCGGCCTCGGCCGGCTGGCGGCCTGCTACCTGGACTCGCTGGCCACCCTCGCGCGGCCCGCCATCGGCTACGGCATCCGCTACGAGTTCGGCATCTTCGACCAGGAGATCCACGACGGCTGGCAGGTCGAGAAGACCGACAACTGGCTGGTCAACGGAAACCCTTGGGAGATAGCCAAACCCGACGTGCACTACCCCGTGTTGTGGGGTGGCCACACCGAGCGTTACGCCGACGACGCCGGTGTGCAGCGGGTCCGCTGGATCCCCGGCCGGATCATCCAGGGCGTGGCCTATGACACCCCGATCCAGGGCTACGGTGTCAAGACGTGCAACGTGCTCACCCTGTGGAGCGCCAGGGCGGTGCAGTCCTTCGCACTGGAGGCCTTCAACACCGGTGACTACTACAAGGCCGTCGAGGAGGAAGTCACCTCCGAAACCGTCACCAAGGTGCTCTACCCGAACGACGAGCCCGAGGTGGGCAAGCGGCTGCGGCTGCTGCAGCAGTTCTTCTTCGTGTCCTGCTCGCTGCAGCACGTCCTGCACATCATGGACGATCTGGCCGACGTATCGGTGCTCGATCTGCCGAAGCGATTCGCGCTCCAGTTGAACGACACCCACCCCTCGATCGGCGTGGCCGAGCTCATGCGTCTGCTGGTCGACGAACGGCGCCTGGATTGGGATACGGCCTGGGCCATCACCGTGGCGACCTTCGGCTACACCAACCACACCCTGCTGCCCGAAGCCCTGGAGAAGTGGCCGCTGGGCCTGTTCGGCGAGAGCCTGCCGCGCCACCTGGAGATCATCTACGAGATCAACAGCCGTTTTCTGGACGAGGTGCGGGCGAAGTTCCCCGGCGACGAGGAGCGGGTGCGACGGATGTCGCTGATCGGCGAGGACGGCGGCAAGACCGTCAAGATGGCCTACCTGGCCACCGTCGGCAGCCACGCCATCAACGGGGTCGCGGCGCTGCACTCCGAGCTGCTCAAGTCCAGCGTGCTCAAGGACTTCTACGAGCTGTGGCCGGAGCGCTTCTCCAACAAGACCAACGGCGTGACGCCGCGGCGTTTCGTGGCACTGTCCAACCCTGGATTGCGCGCCCTGCTCGACCGCACCGTCGGTGACGGCTGGCTCACCCACCTGGACCGGCTGCGTGGCCTGGAACCGTTCGCCGACGATCCCGGCTTCCGCCAGGAATGGCGAGATATGAAGCGGGCCAACAAGTCCCGACTGGCCGAGTTCGTGGTGGCAGAGACCGGTATCGAACTGGACCCGACGTGGCTGTTCGACATCCAGGTCAAGCGGATCCACGAGTACAAACGCCAGCATCTCAACGTGCTCAACATCGTCACCCAGTATCTGCGGCTGAAGCGCAACCCGGGCATCGAGATCGCGCCGCGGGCCTTCATCTTCGGCGGCAAGGCCGCCCCCGGGTACTTCCTGGCCAAGCGCATCATCAAACTCATCACCGCCGTCGGCGACATGATCAACACCGACCCGACCGTGAACCAGTACCTGAAGGTGGTGTTCCTGCCGAATTTCAACGTGCAGAATGCGCACCTGATCTACCCGGCCGCCAACCTCTCCGAGCAGATCTCGACGGCCGGCAAAGAGGCCTCCGGCACCGGCAACATGAAGTTCATGATGAACGGCGCGCTGACCATCGGCACGCTCGACGGCGCCAACGTGGAGATCCGCGAGGAGGCAGGCGCGGACAACTTCTTCCTGTTCGGCCTGACCGTCGAAGAGGTCGAGGCGCTCAAGCACGGCGGCTACCGGCCGGCGGACTACATCGAGGCCGACCCGGAGTTGGCTTCGGTGCTCGATCTGATTGCCGGAGGGCATTTTTCACATGGCGATACCGAGGTGTTCCGGCCGCTGGTGGACAACCTGCGCTACGACGACCCGTTCCTGGTGCTGGCGGATTACGCGTCCTACGTCGAGTGCCAGGACCGGGTGAGCGCCGCGTGGAAGGATCGCGACGCCTGGTCGCGGATGTCCATCCTGAACACCGCTCGCAGCGGCAAGTTCTCCTCGGACCGGGCCATCGAGGAGTACTGCGATGAGATCTGGGGCGTGCGTCCGGTCAACGTCGTGACCTAAGCCCCTTTCGTACTTTCGGGACGAACGGGTACACCGGTAGACATGACCACGACCGCACCGCTCTCCGATGTCGAACTCACACAGCTGGACGAGTATTGGCGCGCCGCCAATTACCTTTCGGTGGGTCAGATCTACCTGCTGGACAATCCGCTGCTGCGCCAGCCCCTGCAGCCCGAGCACGTCAAACCGCGGCTGCTGGGGCATTGGGGCACCACACCCGGGCTCAACCTGCTGTACGCGCACTTGAACCGTGTCATTCGACACCGCGACTCCGACGTCGTGTTCATCACCGGCCCGGGCCACGGCGGGCCCGGGTTGGTGGCCAACACCTACCTGGAGGGCACCTACAGCGAGGTCTACACCGGTATCGGGGAGAACGTCGACGGCCTACGTAAACTGTTCCGCCAGTTTTCCTTTCCCGGCGGCATTCCCAGCCATGTGGCGGCCGAGACGCCCGGCTCCATCCACGAGGGCGGTGAACTCGGCTACGCGCTGGTGCACGCGTTCGGTGCCGCCTTCGACAATCCCGACCTGGTGGTGGCCGCGGTGGTCGGCGACGGTGAAGCAGAGACGGGCCCGCTGGCGGCAAGCTGGCATTCCAACAAGTTCCTCGACCCGGTCCGCGACGGCGCGGTGCTGCCCATCCTGCACCTCAACGGCTACAAGATCGCCAATCCCACGGTATTGGCCCGTATCCCCCAGCAGGAGCTGGAGTCGCTGTTCACCGGATACGGCTATCTCCCGATCACCGTTGCCGGAGACGACCCGGCGAATGTACATCAGCAACTCGCGGCGGCGTTGGACGATGCCTTCGACCAGATCGGTGCCATCCAGCGGGCGGCACGCACCGACGGTGAGACCGGTCGCCCGGTGTGGCCGATGATCATTTTGCGCACCCCCAAGGGGTGGACCGGGCCGGCCGAGGTGGATGGTGTCAAGGTGGAGGGCACCTGGCGGTCTCATCAGGTGCCGCTGTCGGAGACCCGGACCAATCCGGAACATCTGGCGGCGCTGGAACGCTGGCTACGCAGCTACCGCCCGGAGGAACTGTTCGACGAGGACGGCGCGTTGCGCTCCGATCTGCGCGCACTCGCCCCGCAGGGTTCTCGCCGGATGGGGGCCAGCCCGCACGCCAACGGCGGCATGTTGCTGCGCGACCTCGACCTACCGTCGATCCGGGATTACGCGGTCGAGGTCGGCCGGCCGGCTGCCGAGTCGGCCGAGGCCACCCGGGTGCTGGGCACCTTCTTACGTGACGTGATCGCGCGCAACGCGGATAACTTCCGGTTGATGGGACCCGACGAGACGGCGTCCAACCGCCTGTCGGCGGTGTTCGACGCCACCGATAAGGCGTGGGTTGCCGACATCTCCCCCGACGACGAGCATCTCGCGCCGGGCGGACGGGTGATGGAGGTGCTGTCCGAGCACCTGTGCCAGGGCTGGTTGGAGGGTTACCTGCTGACCGGCCGGCATGGGATGTTCAGCTGCTACGAGGCTTTCGTGCACATCGTCGATTCGATGCTCAACCAGCACGCCAAATGGTTGTCCAGCAGTGCACGCCTGGATTGGCGCCGGCCGGTCGCATCACTCAATTACCTTCTCACATCCCATGTTTGGCGCCAGGATCACAACGGTGCCTCCCATCAGGACCCCGGCTTCATCGACCATGTGGCCAACAAGCGGCCCGAGGTGGTGCGGGTGTATCTGCCACCGGACACCAACACCCTGCTGTCCGTCGCCGATCACTGCCTGCGCAGCCGTCAATACGTCAATGTCATCGTGGCCGGCAAGCAGCCCGCGCTGACGTATCTGACCATGGACGAGGCGATCGCGCACTGCACACGCGGTGCGGGCATCTGGGAGTGGGCCAGCAGCACAACTGGTGAACCGGATGTGGTGCTGGCCTGCGCCGGCGATGTTCCCACCCTGGAGACGCTGGCCGCCGCCGACATCCTGCGCCGCCGGCTGCCCGACCTCGGCGTGCGGGTGGTCAACGTGGTCGACATCATGCGACTGCAACCGGAATCGGAGCACCCGCACGGCTTGTCCGACCGGGATTTCGACGCCCTCTTCACCACCGACAAGCCGATCATCTTCGCCTATCACGGTTACCCGTGGCTGATCCACCGGCTGACCTACCGGCACGCCAACCACGATCAGCTGCATGTGCGCGGCTTCAAGGAGCGCGGCACCACCACCACGCCGTTCGACATGGTGATGCTCAACGACCTGGACCGGTTCCACCTCGTGATGGACGTCATCGATCGGGTACCTGGGCTGGGCAGCTCGGCCGCGGTGCTGCGCCAGGAGATGGTGGACGCGCGACTGGCAGCCAAGCACTACACCCGTGAGTTCGGCGAGGACGACCCAGCGATCACCGGCTGGACCTGGGAACGCGATCTCTGACGTTTCCCGCTCCGTGGACCCGGGTAGTCGACCGGTGTCCGAACCAACAACGGAGAGGAAGATTATGCGTGCCACAACGATCGCCGGAGCCGCCGGAACCACCTTCGCCACCGTGTCGCTCGCTGTCGTGACAGCGGCTTCGGCGGGTGCCGCACCGGCCAGCGAAAGTTACGGCAACCAGCAGGAACTCAATGGCCCGGCCGGCACCGTGACGGCGTGGACCGTCGACGGCCTGCATCCCAGCACCGACACCCTGCCGGTACCGGTCAAGGGCACCCTCTACGAGGCGACCGCGACCGTGCAGGCCGTGCAGGGCACAGCCACCCCGGTGGTGACCGACTTCAACGCGCGCTCTGCCGCGGGTGCCGACTACCGGGCCGTGCCGGCCCCCACCGCGACGGGCGTCAATCCGACGCCGTTGCAGCAGGGCGCCAGTGACACCGGCAAGATCTACTTCGACGTCACCGGCCCGGCACCGGAGAGCGTGGTGTACAGCAGTGGCGGCCAAGATGTGCTGGTCTGGAAGTAAATTCGCCAACGGTTCGTCGGTTCTGAATTGGGTGCTCGCCCTGGCGACCATCCCCGCCGCGGCCGCGGTGGTCGGATTTGCCTATATGCAGATCATGGGCACCGCGGGTTGCAGTGAGCCCGACTGCGCGCATCTGAACACGTTCGGGTTCACCCTCATTCAGTACGGAGTACCGGCCGTCGCCGGGCTGGCCGTGGTGGCGTCGTTTGTCACTGCCGGCCGGCGCGGCGGCGTGCTGGTCCCGCTGGCAGCGTGGGCCGTGATCCTGCTCGCGGTGGTGGTGCTGGTCGTCACGTTCCCGCACTAGGGTCGGTTTCTCGTGCACGGCACGGGGACAAGCTCTTTGGAGACGGTTCCGCGGCCAGCTCGATGTCGGCCACCAGGGGTCGGTGATCTGAGATGGCCAATTGCGGTGTGGCACATCGGCGAACCTGCAGGTGCGGATGGTCGGTCAGCAGGTGATCGAGCTGGCGGGCCGGCTGATGGGCCGGAAACGTGGACGCCGTGACCAACGACCGCAAGCCGGACCACCGCCGCGCCGCCGGGCCGGCGAGGTTGAGATCTCCCAACAACATGCGCGGCCCGGGAAACGCAGACAGGTCGCGCGACAGCCGCCGCAGCTGGTAGCGATTCCAGCCGGGAACGAAACTCAGGTGGGTGCTGGCCACGGTGAACGTCCCCATCGGGGTGTCGAAACACCCGGCGAGTGCGGCCCGTGGTTCCTCGTCGACCATCATCACCCGGTTGGGCCCCGGCAGGTACATCGGAAACGTGAAGGGGATCCGCGGCAGATAGACGACATGCCAGTCGCGTACCGGGTAGCGGGACAGCAATGCCACACCGTAGGCGGCCGTGCCCGGCTGTTCGGCCCCCGTGGCGGCCGCCCAGACCGCACCCGGCGTGCCGGCGATGGTGGCCGCAAACCGTTGCGCCACCGCGCCCATGGCGTCGGCGGCGACGGCCGTCAAGTCCACACTGCCCGATCTGGGTTGATGGACATCGACCTCCTGCAGGGCCAGCAGATCGACGTCCAGGGTGCGGATGCAGTCGGCGAACGTGGCGATGTCCACCCCGGCACCGGGGCTCCGACCGTGAAGAATGTTGAAAGTGGCAACCCGCATGGGTACTCCATACCCAATGGGCGAGCACAGCCACACCCACGACGACGCGCTGGGCACCAGACGGCACGCGTTGCGGGAATCCCTGCGGCACGCCGCGGCTTCCTTCAAGCGCGACGGACCGGAGTTCGCCTTGGCGGGCAGCTACGCGCTGTGGGTGTACGGCGGGCCGGAGCCGGTGCACGACGTCGATTTCGTGGTGGCCGAATCGGATGTCGACGCGGCCGCCGCGACGCTCGGCGGGGCCGGTTTCCAGTTGCTACCGTGCCCCGAGGATTGGCTGTTCAAGGCGTACCGGGAGACCGCGGCGGAGGTCGTGGTGGATGTGCTGTTCCGGATCAACCGCGTTTCGGTTACCGCCGCGGCGTTGCGGCACGCCGAGGTCCGGGATGTGCTGGCCATCCCGATGCCCGTCCTGCCGCCGACCTGCGTGATCACCCACAAACTGCGCGCGTTCGACGAACACAACTGCGATTTCGGCGCCCTGCTGCCCGGGGTGCGCGCGGTCCGTGAATCGGTGGATTGGGCGCAGGTGCGGGCCGCGACCGCCGACAGCCCGTTCGCGACGGCCTTCTTGTGTCTGTGCGACGGTCTGGGTATCGCTGCCCCGGTGATGCGCACCTGACCGCCTCGCCGAACACTGGACGGGCCGGCGCCGGCGTCCCGGAATGGTCGCCGATCGGCACGCGTTGTCCCTGAGAACGCAGAGGAAAGCGAGAGACTTCCCGTGGCTGATCCTGACCTGATCCACCTTGCCGTGGCCCTGGACGGCACCGGGTGGCATCCCTCGGCCTGGCGTGAGCCCGAGGCCCGCCCGGGCGATCTGCTGACGGCGCGGTACTGGGTCGATCTTGTCGGTACCGCCGAACGCGGCCAACTCGACCTGGTCACCTTCGAGGACGGTCTGGCCCTGCAGTCCGACCATCCGTGGCGTGCCGATGGCCGCACCGACCGGGTCCGCGGTCGTCTCGATGCCGTACTCATCGCCGCCCGGGTGGCCCCTACCACCAGCCATATCGGTCTGGTCCCCACCGTGATCGCCACCCACACCGAGCCGTTCCACCTGTCCAAGGCCATCGCCACCCTGGACTACGTCAGTTCGGGGCGAGCGGGTGTGCGGGTCCAGGTGTCGGCGAGCCCCGAGGCGGCCGGACATTTCGGCCGCCGAGTGGTGCCCGAATCCCTGGTAACCGAGGACCTGATCGCCGAGGCTGCCGACTACGTCGAGGTGCTGCGGCGGCTCTGGGACAGCTGGGAGGACGACGCCGAGATTCGTGACGTGGCCACCGGGCGGTTCGTCGACCGGGACAAGCTGCACTACATCGACTTCGAGGGCCCACATTTCTCGGTCAGAGGTCCGTCGATCACGCCGCGTCCACCGCAGGGTCAGCCCATCGTCGCCGCGCTCGGGCACGTCGACCCCGTGTACCGGCTGATCGCCGGCGGCACCGATATCGGCTTCGTCGCCCCGCACACCGCCCGGGAGACCACCGCGCTGGTGGACACCATCGCCTCCCAGCGGCCGTCCGGGCGCGACGCGGTGCGGGTGTTCGCCGACCTGGTGGTGTTCCTCGCCGACACCACCGCCGCGGCGCGTGCTCGTAAGGCCCGCCTCGACGAGTGGCTGGGTGCCGAATACCGGAGCGACGCAGAGGTGTTCGTAGGAACCGCCGTCGAGTTGGCCGACCTGCTGCAGCAGTGGCATGCCGCCGGCGCCGCCGGGTTCCGGCTGCGGCCGGCCACGCTGCCGCATGACCTGGAGCAGATCACCGATGCGCTGGTACCCGAACTGCGCCGCCGCGGGGTTTTCCGCACCGGCTATCCCGGCGGCACCCTGCGCGATCTGCTCGGCCTGCCCCGCCCCGCCAACCGGTACGCAGGAGCTTCCCGATGACCAAGCCCGTCAAACAGATTCACCTGGCCGCCCACTTCCCCGGCGTCAACAACACCACGGTGTGGAGCGATCCGGCATCCGGCAGCCATATCGAGTTCAGCTCGTTCGTGCATTTCGCGCAGGCCGCCGAACGCGGCAAGTTCGACTTCATGTTCCTGGCCGAAGGGCTGCGGCTGCGTGAGCAGAAGGGACTGATCTACGACCTCGACGTCGTGGGGCGGCCGGACACCTTCACGGTGCTGGCCGCGCTGGCCGCCGTCACCGACCGGCTGGGGCTGACCGGCACCATCAATTCGACCTTCAACGAACCCTATGAGGTGGCGCGCCAATTCGCCTCACTGGACCACCTGTCCGACGGTCGCGCCGCATGGAACGTCGTCACCTCGTGGGATGCGTTCACCGGGGAGAACTTCCGCCGCGGCGGGTATCTGGCCGAAGATCAGCGGTACTCCAGGGCCGAGAGCTTCCTGCGGGCTGCGCACAGCCTTTTCGACTCCTGGAGCGGCGACGAGATCGTCGCCGACAAGGAGCGCGGTGTCTTCCTGTCCGATTCGCGGGCGGGCGCGTTCTCCTATCACGACCAGCATTTCGACATCAGCGGCCGGTTCAACGTGCCCCGCAGCCCGCAAGGCCGCCCGGTGATCTTCCAGGCCGGTGACTCCGACCACGGCCGCGAGTTCGCCGCGGCCGCGGCCGATGCCATCTTCTCCCGGTACGGCACCCTGGCCGACGGGCAGGCGTTCTACGCCGATGTCAAGGGACGACTGGCCAAATACGGGCGCCGCCATGATCAGTTGCTCATCCTGCCCGCGGCGACCTTCGTGCTCGGTGACACCGATGCCGAGGCCGCCGATATCGCCCATCAGGTGCGCCTGGCGCAGGTCTCCCCCGCGACGGCGATCAAATTCCTTGAACAGCTGTGGAATCGGGACCTGTCCGACCATGACCCGGATGGCCCACTGCCGACGGTGGATCCCATCGTCGGGGAGAACACCATCGCCAAGGGTCGGGCGAGCGTGCGCATGCACCGAGACCCGATCGCCGTCGCCAACGAGTGGCGAGCCAAGGCCGAGGCGGAGAACCTCACCACGCGCGAACTGATCGTCGAGGTGACCGGACGGCAGAACTTCGTCGGGTCGCCGGCCACCGTCGCCGAATCGATCAACCACCTGGTGCAAGCCGATGCCAGCGATGGCTTCATCCTCGTTCCCCACGTGACGCCGAGTGGTTTGGACCCCTTCGTCGACAAGGTGGTGCCGCTGTTACAGGAGCGCGGGGTGTTCCGCGCCGACTATGCCGGTACGACGCTGCGCGACCACCTGGGCCTGGCCGAGCCGGCCCGGCGGTTCCGGGCCAGTTAGCGGGCGCGTGTAACGCCCGGGGCTCACCGGCACACTCCCTTTGCGTCACCGTTTCAACCGGAGCGCAAAGGAGCCCGATATGACCGTCTTGCAGGAAACCCGGCTCGCCAGGGCCGAATCCACTCTTTCCACCATCACCAGCGTCCTGCTCAGGTACGGGTTGGTGCTCGTGATCGGGTGGATCGGATTGCTCAAGTTCACCGACTACGAAGCCCATGGCATCGAGCCCCTGGTGGCGAACAGCCCGCTGATGAGCTGGCTGTACGGCATCTTCTCGGTGACCACCTTCTCCACCTTGTTGGGCGTCCTCGAGGTCGCCACCGCGGTGCTGCTGGCGGTCAAACCATGGTGGCCGCGGGTGTCGGCGGTCGGCAGCGTGCTGGCCATCGGCTTGTTCGTCGCCACGATCAGCTTCCTGTTCACCACGCCGGGAATCGGCGAAGCATCGGCCGGCGGCTTCCCACTGCTGTCGACGACCGGCCAGTTCCTGATCAAAGATGTTGTGCTCGTCGGTGTTTCGGCATGGACGCTGGCCGACGCGTTGGCGGCTACACTTCGATCCCAGTGACCACGTCGGCCCCCGAAGAAGCCGCTCTCGTCGCTGCCCTGCGGGGCGGCGACGAGGCGGCCTTCGCCCATCTCGTCGACCGGCACACTCCGGCGATGCTGCGCGTCGCCCGCGGCTACGTGCCCACCCTCGAGATCGCCGAGGAGGTGGTGCAGGAGACCTGGATCGCGCTCGTGAAGGGCATCGCCGGATTCGAGGGCCGATCGTCGCTGCGCACCTGGCTGTTCACGGTCCTGGTGAACACCGCCAAATCGCGGGGGCTGCGGGAGCGCCGCGACGCCGATCTCGCCGTGCTGGCGTTCGCCGGCCCGACGGTGGATCCGGCCCGGTTCCGCGACGCCGGTGACCGCTGGCCGGGCCATTGGCGCGACGATGCGGCGCCGCTGCCGTTTCCGGACACCCCCGAGGGCTCCGTGCTGGCCACCGAACTGCTCGCGGTGACCCGGCGGGAACTCGACAAACTGCCGGTCCGCCAGCGCGAGGTGGTCACGTTGCGCGATGTGGTGGGCATGGACAGCGCCGAGGTGTGCGAACTGCTCGATATCACCGTCGCCAACCAACGGGTCCTGCTGCACCGGGGCCGGGCCGCCGTGCGGCAAGCACTCGAGGACTATCTGAAGGAGGCGTCATGAACGCTGACGACGCGATGGACTGCCATGAGCTCGTCGAGCTCGTCACCGCGTATCTCGACGGCGCACTCGATCTGGACACCCGGGCGCGTTTCGACACCCATCTGCTCGAATGTGACGGCTGCGAGAACTATCTGCAGCAGTTGCGTGGCACGATCGAAACGCTGGACACGCTCGGCAAGTCCGGTCCGGAAACCCTGGACCCGGCTTTCCGGGACAAGCTGCTGACCGCGTTCCGCGACTGGCAGTGAATGATTTCGACGAACGGGGTGTCACACCCCGCCGCGGCGGCAATGATGGAATCGGACCCGAGCTCGACGAGGAGCGCTTGATATGACCGCGATCGAAAACAACGTCACTTCCACCTCGGCTTTCGACGACGACGTCGCGGCCACTCAGGCCTATTTCGACAGCGGGCGTTTCGAGGGCATCACCCGGCTGTACTCGGCCCGCCAGGTCGCCGAGCAACGCGGCACCATCCCGTCGGACTATCCCGTGGCGCGGGAGGCGGCCACGGCGTTCTACCCGCTGCTGCGCGAGCTGTTCGCCCAGAAGAAGAGCATCACCACGTTCGGCCCGTATTCGCCCGGCCAGGCGGTGGTGATGAAGCGGATGGGCATCAAGGGCATCTACCTGGGCGGCTGGGCGACCTCGGCCAAGGGCTCCATCAGTGAGGATCCCGGTCCCGACCTGGCCAGCTATCCACTGAGTCAGGTCCCCGACGAGGCGGCCGGCCTGGTGCGCGCGCTGCTGACCGCGGATCGCAACCAGCAGTACCTGCGCCTGCAGATGACCGAAGAGCAGCGGGCCGCGACGCCGCCCGTGGACTACCGACCGTTCATCATCGCCGATGCGGACACCGGCCACGGCGGTGATCCGCACGTGCGCAATCTGATCCGGCGCTTCGTGGAGGCCGGTGTGCCGGGCTACCACATCGAGGACCAGCGTCCGGGCACCAAGAAATGTGGCCACCAAGGCGGCAAGGTGCTGGTGCCGTCCGACGAGCAGATCAAGCGGCTCAACACCGCCCGGTTCCAGCTCGACATCATGCGGGTGCCCGGCATCATCGTGGCCCGCACCGACGCCGAGGCGGCCAACCTGATCGACAGCCGCGCCGACGAGCGGGATCAGCCCTTCCTGCTGGGCGCCACCAACCTGCGCATCCCGTCGTACAAGTCCTGTTTCCTGGCGATGACCCGACGGTTCTTCGATCTGGGGGTCACCGAGCTCAACGGTCACAAGCTCTATGCGCTGCCCGACGGCGAATACGCCGCGGCCGAGGCGTGGCTGGACCAGCACGGGATCCTGCGGTTGGTGGCCGATGCCGCTGCGTCGTGGAAGGACAATCCTCGACAGTCCCTGGACAAGCTGTTCGACGGCGTGGAGTCCGCGTTCGTCGACGCGTGGCAGGACGACGCCGGCTTGCAGACCTACGGCGACGCGGTGGCCGACCTGCTGGAGTTCCGCGAGCGTGAGGGCGAGCCGCCGGCCATCAGCGCCAAGGAATGGCGCACGTTCGCCGAGACCGCGTCGTTGTATTCGGCCCGGGAGAAGGCCAAGGCACTGGGCGCCGACGTCGCCTGGGACCCGGAGCGGGTGAAGACGCCGGAGGGATATTTCCAGATCCGGGGCGGCATCCCGTACGCGATCGCCAAGTCGTTGGCGGCCGCCCCGTTCGCCGACATCCTGTGGATGGAGACCAAGACCGCCGACCTGGCCGATGCCCGGGAGTTCGCCACCGCCATCCACGCGGTGTATCCGGACAAGATGCTGGCCTACAACCTCTCACCGTCGTTCAACTGGGACACCACCGGCATGACCGATGACGAAATGCGGGCGTTCCCCGAGGAACTCGGCAAGATGGGGTTCGTCTTCAACTTCATGACCTATGGCGGCCACCAGATCGACGGCGTGGCCGCCGAAGAGTTCGCGACGGCGTTGCGCCAGGACGGCATGCTGGCGCTGGCCCGGTTGCAGCGCAAGATGCGGCTGGTCGAATCTCCTTACCGCACACCGCAGACGCTGGTCGGCGGGCCGCGCAGCGATGCCGCACTGGCCGCGTCGTCGGGACGCACGGCCACCACCAAGTCCATGGGCAAGGGCTCCACCCAGCATCAGCATCTGGTGCAGACGGAGGTGCCCAAGAAGCTGTTGGAGGAATGGCTGGCCCTGTGGGGCGAGCACTATCAGCTCGGTGAGACGCTGCGGGTGCAGTTGCGTCCGCGCCGCGCCGGGTCCGATGTGCTGGAGCTCGGCATCTACGGCGACAGCGACGAGAAGCTGGCCGATGTCGTGGTCGACCCCATCAAGGATCGCCACGGCCGCAACATCCTGACCGTGCGCGACCAGAACACCTATGCCGAGAAGCTGCGCAAGAAACGCCTGATGGATGTCATCCACCTGTGGCTGATCCACCGGTTCAAGCCGGAGATCGTCTACTACGTGACGCCCACCGACGACAACGTCTACCAGACCGAGAAGATGAAGAAGCACGGCATCTTCAGCAATGTCTATCAGGAGGTCGGCGAGATCATCGTCGCCGACGTCAACCAGCCCAGGATCGACGAACTGCTGAACGCCGACCGGGTGGCGCTGGGCAAGCTGATCCGCAAGGAGGACTGAGCCTCACGGTGCGCAGGAGGCCAGCTCGGCCTCCGTCGGCGCATCGCCGAGGCCCTGCACCGGTCCCCTGGCCCGGGCGATCAGCGGGCTGAGGGCGGATACGGCCGCCAGGGCCACCGACACCACCACGGCGCCGGCGAAACCGTGGGCATCGGTGACCACGCCGCCGGTCGCCGTTCCGACCGCTCCGCCGGCCAATGCCCCGCTGTTGAGCCAGCCGAACGCTTCGGCCGAGGCATGTTCGTCGACGGCTCGCGACACCATCAGGTACAGCGTGGCCAGCGCCGGCGCGAAGCCCAGTCCGGAGGCGAACAGCACCGCCAGCTGCAGCCCGTGGTGCCCGACGACGCCGAACAGTGCGGTACCAACAGCCGCCGTAGCCAGCGCGGCGACCAGTCCGCGCACCCCGAATCGGCGGTGCCCGAAGGTGATTCCGCCGACCAGCGAGCCCAGGCTGGCCACGGCGATCGCCGCGCCGGTCATGACGCTGCCCGTACCGTAGCGGGCGACCACACCGACTTCGAGGGCGGTGAAGGACGCGATCAGCGGCAGGCTGGCGGCGATGGCCAGCACGACGGAGCCATTGCCCAGTATCCGGCCGAACGGTGCGCCACCACGGCGGGGCATCGAACGGATGTGACGCGTGCTCAACAGGAACCACGCGGTGCCCGCCACCGTGACGGCCGCGGCCGCCACCAGGGGCATGGCAGTCGACAGGGCCGAGGCCAGCAGGGTCACGGCCAGCGGTCCCACCACCCAGCACACCTCCTGCGCGGTGGTGTCGAGCGCGAACAACGCCCGCAGGCCCGGTCCGGACACGATATTGGGGTATAGCGCGCGGACCACCGGCGCCAGCGGCGGCACCGAGGCGCCGATCGACGCACCCAACAGCAGCAGCACCATCGGCGTCGAACCGGCGACCGCGAGGGCCACCAGGGCGCCGCCGTTCACAGCGGCCGCGATCATCAATGTCGTTGCCCGACCGATCTTTCCGGCAATGCGCGCGGTCAACGGCATGGCGATCGCCTCACCGACGCTGACACACGCCACGACGGCACCGGCGAGCGCGTACGAGCCGGTCTTCGCGTGCACATGCAGCAGGACGGCCAGCGACAGCATGCCCAGCGGCAGCCGCGCGAAGGTCTGCGACGCCACCAGTGCCAGCACACCCGGGACACGGAGCAGCCCTGCATAGACCTTCACGCCGAGAACTGTACCGTCCAGACGGTACAGTTCGGAAGCGAGAATGTACGCTCTGCCGATGAGCTCGGCACGCGACCGCATCCTCGACGCGTACGAGGAGTTGCTCGCCGTCGAGGGTGAGCGCTACGCCACCCTCGACGCCGTCGCAGCCAAGGCCGGTGTATCCAAAGGCGGCCTGCTCTACCACTTCCCCGCCAAAGAGGAACTCAGTACCGCGCTGTGCGAGCGGTTGCTCGCCCTGGCCGCCGAGGATGTCCGCCGGATGCGCACCGCCGACGAGGGCCCGGCGCGGTACTACGTCCGCACATCGCGCTACGAGGGCACACCGCTGGATCGCGTTCTGGTGGCGGTGTCACGGTTACAGCAGGCCGGTAACGTGCGGGCCCGCGCCGCCATCGAGGAGGCGTCCGGAAATTGGCTGGCCGTGTTGCACGAGGCGTTGGGCGACCACGCCCTGGCGCGGGCCATCAAGCTCATCGGCGACGGCCGGTATTACAGTGCGCTGTCCCGCGCGGTCGCCGGTAAGCCGGCGCCGTCCACCGGCGATGACGAGCTGCTCGCCGTCATCGACCGGATCGTCGGCCTGCCTCGCTCGCAGTAACGTCAGCGCGCCAGCGCCGACCGGACGTCACGGCCGACGAACCGGGCGAACCCCTCGATACCTTCACGTCCGCGCCTCGCTTGGGTCAAGTGTGTTGCCGGTCAGCAGGATTGCTGTCGTCTCTGACGTTAGAGATGACGCCGACCGGGCGAACTACACAAAACGCGCACTGTTGTGCGCCGATGATTCACGGTTTGGGCCGCACACCCACCTGCTGCTGCACCCACTCGGCAAGCAGTTCATGTGCATGGGTGGTTCGCCCCGTGGGTGAAGCCGTGACGAGCGGGATCGGTCAGCACATCCGTGACGAACGAGAGAGCCGGCCGCGCCGATGACGAGCGCCGAGGCAGGCGGGCAAGCCCGCAGTGCCACACTCGACCACTCAATGCGGAACAAAACCGCCCCGGGGGATGTAATGAGGAACCATGGACAGCTTCTCGCTCGGCACACACACCGTCGGTCGCGTCGGATTCGGCGCCATGCAACTCCCCGGGACAGGTGTCTTCGGCCCACCCCGCGACCACGACGAAGCGATCGCCGTATTGAAGCGGACGATCGAACTCGGCATCAACCACATCGACACCGCGCAGTTCTACGGCCCGCGAGTATCCAATGAACTGATCCGGGAAGCGCTCCACCCGTACCCCGACGACCTCGCCCTCGTCACCAAGGTGGGAGCGCGCCGCGACAACGAAGCGAATTGGGTCGCCGCGCAGGAGCCCGACGAGTTGCGGGCCGATATCGAGGAGAACCTGGCCACGCTGGGCGTCGACCGGCTGGCCGCGGTGAACCTGCGCATCCACTCCGGTGATCCGAGTTCCGTCGGCCCGGTGAACCGTGAACTGTTCGACCGGCAGCTGACAGCGATGATCGCCGCCCGCGACGAGGGACTGATCGAGGGCATCGGCTTGAGCAGCATCTCGGAGGAGCACCTGCGCATCGCGCTGGACCGCACAGACATCGTGACGGTACAGAACGCCTACAACCTCGTCGACCGCTCGGCCCAGCCGGTTCTCGACCTGTGCACCGAGCGCGGGATCGCCTTCGTCCCGTTCTTCCCGCTCGGTTCGGCATTCAATCCGGACAACCCGGTGCTCGGGCACCCCGCGGTCCGCCGGGAGGCAGCGAAGCTGAATCGCACCCCGGCGCAGATCGCACTGGCCTGGACGCTGACGGTGGCGCCGAACGTGCTGCTGATCCCGGGAACGTCGTCGGTGGCGCATCTTGAGGAGAACACGGCGGTGCGTGACATCGTGCTGGACGAGGAGACGAAGCGCCAACTCGACGCCGCGGGGAGCACCGCAACGACGTAGCTACATCGCTTCCGCTGCAGCAGATTTCACCCGTCTCAGCCGTTCCGTTCGGCGGTGGCTTTGATCGCCGCCAGCGTCACCGGGATGCCGGCGACGGCCGCCTGACTGCGAATCGCGATCTCGGCATCCGCCCGCGGACCGTGCCGTTCACCGAAGCCGGCGATCCCGCGGGGCAGGAACACCCACGACTGGGTGAGCCGGGTCGCCGCGTCGGCGTCGTCGACCGTGAAGCCCCACCGGACCCAGCCGTCGTTGACCTCCCAGGCGAACGCGCGCCCGGGTTCGGCGACGACGACCTGGCTGCGCGTCTCCCAGGTGCGCTCGGCGGTCTCGTTGCGGCCGGTGAACCACGCGCCGACAACCGGTCCCGTGCTGGGATCGTCCCACCAACACGCTCGGCACTGCGGACTCCACTCCCCCATCCGCGTGACATCGGACACCAGCGCATAGACCTCGTCGCGTCCGCGCGCGATCAGGACCGAGTCAGAGAACTCAAGAACAGTCACGGCCCGAGTCTAGGATGCACGCGCGTGGTCCATGCGCGTGCGTCCTGGGCGGATAGTGAGCGTGGTACCGGGTTGTTCCGAATGTTCTGCGGGAGGATCGGGAATGTCCGCATTGATACTCGGCCCGCACCTGTACGCAGCCTGTGTGGTCATGGTGGTGATGGCCGCGGCGGTGTACGGGCTGAGCAGGCTGGGTCCGGTGTGGACCGTGCCAGTGGCCACGGCGCGCGCCGCCGGCCAGTTGGCGGCAGTGTCGGCGACACTCGCGTCGGCAATGGCTCGGCTGTGGACGTCGATCCTTGTCCTGGTGGTCATGATCGGCGTCGCCACCGTCACCGCCGTACGCCGCGCCCAGGTCAGCCATGGCGCCGCGTGGCTTACGGCCCCGATCGTGACCGGCCTGACGGTATCGCTGTCGCCGTTACTGCTGAGCCGCGTCGTCCCGCTGACCGGAGTCGCCCTCATCCCGATCGTCGGCATCGTGTTGGGCGGCACCATGACCTCCTCGGCGGTTGCGGCCCGGCTGACGCTCAACATGCTGGTGGTCCGCTGCGGCGAGGTGGAGGCGGCCCTGAGCTTGGGGTTCCGGCCACGTGATGCCCGGATGGAGATCATTCGCCACACCGGCGCCGAGGCGCTGGTGCCGAACCTGGATCAAGCCCGCACCGCCGGGCTCGTGGTCCTGCCGGGTGCCTTCGTCGGCGTGCTGCTGAGCACCGGATCGGCAGCTCAAGCCTGCGTGGCACAGATCCTGGTGATCGTCGCGCTGCTACTGTCCCAGAGTTGCGCGGTGGCCTTGACATGCGAGTTGGTTGCCCGAAGCCGTATTACCCGAGACGGCGTGTGAGAGGTGCGGACCGCGACAGGGCCGGCTGTTGTCAACGGTATCGGACCGCGACCCAAAGGCGCCGGGCTGTAAGACAATTCGTACGTTCAACCGCGGTGCCGTCCCGTCTGGGACCGCGTCATCAAGCTGTGGTCCACCCCCGTGACAGATGCGAACACGCACGACGTTCGTCCGTAACGAACGTTCATGCCGTCACCGACATGTCCCCACACTCTCAGATAACAGCTCAGCACCCTACCCGGCCCGAACGAGTAGCGCGCCTGAGCCACCCAGGTGCCCGGCTGCTGCTATCCGGGCGTCTGGTTGATCGGCATCAGCGTGACCACCAAGTGCGTAGCGGGGGTACGTATATCAAGGCAGAACGGACTCGGTCCGATAAAGTGTCGGCTCTGTAGATCACCCGCTACTGCCGGTGAGTCAGCTCGCAGCCGCGGCCGTCGGCAACAATCGCTTCAGGACATCGGTCAGCGTGATCAGGCCGCGCACACTGCCCTCCTCATCGGTGACGACCACAAGATGGTTGCGGGTTTCCCGCATCGTCCGCAACGCGGCATACGCCGGAGTCACCGACGCGAGCATGAGCGCTGGACGCATCAGGTCGGCTGCAGTGGTCTCGGGCGCGGCCGACACGGTGTCGCGGACGTGCACCACACCCAGGATCGTGCGGTCGTTGTGGACCAGCAGCCGCAGATGCCCGGTGCGTTTCGACTCCGACTGGACCTCGGCAGGCGTTGCCGCGGAACTCACACTGCTCGGGGCGGCACCGGTACGCAACATGTCGGCGACGGTGAGCGCCTCCAATTCTAGTGCACTGATGAGATTTCCGTGATACCGCTCATCCAGCGTGCCCACGGTGGCCGAGTGCTCCACCAGATGGCGCAGCGCATCGGGATCCTGGCCGGTTGCGACCTTGTCGACCGGTTCCACTCCGACCTTACGCAGGCACCAGTTCGCCAGCCGGTTCAGCGCGCCGATCAGTGGTCGGGTCACCCACATGAACGTCCGCATCGGCAGCGCCAGCATGGTCGCCGACCGTTCCGGATGAGCGATGGCCCACGACTTGGGGGCCATCTCACCCACGACCAGATGCAGGAAGGTGACGATGATCAGCGCCAGCACGAAGCCGCCGACGTCCGCCAGCCAGGCCGGCGCGCCCCAGCCGGCGATCGCAGGTGTGAGCCATTGATGCACAGCGGGTTTGGTGATGGCGCCGAGTGCGAGAGTACAGATGGTGATGCCGAGCTGCGACCCGGCCAGCAGCACCGACAGCTCGGAGGCCGAGCGTAGCGCCGCGCGCGCCGAACGGCTGCGCGGGGCCGCATCTTCGAGGCGATGGCGGCGCGCTGCGATCAACGCGAACTCAACAGCCACGAAGAAAGCACTGGCCGCGATCAGCCCGATGGTGACCAGCACGACGGACCAGGGACTACTCATCGGCGGTCCCCTTCTCCTCGGGGTCGACGGAGATATCAACCACGGTCACCAGAACCTTTGCCGGCACATGCTTTTCGATTTCCTCGACGGTCGCGTCGAGACGTCGTCGCACCGACGGACGATCGGCGATCAGCTCATACGGTTCGACTCCCAAATCGACCGAAATGGCGTCGCCGACGGCGGGCAAACCGCCGAACTCGGCGATAAGCAGACCGGCCAGGGTCTCGTAATCTCCCTCGGGCAGGTCATGCCCGACGGTACGGCTCAGCTCGTCGAGGGCGACGTCACCGCGCACCAGCCAGCCACCGCCGGTGGGCACGATGTCGTCATCGGCACCATCGGTGTCGTGCTCGTCGTCTATTTCGCCGACCAACTCCTCAGCGAGGTCCTCGACGGTCAGCACGCCGGCGAAACCGCCGTATTCGTCGATCACCAGCGCCATTTCGTCGTCCGCGTCGGTCAGCGTACGCAGCGCGACCGGCAGCGGCAGCGTCTCGGGAACGATCACCGCTGGGCGGCAGGAGGTGCCCGCCGTGGCGGACGGATCCTCGACGCCCAGCAGGTCGTGCAGGTGCACCACACCGACCAGGTCATCGGGCGACGCGCCGACCACCGGGTACCGGGTGTGCCCGGTGGCCATCTTCGCAAGCACCGCGTCCACTGGTTCGTTGGCAGCCACCACATCGACGCGGGCACGGGGGATCATCGCGTGCTCGGTGGTGCGGGTGGGGAAATCCAGGATGCGGTCCAGCAGGGTGGACAGCTCCTCGGGGATGTCCCCGGCCTGCCGAGAGTCGGCGACGATATGCTCAAGATCGCGTGCGGTGGCCGAGTGCTCGACATCGTGCACCGGTTCGATCCGCAGCGCGCGTAACAGCAGGTTCGACGAAGCGTCGAACAGTTTGATCAACCAGCCAAACACCCCGAGGTAGAGGTTGGTGGACAGCGCGAGCCGACGAGCCACCGGCTCGGGCCGGGCGATGGCCAGGTTCTTCGGGAACAGCTCACCGAAGACCATCTGCACCACCGTCGAGAACATGATGGCGAAGACCGTGCCGATCGCGACACCGACAGCCAGTGGCACGCCAACGCCGCCGAGCAACTCACCTATGCCATCACCGATCAGCGGTTCGGCGACGTAGCCGACGAGCAGACCGGTGACGGTGATGCCCAGCTGCGCGCCGGAGAGCATGAAGGAGGTGCGGCGGGTGACCTGCAAGGCCCGGGCGGCTCCGCTGTCACCGGCCTCGGAGCGTGCGTTGAGTCGCGACCGGTCCACGGCCATATAGGCGAATTCCTGGGCGACGAAATAGCCGGTCAAAGCGGTGATGGCGGATACCACCAGAATGCCGACGACGATGCCGAGCGCGGTCAGCATCGGGGCGCCAGGGCTGCGCGGTGGGGACTGTCTGTTCCGGCCTCAGCGGGTCGGCGGCGGGGTCTTCGGGGTTTGCGCTCGGCGCGTCGCATTGTGCTCTCTGTGTGGTCGGAACTCCGTCACTACAAGTACGAACCACGTCACCGGAAAGTTCCCGGACAGCAAAGTCTTCGCAAACTCCGAAAGTCCACACCGATTGCCGTCGCCGGCACCGGACTTGGACTATCTACTTCTGCATTGGTATCCGCGCCCCGAAAGCATCGGCGGCCCGGCGTACTTCGGCAACAAGTCCGGCGCGGGTGTCGTCATTGATGCTGTCGGCCGACCCGGTGACGCCGAGGACGGCTTGCAGCGATCCATCGGCCGCTCGTACCGGCGCGGTGACCGACGCGATGCCGGCCAGACGCTCGTTCGCCGAGATTGCGTAACCCACTTCGCCGATCTGATCCAGTTGCGCCTCGAGTTCGGCACGCGAGAGCGAACTGCCGTCGGCGAGTCGCACGGTGACGATGTCGCCCAGGGCGGCATCTCGTTCGTCGGGCGCCATCCCGGCGAGGATGATCTTGCCCGCCCCACCGACGTGTAACGGCAGTCGTTCACCGACGGGCAGGACGTAACTGAGCGGATGCTCGCTCTCGACACGGGCGATCAGCACGCGACTGTGCTCGACCCTGACATACACCGACGCCGTGAATCCTGTGTTGGTGGCGAGCTGTTGCAACACCGGTTGCGCGAGCAGGCTGAGCGGATTGCTGACGAGGTAGGCGTGCGCGACCGCGAGCGCAGCGGGTCCGGCGGTGTACCCGTCGCTCGACCGCGCCGCGTAACCGCGGGCGACGAGCACGTTGACGATGCGCTGTGCGGTGGCGATGTGTAGACCGCTGCGCCGCGCGATATCGGCGAGCTTCATCGGCTGTTTCGCAGCTTGCAAGACGTCCAGTAGATCGAATGACCGGTCCAGTGAGCGCATATTGCTCGCCGGCGCGGTCATGCGGTTCTCCGTTCACGCATACCGGTGATCATGCAGTACCCGTCTCGGACGGGCGCGTACTGGCCATGACTCCCATGGCACCGAGCAAGATGAGGGCGTTCGCCCAGAAGATGCCGATCACACCGAATGGGCCCGCCAGCGCACCGATCGCCAACGGCACACTCGTCTGTGCGACACGGTTGGATGTCAGCCGCATCCCCAGCGCGACGCCGTGCGATCCCGCGGGTGTCAACGACGTCACCCAACTCATCGTCAGCGGCTGGGGAATGCCCAGACCGACGCCGAGGGCGAACATGACGCCGACTGCGCCCCATGCCCCCACGAAGGGCAATGCGACCAGGCCGACGACTGCGGCCCCGATCGACGCGGTGATGAGCAGCCGACGGCCGAACCGTTGCACCAAGCGGGACAAGCCGATCCGGCTCGCGACGGTAACGGCGGCACGCAGGGCGAGCAGCAGTCCCACCACCGTCGCGCTGACCCCGCGATCGGTCGCCCAGACCGGCACGAAGGCATACATCATGTCCACGCTGACCAGGATCGCACCCGACACAACGAGCGATCGCCACATCTGCGGAACCTTGAGAAGCTGTGTCACCTGCCCCGAGGCAGCGACATTCATGCTGGGTCGTGGATGTCCGCGGTCCCAGTTACGCAACGGTATGTAGATCGGCAGGGCGACAACGAGCAGCGCAGCGCACACCGCGAGCCCGATCGATGTGTTCGGTTGGGCTCCCCGACCGAACAGCGCCACCGATGCCGCCACGGTCACCAGGGGCGGACCGATCAACTGGCCGACAGAGGCGGCCGCGGTAAGCGTCCCGAACGCTGCGTCCTTGTCGCCGTCCGCGCTGGCGTGCGCGACGAAGGTCTGCTGGCCGATCATGATGACGATTTGACCGAGGCCGATCGCCCCGGCACAAGCCAGCAGTGCCACGAGACCGGGAATCACCAGGGCGGCGAGCGTGCCGATCACCGCCAGGACCAAGCCGGCCAAGGCGACTATCGGCCCGCCCGCCTGATCCGACCGCCGCCCGGCAGGCAGTGCGCCCAGGAGCGCAGGTAACGCAAAGGATGCTGCCAACAGTCCGATGTCCAGCGGGTCGGCGCCCATGGCGAGCGCCCGGTATCCGATCATCAGACGGACGCCGGTCCAACTGGCCTGGACCAGCGATGTTTGCAGGATCAACGCGGTTCGCCAGCGTCCCCCCTGCACGTCGCCAGGCCCCTTTCACCGTTCTCGATGCCCCCAAAACGGTATCACTGTGCGATAGTCACTATCGGATAGCGGTGGCGTTGCAGGGCGAACCGACCCCTCCGAGCAGCGCCAGTGGCTTCACGACGACCAGGGCATCCCACGTTCCCGTTTCGCGGCTGTCGGCGACCAGCATCTCCAAGTTCCACAGTTCTCCCAGCGGGACACCGAGTTTGGCAATCAACTCTTGGTGCATCATCCCGCGGTCTTCGGGCGCCGTCTCCAGGAACGGGCTACCGTCGAGAACGGGCAGCACCTCCACAGCGAAGGTATCCGTCGCGAACAGCGCAATTCTGTTGTCCCACAACCATTCGAGAAGATCATGGCTCTGCGCGAATCCGGTTGCGCATCGGCGTTCTCGCACATCACCTTGATCAGCGGGGCCGGCGTTGAGGTACCAGCTGGCCCAACCGGTGTGCACCAGGATCAGGTCACCCGGTGTCACCGTGCACCCCTGCCGCGCGGCCGCACGGTCGAGCACGCCGGCGTCAATGGCCGGGCCTTCGCGGTGATCCAGCGGAGTGCCCTCGTCGGAGAAGAGTCCGTCGATGTCCAGCAGCAGACCGCGACCGACGATGGGTTCATCGGCCCAGGCGTGCACACCCAACGGTGCGGCGTTCGGCGTGATGGCCTCGTCGGGGGTACCGTCATAGAAGCCGAATCCGCTTACGCGGCGGTGTCGTAACCCGTCTAGGTGACTGCTGGCCTGCAGAAAGAACCCGTTCAGCGAGTCGTCACGGGACTGCTCGTGCGCGCAGGTGATGGTGTGTATCGGCGCAGAACGTGACCGCGACATCGGCGGATCGAAAGCAGTCAGGCTGTAGTCGAGACTGAAGACGGCGCCGCGGCCCACCGAGTTCGCGGCAGATCGAACCTGTTCGGCGCCTGCAAAATTCGCGGTGCCTCGGTTCGGGTTGTCGAATACTCCCCAGCTCGAACCGGGTGGGGCACCGTCATCACGGCGGCGTAGGTCCGCATACCGGGTGCCCAGACCCACAGCCGACGTATTCACAGTCACGCGTGTTCGTGGACCGGGTCGGATGACCGACGCTCTGTTGCGCCGTTGTCATCTCCGTGCGGGAAGTACGACATGGCGAAGGCAAGCAGACCCGCCACTCCGGCCGCTCCGTAGGCCCACGGCGCCACGTTGTCGGAGATGGCGTTGATGAAGTCCCCGGATCCGAGGACCAATCCCGCCGCCTGCAGTGCCACCACGACCGCACCGCCGACCAGGAAGACCACGACGCTGACCCGGAAGAGAGCCGACATCACTGATTTGATCATTTTCGTTGTCCTGTCTGTAGTTCAGGCGACGGGCAGTAGGCCGAGGGCGATGAGCACACCGACACCAAGGATGGGGATGCAGTAGTACTTGAGCAGTGGCAGAAAGGTCTTGGACGGATCGACCTGCGCGATACCAGCCGCGACGTAGATCGGCGCACCCGACGGCGGCGAGGCACCCTCGGTGGAGGCGAACACCAGCACAGCGGTGGCAGCGATCGGTGCGGGTATCCCGACGCCGACGAGCGCGGCCACCGCCACCCCGCCGACGGCGGCCATCGTGGCCGATGCGGTGAGCGGGATCGCGATGACGACGATGATGATCCCGACGATGATGGCCATGGCCCAGGCCGGCGCCGACACCTGCTCGAGCACCGTGGTCAGCTGTGCGGGCAGTCCGAGGTCGGCCAGGACATTGGAGGCGGTGAAGGCGGCAACGATGGTGACGCCGATGACACCGAACTGAGGTGCGCTGTCCCCCAGCACCTTCCACCAACCGGAGACGCTGCGCGGCAGGTGGCGACGACCGAGAAAGAGCACCAGGGCGATCATCAGGACCGGGATCCAGGTCACCAGGCTGATCGCCTTGCTCATGACCACATCTGTGTAGGCAGAGAGCTCGGTGGCCAGCGGACCACGGGTGAGCATCAGCGGGATGATGATCGGGATGAACAGCAGCAGTGAGTGCCATCCGGTGCGCAGGCTGGTCTTGATGGGCAGCCGATCTTCGGCCGCGATGGGCTGTAAACCGTTCTTACGCACCAGATAAAAGTTCAGCAGCAGCCGGTAGCCCAGGCACCACAGCCCCGCCAGCGCCAGCGGCAGCACGATCTCGTCGGGCTCCATCAGGCCGGTGACCGTGGTCGAACCAACGAGGATGAACATCGTCGCGCTGAAGGGAAAGGTGACGCCCATGCCGGCGCACCCGGCAACAACGGTAGCCGACAATTCGGGACTCACACCCGAACGCTTCATCCACGGCACGGTGACGGATCCGACGGCGGCGGTCACTGAGGCCCCGACGTGAGCGATCGCACCGAACATGCCGCCGGCCATGGTCGAGGTGTACACCGGGCCCCCGCGCAGACCGCCGAGAAACGAGTTCAGCACGTCGATCAGGCGGTCCAGCACAGGTGTTTTCGCCAGGATGAAGCTCATGAAGATGAACGCCAGACCGGCGAAGGTGACCTCTTCCTGGATGGAGTCGACGAAACCGTGCCAGACGTAGGTGGGCGCATGGGCGCCTGCGAAGGCCGCGACGGCGAGCAGGCCGACGATCATGGCCTCACCGATGTTGCGCTTGAACACCGCGTTCCACACGACGATCGCGGTGATGAAGGCGACCAGCGCCCAGACGGCGATCACGATGCGCTCCTGGCGGCCACGATGGCGGCACGACGCTGAGCTTCGTCGGCCTCGACAGCCCGCCCAGCGGCCAGGCTGGTGAATGCTTCGGCAGCGGGCACCACAATGACGCCGTCATCGTCGGCGACGACAAGGTCACCTGGGTTACACACGACGCCGCCCACGGCCACCGGGATGTCGATATGGCCCGGTCCGTCCTTGTAGGGCCCGGCGGGGCTGACTGCGCGGGCCCAGACCCCGAAGCCGATCTCGGCGAGAGCGTCGATATCGCGGGCGGCACCGTCGATGACCATGCCGACGCATCCGCTCGAGCGCGCCCGCTCGGCGATGAGTTCACCCATGAGCGCGCGGTTGAGGTCGCCATGGCCGTTGATGACGATCACCTCCCCGGGTCGAACCTTGGCGACAGCCTCGTGAAGGACCTTGTTGTCGCCTGCGCGCGTCCACACGGTACGTGCTCGCCCGACGGCGCGAGCGCCTTTCCACAGGCTGCGAATGCCCGAATCGAGCATGCCCATGCGACCGCGTCCATCACCGATGTTGGCGACCGGCAGCCCTGCGTAGGCGGCGAGAAGTTCCTCGTTCGAGCGACCGTCCGCGTCGGCCAGTCGCTGGTGCACTTCGGCGGCGGCCCTGGCAAGCACCGGCGCCACCCCGATCTCGTCGAGCAAATCGACCGATGCGACGGTCTCGATCGCACGCCGCTGGGCGTGCTTGACCGTGCCACTGTGCAGACGATCGAGCCCGGTATAGCCGTCGGCGAGTTCGGCGGCTATCTGATCACGCACCCACTGCTCGGCGCCGGAGGCCCGTCCGGCCTCGGTGGCCTCGACGATCAGAGCGCCGAGTCCCTTCATGAAGCTGCTGCGCAGGAGCTTGCGTCGCGATGCATCGCCGGGCCGCCCGGCGATGTCCTCGACGGGGGCGCCCAGCGCGGCGAAGAACTCGGCCGCGCGCGCGGACCCTGATCCGCTGATCACCAGCGCCGTCTTCGATCCATGTGCCGGAACCGATCCGATGACTGCGACGTCGGCGAACAGCACACCGTCAGCGGCACTGACAGCGTCGGCGACCTGCGCCTTGACGGCCGGCGATGCGGAGTTCATGTCCACATAGACCGCGCCCTCGGATAGATGCGGTGCCGCATCGGCCGCCGCGCGGGCGGCGACCTTTCCGTTCGTCAGGCTCAGGACCAACTGCGCGTCGCGCACGGCGTCGGCGACAGAGTCGAACCGGTCGACGCCGGCCGGTGTCGCCACATCCGCCGGGTCGAAGCCGTTGACCTGCCAGCCGCCGGCCTGGAAGCCCGCCGAGTACAGCGAGCCGGCCTCACCGAGGCCGAGAATTGCCACCCTCATCTCCACCACTCTCATTCTGTGATAGTCACTATCATGTGCTGTTGTAATCGTGGTCACATGGAGAATGAGATGTCAACCCCAATCGGCACGAGCCGCGAGCACCGATCGGATGCACGGCCGCTCAGAGGAAGCCGGCAGCTGCTCTTCGCCAGAACGGTAGAACAGCGAGACCAAGGAATACGGTCAGGTCATCAGCGTCCGGGGTGATTTCGCAGAAAGACGTTGTGCTGCTGGGATAACCGGACGCCACCCCTGAGGCTGCGGCGGGTATCGCGATCACCGCGAACCCGCATTACGTCGAGCGCTGCAATCGAAAACGCGGCCGACCACCCTCGGTCAGTCGATCAGGGTCACCGGGCATGATTTTCTCACCCGATGCGCGCAGGGCGCCTCCGCTGAAGTGGATCAGCGAAGGCGCCCCGGTGGCGGGTCTGCTCCGTCAGGGAGCGGATCACTCGGCCGGTGTCGCAAGCGTTGCCAAAGGCTATACACCGTCGACAATCTGCTCACCGGACTCTCGACGTACCTCGGCGGACCGCTCGAGCCGTACACCGTACTGGCGGCCCTGAGTGGCGATCGTCAGCGGAATGTAGATCACCGGGCCGAGCAGCATGGCGGCAAACGATGCGAGGTACATCGGGTACAACCCGGCTACACCGAGCGCTCCGACCAGCAGGCTTGACCCGAGTGCCACCATTCCGCACACGTTCCAGTCCTTGACCAATCCGTCTCGATACTCGATATCGGTGGCCGGAGCCAAGTTGAGCAGCTTTCGGCACACGTAGTAGTCGCTGAGCAGGATGAAGATCCAGGTGTTGGTCATGATCCCGGTGACCGCGAGGAATTCCCCGGTGTATTGCAGGATGTTCACCGGGTAGCAGGCGATGCCGGCGACGCACAACGCCACCATCCACCACTGGCGGCCAACCCGTCTGGACGCCAGCGCATCCCATGCATTGGACAGCGCCAGTGAACCGGAGTAGAGGTTCATGACGTTGATGCGGACCTGGGTGATGACGGCGAAGACAACTCCCAAGACTCCCATCACGACCGCGAAGATCAGGCCGGGGTCGGTCGCCGAGAGCTGTCGCTCCGCATCCGTGCCCTCGAAGTGCCCGAGCATGGTGAAGCCCAGCAGGACACCGAACACCATGACGATCACGATCATGGCCAGTTCGACGAACATGAGGCCCGCAGTACCGGCATAGCCGACCGAACGCTTGACGAATCGGCCGTAGTCGGTCGCGATCAATGCCTGGAAGACCACCTGCCCGTTGGCAAGGCTCATCGCCTGCCACATCGACGTTGCGGTCAGCCCACCCTGCGCCGCCCACTCCCCGGGGCCCACCAGTACGTAGCCATTGGCCAGCATCACCATGCCGATCACGAACAGGATGAGGAAGATCGGCAGCCCGAAACGTTGCAGCAGATTCATGGAGTGCATTCCACGCCACGAGAAATACAGTGCTGCTGCAGCGATCACGGCGAAGACCATGGTCGCCTGTGCCGAGTCGATCGGGATGCCCAGGAGGTGACTCAGTCCGTGTGAGACGATGCTGCCCTCGAAGACGAAGTAGAAAACGTAGTTGACGGCGTACACGATGGAGGCGATCGCCGAGCCTTTGGCGCCGAAGCCGAGGCCCCGCGACAACAGGGTGAGCGACAGGCCCTCCTGGCTGGCGATGCGCATGACCAGCGCACCGATGATCGTTGCACCGATCACCATGTAGCCCACGGGAATCAGGAACATCGGCCAACCCACCAGGAAGCCGATCTGGCCACCAAGGGCGAACCAGAACATCGCCGTGATGTTGCCGCTCAGGACGAGGAGCACGGCGGGGCGTCGCCAGCGTTGATCATCGGGCACGCGCGTGGTCGCATAACTCTCGACCTGCTCGTCGAGACTCGTTGCAGGGCCTTGGAAATAGCTCTTGAGGGACAAAAATTCACCTTCTTCGTGTGGACACCCCTTGGGGTGTGACGTACCGACCGTCGGCATGAGAAGACACGACGGGTCCGTGTGGACGCCATGGGCGGGCGTCCACACCCGTAAGGCACCGGGGTTAGGAGATCACTGCGTGGCGGGGTTCCTGAACGCGCCAGTGCTCGAACCCGTTGTCGGCGTCACGCTCGCGCGCGTCAGGTCCCGACAGCGCGCCGTACCAGTGCGGCAAGCGCATGGTGACGAGATCCTTGCGGCGGACCACGTTCGATGGGTAGACCGACGCCGCGTCGCGTGTGTCGATGCGCACGGCGGCCACGCCCTCCTGGCCGGCCAACACCTGCTCATTACGCGGGAATGCGAAGGTATCCGGACCGAACACACCCGAGCATCCACCTCCTCCGTCGGTGTCCACGGTGTTCGCGAACGCGAGGTAGACGTTGTTTTCACCTGCCCGCACGCGCATGTGGTGCCAGTGTGTCAACGACGGCCCGGTCGGGATCGGATAGCTCTGACCGACTTTGCTTCCGTTGTGGCCCATCATCATTCGTTCGCGATTATCGGCGCTTCCTGCGATGACATCGCAGGCGTTGAGGGCGAGGATCCGGCCGGATTCCGGTAACAGAAGATCGTCGCCATGCAGTAATCCGACGCGGCCGAGCGGGATGTCTGCATAGGTCCAGGCCGACCCCGCGTCGAACAGGGCACGTTCACCATCCCGGAGGTGGATCTTGCGGTGCACTGCTTCGATGCCGTCTGGACCGATCAGGACCAATGAGTTGTACTGCCGGCCATCGACGGGGTCGGACTCTGCGAAACCCACGACCAGCCATGCCGACGCCGCACTGGCCGCCTGCATGAGTTGTTCTACGATTGGATCCTGCAGCGTCACCGCCCGGTTGGTCAGCGACAACTCCGGAAAGACGACGAGTTCTGCACCGCGTTCGGTGACAGACGATCTGAAGAGCCGGCTGATCGTGGCGAGATTGGCGTCGACATCGGACGCCGGAGCGAATTGTGCCACCGCCACTGTCGCCAGCTTGCCCTCGGGCAGTCGGCGGTGTCCGTAGAGACCGAAGAAGTCCTTCGGATTCCACAGGTAGCTGTTGATCTGCAACTGACGGTAGAGTTCTGGCCGCCGCGCGCGGAGTGCACGACGATCTGCCCAATCGGTGCGTGCAGCGTCTACGGTGATGGTCGCCGTGGCGAGCCCATCACCTGAATCGATCTGGTCGAGAATGGTGGCGTCAGGTGCGACGATGCAGCTCCCACCGCTGAACTGGACGCCCCGCTCCAAGCCCCACCGATTGCTTTCTATGAGGTAGCAACCATTTTCGTAGGCTCGGGAGATCCAGTACGGCGCCGGGGTTCGTTCGGCCAGCCAGTTGCTGAGATGGCAGATCACCTCGGCACCGCCCACCGCGGCCAGTCGTGCGGTCTCGACGAAGTGGATGTCCATACAGATGAGCACGGCGATGCGCCCGATCTCGGTGTCGAATACCTGATGCCCGAGGTTTCCAGGGGCAGCCCACTTCGGTTCTGCGATGTACCCGTGCGTCTTTCGGTGTTTTCCGATGAGCCCCTCGGGACCGACGAACGCCGCAGCGTTGTAGAGCAAGCCGGTCTCCTCGTCACGCTCCGGCATCCCGAACACGATGTAGCACTGGTGTTCACGGGCGATTTGTGCGAAGCGTTCTGTGGTGGGACCGGGCACCGGCTCGGCCATCCGTTCGGCCTCGTTCTGGTCGAAGAAGCAGTAGCCGGTGGTGCACATCTCGGGAGCGGTGATCAGTGTGGCGCCGCCGGCGGCCGCGCGGGTGACCAGCTCTGCGACGCGTTCGATGTTGCCCGCCTTGTCGAACAGTGTCGGCTCGAACTGAATGGCCGCGACCTGAATGTCTTTCACGTGTGAACCTTTCCGGTCGGGAATCTGCGTCCCGATCCGCTCGTGATCGAAAGCACACGCTAGCCAGTCAAGCGGGCAGCACTGAAGGCATCTACGTTACGTTTGTGTTAACGATCTCTCGTCATGTTTCTGATATGTTACGCCTACTACGCTGAACAGCTGATTTACATCTGTGAGAACTATTTCCGCCCGGCTTCATCGGGGGTTGACCGGCGCCTCGGCGGTCTCAACTGGGGATGCGTCAGGACCAAGTCGTCCAATAGAGCGCGCACCGCACGCACGCGCCCCTGCCGCGATATCTCCCGTGGAACAACCTCCCAGTAGCGCCGGGTGACGGCGAATTCCGTTGGCAGCAAGCGAGTCAGCGTGTCGTCGGCATCGCCGATATAGGTGGGCAGAGGCGCGATACCCAAACCGGCGCGAACCGCGTGGTGATGCCCGGTGATGTTGGTGGTCTGCACGCGGGCACGGATGCCCGGTAGGAGTCCGCCCAGAAACCGCAGCGGGGCAACATAGAGCAAGGCCTCGACGTACCAGACGACGACGTGCGAAGCGAGGTCGCCGAGACTGCGCACCTCGGCGTGGTCGCCGACGTACGCCGAGGCCGCGTACAGGCCCAGCTCGTAGTCGGCGAGCGGACGTACCGCGCCCGCATGGGGCGATGGTTCCTCCAAAGTGATGGCCAGATCGAAATCGCGCATCGTGAGCACACCATGGGCGGTGGCGGTGACCACGGCGATCTCCAGGTCGGGATGTTCGTCGATCAGGGGTCGTAGACCGGGGGTCAGCAGATAAGCCCCGAACCCATCGGACGCGACAATCCGTAACTGTCCGCGCAGGCCCTGATGCCGCTCGGAATCGTGAAAAGCCGATACGACGGCCGCGTCGATCGCCTCGGCGTGCGGCAGCGTTCGCCTGCCGGCGTCGGTCAGCTGCCAGGCGCCGCCGGAGCGATCGAACAGGCGATCTCCTGACGCTCGTTCGAGGCTTGCGATGCGGCGACTCACCGTCGTGCGGTCCACCCCGAGACGTCGTGCGGCATCTTGCGGTGAGCCCGAGCGCGTCACCTCGAGCAGATAGCGAAGGTTGTCGGCAGATTCCACAGCCCCCGTCTTGGCCGTGCAGATCTGCACGGGCAACGTGCGAATCTGCCGGGTGACTGGTGCATATTCGCCCGAGAAGCTGATACCGCTTCGCCTGCCGGTCGGCCGGGCCGTTTGTCCGAATCGCATGAACCGAGTCAGCAATCGAGATCGAGGACACCTATGACACAAGTGACACATGCCATTTCAGTGCCGCGAACCATGAGGATCGGCGGCGGTTCCCTCGACGAGACCGGTGAAGTGCTCAGCGACCTCGGCGGCCGGCGGCCCCTGATAGTGACCGACACGTTCCTGGCCGGCACCGGCCAGGTCGACAAACTCGTCGCGTCGCTGGAAGCCGCCGGGGCGATCGTCGCCGTGTACTCCGACACCGTGCCCGACCCGACCACGGATTCGTTGGCCCCCGCCATGTCGGCGCTGGCTGCACATCGCGCCGACAGCGTCGTCGGTTTCGGCGGGGGCAGCCCGATGGACACCGCCAAGGCGCTGGCGGTGCTGGGCGTCAACGACAAGCCGATGCGAGAGTTCAAGGCGCCCAACGTCTACACCGGTCCCGCCCTCCCGATCGTGGCGATCCCGACCACGGCCGGCAGCGGATCGGAGGCCACACAGTTCACCGTCATCACCGACAGTGCCACCGACGAGAAGATGCTCTGCATCGGACCGTCGTTCCTGCCGATCGCCGCGATCATCGACTACCGCCTCACCATGTCGATGCCGGCCCGTTTGACCGCAGACACCGGTATCGACGCACTCACCCATGCCGTCGAGGCGTACGTCAGCCGTAAGGCCAACGCGTTCTCCGACGGACTTCGCCTGCTTGCCATCCGAGCGATCGGTCAGAACATTCGGCGGGTGGTCACCGACGGGAGCGACGAGCAAGCGCGGGCGGCCATGATGATCGCGGCCACGCAGGCCGGAATGGCGTTCTCGAACTCCAGCGTCGCCCTGATCCACGGCATGAGCAGGCCGATCGGCGCGCATTTTCACGTGGCACATGGCCTTTCGAACGCCATGCTCTTTCCCGCAGTGACACGGTACTCGATCGACGGCGCCGCCGACCGGTACGCCGACTGTGCCCGTGCCATGGGTCTGGCCACGGAACACGATCCGAGCTCAGTCGCCGCGGCGAAGTTCGGCGAGGGAGTATCCGAACTATGCCGCGACCTGACAGTGCCGACACCCCAGCACTATGGCATCTCTCGCGCCGACTGGGATCGGCTCATCCCGACCATGGCGGAGCAGGCCCTGGCTTCGGGGTCCCCGGCCAACAATCCGCTTGTCCCCGACGCCGAGGACATCGCAGCGATCTACGACGAGATTTATGCCGGGTGAGCTAGCCCGGCGGCGTCCCTAGGCGGGGATCCCGCCCTTTTTCGGGGCGGAATCCGCCACATCGCGCGCCAAGTCACACAACGCCGTCAGCTTCTGCAGCTGATCTTGGTCGTACAGCAGGTCGCAGCGATCGACGGTTTCGGCCAAATGACGGTAGGAACTGGCCCCACGCGATGTCAGCCGGAGATTGATCTTGCGCCGGTCGACGGTGTCCGTCCGGCGATACACCAGGTTATTGGCCACCATGCGGTCGACGATCTTCGTGAGCGCCGACGGCGGAATCGATGTCGTCTCGCTGATCTCCGACATGGCGAGTGCTCCAGAGCCCTTGAGACACTCTAGAATCCGCCACTCCTCCAAGGTGCAGCCCCCTGCGGCGAGCACCTCACGGACTCGCTCCAGCAGCGAGTTCTGGATCGCGCTCAACGCCAGCGCAGCTTGGCCCACGGTTCCCAACTGTCGTTACCTCCCGCCGTGGATTACCGTAGCTGGTGGTTCAGGGTAATCGAACGACAGCCCCGACCTGGTGGTGGAGATGGGCCGCATGAACAGCAACGCACGCACGGAGTCAGACGCCGTGGTCGTCGGCGTGGTCAACCCGCTGCAGGGACCACTCGGGATCATCGGTCCGTCGGCGCAGCTGTGTGCGGAGCTGGCTGCCGAGGAGATCAATCGCGATGGCGGCATACTCGGCCGCGAAGTCAAACTCGTGCACGTCGACGGCGGTGCGCAGGTGCACAAAGTTCGAGCGGAGGTGCTTGAACTCGCCATGGCAGGCAGGATACAAGCGGTCGCAGGTGTACACACCTCCACCGTGCGGGAAGCACTGGCGTCGGCCATCGGCGGCGCGATTCCCTATATCTACAACTCGTTGTACGAGGGTGGCGAGCGGCGGCCGGGCGTTTTCGTCACCGGCGAGACGCCGGAGACGCAGCTGTTACCCGCGATGACGCTGCTCACCGGGGAGCGGCGCATCCGCCGCTGGGCACTGGTCGGCAACGACTATGTGTGGCCACGCGGGACGGCGAACACCATCCGAGAGCATCTCGCGACGACAGGATCCGGCTCCCTCGTCGACGAGGTATACGTTCCGCTGGGCACGTCGAACTTCGACGCACACCTTGACCGGCTCGAGCGCTCGACCGCCACGGCGGTGGTCGTCCTGCTGGTCGGACAGGACGCCGTCGAGTTTCACCGGCAGTATGCCGAACGCGAACTGGACGCCAAAGCGGTACGCCTGACGCCGCTGATGGACGAGAACATGCTCCTGGCCGCGGGCGACCACAATTGCCGCGACCTGTATGTCGGCGCCGGCTATTTCTCGTCGTTGTGCACCTCCGACAGCCTCGAGTTCGTCGGGCGATATGCCCGCCGGTTCGGCGTCGACGCCCCTTTGGTGGGGACGATGGGCGAATCCTGCTACGAGGGATTGCATCTGCTGGCGGCCCTCGCGCGGACAGCGGGCACCCTCGATGTCAACTTGTTGACCACGCTGTCGAACTCGCTGGTATACGAATGCGCTCGCGGCGTACAGCGCCTCGATGCCGGACACACCGCCCCCAGAACGTATCTGGCCGAGGCGGACGGGTTCGACTTCAACGTGCTCACCGAGATGACCCCGGCAACCCTCGCGAAATGACATTCTCCCGTCGTGCGCCTGCACGCCGCCCGTCGGATATCGCCGACAGGCATGCCCAGGTCGCCCCGATCGTGAGCCACATCAATGCCTGGTTCAGCACCGAATAGGCCCGGAACTCCCCCAACACCTCGGCCGGGAAGCCCTCGACGAGCACGCCGACGGGCCCCGATATCGGTCCGGGCACCTCGTGAAAACTGGGCAACCACACGAAGGCCACCAGTATGACCAAGCCGTATCCGCCGGACGCGACGGCAGCAGCCGGCCAACTTCCCCACCGACGCGACCACGCCAGGCCGACTGCCACGGCTACACACGCGCCCACCACCGCGATCACGGTGATCGTCAGGAACGCCGAACTTCGGGCACCGATGGTTTCTTCCAGGCCGACGGTCGGCGGGTTCGGCGGATACTTCAGGCCGGGCACCACGTTGATCGCCGCGAGCATTCCTCCCGCAAGCACCAGGGCCAGGCCCGTGGAGTCGGGGGCGAAGCCGCGCCGGATGAGCACAGTGCGGAGCACGGTGTAGGCCACTGCGAACAGCACACCCATCGCGACCGCCATCGCGATGATTCCGACCGCGGCACCGAAGTTCTCCTGGACCGACCGAGTGAAAAGCTCGTGCCCGTGCTCGTGATCGCTTCCGGCGAGCTGGGCCTGCGCGTGCTCGCGTTGCCCTTCGTAGTCCACGGACGAACTGATTAACGGCTCGATCATCACGCGACTGAACGCGAAACTGACGACGCCACCGACCACACCGGGCACGAGATACCGCAGCATGGGCGGCAATTCGACGTTCAGTGACACGGGAACCCGAGCAGGTGCCGCGCATCGTGCACGAACTCGTGAACATGGGTGTCCGAACCGAACACGGACACGGCGCCTTGGTCGTAGCCGACGAAGTAGTAGGCGATGAGCGCGAGCAGGGTCAGGACGGCCAGCCGGACCGGTACGGCCAGGCTGGTAGCTGCTGCACGCAGGTCGGCGAGTGGCGCACCGAGGGCGGGGTTGGCATCGGTCATCTCAGTGGTCCTCGCAGTTCTCGTGGTCGTGGTCGTGGGCGATGGCGTGGTCATTGGCGTCGGTGAGCAGCGGGGCGGTCAGCAGCTCGTGGCGGTCGACGAGCTTCGCGAGCGTCGCAACCCAGTGGTCGTAGTACTCCCACTCCCCCCGTTCAGGTTCCGGGGTGGCTTCCCACTCCCCGATCGTCGCGATCAGGGTCTGCTGAAACTCACTCCACGGGTAGTGGCGGAACTCCGAGAGCGCGAGGGCCAACCCGAATGCCCGGCGCTGCCATTCGTGGTCGAACTGCGGGGCAGCCTGGTCGGTGGTGCAGGTCTCGTGCAGCCTCATGACGCGGGACCGGCCAACGCCACGCCGATCATCGACTCGGTGGTCACCAGATCCATCAGCATCTCGTCAGTGAAATCATCTGTGCCCGCAGGCCTTTCAGGGATGACGAACCATCGCGAGTGGCCACTGGAGTCCCATACCTTGATTTCGGTATCGGCCGGCAGATCGACTCCGACCTCGGCGAGCACCTTGCGTGGTTCCCGCGCGGCCCGCGCCCGGAATGTCGGATCCTTGTACCAGTACGGCGGCAGACCGAGCACCGGCCACGGGAAGCATGAGCACAGCGTGCAGATCACCAGGTTGTGCACCCCGGGCGTATTGGCGACGGCCTGTAGGTGCTCACCCTCGGCACCGGCCATACCCTCGGGCAGGTTCAGTTCGGCGACGGCCGCGGGGGTGTCGACCACGATCTTGGCGGCGAACTCCGGATCGGTCCAAGCCTTGACGACGATCTTCTTGCCGTTGAGTGGGGTCATCTCCGTCTCGAAGTAGGCGAGCACCTTGTCGACGGTTTGCGGTGTGATCACGCCCTTTTCGATGAGCAGCGCCTCCAAGGCGGCCACCTGTTTGGAGCTGATCTCCTCGCGGTCGGGCGGGTAGGCGAACTGGCCGGTCATGCTTCCTCCTCGATCGGCGCCAGATAGGCTTCGAACAGCTCGGCGTAGAGCTTCAGCGGGCCGCCCTCGGCGCGCGGACCCCAGATTTCACCCGGGTCGAATTCGACGATGTAGATCGGCATCGGGTCACCGATCCCGTCGCCGGTATTGGTGAAGTAGCCGTAGTCGCCCTCGAAGACCCGTTCCACTACGCCGACCCGCCCACGCAGGTATCCCGGCAGTCGGCTGTGCGCATCGGCAGCGACGTTGGTGATACGCACCTGCGAGCCGACCGCGAACTTGGGGTGCGCGACGTCGCGGCGTGGGCTGTCGCCGAGGCGCAGATAGGCGATCACCTGATCGTCGATGGCCGGCAGGTCCCGGCCTGCTGCCGGGGTGAGTTCGGCAATCCGGTCGGCGAGTTCCTCTTCGGTGACATAGCCCTTGTCGATGAAGAACTGGATGATGCCACCCAACCACTTCTCGTAGTAGCGGAACTTGAAGTAGTCGAACGGGTTCATCGCCTCTGCGCCGGTGCGCAGGTCGGCCCATGTCCACTCGTCTTGGAACGCGGTGGGCACCTCATCGATGGGATACTCCGGCAAGGCCTTGCTGAGGTGGTTCGACAATCCCATCATCGCGACATGAATGCCGAAGATCCGTTTCTCCCAGTCCTCGACGAAGACTCGCTTCTCCAGGGTGAGCGGCTCGGGCAATCCCTCGAGGCCGCCGAGATAGTGCTGCAGTTTCATCAGGCAGGGCTTCCTTCTGTGGACGGGGTCACTGCGGACTTCGTGGTCATGACCGTCGCGAGGTATTCGGAGAGGAAACCGAACGATGCGCCGAGGACGCAGGCCCCGGCGGCGACCAGGCCGGGGTGCGAGATGGTGGTCACGGTGATGTCATTGCCCCGCCCGGCGACCGTCGACACCGTGGAGGCAAATCCGACGACGACGGCCGGGGTGGTGGCCAGCAGTGGCACCCAGGATGCCTGCACCATGACTGCACTGCCGACGCCGACGGCGACGGCGGTGACCAGCAGGGTGCCGCCCATCAGATGGGCGGCATACAGGCTGGCGGAAGCGATCACCACACCGACGAGATTCGACGAGACCGAACGGACCCAGCCTGCCACGCCTCCTCCGACGAAGAAGAATGCTGCCCAGGCCAGGAACACCACCCAGATGGGCACTGTGATGACTTCAGCAGTGAATGCGACTGCCACGCCGCCAAGCACGCCGATGCTCAGCGTCAAGGCTGTCCGAGAATCCATGGCGCACCTTCTCTGAATCTGGGGGATGGCTCGCTTCGTCTCCGGAGCGAGCTACGATGAAATAAGCTTTGTGCCAGTGGGTTTCAGCGGTGTTACAGGTGGATTGCTCCGCCCGTCAGGTCCGGACACGAATAGCGCAATTCCGGACTTGGCCCTGCCCTGGGCTCCGCCCCCATTGCCGTCGTACCCGTCTGCCGCTACGTTGACTGTCACCTCGGCTGGGGGCCAGGAAAGGACATCACCGGGTGCCGGACACGCGCAGCTCAGCGCGGCTACCCGCCGCAGGGCGCCAACCCGCGAAAGCGCGGGGATCCAAGGCGCCCAAGATCGTCGTGTTCGCGTTGTACGACAAAGTGACGCTGCAGGATGTCGCCGCGCCACTCGAAATATTCGCCCGGGCAAACGATTTCGGAGCGCAGTACCGGGTGATCTTGGCCTCGCCGACAGGCGATGCCGTCGACACGACGTCGTTCGTCTCATTACAGGTCGATATGTCGCTGGCCGAGGTGCCCGACCGGATCGACACACTGATCGTCCCTGGCGGCGTGCCGCCCGACTTCTCGTTCACGCCCGGCGAGCACGATATCCCAGAAGAGCAGACTCCGGACGTCGTTGCGGCGGCATTGCAGATGGTGGGTTTACTGGCACCGCGGGCCCGGCGGGTCGCCTCGGTGTGCACCGGCGCCTTCGTGCTGGCCGCGCTCGGCCTGCTGGACGGCCGCCGCGCGACCACGCATTGGGCGCACTGCCAGGAGCTGGCACGTACATATCCCGAGATCGAAGTGGTGCCGGACTCGCTGTTCGTCCAGGACGGGCCGTACATCACCGGGGCAGGAATCAGCGCGGGGATCGACCTCGGCCTGGCCATGGTGGAAAGCGATTACGGTCCCGACGTGGCCCGGCGGGTGGCACGTTGGATGGTGGTGTTCTTGCAGCGCCCCGGCGGTCAAGCCCAGTTCAGCGTCTGGACCGAGGCTGCGCTGCCGGTCGAGAGTGGACTTCGCGAGATCCTCGACTCGGTGGTTGCCGATCCGGGCGCCGACCATTCGATCGCGGCGATGGCTGAACGTGCTGCGGTCAGCGAACGACACCTGGTACGCATGTTTCACGATCAGGTCGGCTTGACTCCGGCCCGTTTCGTCGAACAGGCACGACTCGAGGCGGCGAAAGTCCTACTGGCGACCGGAGATCACGGCCAGGAAGCCGTCGCGCGCCGTGCCGGCTTCGGGTCTGCGGACACCATGCGACGCGCCTTTCGGCGCGCTCTCGGGGTCTCACCCAGTACGTATCGAAGCCGATTCCGCACCACCGGCATCCACCGCTAGCCGATTCTGGCTCCTGCGCCCAGCTATCCGTGTTCCGGAGCGGGACGTGGCCATGTGCTGACGACCGGCGCTGCTCCACATCCTCGGCGTACGAAGGGCGCTGGACTCGGGTGGCTAGCCGTCATGGACCAACACATCCCAGCGTTTCGCGTCCCGCATCGCCGCGTCGAGGAGGTCGGAGCGTGCCGTCGTGGACCGGACCAGCGCGACCTCGCTGGGCGCCAACCCGTCGACGGGGCGCAGCACGACGTCGGGGCGGGGGTACGCGTGGGCTGTCGACGCCGGCACGATGACGAATCCGTCGTCGATGACGACCCGCTCGAGCTTCTCCTCGACGGTGGGCTGTGGGCGCGCATCGGCCGCTGCGCGAGTCCCCAACAGTTCCGGCACGGCGACCGGATCCTGCAGCAGCGGCAGTCCGACCAGGTCGTCGAGGGTGAGCACGGTGCGGCCGGCCAGCGCGTGGGCGCGCGACAGCACTGCCACCCGTGGCTCGGTGAACACGGGCACAATCTCGAGACCGGTTCGGTCCACCGGCAGGCGGACGAAGCTCAAATCGGCGCGTCCATCGTGGATTACCTCGACCTGGTCGTCCCATGACGTCCTGATGACATCGACCGAGACGTTCGGGTAGCGCTCGCGCAAAGCCCTCAGGAGTGGGGTGGGTACGACCCCTGGCATGAAGCCGACGACGAGCGTCCCGGCGCCGTGCGTGGAGCGTCGGGCGCGGCGCTTCAGCGCCTGAGCAGAACGCAGCAGTGTCCGCGCCTCCGGTAGCAAGGCCGCACCGGCCTCGGTCAAGCTGGTTCCGCGCGAAGACCTTTCGAACACTGCCACGCCGAGTTCGGTTTCGAGCGCCCGAATCTGCCGGGTCAGCACGGGCTGCGTGATGTGCAGGGCGGTGGCCGCTTGTCCGAAGTTGAGGGTGTCGGCGGTGACCACGAAATATCGCAGCTTCCGCAGGTCGACGTCCCCTGAGGCATCCGCCAAGCTGCTCATGCTTTCAGGGTATCGCCGTACTGCCGAGAAGGTCTTGGACAGATGAGTCGATGTTCGCGGATCGTCGAGTCATGACCCTTCTCGATCAACGCGTCCTCGTCATCGGCGGTACCTCCGGTCTCGGCCTCGCGGTGGCGCGCGCCGTGCTCGAACGCGGCGGCGCCCCCGTCGTCGCGTCGCGACGCTCCGAAAGCGTCGCCCACGCTCTCGACCATTTGGGCGGCGGCGCCGCAGGCGGCGTCGTCGACGTGCAGGACGACACCTCCCTGGCGGCGCTGGTGAACGACCATGGGCCCGTCGACCACCTCGTCTACACCGCTGGTGAACCCCTGGAAATGACGATGCTCGCCGATCTCACCGCCCAGCGGATCCGATCATTTTGGGACACCCGTTACGTCGGCGCGATCAACGCTGCCCGGGTGATCGTGGGGCGCGACGGGATCCGCGGCGGCGGATCCATCGTCCTGACAAGTGGCAACGCCGCTCAGCGGCCAGGGCCGGGTTGGGCGCTCGGGGCGAGTATCTGCGGCGCGGTGAACGCGCTGACGCGACAACTCGCGTTGGAGCTCGCGCCGCTGCGGGTGAACAACGTCGCACCGGGCGTTACCCGCAGCCCGCTGTGGTCGGCGATGCCGGCCGATGAGCAGCAGGCCTTCTACGACGGCGTGGCCGCGACGCTGCCGGTGGGCCGAATCACTGAACCCGACGACGTGGCGCTCGCTTACGTGTATGCGATGGAGCAGCCGATGGCGACCGGTACCTCGCTCTTGGTCGACGGCGGTGCGGTGCTGGTGTGACGCGTGAACCCACCGTCCCCGCCCAGACGTTCTCGTCTGGGAGTGTGCGAGCGCAGCTAATCGTGGGTGAAGCGTTCCCAGGCCGACTGTCGCGCGACGCCCAACGCGGCGGCGATTCGCGACCACGCGACGCCCCGCTGCCGAAGCTCGTCCACGCGGGCGCGCAGGTCTGCCTCGACATTGGCCGTCGTGGCGGCAACGCGCGGGATCTCGTCGAGCAATTCGTCGTCCGAGTAATCCTCACGATCCCGCAGCGGGAGCGTGTCACGATCAGGCCGATCCTCCATAATCGCAACACATTTGGTGACGCAATCGCCGCAGATGTATACGCCGTGACCGCTGATCAGTCTGTTGACCTGACGCGATTCGAGCCCGCAGAACGAGCAGTACATCACAGCCATCACCGCTTTGCCCACGGTCCCCACCCTTCACCATGCGTCAGGGCTATCCTGACGCATGGTGTCAGGATAGCCTGACAGTGTCGTCAATGGCAGAAATCGCCGGCGTCGCCCACGACCCATCACCGATTTCAAGAAAATTACCGGGCGTGCCACTGCAGATCCATGCCCATTCTCGATTGAACCTGAGGCAGAACATGATTGACGCTCAATACGCGTCTTCGGTTGAAGCGGTCGTCAGAGCTGTCCGTTATGACAAAAACGGTTTCCGCCGGCGCGCTTGGCCTGGTACATGGCGTCGTCGGCAGCCCGGATCAGGTCGTCGATGAGTTGTAGGTTGGGGGTGGCCGCGTCGCCGTCGAGCGGTGCACTGGCAGTACCGACACTCGCGGTGACCGGCGCCGGGATGTCGGCGATCGCCTGGCGCAGCTGCTCGCCGTGGGCCTCGGGCGCCGGCCGGCGGGCGACATCGGCGATCAGGAACTCCTCTCCCCCGGCCCGGCCGACCACCGCGGAGCGACGGCATGCCTTCTCCAGTGCGGCGCTCACCCCGATCAAAGCGGCGTCGCCGGCGGCGTGACCCTGGGTGTCATTGAGCTGCTTGAAATTATCGAGGTCGATCATCGTGATGATCAGATGGGCGCCGGTGCCGTGATGGCGCATCATCAGCTCGTAGGCCGAGTAGTGGAAGGACCGTCGGTTGTGCAAACCGGTCAACGGGTCTCGGCCCGAGCTGCGCAGGTCGACGCGCAACGTGCGTACCAGCGACTCGACGCCGAACGGTAGGCCGATGTTGAGCGCCGCCACGATCGCGACGGCCGCCGCCGCCAAATGGACATCACCCGTCTCGGCGACGACACGACCGGCCAGCACCGCGGCACAGATCGCGGCCACAGCGCCGTTGAGAACCACCTCCCGTCGGGTGTGGAAATAGGCGACGAACCCGCCGATCACCGAAAACGTCGTACAGCCCATCAACCCCACATAGGGGTTGGAGAACGACAGGCAAGCTGCGGCGATCGTCGCGGTTGAGGTCATCGAGAACCCCATCGACTGCCGCCGCGTCGGCCACTGAAAGAGGAAAGGCAGCGCGGCGCCCGTCGCCGATCCAGCCGCCACGAAGCAGACGATGGTCGTCAGCCGGGTTCCGGGCCCCTGGGGGCTGAAGGTCATCAACGCCGTCGAAGACGCCAGCAGCACGGTGGCGGTGAAGATCATCACCCGCCACAGCCGCTGTAGACCGCGGTCGTACAGGTAAGCGCTGATCCAGTCGTACTGGTCGGCCTGACGCCCCGACACGCGCCCCCACCGAGCCATCATCACTCCCAAAATTTGCCCGGGCACTACCCCCAATAATTGTCACGTCAATCTTGCCAGCGTCGTCCCGCGCCCGACACCGGGGCCGGTTGCCCAGATCCCGATGGCTGCGGCGGCGAGCGCCATCCAAGACTCCCTATGCGCTGAGGCTGGCCGCCACGTCGCCGAACGCTGCGTCGGCTTCTCGAGGTGGTCGGTCAGGTCAGCGAGAGACTGTTGACTCTCACCGCTGAACGCGGTCACTCGATCGTGATGAAATGGGGCCGTGGCCACCCCTGAGGTACGCGCGATAGCGGGAACCGTGTGCGGCCGGTGGGAGGACACAGTCGCAGTCTTCCGTGGCATTCCCTATGCCCAACCACCGGTGGGCGCACTGCGTTTCGCACCGCCAGCGCCGGCGCAGCGCTGGGATGGTGTCCGCGACGTCGCGTCGTTCGGTCCGCCGGCACCTCAAGCCGATGCGCCAGATTCTGATCACGACACCGACTGGCTGACCCTCAACGTGTGGTCACCAGATCCCGGCGATGCGCGCTTGCCGGTGATGGTGTGGATCCATGGTGGACGCTACCTGGAAGGCCACACCGGCAACCCGCACCAGAACGGAGCGATCCTGGCCGCTGCCGGCGTCGTCGTGGTGAGCCTGAACTACCGCGTCGGGTTTGAGGGCTTCGCCCATGTCGCCGGTGCCCCGAACAACCGCGGCCTGCTCGACCAGATCGCCGCCCTGCACTGGGTGCACGACAACATCAGCGCCTTCGGCGGCGACCCCACCAATGTCACCTTGTTCGGCCAGTCCGCTGGAGCAGGCAGCATTGCAGCACTGCTCACCGCGGCTGATCGTGCCGGCCTGTTCCACCGCGCGATCATCCAAAGCTTGCCGGGCACCTTCTTCACCGAACAACTCGCCGCCGCAGTGTCGGCACAGATCGCCGAGCAACTCGACACACAGCCGAGCGCCGCAGAACTGCAACGCTTCTCCCCGCACACCCTGGTCACCGCCAGCCACGCGCTACTGGCGCGGATGCCGCGGTTCGTGCAGTCCTGGGGACCAATGGCACTGACACCCACACCGTTCTCCCCCATCGTCGACGGCTCCACCGTGCCCGAGTCGCCGTGGCGCGCGCTCGCCGCCGGCGCCGCCCGGGACATCAAGGTGCCCTTCCGCGTCAGAGATCGGTAACCAGGACTCGGTTTTAATTCTCCGCATTTTTGCTGGTTCGATCACCGGACCGGA
>NZ_LQOL01000064.1 GCF_002101555.1 Mycolicibacterium canariasense
GTCGGCGACGTGTATGCCTGCCCGTTCGCCATCCACGAGAAGTTCCTGGCCGGAAACGTGCTCACCAGCAACGGGTTCCAAGACGTCTGGCAGAACTCCGAACTGTTCCGTGAGCTACGCGAGCCGCAGTCCGCCGGTGCCTGCACCGGGTGCGGGCATTACGACGCCTGCCGGGGCGGCTGCATGGCCGCGAAGTTCTTCACCGGGCTGCCGATGGACGGCCCGGATCCCGAGTGCGTGCAGGGCTACGGCGAACCGGCGCTGGCGCGCGAGCGGGACAAGCCCAAGTCGAGCATCGACCATTCCCGCAGCGGTGGCCGTAGCAAGCCCCGGGGTGCCATCCCACTGACACTCCTCACCGCGCCTCCGACGCTCGATGTCGGCGCCGGCGCGCCTCGCACGTCCCATGTCGGCGCCGGCGCGCCTCGCACGTCCCATGTCGGCGCCGGCGCGCCTCCGAAGAAGTTCTGCAACGAAAGCCCGATCTGATCATGGCCCGCGATACCTGGTTCGAAACCGTCGCCATCGCCCAGCAGCGCGCGAAGAAGCGGCTGCCCCGCTCCGCCTACTCCTCGCTGATCTCGGCGAGCGAAAAGGGCGTTTCGGTCTCCGACAATGTCGAGGCCTTCGCCGAACTCGGCTTCGCTCCGCACGTGATCGGTGCGACCGAGAAGCGCGATATGGCGACAACCGTGATGGGGCAAGACATTTCGCTGCCGGTCATCATCTCGCCGACGGGTGTGCAGGCGGTGCACCCCGATGGTGAGGTGGCGGTCGCGCGGGCGGCGGCCGCGCGTGGCACGGCGATGGGACTGTCCTCGTTCGCCAGCAAGCCCATCGAGGAAGTCACCGCAGTCAACGACAAGATCTTCTTCCAGATCTATTGGTTGGGCAGCCGCGAGGAGATCGCCGAGCGGGTTCAGCGCGCCAAGGATGCCGGGGCGGTCGGCCTGATCGCCACCACCGACTGGAGCTTCAGCCACGGGCGGGATTGGGGCAGCCCCAAGATCCCGGAGCGCATGGATCTCAAGACGATGATCAAGATGTCCCCGGAGGTGATCGCCAAACCCCGGTGGCTGTGGAGTTTCGGCAAGCATCTGCGCCCGCCTGACCTGCGCGTTCCGAATCAGGGCCGACGCGGCGAGCCGGGCCCGACCTTCTTCGAGGCCTACGGCCAGTGGATGGGCACCCCGCCGCCCACCTGGGAGGACATCGCCTGGCTGCGTGAGCAGTGGCCCGATGCCCCGTTCCTGCTCAAGGGCATGGTGCGCGTCGACGACGCCAAACGTGCTGTGGATGCCGGGGTTTCGGCCATCACGGTGTCCAACCACGGCGGTAACAACCTGGACGGCACGCCGGCGGCAATCCGTTGCCTGCCTGCGATCGCCGACGCCGTCGGCGACCAGATCGAGGTGCTGCTCGACGGTGGCATCCGCCGCGGCAGCGATGTGATCAAGGCCGTGGCGCTCGGAGCCAGGGCGGTCATGATCGGCCGGGCCTATCTGTGGGGTCTGGCCGCCGAGGGGCAAACCGGGGTGGAGAACGTCCTCGACATCCTGCACGGCGGGATCGACTCGGCACTGCGCGGGCTCGGCAAGGCTTCCATCCACGATCTGTCAGCCGACGACATCTTGATCCCGGAGGGCTTCACCCGCGCGCTCGGGGTTCCTGCCGGCTGATACGGACGTGGCTGACGTGGCGGACGTGACCCGGGGCCGGCCGATCGTGGCCCGGTATGGAAATCAATTGCTGCGCATGCGCCAACAATCGGCGCACACCAGGTGAATTCGGCCTACCATCGTCCGGTGGCCTTCCCCACCGATCTCGGCACCGTGACGTCGAATCGGTTGCGTGGTGCGTCGCCCGCCGGGCCGCCGGCGCTGATCGTCCCGCTGGGTTCCACCGAACAGCACGGACCCCACCTGCCGCTGGACACCGACACCAGGATCGCCGTGGCGGTCGCCCGTGCGGCGGCCGGCCGGATCGGGCCGGCGTGGTTGCTGGCCCCGCCGCTGAGCTACGGCGCCAGCGGTGAACACGAGGGATTCCCCGGGACGGTGTCGATCGGCACCGAGGCACTGCGGCTGGTGCTCACGGAGTTCGGCCGGTCGGCGTGTGGCTGGGCCTCCCGGGTGGTGTTCGTCAACGGGCACGGTGGCAACGTGGACGCGTTGACCGGCGCCGTGACGCTGCTGCGGTCGGAAGGGCGCGACGTCGCCTGGACGTCGTGTACGGTGCGGGGCGCCGATGCTCATGCCGGACATACCGAAACTTCTGTATTGCTACATATTTCACCAGAGAACGTGCGGATCGAGGAACGCGTGCCGGGTAACAGAGCACCGTTGTCGGAGTTGATGCCGGCGATGCGCCGCGGCGGGGTGGCCGCGGTCAGTGAGATCGGGGTACTGGGAGATCCGACCACGGCCACCGAGCGGGACGGTGGGGAGCTGTTCACCGCGATGGTCGACGGATGCGTGCACCGGGTGTCGGCCTGGTCCCCGGACGCGCACGGGATGCTCAGATGACCGGCCCACGGCTGCCCGACGGATTCGCCGTCCAGGTCGACCGTCGGGTCAAGGTGCTGGGCCAGGGCGCCGCGCTGCTGGGCGGGTCCCCGACCAGGCTGCTGCGGCTGGCGCCGGCGGCGCGGACCTTGCTCGACGGCGGCCGCCTCGAGGTGCACGACGCGCTGTCGGCGCAGCTGGCCCGTACGCTGCTGGATGCCACCGTCGCCCATCCGCGCCCGGCCAGCGGGCCGTCGCACCGCGATGTCACAGTGGTTGTGCCGGTACGGGACAACACCCTTGGCCTGTGCCGGCTGGTGCGCTCGCTGCGCGGGATGCGGGTCATCGTGGTCGACGACGGCTCGGCGGTGCCCGTGCGGGACTCCGATTTCGAGGGCATGTACTGCGACGTGCTGGTGTTGCGGCATGAGCGCAGCCGCGGGCCCGCCGCCGCACGCAACACCGGGCTGGCGGCGTGCACCACCGACTTCGTGGCATTCCTGGATTCCGACGTGGTGCCCCGCCGGGGGTGGCTGGAATCGCTGCTGGGCCACTTCTGCGACCCGGCGGTGGCCCTCGTCGCGCCGCGCATCGTGAGCCTGCACGAGCCGGACAATCTGGTGGCGCGGTACGAGTCGGTGCGATCCTCGTTGGACCTGGGCATGCGGGAAGCTCCCGTGGTGCCGTACGGGCCGGTGTCCTATGTGCCCAGCGCCGCCATCATCTGCCGGCGCAGCCTACTGCTCGAGGTGGGTGGCTTCGACGAGACGCTGCGCTCCGGTGAGGACGTGGACCTGTGCTGGCGGTTCGTCGAGGCCGGACACCGGTTGCGCTACGAACCCATCGCCCTGGTGGGTCATGACCACCGCACCCAACTGCGGGAGTGGTTCGGGCGCAAGGCCTTCTACGGTCAGTCCGCCGCCCCGCTGTCGGTTCGCCACCCCGGCAAGACGGCACCGATGGTGGTCCATCGGTGGATGCTGCTGGTCTGGATCCTGCTGGCCTCCGGTTCCACCATGGGTTACTTCGCGGCCGCCGTCATCACCGTGCTGTTCGGTCGCCGCGTCGCGACGGCGCTGGGCGCGGTGGAGACCGAACCCAAAGAGGTCGCCGTGATGGCCGCGCGCGGGTTGTGGGGTTCTGCGCTGCAGACCGCTTCTGCCATCTGCCGGCACTACTGGCCGGTGGCGCTGTTGGCGGCCGTTTTCTTCCGGCGGTGCCGGCAGGTGGTGCTGGTCGCCGCGATCGTCGACGGGCTGGCCGACTGGGCCGCCCGCAACCACAACGCCGAACAGGACGCGCAGCGGGTAGGCGTGCTGAGCTATCTGCTGCTCAAACGCCTCGACGACATCGCCTACGGGCTCGGGCTGTGGACCGGCGTGGTGCGCGAACGCCATGTCGGCGCGCTCAAACCGCAGCTCCGGTCGTGACACCCGCCGTTGACTGACGTCCTGATCGTTGGTGCGGGCAGCGCCGGCTCGATTCTGGCCGAACGTCTTTCGGCCGATGATCGGTGTCGGGTCACGGTGCTGGAGGCCGGCCCCGGTGCCGACGATCCCGCGGTGTCGGCGCAGTTGCGCGACGCCGGCCGGCTTCCCATCGGACCGGGCAGTCCCGTCGTGCGGCGGTACACCACCACACTGACCGACCGCCCGAACCGGTCCGCCGACGTGCTGCGCGGTGCCGTGGTGGGCGGCTCCGGCGCCATCAACGGCGGCTACTTCTGCCGCGGCCGCCCCGCCGATTTCGACGGCTGGGACGTGCCGGGGTGGCGCTGGGACGATGTGCTGCCACACTTCCGGGCGATCGAGACCGACCTCGACCACGACGGTCCGCTGCACGGCACCCGCGGGCCCATCCGGGTCCGCCGGACGGCGCACTTCAGCCCGGGCACCTCGGCGTTCGTCGAGCGGGCGCTCGGCATGGGCTATCCGTGGATCGACGATCTCAACGGTGCGCCGGGTCCCGACGGGGTGGGGGCGGTTCCGCTCAACATCGACCACGGCATCCGGCTCGGGCCCGGGGCGGCGTTCCTGGCACCGGCGATGGGTCGTTCCAATCTCGTTGTACGGCCCAATGTCCCGGTGCTGCGCGTGCTGATCGACGGTACCAGGGCCGTCGGTGTCGAGGTGCTCGGACCCGCGGGTGCGCAGACGCTGGCCGCGGATCGAATCGTGTTGTGCGCCGGGGCGATCGGCTCAGCCCACCTGTTGCTGGTATCGGGGATCGGGCCGGCCCGGATGCTCGAGTGGGCCGGTATCGCGGTGCGTGCCGACCTCCCGGTCGGGGTCGGCTTCTGCGATCACCCGGAATGGGTGCTTCCGGTGGGCTGGCCGGCCACCGGCGGTCGGCCTCCGGTGGAGGCCGCGCTGTCCGTCGATGACGTCGAAATACGGCTTTACACCTCGGGTTTCAGCGAGATGACGGGAGCCGGTCGGGCGGACGACCCGCATATCGGTATCGCTTTGATGCGGCCGCGCTCCCGCGGGCGGCTGTCGGTGCTGTCACCGCGGATCACCGATGCCCCGGTCCTCGAGCATCGTTACGACCGGGAGGACGCCGATGTGGCCGCGCTGCATGCGGGCGCCGAGCTCGCCACGGCACTATCCGGAATGGCTGGGGTACAAGCACATTGGTCCACGACGCAGCATCTCAGCGGCACGGCGCCGATGGGGCCGGTGCTCGACGAGCGCTGCCGGGTGCGCGGCCTGCAGGGACTGTGGGTGGTGGACGGCTCGATCATGCCGAGCCTGACCAGCCGTGGCCCGCACGCCAGCATCGCGATGATCGGACATCGGGCGGCCGAGTTCATCTCCTGAACAGCAACCGGCCGTCACGGCCCGGTGCGCACAGTGCGGCGAGCACGGCGACGACGGTCGTCACGACGGCCAGGACCGTCAACGAACTGTGCATGGCGTAGAGGAAGGCCATTCTCGCGGCATCCGCCAGGTCCCCGCCGGCCGGCCCCAATCGTGTTGCGACGTTGAGTGCTTCGCCGAGTGATCCGGCTGCCGGGGCGTGTACCGGTTCGGGATAGCGACCCAGCGCGGGCGCGATCTCGGCGGTGTAGCGGCCGGCGAGCATCGACCCGGCGAGTGCGATGCCCAGCGCCGCCCCCATCTCCCGTGTGGTGTCGTTGACCGCCGAGGCCACCCCCTGCTTGCCGTCGGGCGCCGAGGTCATGATCGCCGACGTCGTCGGCGCAGTGAGCAACCCGATACCGGCACTGATCACCATCAACGGCCAGGCCAGCTCCCAATAGGACGCATCGATGCCCACGCCGCGCATGCACAGCAGTCCGATGGCCATCAGCGTAAGCCCGGTGAAGACCACCAAGCGCAGGCCGAACCGCGGGAGGTACCAGGCCGACAGCGGGGACAGGATCAGCACGGGCACCGCCAACGGGGAAAGCGCGACGGCGGTGCCCAAAGGCGAATAGCCGAGCGCGAGTTGGAGGAACTGCATCTGCAGGAAGAAGAAACCGAACATGGTCATGAACATCGTCGTGATAGCCGCTGCGCCGGTGGCGAATTCGGGCACCAGGAACAGGCGTACATCCAATAGTGGTGCACGCCTGCGCAGCTCGACGATGCCGAAGGCCACTATCAAAGCCACGCCAGCGCCGATACCGCCCAGCACGACGGGGTGCCCCCAGCCGCGCACCGGGGCCTCCATGATGCCGAACACCAGCACCGCCACGGCGGCGCCGATCAGCACCGCGCCGACGGCGTCCAGCGGCGCGGAGTCCGGATCCCTGGACTCCGGGATGGTCAGCGTCAGCACAAAGGTCAGTGCCGCGCCCGCGGCGAACGCCCAGAACACCGCGTGCCAGGTCCAGATGTGCAGCAGCAGGCCGGAGCCCAGCATGCCGACGATGGCACCGCAGCCGGCGACACCGGCCCAGATGGCGATGGCCTTGGTGCGCTGGTCTTTTGGATATGCCGTGGTGAGCAGCGACAGGGTGGCGGGCATGATGAACGCGGCTCCGGCGCCGGCCACCCCGCGGGCCGCGATCACCAGGCCGGGGTCGGGGCTCAGTGCCGGGACCACCGAGGCCGCCGCGAACACTGCCAGTCCGGCCAGCAGTGCACTGCGCCGGCCGAACCGATCGCCGATCGCACCGGCGGGCAGCAGCAGGCAGGCCAATGTCAGGGTGTAGCTGTCCACGATCCACGTCAGCTGGGTCTGACTGGCCGACATTGCGACGGCAATATCGCCGAGCATGGTGTTGAGCGCCACCATCGACGAGATGACCAGCAGCACGCCCAGGCAGGCGATGCACAGCGTCCAAGCCCGGGCGCGCGCCGAGACGGCGGGCTGCACGGGGGTGTCGACCACGCTCGACTCCTCCCCGGATGCGACATAATGAGACCGATGGTCTTGCTACGAGACTAACAGTCTCGTTTCTTTGCGGGAGGTGTTTCGAGCATGGCGGCCGAATCGGACCCGCGGCCGGCCCGGTCCCGGGCGCGGTTGCTCGACGCCGCGACGGCGCTGCTGCGATCGGGTGGTCCCAGCGCGGTGACCGTCGACGCCGTCCTGCGCGGCGCGAATGTCGCCCGGGCCACGCTGTACCGGCATTTCCCCAGCGGAAACGACTTGCTGGCGGCGGCTTTTCACGCGTTGATCCCGCCCGCGCCGGAACCACCGCCGGACGGGCCGTTGCGAGATCGGTTGACGGCCCTGGTGCAGGCGCAGGCCGCGCTGATCGCGGAGGCGCCGATCACGGTGGCCGCCATGTCCTGGCTGGCGCTGGGTGGCGATATGACCACGCCGCCCTGGCTGGGCACCGCGGGGCACTCGAGCAGCCCCGAGGTGCAGACGCTGCGCGCGCGGGTCGCCGAACAGTACGCCGCCCCATTGGAGTCGGTGCTGACCAGTCCCGAGGCGGTGGCCGTGCTCGGCGACGTGGACCGCACCAGGGCCGCGGCACTACTGCTCGGCCCCGTCGTGCTCGGCAAGCTGAGCACGCTGCCCGATTTCGACTACGCGGAGATCGCGCGGGCGGCGGTCGACGGTTTCCTGGCCACTCAAGCGATCAGCGCAACGCGTACCGAATCGGCAGGTGCTTGAGGCCCCCGACGAACACGGTGCGGGAAAGCTCTGGGGGTCCGGCCAGTTCGATGGAGTCGAGGCGGGGTAGGAGCTCACCGAACAGGCTGGTCATCTCCATCCGGGCCAGTGCGGCACCCAGACAGAAGTGCACGCCGTACCCGAAGGCCAGATGCTTGTTGGGGTCCCGGCCGACGTCGAACCGGAACGGGTCGGTGAACACGTCCTCGTCGCGGTTGCCCGACACATAGGCCAGGTAGACCGATTCCCCCTTGGCGATCGGGATGCCGCGCACCTCGGTGTCGGCGGTGGCGGTGCGCATGAACTCCTTGACCGGTGTGGTCCAGCGGATCATCTCCTCGACCGCGGTGCCCAGGAGGTCCGGTTGTGCGCGGATCCGGTCCAACTCGCCGGGATTCTCGATGAGTGCGTGCAGGCCGCCCGAGATCGCGTCCTTGGTGGTGTCATGGCCGGCGCTGGCCACGATCACGTAGTAGGAGGCGGTGTCGACATCGGAGAGCGGCCGGCCGTCGACGGTGCCGTTGGCGATCGCCGATGCCAGGTCCCCGGTCGGCTGGGCCCGGCGCGATGCGGTCAGCGCGGAGAAGTAGGAGAAGAAGTCCAGCAACACCTCCAGGCCGTCCTCCAGAGACTTGCCGCGCTGGTACTCCTCGTCGTCACCGCCGAACATCTCCTGGGTGAGCATGTGCATCCGGCCGAAATCGGATTCGGGCAGGCCCAGCAGCGACATGATCACGTACAGCGGGAAGTTGACCGCGATCTCGGTGACGAAATCGCATTCGGGGCCGATCTCGCGCATCCGGTCCACGTAGCGCTTGGCCAGTTCGTCGACGCGCACCTTGAGATCGCGCATGGCCTTCGGCCGGAACCAGTCCGCCCCGATGGCGCGCACCTTGCGATGGTGCGGATCGTCCATGTGGATCAGCGTGCGCAGCCCCATGCCGGCCTCCAACTGCGCCTTGGCCATGTCGTCGGCGTCGGCGGTGGCCAGCAGCGGGCGCGGCTCGCTGATGAACAGGTTGTTGTCGCGTTCGATCGCCATGATGTCGGCGTGTTTGGTGATCGCCCAGAACGGGCGGTACGGCCGGGTGTCGACCCAGGAAACCGGCTGCTCGGCACGCAACCGGCGCAGGGCGGCATGCAGCCGCGGTTCATCGGCGTAGGCACCGGGATCGGCCAGCACTCGGTTGTCCGGGCTGACCGGGCGATCGGTGGTCGGGGTGCTCATCGGCGGCTCCTTGCGGTCGACTTGACAGGTGTCAGGTTTCCGGTCGCTCTCAGTGTCGACGATGCACGCCCTCGCGCGGGCGGCTTTGCGCCGATCGGCTGCCGTAGGCTCGCAGATCATGCTGTCCGGTCCGGTTCGGCGCCGTTGGTCAGGCGCCGTCGCTCGCTTGTTGGCGGTCTTGGCCATCGGTGTGGTGGTGTTGGGCGGCTGCGCACGTGGCGCCGGCCAGACCGCCGACACCAGCCAGGTGCCCACCCCGGACCCGCGCCTGGACAACGGCGTCGTGCACCTCGCCGATGGGCAACTGCAGGGTGCGGTTGCCTCGGGCTACGTTCTGTTCCAAGGAATTCCGTACGCGGCGCCGCCGGTGGGAGCCCTGCGTTGGCAGCCGCCCGCCCCGGTCCGGCCGTGGACGGGGGTGCGCGACGCCACGCTGCCGCGTCCCCGCTGTGTGCAGGACACGTCCCGAGATCCCGGCTGGGGGCGCAAGACCGCGGAGGACTGCCTGACGCTGAACGTGTGGGTGCCCTCCGGCGCGGCCGGGCTGCCGGTCATGTTCTGGATCCATGGCGGTGCATTCCTCAACGGCAGCGGTGACCTGTACGGATCGCGATGGCTGGCCACCACGGGCCGGGTCATCGTGGTCACCGTCAACTACCGGCTCGGTGCGCCCGGATTCCTGGCCCATCCCGGTGTGGGGGACGGCAACTACGGGCTGGCCGATCAGCAGGCCGCGCTGCGGTGGGTGCACGAGAACATCGGTGCCTTCGGCGGCGACCCGGCCAAGGTCACCATCGCCGGGGAATCCGCCGGCGCGATGTCGGTGTGCGACCACCTGGTCGCACCCGGGTCGGCCGGCCTGTTCCGGGCCGCGATCATCCAGAGCGGGCCGTGCCAGGCCCAGGCCGATCTGGCCACCGCACACCGGGAAAGCCTGCGCTACGCCGCGCGGGTGGGCTGCGCCGACCCGGCCGACGCCGCGCGCTGCCTGCGCGCGCTACCGGCGGCCGAACTCGATCAGCCGCCGTGGTTCTACCGGATCGGCAATGACTGGCTGACCGGGCCGACGACGGGAACCCCGGTGCTGCCGGGCGATCCGGTCACGCTGATCCGCGACGGTAAGGCCGCCAAGGTGCCGGTGTTGATCGGCACCAACCGCGACGAGTTCACCTTGTTCGTCGCGCTGCAGTACCTGCGTACCCGGCACGTGTCGACGCCGGCCGACTATCCGGGCCTGCTCGCCGACACCTTCGGTGCCGACGGGCCCGCCGTCGGCGAGCGCTATCCGCTGGCCCGGTTCGGTGGCAGCACGTCGCTGGCGTACGCCGCCGCGGTCACCGACGGTGTGTTCGCCTGCGTCGCGCACCGGATGGCCACCGACCTGGCAAGGGCGGCGCCGGTCTTCGGCTACGAATTCGACGATCCCGCTCCGCCAACTCCGGACCCGTTGCGGCAGTTGCCTTTTCCGGTCGGGGCCAGTCACTCGTTGGAACTGCGGTACCTGTTCGAGATCGGCGGGGCTCCGCCGCTGGATGCCGCACAGCAGCGGCTGTCCGACCAGATGCTGTCGTACTGGACGCAATTCATCACCACCGGTGTCCCGGCTGCGCCCGGTGGGCCGATCTGGCCGCCGGTCAACGAGGGATCCGACCCGTGGATGCAACTGCGGCCCGACGGCAGTCGGATGGTCACCGACTTCGCCGCCGCGCACCAGTGCCCGTTCTGGGCCGGGTTGAAAGGCTGACGACATGGACGGCATGGATGGCTTCGCGCAGGCCTGGGTGGATGCCTGGAACCGGCACGATGTCGAGGCGGTGCTCGCGCATTTCCACGACGATGTGGTGTTCACCTCGCCGGTGGCCGAGCGGGTGGTGCCCGGCAGTAGGGGAGTGGTGCACGGCAAGCCCGCCCTGCGCGCCTACTGGACCCGTGGGCTGGCGCAGCTGCCGGACCTGCATTTCGAGTTCGTCGCCGTCTATCGCGGCGTCTCCAGCGTCGTCATCAACTACCGCAACCACCGCGGTCAGCTGGTCAACGAGGTGCTGATCTTCGACGGCGACCTGGTGCGCGAGGGGCACGGCACCTACCTCGACTGACCACCCGCCGCATGGACCGTCACCCAGGTGGTGATCTCGGCGTGCACCACCTCGGTGCCGTCGCGGTCGGTGATGCGCACCGGCACCAGGATCTCGGTCCCCTCCGTGATGGCGGCGAAGTCCGGCACGTCGAACTGTGCGACCGCGCGCAGTGAGGTGGTGGCCTTGGCCAGGTATTGCACGGTCATGGCCTTGGGAATCCAGCGGTGGGTGGTGGGCACGGTGGCCTCCATGGCCATGCCCATCGCCACCTCGGCCGCATTGCACGACGCGATCGCGTGCACGGTGTGCAGGTGGTTGTGCACGAAGAACCACTTGGGTACCGCCACCTCGGCGCGGCCCGGCTCCATCCGCAGCACATGCGGCAGCACCGAGGCGAAGTACGGGACCCGCAGCATCGCCGCGGCCGAGAAGATGCGGGTGCCTCCGGGCCGTCCGGACAGCTGTTGCCAGGCGCGATAGGTCGGGCTGAAAGCCGGCATGGCATCACCTTACTGTGCAGTAAGATAGGGGCATGGCCCGAGGCTGAGGCCAGGAACGATTTTCGTCTCACGAGGGGTCCTGGCTTCAGCCTCGCCGGCAGCGCCGATCGCGGCAGCTCCCGGTCGGGCCGGGATTTGGCGGACGCCCCGATCTGGGGCATACTGTTCGGGTTGCCTTGAGCCGGGTTCTGCCCGCCAGGGCATCCGACCCGCGCTCGTATGGGCGCACCCGGTCCCCACCTCGATCGTGACCTTATTTCAGGCGCGGGCGAGTGTGCGCGAGGGCGACACACCCGAGCGCGGGGGCCGGTGAACCAGAGACAGGTAAACAGCGGCGGCATAGCCAGCGTCACGCACATGTGCGTGGCGCACGAACACAGAGGTTTTTTCGCGCCCAGGCGCGCGGAAGCCCGCTAGTAGTGAGGTAGGAGAAGCGTGGCGGGACAGAAGATCCGCATCAGGCTCAAGGCCTACGACCATGAGGCGATCGACGCCTCGGCGCGCAAGATCGTCGAGACAGTCACCCGTACGGGCGCCAGTGTGGTCGGCCCGGTGCCGCTGCCGACCGAGAAGAACGTGTATTGCGTCATCCGGTCCCCCCATAAGTACAAGGACTCGCGGGAGCATTTCGAGATGCGTACCCACAAGCGCCTTATCGACATCCTCGACCCGACGCCGAAGACCGTTGACGCCTTGATGCGCATCGACCTGCCGGCCAGCGTCGACGTCAACATCCAATAGGCATCCCAGTAGGAGAAACCAGAGAAATGGCTAGAAAAGGCATTCTGGGCACCAAGCTGGGTATGACGCAGGTGTTCGACGAGAACAACAAAGTCGTCCCGGTGACGGTCGTCAAGGCCGGCCCCAACGTGGTGACCCGCATCCGCACCACCGAGCGCGACGGTTACAGCGCCGTGCAGCTCGCCTACGGCGAGATCAGCCCCCGCAAGGTCAACAAGCCGGTGACCGGTCAGTTCGCCGCCGCGGGCGTCAACCCGCGCCGGCACCTGGCCGAGCTGCGGCTCGACGACGAGGCTGCCGCCGCCGAGTACGAGGTCGGCCAGGAGCTGACCGCCGAGATCTTCGCCGACGGCGCGTACGTCGACGTGACCGGCACCAGCAAGGGCAAGGGCTTCGCCGGCACCATGAAGCGCCACGGCTTCGCCGGTCAGGGCGCCGCACACGGTGCCCAGGCCGTGCACCGCCGTCCCGGTTCGATCGGTGGCTGCGCCACCCCGGGTCGTGTCTTCAAGGGCACCCGGATGTCGGGCCGGATGGGTAACGACCGCGTGACCACCCAGAACCTGAAGGTGCACAAGGTCGACGCCGAGAACGGCGTGCTGTTGATCAAGGGTGCCGTCCCCGGACGCACCGGTGGACTGGTCGTGGTCCGCACCGCGATCAAACGAGGTGAGAAGTAATGACTTCTTTGAAGATTGACGTCCATACCCCGGACGGCAAGAAGGACGGCTCCGTCGAGTTGCCCTCCGCGCTGTTCGGCGTAGAGGCCAACATCGCGCTGCTGCACCAGGTGGTCAACGCGCAGCTGGCGGCCGCCCGCCAGGGCACGCACTCGGCCAAGACCCGCGGTGAGGTGTCCGGTGGTGGCAAGAAGCCGTACCGCCAGAAGGGCACCGGCCGGGCCCGCCAGGGCTCGACCCGCGCGCCGCAGTTCACCGGCGGTGGCGCTGTGCACGCCCCGAAGCCGCGCGACTACAGCCAGCGCACGCCGAAGAAGATGATCGCCGCCGCCCTGCGCGGGGCGCTCTCGGACCGGGCCCGCAACGACCGGATCCATGCCGTCACCGAACTGGTGGCCGGCCAGGTCCCGTCGACCAAGAGCGCCAAGGGTTTCCTCGGCTCGCTCACCGATCGCAAGCGTGTCCTGGTGGTCATCGGCCGTGCCGACGAGGTCGGCGCCAAGAGTGTGCGCAACCTTCCCGGTGTGCACGTGCTCTCGCCGGATCAGCTGAACACGTACGACGTGCTGCGTGCCGATGACGTCGTGTTCTCGGTGGAGGCCCTGAACGCCTACATCGCCGCGAACACCAAGGCCGCGAAGGACCAGAAAGAAGAGGTGTCGGCCTGATGGCAACCGTGACTGACCCCCGCGACATCATCCTGGCCCCGGTCATCTCGGAGAAGTCCTACGGACTGATCGAGGACAACGTGTACACGTTCGTGGTGCACCCGGATTCGAACAAGACGCAGATCAAGATCGCCATCGAGAAGATCTTCTCCGTCAAGGTCGATTCGGTGAACACCGCCAACCGGCAGGGCAAGCGCAAGCGCACCCGGACCGGCTACGGCCAGCGCAAGAGCACCAAGCGCGCGATCGTGACCCTGGCGCCGGGCAGCAAGCCGATCGACCTGTTCGGAGCCCCGGCGTAGTCCGGGAGAGAGATACAGAGACATGGGAATTCGCAAGTACAAGCCGACGACCCCGGGTCGTCGCGGTTCGAGCGTCTCCGATTTTGCCGAGATCACTCGTTCCACTCCGGAGAAGTCGCTCATCCGTCCCCTGCACGGGACCGGTGGACGTAACGCCCACGGCCGCATCACCACGCGGCACAAGGGTGGCGGCCACAAGCGGGCCTACCGCGTCATCGACTTCCGTCGCAATGACAAGGACGGCGTCAACGCCAAGGTCGCGCACATCGAGTACGACCCCAACCGCACCGCGAACATCGCGCTGCTCCACTTCCTCGACGGCGAGAAGCGCTACATCATCGCGCCGCAGGGCCTGAAGCAGGGTGACGTCATCGAGTCGGGCCCCAACGCCGACATCAAGCCGGGTAACAACCTGCCGCTGCGCAACATCCCGGCCGGTACCGTGATCCACGCCGTGGAGCTGCGGCCCGGCGGCGGCGCCAAGCTGGCCCGCTCGGCCGGTGTCAGCATCCAGCTGCTCGGTAAGGAAGGCGCCTACGCCTCGCTGCGTATGCCGTCCGGTGAGATCCGTCGCGTCGACGTGCGCTGCCGCGCCACCGTCGGCGAGGTGGGCAACGCCGAGCAGGCGAACATCAACTGGGGCAAGGCCGGCCGTATGCGATGGAAGGGCAAGCGCCCCACCGTCCGTGGTGTCGTGATGAACCCGGTCGACCACCCGCACGGTGGTGGTGAGGGTAAGACCTCCGGTGGTCGTCACCCGGTGAGCCCGTGGGGCAAGCCCGAGGGCCGCACTCGCAAGCCGAACAAGGCCAGCGACAAGCTCATCGTCCGTCGCCGGCGCACCGGCAAGAAGCGCTAGGAGTAAATAGCGATGCCACGCAGCCTGAAGAAGGGCCCGTTCGTCGACGACCATCTGCTCAAGAAGGTCGACGTCCAGAACGAGAAGAACACCAAGCAGGTCATCAAGACCTGGTCGCGCCGGTCCACCATCATCCCGGACTTCATCGGCCACACCTTCGCCGTCCACGACGGCCGCAAGCACGTGCCGGTGTTCGTCACCGAGGCGATGGTCGGGCACAAGCTCGGCGAATTTGCCCCGACCCGCACGTTCAAGGGTCACATCAAGGACGACCGGAAAGCGAAGCGGCGGTAGGCCATGACGACGACGACTGAATACCCGTCCGCGAAGGCGGTGGCGCGTTTCGTGCCGTTCTCGCCGACCAAGGCGCGCCGGGTCATCGACCTGGTCCGCGGCAAGTCCGTGACCGAGGCGCTCGACATCCTGCGCTGGGCTCCCCAGGACGCCAGCACCACCGTCGCCAAGGTGATCGCCAGTGCGGCCGCCAACGCGCAGAACAACGACGGCCTGGATCCCGCGACCCTGGTGGTCGCCACCATCCACGCCGACGGTGGCCCGACCGCCAAGCGCATCCGTCCGCGCGCCCAGGGGCGTGCCTTCCGGATCCGCAAGCGCACCAGCCACATCACCGTGATCGTGGAGAGCCGTCCGCCGCGGAACGGCAGCGAGAAGGGTTCTGCGGGTTCGACCGCGCGTACCCGTCGCGCGCAGGGCAGCAAGGCTGCTGCTGCGAAGGCCACCGATTCGAAGGAGGGCTCGGAGTAGTGGGCCAGAAAATCAACCCGCACGGCTTCCGCCTGGGCATCACCACCGAATGGAAGTCCCGCTGGTACGCCGACAAGCAGTACGCGGATTACGTGAAGGAAGACGTCGCGATCCGCCGCCTGCTGGCCACCGGCCTGGAGCGCGCCGGCATCGCCGACGTGGAGATCGAGCGCACCCGTGACCGGGTCCGCGTGGACATCCACACCGCGCGCCCGGGCATCGTGATCGGCCGCCGCGGAACCGAGGCCGACCGCATCCGTGCCGACCTGGAGAAGCTGACCGGCAAGCAGGTTCAGCTGAACATCCTCGAGGTGAAGAACCCCGAGAGCCAGGCGCAGCTGGTGGCCCAGGGTGTCGCCGAGCAGCTGAGCAACCGGGTGGCCTTCCGCCGCGCGATGCGCAAAGCGATCCAGTCGGCCATGCGTCAGCCCAACGTCAAGGGCATCCGGGTGCAGTGCTCCGGCCGCCTCGGCGGTGCGGAGATGAGCCGCTCGGAGTTCTACCGCGAAGGTCGCGTCCCGCTGCACACGCTGCGCGCGGACATCGACTACGGCCTCTACGAGGCGAAGACCACCTTCGGCCGGATCGGCGTGAAGGTGTGGATCTACAAGGGCGACATCGTCGGTGGCAAGCGTGAGCTGACCGCCGTGGCGCCGGCCGCCGACCGGCCGCGCCGGGATCGTCCGTCGGGCACCCGCCCGCGCCGCAGCGGTGCGTCGGGTACCACGGCGACGAGCACCGACGCCGGCCGCGCCGCCAACGAGGGTGCAGCGGATGCCGCCGAGGCAACCGCTGAGAGCACGGAGGGCTAATCATGTTGATTCCCCGCAAGGTCAAGCACCGCAAGCAGCACCACCCGGAGCAGCGTGGCATTGCCAGCGGCGGCACCTCGGTCAGCTTCGGTGACTATGGCATCCAGGCACTGGAGCACGCCTACATCACCAACCGGCAGATCGAGTCGGCTCGTATCGCCATCAACCGCCACATCAAGCGTGGTGGCAAGGTCTGGATCAACATCTTCCCGGACCGCCCGCTGACCAAGAAGCCCGCCGAGACCCGCATGGGTTCGGGTAAGGGTTCGCCGGAATGGTGGGTCGCCAACGTGAAGCCCGGACGCGTGCTGTTCGAGCTGAGCTACCCGGACGAGAAGATCGCCAGGGACGCGCTGACCCGCGCCATCCACAAGCTGCCGATCAAGGCACGCATCGTGACACGAGAGGAGCAGTTCTGATGGCAGTTGGAGTTTCGCCGGGCGAACTGCGTGAGCTGACCGACGAGGAGCTCACCACTCGTTTGCGCGAGTCGAAGGAAGAGCTGTTCAACCTGCGCTTCCAGATGGCGACCGGGCAGCTGGCCAACAACCGGCGGCTGCGTGTCGTCCGCCAGGAGATCGCACGGGTCTACACCGTGCTGCGTGAACGTGAACTGGGTCTGGCCGCCGGACCCGTCGGTGAGGATTCGTAAAAATGGCAGACGCAACCAAGAAAGAGGCCGGCTCCAAGCACACGCCGGCCACCGAGAAGCCGCGCGGCCGTCGTAAGACCGCCATCGGCTACGTGGTCAGCGACAAGATGGAGAAGACCATCGTGGTCGAGCTGGAGTCGCGCAAGAGCCACGCGCTCTACGGCAAGATCATCCGGACCACCAGCAAGGTCAAGGCGCACGACGAGAACGGTGATGCCGGTGTCGGCGACCGCGTCTCGCTGATGGAGACCCGGCCGCTGTCGGCCACCAAGCGGTGGCGGCTGGTCGAGGTGCTCGAGCGCGCCAAGTAACCTCGCTGCGCGAGCAGTCGTGAATGTCCCCCAGAACCCACGCGGTGCTGGGGGACATTTGCGTGCGGCGGGCGACGAGTCGATCGCGGTGTACGACGCCGCCGGCGCCGTGCTCGGCCAAGCGCCGCGATCGTGGGTGTACGCCGAGGGCCTCTGGCACGCCAGTGCCGGCGTGCTGGTCCGGTCGCTCGACGGGCGCCGGCTGTACGTGCACCGGCGGACCGACACCAAGGCCGTGTTCGCCGGCATGCACGACTGTCTGGCCGGGGGCGTCGTCGGGCCGGGGGAGCGACCGCCGCAGGCCGCCGCCCGCGAGCTCGGCGAGGAACTGGGCATCACCGGGGTGCCGCTCACCGAAGTGGCGGCCCTGGCCTGGGACGGACGATGGGCCGGCAGACCGATGCGGTGTCACCTGTTCGCCTACCAGGTGCGCTACGACGGGCCCATTCGCCATCAACCGGAGGAGATCGCCGACGGCTGGTGGTGGACCGATGCGCAGCTGCGCGCCCGGTTGGCCGACCCGGACTGGCCGTTCGTGCCCGATACCCGGACTCTGTTGCCGCAGTTGCTCATCGGTTGAGTGGGTCGCCTGCGACAGGGTGAACGAACACGCCGACCCGATGGCGTGACGAATTCGGGTGTCGCGAGCGTCAATTTTCTCAGGCGTGTCCTACCCGGCAGGTGTAATCTCCCGGGCGACCGTCGAGTGCACGGCGGGTCCGACGACCGCAATGGGGTTGCCATGGCAGCTGAGTTCAACGGCAAGATCGCAGTGGATATCCGGGATTCCGAGCCCGATTGGACACCCTATGCCGCTCCCACCGCCCCGCCCGGCGCACCCAACATCTTGTATCTGGTGTGGGACGACACCGGCATCGCGACGTGGGACTGCTTCGGGGGATTGGTGCAGATGCCGGCGATGCGCCGGATCGCGGGCAAGGGGGTGCGGCTGTCCCAGTTCCACACCACGGCGCTGTGCTCGCCGACCCGGGCGTCGTTGCTCACCGGCCGCAACCCCACGACCGTCGGGATGGCCACCATCGAAGAGTTCACCGACGGCTTCCCCAACTGCAACGGCCGCATCCCGGCCGACACCGCGCTGTTGTCCGAGGTGCTGGCCGAACGCGGCTACAACACCTATGCGATCGGCAAATGGCACCTGACCCCGCTGGAGGAATCCAACCTGGCCGCCACCAAGCGGCATTGGCCGCTGGGCCGCGGGTTCGAGCGCTTCTACGGGTTCATGGGTGGCGAGACCGACCAGTGGTATCCCGACCTGGTCTACGACAACCACCCGGTGACCCCGCCGGCGACGCCCGACGAGGGTTATCACCTGTCGAAGGACTTGGCCGACAAGACAATCGAGTTCATCCGCGATTCCAAGGTGATCGCCCCGGACAAGCCGTGGTTCTCCTACCTGTGCCCGGGGGCCGGCCACGCCCCGCACCACGTGTTCGCCGAGTGGGCGGACCGCTATGCCGGCACGTTTGACATGGGCTACGAGCGCTACCGCGAACTGGTCCTGGAGAACCAGAAGAAGCTCGGCATCGTGCCGCCCGACACCGAGCTCTCACCCGTCAACCCGTATCTGGATGTCAAGGGGCCGGGCGGCGAACCTTGGCCGCTGCAGGACACCGTGCGGCCTTGGGACACCCTCGACGACGACGAGAAACGGCTGTTCGCCCGGATGGCCGAGGTGTTCGCCGGGTTCCTGTCCTACACCGATGCCCAGATCGGGCGGATCCTGGATTATCTCGAGGAATCCGACCAGCTGGACAACACCATCATCGTGGTGATCTCGGACAACGGTGCCAGCGGTGAGGGCGGGCCCAACGGTTCGGTCAACGAGAACAAGTTCTTCAACGGCTACATCGACACCGTCGAAGAGAGCATGCGGTTCTACGACCAGCTGGGCGGTCCGGACACCTACAACCACTATCCGATCGGCTGGGCGATGGCCTTCAACACGCCCTACAAGCTGTTCAAGCGCTACGCCTCCCACGAAGGCGGTATCGCCGACACCGCAATCATCAGCTGGCCCAACGGAATCGATGCCCATGGTGAGGTCAGAGACCACTACGTCAACGTCTGCGACATCACGCCGACCGTGTACGACCTGCTCGGTATCACCCCACCCGCCGAGGTCGGCGGTATCGCCCAGAAACCGCTCGACGGGGTGAGTTTCAAAGCCGCCCTTGCCGATCCCGGCGCCGACACGGGTAAGCGCACGCAGTTCTACACCATGCTGGGCACCCGCGGCATCTGGCACGACGGCTGGTTCGCCAATACCGTGCACGCCGCTTCGCCGGCGGGGTGGAGTCACTTCGACGCCGACCGGTGGGAGCTGTTCCACATCGAATCCGACCGCAGTCAATGCCGTGACCTGGCCGCGCAACATCCGGACAAGTTGGAAGAACTCAAGGCATTGTGGTTCGCCGAGGCCGCCAAGTACAACGGGCTGCCGCTGGGCGATCTGAACATCTTCGAGACGCTCGGCCGGTGGCGGCCCTACCTGGCGGTCGACCGGACGAACTTCACCTACTACCCGGGCACCGCGGAGGTCGGCACCGGTGCCGCCGCCGAACTGCGCGGCCAGTCGTTCTCGGTGCTGGCGGAGGTGACCGTCGACACCGCCGATGCCGAGGGTGTGCTGTTCAAACACGGTGCCGGACACGGCGGGCATGTCCTGTTCATCCAGGACGGCCGGCTGCAGTACGTGTACAACTTCATGGGCGAAGACGAACAACGGGTGTCGGCCGAAGCGCCGGCGCCGCTGGGCATCCACGTCTTCGGGGTGCGCTATGACCGCACCGGCACCGTCGAGGGCAGCCACACGCCGCTCGGGGACATCACCCTGCACGTGGACGACACCGTGGTGGCCACCCGCACCGGTGTCCGCACCCACCCGGGCAGTTTCGGTCTGTCCGGCAGCGGGATCGCGGTCGGGCGCAACAACGGCCAGGCGGTATGCGGTGCGTACCGGGCACCCTTCGCGTTCACCGGTGGGACAATCGCCAAGGTGGTGGTCGACATCTCCGGTGCGCCGTACCGTGATGTGGAGAGGGAGTTGGCCCAAGCGTTCGCGAAGGACTGATGACACGTTTTGACACGTTGACGCGCGCCGTGGCGGTCGCCGGGGCCGCTGCGGTCCTCGTCGTCGCCGCCGGATGTGTCCGCACCAGCACCGGAATTCCGATCGCCGCCGAGGGCGCACCCGCAGTCGCCGGTGCGCCCGGCACGTCCACGTCCGGTGACCCGGACCCGTCCCCCTACGGCGTGGTCCCCACCAGCCGCGCCCAGCTGCCCGCGCAGGCGGTGACGTGTGAGCCGGAGAGCAAACCACAGATCGGCTTCGTGGCGAAGGTGGCAGATGCGGCGGCACCGGTGGTCACCGTGCCAGTGCCGGACGGTTGGTCGATGCAGGGCGGCAGCGGCGATATCGCCGGGCATCTCACCGGCCCGCAGGGCATGAACGCCACCATCACCATCGCGGCCACCTCGCTGGAGCCGGCGAAGGCATTCGACGAGTACGCCGACCGCATGATGGCCGAGGCGGCGGTCAGCTCGATCAGCGTGCTGCCCGCCGAGCTGTGCGGCTACAGCGGGCAGAAACTGCTCGGCGCGTGGTCGGACACCCCGCAGAATGCGGTCGAGTTCGTGGACCGGGTGGTGCACGTCTGGACCAATGCGGGCAACTACCTGGTATCGGTGCACACCACCGCGCCCACCGGGACAACGGGATTCGACGGTGCGGCCGAACTGCTCGCCGGGGACTTCCAGATCCGCATCCCATGACCCTGACCGATCTCGTTCAACTGCCGGGCGGGACATTCCGGATGGGCTGTTCGGATTTCTATCCGGAGGAGGCGCCGGTGCGGACGGCGCAGGTGGGCCCGTTCGCGATCGAGCGGCACCCGGTGACGACCGTTCAGTACGCCGCGTTCGTCGAGGCCACCGGTTACCGGACGGTGGCCGAACGGCCGATGGACCCGGCACTGTATCCCGGTGTGCCGGCGGCGGATCTGGCGCCCGGTGCCATGGTGTTCCGGCAGACGCCCGGTCCGGTCGATCTGCGGAACTGGCGGCAGTGGTGGGATTGGGCGCCCGGCGCAAGCTGGCGGTATCCGTTCGGGCCGGAGCGCGGGGAGGGTGCCCCCGACCACCCCGTCGTCCAGGTGGCCTACGCCGACGCGCTGGCCTACGCCGCGTGGGCGGGCCGGCGCCTGCCCACCGAGGCCGAGTGGGAGTACGCGGCCCGGGCCGGGTCGGACTCCACCTACGCGTGGGGTGACGACATGACACCCGGGGGCACGCTGATGGCCAACACTTGGCAGGGTGCGTTCCCGTACCGCAACGACGGGGCCGCGGGCTGGGTCGGGACATCCCCGGTGGGCACCTTCCCGCCCAACGGATTCGGGCTGGTCGACATGATCGGCAACGTGTGGGAGTGGACGGCCACAGAGTTCACCGGCCGGCTGGCCAACCCGTGCTGCCTGCCGGATGACGATCCCGGGGTCAGCCAGGCGCTCAAGGGCGGATCGCACCTGTGCGCACCGGAGTACTGCCACCGTTACCGGCCGGCGGCCCGCTCACCGCAGTCACGGGACACCGCGACCACGCACATCGGCTTTCGCTGCGCGGTGTGATGGCCTGTTGCGCCGCCGCCTTCTGCGGCGGCGCCCGGCCTCAGAACACGCCTCAGAACACGCCTCAGAACACGAGGATGGCGAACACCGTGGACAGCACCAGCCCGGTCACCACCGGCACGAAGCACTTGCGGGCCAGGGTGAGCACGGGGACGCGGGCGAAGCCGGCCACCGCGACCAGCGACGACCACGCCACCAGCGTGCCGCCGCCGGACCAGATATTGCCCATCTGACCGACGGCGGCCAGTGTCGCCGGGTCCATCCCGGCGGCGGTGCCGAGCGCGGCCGACAACGAGCCGGTGAGCGGCAGACCGCTGAACCCGGAGCCCTCCAGACCTGCGATCACGCCTACCACCAGCACGGTGAACGCGACGACAAAGGGATTGGGCGCGACGTGGGCCAGCGCGGCGTTGATCAGATCGAACAACAACGCGGGCCCTTTGGCGCCCTCGGGCATGCCGAGGATGCGGGCGGAGAAGTCACCGTTGCCGATGAAAAAGAAGCCGGCGATGGGCAACACGACGCCCATGGCCTTGAACGCGAACACCAGGCCGTCCACGATATGCGTCGACGAGCTCTCCAGAAATGTGCGCTTGTCGTTGGTCAGGCAGGCGGCGAACAGCAGTATCGCCGCGATGCCACCGACGATGCCCGCCGCGTCACCGCCCTTCAACGGGGGAACCGCCGTGGTGAACTTGCCCAGCAGCAGATACACGATGAAGGTCAGGTAGGCCAGTGGCACTGTCATCGCGAAAACCTTGGCGGCCAACGACTTCGGTGCGACGACCGGCTCGGCGGCGGTCTGGTCCAGCACCGCGGTCGCGACCGGTGCGGCTGCCGTGGCGGTACCGCCGGCCGGGGTGGTGCCGCGTAGGTCGACGGTCGGGGCGGCGCCGGATCCGCCCGGGTCGGCCTGGTTGCCGCCGGTGAGGCCGAACCTGTCCGCTTTGTCCTCCCATGACACGAGCAGATCCGGCGAGGGTGCCCGCCACGTCCGGCGTTGGGTGAGATAGGTGATGAGCAACGCGCTCAGCCCGACGATCAGCGACAACACCATCGCCTTGTCGGCCACCCGGTCGGCGTCGACGCCCGCCGCGGTGGCAGAGATACCCGGTGCGACCTTGATGATGAAGTCCGAGGACAGCGCCATCCCTTGACCGGCAATCGCGATCACCATGCCGACCGACAGCGGGCTCAGGCCGGCCCGGATGGCCACCGGAATGAGGACGGCCCCGACCAGTGGCACGGCAGGGGTCGGCCAGAAGAACAGTGAGATCACATAGGTGACCGCGGCGAGAACGATGAAACTACTTGTGCCCGCCCGCATTACCCGTCGGAACGGCGTCACCATCAGGCGATCGGCACCCATCTCGCGCAGGGCGCCGAGCATCGCGGTCACGAAGGCGATGATCAAGAAGATGTTGAACAGCTCGTTGGCCGCCACCAAGCTGGCATTGAAGATCGACGACAGGCCCGTCACGATGCTGCCCGAGAACACCGAGGCGGTCAGCAGCGTGGCCACGACGGATGGCACCAGGATGTTCTTGCGCATCGCCATCGTGGCGAGAATGACGACGATTCCGGCCAGGTAGATCCAGTGGGCTGCGCTGAGATGTATGTCCATCGCGGATCTTTCATTCACAACTGCTCGTGGGCTGTGCAGTCTGATGGGGGAATGCTCGACGCGTTCCCGGTGCCGGTCAACGCACAGAGTGCACACCGGTTGCCTCGTCTGCCTGTGCAACGTGTTCCGACGTTGTCATCTTGATGTCGGCGTGTTGCGCCGAAGTAACGCCCTGCGCCGGGATCTGGTGCTTTCGCGCCACACCGGCCGGAGCGGCCGGCGGTGACTGTGCAGCATGTCCCCGTGGGGGTGGCTTTCCGGTGCGCCATGACCCGTGCGGGCAGCACCATCGCCGCGGCGCGAATGAGACAGTGGCGGAGCGGGCGCCTCCGCACGGACCACCCCTGCGCGACAGACCGGCCATGAAAGACCTGCGATGACTGATACCGACAGCCGCCCCACCGGGTCCGGCGTCCACCCATCGGGAGGTGGCACGCCGCCGGCGCTGGCCGCGCTGCTGTCCGGCACTCTCGTCGGCACCGTGAGCAACAACGTGGTCAATGTGCCGATGCCGGCCATCCTCGGCCACTTCGATGCGCCGCTGAGCAGTGGTGTCTTCGTGGTCGTGGGATTCCTGCTCACCTTCACCGCAACCATGCCGGTCGTCGGCTGGATGGGGGATCGTTTCGGCCGCCGCCGCATCTACTGTGCTTCCATGGTCGCCACGGCGGTGTGTGCCATCGGGGCCGCGACCGCACCGTCGCTGGAACTGCTGATCCTGTGGCGTTGCGTGGGCGGGGCGGCCGCCGCCGCGCTGGGTCCCGCGGTGATGGGCCTGCTGACCTGGCTGTTCACCGGGGAGCGACGGGGCAGGGCGGTCGGCCTGTGGGCATCGGTTAATGGGATCGGGCAGGCGGTCGGACCGACGATGGGTGGATTCGTCGCCGACGCCTGGGGATGGCGGTGGGTGTTCGTGCCGCTGGTACCGGTGGCACTGGCCGGTCTCGTCGGCACGCTGCGCCATATCCCGCCCTACCCGGGCACCAGAATGAACTTCGATGCTGTCGGGGCCCTCACCTTGACGGTCGGATCCGGAATGCTGATGCTCGCCGCGGCACTCGTTCCGCGGCTGGGTGTCTCGGCCCTCGTGGTGACGGCGGCAGGTGTCGCGCTGGCGATTCTGGCGGCGTTCGTCTGGCACTCGCTGCGGACGCCCGAACCGTTCGTGGACGTGCGTCTGGTGGTCGAGGCTCGCTTCGCGCGCAGCACGTTCGCCGCGTTCGCGTTCATGTTCAGCCTGGGCGCCACGTTGCTCGCCGTGCCGCTGTACCTGTCCGGAGTCGGCCGCACCCCGGCGCTGGCCGGCGTCGTGTTGCTGGCCGTCCCGGCCTCCATGGTGATCCTGGGGCCGCTGGTGGGCCGATTCCTGGACCGAATCGGGGCCCGGCGGGTGTTGCGGGCCGGGTTGCTGGTGCTGCTGGCGGGCCACGCCACGCTGTCGGTGGCCACCGCCATCCGTCTCGTTGAAATGCCCTGGGGATTGGCTGGTTTGGTGTGCATTCTGGCGGTGATCGGCATCGGGACCGCACTCGTGCAGACCCCGGCGGCCACCGGTGCCACTCGTTCACCGGCCGGGGCCCAAGGAACCGGGCTGGGCTTGTTCAACCTGGTGCGGTTCGGCGGTTCGGCGCTGGGCGCCGCGTGGGTCGCCATCGCCCTGGGAAGCCACTCGTCGGCGGGTTTTCCGTTGGCGTTCGCGGTGGTCGCCGCGGTGGCGGCGCTCGGGTTGGTGGGATCGTTCGTCGGACCCGACCCGAGCCGGTAGCGCTGTCAGCGGAAGCTGGCCTCCCGATCGACGGCGGCCGCCACCTCGGTGAGCAGGTCCAGCCGGATGGCCAGCCAGACGGTGAACTGGTTGTCGGGCAACCGGATGTCCAGGCCGATATCACGCGACACCCGATCGAGTTTGGCCAGCATGGTGTTGCGGTGCACGTTGAGCGCTCGCGCGGTGGCGTTGACGTTGCCGCCGTTGGCGAGGTAGCCGGTGAGGAAGTCACGCAGGTCGGGTGTCGCGCGCAGGGGCCCGAGAATGTCGTTGACGAGGGCGCGGCTCTGCTCGGTTTCGGCGACCTCGGCCAGCACGGTGAAGCTGCGCAGATCCTGGTAGGACACGGCACCGGTGAGACCCAGCCGCCGTGCGATGCCGAGCGCGACGCGGGCCTCGCGATAGCTGGCGGACACCGCCTGGGCGCCCGACACCGGCCTGCTGTGGCACACCGCCACGGCCGCACCGCGGCGATGGCCCAGTTCGTCGGCCATCGCCTCGGCGTAGTGCGCCATCTCCTGGTTCATCGCGGTGTCGGCCTCGGCGCGCAGCGACCGCACGACCACCAGGACGTCGCCGAGCACGGTGACATACGAGCGCACGGCGGGATCCGGCGCCACATTGGCGGCATACCGTGCCAGCCGGACCATGCTCGCGGTGGGATTGTCCACGCCCCGTGGAACGGTGCCGGGGGCGACGAAGACACCGAACCGCGAATCGATGTCGATGTCGTGGTACTCGGCGCGCGCCCGCATCTCGTGTGCGCTGGAGAAATGACCGTGCACCAGGGCCTGGATGAAGTCACCGCGGGCCCGTTCCTCGGCTTCGTCCACGCTGTGTTGTCGCAGCATCTCCGAGCCGATGATCGCGGTGGCTTGTTCGGTGACGACCAGGTGCCGCGCCAGATCGTGTGCGCCCGGCTCGGCGTTGCACACCACCACGACCCAGCCTTCGAACTCCTTGCCGAGTCGGATCGCCGTGGAGATGGCGGTCCAGACGGCGCCGTGCGGGTCGGCGATGTGTTCCACCCGGGTGTCGTGATGGGCGGACAGCCGGGCGGCGGCGGGCAGATCGACGGTCAGCTTGGGGACCAGGGCCTCGGCAAGCGCGGTGGCCACTTCTGCGGCGAGCCCGTTGTGTCCGACGACCTTGCCGCGGGCGTCCAGCGCGATCGCGGGATTGCGTGCCAGATTGGACACCTCGCGGATCAGTATCTGCAGACCGGCGCCGCGGTGGAACAAGCTGGCCAACGAGGCGTGCACGTGCGTTGCGTAGCGCATGACGTGCACCTCTTGGCTCAGTGCCCGCTCGGCGAGCAGCCGGTTCAGCGCGGCGAATCCGACCGGGAAGGCCATCTCGATCACCACGAGTCCGCTCGGCGGTATCGGCGGGAAATCGGCGGGCGCCACGCCGTCGATCACCAGCGCCCGTGCGCCTCTGGCGGCCAGCGCGCCCAGGGTGGCGACCCCGGCCAACAGCGACTCAGGACGCGCGTACACCGCCACTGCGTCGAGTGGATCGGGACGCGCCATAACCTCTGAAAGTGGTAACAGCCAACGTAATTCGCGACCGAGGTGGTCGTCGCCCGCAATCACCCGGGCGCCCGACATGAGCGACTCGTCGAGCAATCCGGCGACGGTCATCCGGTCTGCGGAACGCTGCTCTGATCCCATGTTCGACCTGCTCTTTGCGGTGTGGACGCCGGTGTCGGCGTCTCGACACTCCACGATCACACCGGCTTCGGCTCCCACCCTATGTGCAGATTGACCCGAATGGCGGCCAGAGTGCAGACATTGTGACCAGGGCGGGTGTCGATGTGTCCGAGTAGACATCTCATCAGGCGCACGGCCTGCGGATCAGCGGTTCCGGCCGGCGCCGACCATATCGGCACAATTGCAAGGAGTCATGCTCGCCATGCATCAGATCTATCGGATCACTCTCGACGACGCGCTGCCCTTACTGGCGGCCGGCCGGGCCAAGGCCGAGGAGATCGGGGTCAAGCAGACGCTCTGCATTTGCGATGACGGCGGGAATGTGATTGCCCTGCACCGCCTTCCGGGTGCCCGACTGACCGGCGTCGACATTTCCATCGCCAAGGCCTTCACCGCGGCAGGGCACGAGCGCGCCACCCACCTGTTCAACGAGGCGCCCGGTGGACCGGCGTTGCCCGGAAACGAAGCCTTCGGCATCAGTCACATGTTGCCCGGCAAGTTCGCGGTATTCGTCGGTGGTTTCCCTCTGGTGTACCGCGATCAGATCGTCGGCGGTATCGGCATCAGCGGTGGCAACGGCGCGCAGGACAAGGCGGTGGGGGCGGCCATCCTCGCCGAGTTCGAGGCGCTGACGGCGGCGATCGGCCGGTGACGTGCTGTGCAGCATGGCCCATCGCGTCGAGCGATCGGGTGATGTTGTCCCTGTCGCGACATCGCCCTACTGGATAACGTCGTCGGTGCGCCGCGAATCTGCGGCAATGCATCGCGACGAGAAAACCGTTGACATGCAGTCGCTTTGGCAGATGAAACCGATCGAAAGGACCGAAGAGCATGACCGAACTGTTGGACCGTACCGAGTTTCGCGCTGAGCTGGAGAACGCGATCAAGGGCCGCGAGGCCAAGAACGCGTCGTTCTCCAAGGCCTGGGCCGAGGGGCGGTTGCAGCGCCACCATTTCGCCCGGTGGGCCGAGAACCACTACCACTATGTCGGACCCTTTGCCGACTACCTGGCCAACATCTACGCCAACACTCCCGACGAGTACACCGGCGCAAAAGATTTCACGCTGCAGAACATGTACGAGGAGGAGCTGGCCGACATCCGGCACACCGATCTGCTGATCAAGTTCGGCGAGGCGTGCGGCACCACCAAGGACCGGATCGAGGATCCGAATAACATGAACGCCATCACCCGTGGTCTGCAGTCATGGTGTTACGCGGTGTCGCAACGCGAGCACTTCGTCGTCGCGACCGCAGCGCTGGTGGTCGGGCTGGAATCACAGGTGCCCAGTATCTACACGAAGCAGATCGTGCCGCTGCGTGAGGTGTACAAGTTCACCGAGGACGAGATCGAGTTCTTCGACCTGCACATCACCTCCGACGTGGTGCACGGCGAGCGCGGCTACCAGATCGTGCTCGATCACGCCGACACCCCGCAGCTGCAGCAACGCTGCCTGCAGATGGTGCGATGGGGCGCCGAGATGCGCTTCTCCTACACCAAGGGGCTGTACGACACCTATGTCGCGCCCGAGTTGGAGCCGGCCGGCATCTGAGTGGACTCGGCGCGCTCGCGTCCGCCCGGTGAACGGGAGCGCGCCGACATCGCGAGAAAGGGGAGCGTATGTGGATCGCGGTGGCCACCACCAAGGATCTGGAGCGGCGGCGCAAGCTGCGCGTCGAGGTCGACGGCCTTGCCATTGCGCTGTTCCAGGCCGGAGGCCGGGTGTACGCACTCGCGGATCTCTGTGTGCACCAAGACCGTTCGCTGTTCAAGGGCACCCTGTTGCACGGCAAGGTGATCTGTCCGGGACATCAGTGGCAGTTCGACCTGGAAACCGGCTACGAGGCCGACCAGGACCGCTGCCAACCGAATTATCCGGTGCGGGTACAGGACGACACCGTCTATGTCGACACGGCAGCGGTCCGGCATGCACCGGTGGGCCGCGAGGAAGGCGCGAACGCATGACGGTACAGAACATCGTCACCGTCGGCGCGGGCCAGGCAGCGGCGGTGGCGGCCAGGAACCTGCGCAGGCAGGGCTACGACGGCAGGATCAGGCTCATCGGGGATGAGCCGCACCTGCCCTATCAGCGACCACCGCTGTCGAAGGAGTTCCTCGCCGGAGCCGATACCGAGGATTCGTTGTGGATCCTGCCGCCGACCTGGGTGACCGACCACGACGTCGACATCGTCACCGGGACCACCGTTGTGCGGGTGGACGCGATGTCACGCAGGGTCGAGCTGGAGGGCGGCGCGGCGGTGCAGGCCGACGCGGTGCTCTTCGCCACGGGCGGCGCGCCGCGCACCCTGGCGGTACCCGGGCCACGCCCCGAGCTGGTGCACTATCTACGCACGCTCGACGACGCGCGGCGGCTGGCGTCGGCACTGCGACCCGGACGCCGGTTGGCGATCGTCGGTGCGGGTTTCATCGGCCTGGAGCTTGCCGCCACCGCGACAGCCCTCGGCGTCGACGTCACGGTGTTGGAGTCGGTGCCTGTCCCGTTGGCCCGGGTGCTGGGTCCGGCGATGGCCGCGGCTGTCTGCCGGCTCCATCGCGAGGCTGGGGTGGACCTGCGAACCGGAATGCGGATCAACGGTATTCGCACCACCAGTGCGGGCGTGCTCATCGATGTCGACGGATCAGGACCGGTCGAGGCAGACGCCGTGGTGATCGGGATCGGGATCACGCCCAACACCGCCGTCGCCGAGGCGTCCGGCCTGCACACCGACGATGGCATCGTGGTGGACGCAGCGGGGCGCACCGCGGTCAGCAACATCTTCGCGGCCGGTGACGTGGCGCGGCGCTACTCACCCCGCGCGGGCCGCCACATTCGTCCCGAGCACTTCGACAATGCCAGCCGGCAGGGGGTGGCCGTGGCCAACACGATGCTCGGCCGCGACACGATCTCCGACGACGCCCCGTGGTTCTGGTCGGATCAGTACGGTCGGAACCTGCAATTCGTGGGGGCCGCCACCGGCGACCCCGTCGTCAGGGGCGACGTGGACGCAGGCGAGTTCACCGGCTTCTATCTGGAGGGCACCACCGTCCGCGGCGCCTTTGCCATGGATTGCGGTGCGGACATCACGGCGGCCCGGGAACTGTTGGATCGCGCCGTCGACGTCGATGCGCTGCTCGACGAGGGCACCGATCTGTGGGATCTGGTCTACGCCGATATCGACGAAGAAGCGCAGGTGACCCGATGATCGACGGTCTGAACCTGATCGGCGGGTCGTGGGTGCCGGCCCGGTCCGGCGAGACCTTCGTGCGGGCCAATCCCGCCGACCCCACCGACCTCGTCGGCAGTTTCCCCGCTTCGCGGCCCGAGGATGTCGCCGACGCCGTCGACGGATTGGCGAAGGCGGCGCCGGAGTGGGCGGCGACGGCACCCGAGCGCCGGGCGGCGATCCTGGAAGCCGCTGCCGCGCAATTGGAATCGAGGCGGGCAGAGCTGATCGCCGAACTGGTCCGGGAAGAGGGTAAGACCCTCGCCGAGGCCACCACCGAGGTCAGCCGCACGCCGGCCAACCTGCGGTTCTACGCTGCCGAGGCGACCCGATCCGGAGGCGTGACATTGCCGTCCGCGGGTGACACCCTGGTGTACACGGTCCGTGAGCCGGTCGGCATCATCGCCGCGATCACGCCGTGGAACTTCCCGATGAACATCCCGTCCCGCAAACTCGGGCCGGCGTTGGCGGTCGGCAACCCGGTGCTGTTCAAGCCCTCTGAGCTCACCCCGCTGATGGGTCAGCGTCTGGTCGAGGCGTTGTTGGACGGTGGGTTGCCCCCGACGGCCATCGCGCTGGTGCACGGTGACGGCCGGGCCGGGGCGGCGGTGGTCGCCGACGAACGCGTCGCGGCGGTCACGTTCACCGGTTCCACCGAGGTGGGCCGTGCGATCCACGGCCGGATGGGGCCGCACCGGCGCGTGCAGTTGGAGATGGGTGGCAAGAATGCGGTGCTGGTCGCCGACGACGCCGACCTCGACCGCGCGGCGGCGCTGATCGTCAAGGGCGCCTTCGGATTGTCGGGCCAGGCCTGCACCGGCACCAGCAGGGTGGTTGTCACCGACACCATCCACGACGCGCTGGTCGAGCGGGTCATCAAGCGCACCAAGGCATTGCGGGTGGGCCCCGGTGGGACCCCGGGAGTCGACATGGGAGCGCTGGCCAGTGCGCAACAACTGGAGAAGTTCATGCACTACGTCGCCGCCGGGGTCGGCGACGGGGCGACACTGCGGTACGGCGGTACCACGGTCGAGGTGGCCGGTCACCCGGGCGGATACTTCGTGACGCCCGCGGTGTTCACCGGCGCCGAACCCGGGATGCGCATCGTCACCGACGAGGTGTTCGGTCCGCTGATCGCCTTCCAACGCTCGGGTTCCCTTTCCGAGGCGATCGATCTGGTCAATGCCACCGATTTCGGGCTGTCCGCTGCCATCGTCACCGGCGATCTGGCGACCGCCCGGTTGTTCGCGCGCCGGGTGCGGACCGGGCTGGTCAAGATCAACCAGCCCACCACCGGCATGGCGATGAACGCCCCGTTCGGCGGTTACAAGGCGTCGTCGTCGGCGACGTTCAAGGAACAGGCCGGCGCCTCGATGATGGAGTTCTACCTCGCCGAGAAGACCGTCTACGTGGACGCCTGATACACGAGATGACCTACACGAGATGACGACAGAGACACGGAGTGCAGCAATGGAATTCGTACGTGTGGCCCGGTCGGGTCAGGTGCCCGAGGGGATCGTGCGCCGGTTCTACGCCGGGGAGTACGAGTTCGCCGTGGCCCGGCTGAACGGCCGGGCGTACGCGACGTCGAACTACTGCAGCCACCTGGATTGCCTGCTGTCGTCGGGCAAGTTGCGCGACGACGGCATCGGCTGCTCCTGTCACGGAAGTGCCTTCGACCTGGAGACCGGTGAGCCGATCAGCCCGCCGGCCACCGTGCCGATCAAGACCTACCCGTGCCAGGAACGTGACGGCGAGATCTTCGTCGGCGTCGAGCCCGGAGAGCTGCCGGCCGGGCCCACCCGGCGAGCCCGCCGGGGCGCCTGATGAGCACGGTTCAGCGGCCGCCGACTCTTTCGGCGGGTGCGATGGTGAGCAGCAGCCATCCCGCCGCCAGTCTGGCCGGGGCACGGGTGCTGGCCGACGGTGGTAATGCCGTCGATGCGACGCTGGCCATGGCTGCGATGACCTGGCTGCTGCTGCCCGGGCAGTGCGGTATCGGAGGCGATGCCTTTGCCGTCGTGCGGGAACCCGACGGGCGGGTCTGGACGGTCAACGGTTCCGGCTTCGGACCGGACGGCGGAACGACGGAGTTCTATGCCGCACAAGGATTTTCACGCATACCGTTGGACGGTCCGCTGGCCGTCGCGGTACCTGGTGCACCCGCGGCGCTGGCCGCACTGCACGGCGGCGGGGCCAGCAGGTCACTGCCGGAGCTCTGGGAGCGGGTCGCTCACATCGCCGAGAACGGCATACCCTGTTCGGCGCGCACCGCAGGTGACGTCGCCGCGGCCGCGAACGCGGTTGCCGCCGATCCTGGGCTGTCGGCGATCTACGCACCCCACGGCCGGCCGGCGCCCGTCGGTCGGCGACTGGCGCAGCCCGAGCTGGCTGCCTCCATTCGGGCCTTGGCGCGCGATCCGGCGAGTTTCTATACCGGTGAGTTCGCCCGGCGCGCGGTCGAGGCCCTGCGCGCCGGCGGTGCGCCGTTCAGCGGTGACGAATGGGCCGCGGGGGCCGAAATGACGGCCGAACCTGCAGTCACCGGCCGCTACGCCGGAGCGACGCTGCACCAGACACCGCTGCCCACCCCCGGGTGGATGGTGTTACAGCAGGCGGCCCTGTGCGATGGCGTGGTCGGGTCCTCCGGCTGGCTCGCGGCCGAGGCGATCGACCGGATGGCCAGGGCGGCCAGGCTGTCCTTCGCCGATCGTCTCGCACTGTGCGGCAGCGATAACAGCGGCGCCGAACTCGTTCTGGCCGCGGATCGCCTCGATGTCCAACGCCGTGATCTCGACGCGCGTGCCGAGCAGCGCGGTCCCTTCACGGTGGCCGCCGGCGACACCACATCGACGGTGGCGGTGGACGCCGACGGGCGTGCGGTCAGCTTCATCCATTCGCTGGCTTTCACCTTCGGTGCCAAGTTCACCGTGCCCGGTACCGGCGTGGTGCTGAACAACCGGCTGGGGCGGGGAGCGTATCTGCAGGCCGGGCATCCGAACATGGTGCAACCGCGGCGCAAACCCCTGCACACCCTGAATGCCTGGATCGTCACCGATGACGCGGGTGCGCTGCGGCATGTCGGGAACACCCCTGGCGGAGACGGCCAGGTGCAGTGGAACATGCAACTGCTCTCGCATCTGCTCGACCACGGGCTGGACCCGGCCGAGGCCGTGGCAGCACCGCGATTCACCGTGTTCCCGGGTTCGGACGCCGATGTGCTGGGAGCGCCGGACGAATTGCGGGTCGAGGCCGGGGTGCCCGCCGCGGTCCGGGCCGAACTGGCGGAGCTGGGGCACCGGGTCGTGGTCCAGCCGGAATGGGGTGGGGGCGGCAGCGCGCAGGTGATCTCGGTCGATGACCGGGGTCTGTTGAGTGCCGCAGCCGATCCGCGTCAGGAAGGAGTGGCGATCGGTGTCGACTGAAAGGACCCCGCCCCCTCCGCAGGGCGACTACGTGGCCGTCGTCGAACACGGCGGCGTGATCTACGCCGCAGGTATGACGCCCCGGCGCGACGGCGTGCTCGTCAGCTCCGGCACCGTCGGCGCCACGATGTCGGCCGATGCGGCGCGTACCGCGGCCGGGTTCGCCGCGAGCAATGCCCTGGCCGCCGTCCGCTCGGTGCTACCCGGCGGTGCGGGCCTGCGCTGCCTGCGGATGACGGTGTATGTCGCGTGCACGCCGGATTTCACCGCGCTCAGCGCGGTGGCCGACGGTGCTTCCGCGGCCCTGGCGGCCGAGTTGGGTCCCGGTGCCCTGCCCGCCCGCAGCGCCGTCGGCGTGTCGTCGTTGCCATCGGGCGCGCCGGTCGAGGTGGAACTCACCGCCGCGCGGTGTGACGGCCGCTGAGAATATTTCTCAGCGAGATTCCATACCTGGGGTGGACCCGGTGGGCTGCGGCACCTGGCGTCGTGGCAGACGAGCAGGTGCGGACCGGTTGGCCGGCGCATTGCCGAGATCGGCTGGCTTGCCCCGGGTAAGCGGCTCCGCTGGCACGCGCCCGTATCGAATTGGTGTTGTGGGCCATCGCGATCGATCTGATCATCGCGAATACCGCTGGGCTGCACCGGATTTTCTGGCCGGACATGCTGACCTACCAGTTCTGGCCGAAGGTCGGCGTCGTCGCGCGCCCGGTTCGCGGTTCGTCCTCGGTGACGTGTCGGCTACGCCATCGCGGCCGCTGGGGGCGAGATCACGAATTCGGTCTGTGGGCCGGTCTTGCCGCCAACCGCACCGCGGAGTCGAAGTGGGCGGTCCTGCCGACTTCGCCGGGGCTGCTGGTGCTGCTGACCTCCCGGGTGTTGAACTGGGGTGTCGGCGGGGCCCGATTCTGGGCCAAAACCGCAGCAATTTGGCGCTGCCGGGCTCGTCGCCTAGTATCTAGGGGTTGCCTGGGGCAGACCTCGGTTATCTCCGCGTGAGGAAACCCTGCGTGCCCTCGGGTGACAAAGACCGCGTACGTCCAGGTCGGTATCTGGCGTGCACACAAACCCAGGTCAGGAGATCGAGTGATTCAGCAGGAATCGCGGCTGAAGGTCGCCGACAACACGGGTGCCAAGGAGATCTTGTGCATCCGGGTTCTCGGTGGCTCGTCGCGGCGCTATGCCGGCATCGGCGACATCATCGTGGCGACCGTCAAGGACGCCATCCCGGGCGGCAACGTCAAGCGGGGTGACGTCGTCAAGGCCGTCGTGGTGCGCACCGTCAAGGAACGCCGCCGCGCCGACGGCAGCTACATCAAGTTCGACGAGAACGCCGCCGTCATCATCAAGAACGACAACGACCCGCGCGGCACCCGCATCTTCGGGCCGGTCGGTCGTGAACTGCGCGAGAAGCGCTTCATGAAGATCGTCTCGCTGGCCCCGGAGGTTTTGTAATGAAGGTGCACAAGGGCGACACCGTGCTGGTCATCTCCGGTAAGGACAAGGGCGCCAAGGGCAAGGTCCTGGAGGCCTACCCGACCCGCGAGCGGGTCCTGGTCGAGGGCGTCAACCGGATCAAGAAGCACACCGCGCAGTCGCAGAACGAGCGGGGCGCCTCCTCGGGCGGCATCGTCACGCAGGAGGCACCGATCCACGTGTCCAACGTGATGGTCGTCGATTCCGACGGCAACCCGACCCGCATCGGCTACCGCGTCGACGAGGAGTCCGGCAAGAAGATCCGCGTCTCCAAGCGCAATGGCAAGGACATCTGACATGACCACCGTAGAAAACAAGGTCCAGCCGCGGCTGAAGCAGCGGTACCGCGAAGAGATCCGCGACGCGCTGAACAACGAGTTCAACTACGCCAACGTGATGCAGATCCCCGGCGTGGTGAAGGTCGTCGTGAACATGGGTGTCGGTGACGCCGCCCGCGACGCGAAGCTGATCAACGGTGCGGTCAACGACCTCGCCCTGATCACCGGCCAGAAGCCCGAGATCCGCAAGGCCCGCAAGTCGATCGCGCAGTTCAAGCTGCGCGAGGGCATGCCGATCGGCGCCCGGGTGACGCTGCGTGGCGACCGGATGTGGGAATTCCTCGACCGCCTGGTGTCGATCGCGCTGCCGCGTATCCGCGACTTCCGCGGCCTGAGCCCCAAGCAGTTCGACGGCAACGGCAACTACACCTTCGGTCTCAACGAGCAGTCGATGTTCCACGAGATCGACGTGGACTCGATCGACCGCCCGCGGGGCATGGACATCACCGTCGTCACCTCGGCGACGACCGACGATGAAGGACGAGTGCTGCTGCGGGCTCTCGGCTTTCCGTTCAAGGAGAACTGAGCATGGCCAAGAAAGCTCTGATCAACAAGTCTCAGAAGAAGCCGAAGTTCGCGGTGCGCGGTTACACCCGTTGCAACAAGTGCGGCCGGCCGCACGCGGTGTTCCGCAAGTTCGGCCTGTGCCGAATCTGCCTGCGCGAGATGGCGCATGCCGGCGAGTTGCCCGGCGTGCAGAAGTCCAGCTGGTAACCACAGCATCCATTACCGATTTCAGAACACGGCAGGCCACCCCAAGGGATTGGGACGTGGAACCGCCGCGAGGAAGGTGAACCGGCTGTCATGACGATGACCGATCCCATCGCAGACTTCTTGACACGTCTGCGTAACGCCAATTCGGCGTATCACGACGAGGTGACGCTGCCCCACTCGAAGATCAAGGCGAACATCGCCGAGATCCTCAAGGAGCAGGGCTACATCTCCGATTACCGCACCGAGGACGCCCGCGTCGGCAAGTCCCTGGTGGTGCAGCTCAAGTACGGCCCGAGCCGTGAGCGCAGCATCGCCGGCCTGCGCCGGGTGAGCAAGCCCGGCCTGCGGGTCTACGCAAAATCCACCAATCTGCCCCGGGTGCTCGGCGGCCTTGGCGTGGCGATCATCTCCACGTCCTCGGGTCTGCTCACCGACCGCCAGGCAGCTCGACAGGGCGTGGGCGGCGAAGTCCTCGCTTACGTCTGGTAGGGGGAAACACAACATGTCGCGTATTGGAAAGCAGCCGGTCCCGGTTCCCGCCGGGGTCGATGTGACCATCGAAGGCCAGAAGGTGTCGGTCAAGGGACCCAAGGGCGCCCTGGCTCTGGATATCGCCGAGCCCATCGAGGTCAGCCGCAACGACGAGGGCGCCATCGTGGTGACCCGCCCCAACGACGAGCGTCGCAACCGCTCGCTGCACGGGCTGTCGCGCACGCTGGTGGCCAACCTGGTCACCGGGGTGACCCAGGGCTACACCACCAAGATGGAGATCTTCGGCGTCGGTTACCGCGTCGCGCTCAAGGGGTCCAACCTGGAGTTCGCGCTCGGTTACAGCCACCCGGTGCTGATCGAGGCGCCGGAGGGCATCACCTTCGCGGTGGAGACGCCCACCAAGTTCTCGGTGTCCGGCATCGACAAGCAGAAGGTCGGCCAGATCTCGGCGGTCATCCGTCGCCTGCGCCGCCCCGACCCGTACAAGGGCAAGGGCGTGCGTTACGAGGGTGAGCAGATCCGCCGCAAGGTCGGAAAGACAGGTAAGTAACCCATGGCTACCACGAAGAGCGAAGCCACCACCCGTAAGCCGGTGGGGCAGAACATCTCCGAGACCCGGCGCACCGCGCGCCTGCGTCGCCACGCCCGGCTGCGCAAAAAGGTCGAAGGCACCGCGCAGACCCCGCGTCTGATGGTCAACCGCTCGGCGCGGCACATCCACGTGCAGCTGATCGACGACCTGACCGGCACCACGCTGGCGGCCGCGTCGTCGATCGAGGCGGATGTGCGTGCCGTCGACGGTGACAAGAAGGCACACAGCGTGCGGGTCGGTCAGCTGATCGCCGAGCGCGCCAAGGCCGTCGGTGTCGAGGCCGTGGTGTTCGACCGCGGTGGGTACACCTACGGTGGCCGCATCGCCGCGCTGGCCGACGCCGCGCGCGAGGGCGGGCTGAAGTTCTGATGACATTCAACGAGAGGACTGCATGATGGCCGAGCAGGCTGGCGCCGGTTCGGCGCAGGACAATCGCGGCGGTCGTGGCGATCGCGACGGTCGGGGCCGTCGCGACGACCGCGGTGGTCGTGGCCGCGGTGACGACCGCGGCGAGAAGAGCAACTACATCGAGCGTGTCGTCACCATCAACCGCGTCTCCAAGGTGGTCAAGGGTGGTCGGCGCTTCAGCTTCACCGCGCTGGTCATAGTCGGTGACGGCAACGGCATGGTCGGTGTCGGCTACGGCAAGGCCAAGGAAGTTCCGGCCGCCATCGCCAAGGGTGTCGAGGAAGCTCGCAAGGGCTTCTTCCGGGTGCCGCTGATCGGCAGCACCATCACCCACCCGGTGCAGGGTGAAGCCGCGGCCGGTGTCGTGATGCTGCGTCCGGCCAGCCCGGGTACCGGTGTGATCGCCGGTGGCGCCGCGCGTGCCGTGCTGGAATGTGCTGGGGTGCATGACATCCTGGCGAAGTCGCTGGGTAGCGACAACGCGATCAACGTGGTGCACGCCACCGTTGCCGCGCTGAAGCTGCTGCAGCGTCCGGAAGAGGTGGCGGCCCGTCGTGGTCTGCCCATCGAGGATGTCGCGCCGGCCGGAATGCTCAAGGCCCGTCGCGAGAGCGAAGCGCTGGCCGCTGCGGCCGCGCGTGAAGGATCGGCATAACAATGGCTGAACTGAAGATCACCCAGGTGCGGGGCACCATCGGTGCTCGCTGGAAGCAGCGCGAAAGTCTGCGCACGCTGGGTCTGCGCAAGATCCGCCAGTCGGTGGTCCGCGAGGACAACGCCCAGACTCGCGGCCTCATCAAGACCGTGCACCACCTCGTCGTGGTCGAGGAGGTCTAGGAGATCATGAGCGTTATCAAACTGCATGACCTGAAGCCGGCGCCCGGCGAGAAGACCGCGAAGACGCGCGTCGGTCGTGGTGAGGGCTCCAAGGGTAAGACCGCGGGTCGTGGCACCAAGGGCACCAAGGCCCGCAAGAACGTCCCCGCGACGTTCGAGGGTGGCCAGATGCCCATCCACATGCGGCTGCCCAAGCTGAAGGGTTTCCGTAACCGGTTCCGCACCGAGTACGCCGTGGTCAACATCGGCGACCTCGGCAAGGCGTTCCCCGAGGGCGGCACCGTCGGTGTCGACGAGCTGGTGGCCAAGGGCCTGGTGCGCAAGAACGTGCTGGTGAAGGTTCTCGGCGACGGGAAGCTCTCCGCCAAGGTCGACGTCACCGCCCACAAGTTCAGCGGTAGCGCCCGTGAGGCGATCACCGCTGCCGGCGGCTCGGCGACCGAGCTGTAAGCGAAGTACCACCGCGACGGCCCCCGCTTCGGCGGGGGCCGTCGTCGTTCGGTGGGCAGGCGCCCGTGTCTGTCAGTCCTCGGCCCGCAGCTGGCCGCGGCGAAGCAGATCGTTGACGGCGTCCTCCCAGCGCGACAACTGCGTTTCGGAGGTGAATCGGTCGGGCAGGTGCCGGTCCAGATGCGCTCGCAGGATGATCGCACCGAGCACCAGCAGCAGCGGATTCAGTGCCGCCCAGGTGCGATCCAGATCCGGGCGGACCAGGCCGTGCTCGGCCCGTCGTTCCCAGCGTGCGTCGCCCGCGGCGACCAGCGCGTCGAAGGTCGTGATCCCGATCGGAGTGCCCTCCACCAGCGCCCTGGCCAGATAGTCCATCGCCGTGGTGTGCTCGGCGAGCAGCGTGGTGACCTGCCGGCCGAAGGCCTCGGTGGTGGTGGGGCCGGCCCCGGTGGCCAGGCTGGTTCGGATCACGTCGGCTACGTGCCGGTCCACCGCCTCGACCAGGCCGGCCTTGGTGCCGAAATGGTGCTGAACCAAGCCGATGGAGACCCCGGCCGCACACGCGACCTCGCGTAACGAGGTGGCATCCACACCACGCGCAGCGAAACTGACGAGTGCCGCATCGCGGATCTTCTCGACGTTCGACGCGGCCGGATCGGGCTTCCGATCCGGCGGCCAGCGGGTCACCGCCCCACCGTATAGCCCGGGATGACATGGACGCCGGTATCGTGAGACAATACGTGCGTATTGGCCTGCCGGGGGGCGAGGGGTCGGGCAGGCCAATACCACCCTCTCGGTGCGCTGGGTCGGGTCATCGTTCAGGACAGTCGCGGGATCACTTCTGCAGCAAGGCGTTCCATCTGTTCACGGTCCTCGGCGACCGTCGCGCCAACCGGATTGAGCAGCAGGGTCTGGGCCCCGGCCGCGATCACCTCGCTCAGGCCGCGCACCACATCATCGACGGTGCCGGCCACCGCGACGCCCTGCAGCTCCGTCGTGCGGCCGTAGATCCGGTGCAGCCCGGCCAGCACTCGGTCCCACGCCACCGACTTGTCGTCGTCGACGATCAGGTAGACACGCTTACCGATGGTGAAATGAGCCGCGTCTTTTGCCTGTTCGTCCAGTTCGCGACGCAGCGTGCGGACCGCCTGGGCGAACGCGGCGGTGGTGGACGAGCCGGCGCCCAGGAACGCGTCCCCGTGCCGCACCGCCCTGGCCAGGGCGGCGGGCGCACTGCCGCCGAACCAGATCGGCGGGTGCGGGCGCTGCACCGGCTTCGGCACGATCTGCAGGTCGTCCACGTCGCGGAATCGCCCGTGGAAGGTCAGCCGCGGCTCGTCCGACCAGGCGGCCTTCATCAATTCCAGGCCCTCGGTGAAGCTGGCGATGAACGACGAACCGTCGACCCCGAAAGCCGGAAACTGGCGGAATCCGCCGCCCGGCGCCACACCGAGGTCCAGGCGGCCGTGGCTGAGCCGGTCGACGGCGGTGACCGCCGACGCCAGTTGCAGCGGATCGTGCAGGGAGGTGACCAGCACGGCCACCCCCAGCCGCAGCCGCGTCGTACATGCGGCGGCATAGGCCAGCAGTTCCAGTGGTGCGATCAGCGGTGCCGGGCCCACGGTCTGCTCGAGCGTCCAGCCGCCGTCGAACCCCAGTTCCTCGGCGCGCACCAGGTAGTCCTGCACCCCGACGGTGTCGAACGCCTCGCCGGCGAACTGCGGCACAGAGATGGAGAATCGCACCCACACACGGTACGGCGGATCACGTCCCGATGAGTGCCGGGCGGTGATCGGTAGGCTCGGGTGATGTTCGGTTTTCTCCCCGATTTTCTCCCCGGTTTTCTTTCGGGCCCCGCGGACCTGCGCGCCATCGTCAGGAAGGTGGACACCGCACGGCACAACGGGGTGCCCGACGGGTGTGTGCTCGAACTCGATCTGCAGGCCGTGCCGCCGGAGACGGTCGGATTCGACCCGCTGGCGCTCATCTCGGCCGGCGGCAGGCCCGTCACCCTGCGGCAGGCCGTCGCCGCGATCCACCGCGCCGCCAAGGACGACCGGGTGGCCGGGCTCATCGCCCGGGTCCAGATCCCGGCGGCCGCACCGGGTCCGGTGCAGGAACTGCGCGCGGCCGTTGCCGAGTTCGGTGCCGTGAAGCCGACGCTGGCCTGGGCCGAAACCTATCCCGGCACGATGTCCTACTACCTGGCCTCGGCGTTCCGCGAGGTGTGGATGCAGCCGTCGGGCACCGTCGGGCTGGTCGGCTTCGCCACGAATGCGATGTTCCTGCGCGATGCGCTGGACAAGGCCGGCATCGAAGCGCAGTTCGTGGCTCGTGGTGAATACAAATCGGCGGCAAACCTTTTCACCCAGGACAGCTACACCGACGCGCATCGGGAGGCCGACAGCGCGATGATCGAGAGCCTGCACGCCCAGGTGCGGGCGGCGGTTGCCGCCTCGCGGCACCTCGAGGCCGACGCGGTCGACGCACTGGCCGACAAGGCGCCGCTGCTACGCGACGACGCGATCTCCGGCGGTCTGGTCGACCGCATCGGTTTCCGTGACGAGGCCTACGCCCGCATCGCCGAACTCAGCGGTGGGGCAGCGGTTGCCGACGGGCCGGACGCGCCGCCGCGACTGTTCCTGTCCCGGTATGCGCGGGCCACCGCCACCAAGCCGGTGCCGAATGTCCCGGGCCGCAAGCCCAAACCCACCATCGCGGTGGTCACCCTGCACGGACCCATCGTGAGCGGACGCGGGGGACCGCAGGTGCTGCCGATCGGCAATTCCAGCACGGGCGGGGACACCATCGCCGCCGCGCTGCGCGAGGCGGCGGCCGACGACGACGTGTCGGCGATCGTGCTGCGGGTGGACAGCCCCGGCGGTTCGGTCACCGGATCGGAAACCATTTGGCGCGAAGTGGTTCGGGCCAAGGCGGCGGGCAAGCCGGTGGTGGCGTCGATGGGTGCGGTGGCCGCGTCCGGCGGCTATTACGTGTCGATGGCCGCCGACGAGATCGTCGCCAACGCGGGCACCATCACCGGATCCATCGGTGTCGTCACCGGCAAGCTGGTGGCCCGCGAGCTCAAGGGCCGCCTCGGCGTGGGCACGGACTCGGTGCGCACCAACGCCAATGCCGACGCATGGTCGGTCAACGCGCCGTTCACTGCGGAACAGCATGCGCACGTCGAAGCCGAAGCCGACCTGTTCTACACCGATTTCGTGCAGCGGGTCGCCGACGGCCGCGACCTCAGCGTCGAGGCCGTGGATGCGGTGGCCCGCGGCCGGGTGTGGACCGGCGCCGATGCCTTGGACCGCGGGCTGGTCGACGAACTCGGCGGTCTGCGAACCGCCGTGACCCGGGCCAAGGTGCTCGCCGGGCTGGCGCCCGACGCCGCCGTGCGACTGGTCGGCTATCCGGGGTCGTCGGTGCTCGATATGTTGCGGCCCAAGGCATCCTCGCAGCCGGCAGCGGCATCGTTGCCGCAGGCGGTGGGCGCGCTACTGGGCCGGTCGATGATCGGGGCGCTGGAACAGGCGCACGGTGCCGTCACCGGTGTGACGGCACTGTGGCTGGGCGACTACCGCTTCTGAGTACCGCTGATGTAGATGATCTCGGCCATCGGGTTGCCCTCGACATACTCGGGCAGCGGCAGCCCGTAGCGGGCGAAGAGTTCGGCCCGGGGCGTTCCGGTCATCTCCCAGCCGCGGGATCCCAGATAGTCGACCGCGGAATGCCGCTCACCGGGGTAGACCAGTGACGGCATGTCCAGGTCCAGGCCGTGGGCACGCAGGGCGGCGGTCTCCTCGCGGACCCGCTCGGCGTCGAAGTCTCGCAATCCCGGCACGTATTCGGTGGCCATGGTGCTGCCCGGGGCGCTCAACTCGTCGATGAGGTCGAACAGCCGGTCCTGGGCGTCGGGCGGCAGGTAGATCAGCAGGCCCTCGGCCAGCCACGCCGAGGGGGCGGCCGGCTCGAAACCGGCGGCCGTCAATGCGGCCGGCCAGTCCTCGCGCAGGTCGATGGACACGGTGCGGCGCTGTGCCGTCGGCTCGGCGCCCAGACCGGCCAGCGTGCGGGTCTTGAAATCGATCACGTCCGGCTGGTCGATCTCGTAGACCACCGTCCCGGCGGGCCAGGCCAGCCGGTAGGCGCGGGAGTCCAGGCCGGAGGCCAAAATGACCACCTGCCGGATGCCGGCGTCCGTGGCGGTGGTCAGGTAGTCGTCGAAAAATCTTGTCCGGACAGCCATCTCGTCGATGTTGGCGCGGGCTCGTTGCGCCGCGTCCGGCGCGATATCGGCCAGATCGAGGTCCCCGTCGACCATCTTGGTGAAGAAATCGATGCCGACCGCGCGTACCAACGGCGCGGCGTACGGGTCATCGATCAAACCGTGGGGGTCGGTGCTGGCGATGGCGCGGCCGGCGGCCACCAGCGTGGCGGTGGCCCCCACGCTGGAGGCCACATCCCAGGAATCGTCGTCGGTGCGGGCCATGATCATCCTCCCAAGGTCGCGGACAGATAGCCCGAGTCTGCCCCGAGCGTTCGCCATTCGTCATCGGGTTGCTCGAACCCATTGGCCGCGAACGCATCAGCACCCTTGAGCACCGTCGTCTGCCAGCCGTGGCCACCCAGATACGTCGCCGCGGAGGCGCGCTCACCGTGATAGAACAGCTCCGCGAGATTGATCCCGGTGCCGAACCGCCGGGACCGTTCGGCGAGTCTTTCGGCCCAGTCGTCGGGCAGCGCGGACAGGTCCATCTCCTCGGTGGCCAGCCGGCTGCCTGGTGCCGACAACGCGGTGATGTTGTCGAACAGCCGGTCCTGCGCCTCGGGCGGCAGATAGATCAGTAGTCCCTCGGCGATCCAGGCGGTGGGCTTGCCCGGGTCGAATCCCGCCGCGCGCAACGCGGCAGGCCAGTCGTCGCGCAGGTCGATGCCGACGGTCCGGCGGTCTGCGGCGGGCCCGGCGCCCAGCGCGGCCAGGGTCTGGGTCTTGAACGCGATGACCTCGGGCTGGTCGACCTCGAACACCACGGTGCCGGCAGGCCAGTCCAGCCGATAGGCCCTGGTGTCCAGTCCCGATGCCAGGATCACGGCCTGACGGATGCCCGCCGCGGTCGAGCGGGTGAAGAAGTCGTCGAAGAACCGGGTGCGCACCGTGATCTGTTCGCGCATGCGCTGACGGTCTGTCACCGGATCGTCGGTCGGGGGAAGCTCGTCGTCGATGAGCCTGACGAAGGATTCCAGGCCGACGGCGCGTACCAGGGGTTCGGCCAGCGTGTCGGTCAGCAGTGGCTCAGGACCTTGGGAGGCGATGGCGCGGCCGGCGGCCACGGCGGTGGCGGTGGCGCCGACACTGGAGGCCAGGTCCCAGGTGTCGCCGTCGGAGCGTTGAGTTGTGTTGGATGCCATGGAGAATCCTCGGTGAGTGGTTCAGTCACGGATGGCGGTGATGGACACCGACTGGCGCAGCGGGGAGGCCAGTTCGGGGAACTCCCGCCCGTAGTCGGTGAAGACGTCGCGGCGGCTGCGGCTGCGCACCTGCCAACCGCGGGCGGACAGATAGTCGACGACGTCGTTGCGCTCGCCCGGATAGAACAGCTGGGTGAGGTCGAGGTCGAATCCCTGCGGGCCCCAGCGGTCGAACATCTCCTTGGCCCGCTCGCCGAGCGACTGCCCGAAATCGGCGCCGTGGTACTCGGTGGCCAGCCGGCTGCCGGCCGCCGACAGCGCGGTGATGTGGTCGAAGAGCCGGTCCTGAGCCTCCGGCGGCAGGTACATCAGCAGGCCCTCGGCACTCCATGCGGACGGGGCGGAGGTGTCGAAGCCGGCCTGGCGCAACGCCGCCGGCCAGTCGTCGCGCAGGTCGATCGCCACGGTCCGGCGCTCGGCGGACGGGGCGGCGCCCAGCGCCTCCATCGATTGCGTCTTGAACGCGATGACCTCGGGCTGGTCGATCTCGTAGACGACGGTGCCGGCCGGCCACGTCAGGCGGTACGGCCGGGTGTCCAGCCCGGAGGCGAGGATAACCGCCTGGCGTACCCCGTTTTCGGTGGCCTGTTCGAAGAAGTCGTCGAAGAACCGGGTACGCACCGCCATCGTGTCGGTGATCAGCCGGATGCCGCCGGCCGCCGTGTCGTCCGGGATCTCGATGTCGCCGTTGACCAAACGGGTGAAGAAGTCCACACCGACGGCGCGCACCAGGTCCGCGGCGAACGGATCGTCGATGATCGCGTCGGGTTCCGCGGTGGCCAGGGCACGGGCGGCGGCCACCATCGTCGCGGTCGCGCCCACGCTGGAGGCCAGGTCCCAGCTGTCGGCTTCCGACCGGGCCATCACTTCACCGCGGCGATGTAGCAGGCCTGACCGAACTGGTTCTCCTCGTCGAGGGTTGGAAGGCCGTAGCGGGCCAGCAGCTCATTGGTGGTCGCCGTCGAGGTGTCCCAGCCCAAGCTGTCCAGGTGTGCGGCCGCGTCGGTCCGGTCGCCCAGGTAGACGAGTTCGCTGAAATCCAGGTCGAATCCGTGCTCGGCCCACTTGTCGGTCACCGACTTCATCCGCTCGCGGACCGCGTCGTGGTCCGCGTCGGTGATACCGGGTACGGCCTCGGCGGCGACCCGGCTGCCCGGAGCGCTGTTCTCGGTGATCAGGTCGAGCAGCCGGTCCTGGGCCTCCGACGGCAGATAGCCGAACAAGCCCTCGGCGATCCATGCGGTCGGTGCCGAGGCGTCGAATCCGGTGGCACGCAACGCCGACATCCAGTCCTCACGCAGGTCCACGGCCACCGCACGACGCTCCGCGGTCGGCTCGGCGCCCAGGTCGGCCAGTGTCCGCGTCTTGAACTCGATGACATCGGGCTGGTCGATCTCGAACACCACGGTGCCGGCCGGCCAGTCCAGCCGGTAGGCGCGGGCATCCAGGCCCGCGGCCAGGATGACGGCCTGCCGAACCCCGGAAGCCGTTGCCTGCTCGAAGAATTCGTCGAAGAATCGGGTCCGCGCGGCCATGCCGTCGGCGAACCGCACGATGTTCATCTGCGGGTCGTCGCCCAGATCCGATTCGGTGATCTCACCGTCGACGAGCTTGGTGAAGAAGTCGACGCCGACCGCCCGCACCAGCGGCGCGGCGAACCGGTCATCGATCACCGGCTCCGGTGCCGCCGAGGCGATCGCTCGTGCGGCCGCGACCATGGTCGCGGTGGCTCCGACGCTGGACGCCAGATCCCAGGTGTCACCGTCTACACGTGGCATCACAAGCCCCCTGTCCCACTTTAGTTAGCTGATGTAATGAACAAACTCGACTGTACGCCTCGAAACTGAATGCCCATCCAGGCGGCAACCCGGACGGCAACGAGGCCCCCAGCGCAGCGCTGAGGGCCTCGTCGAACAGAGGGCCGGTTTTATGCGGCCGAGCTGTGTTCGCCACCTTCCGACGAAGACGACGACGAGCCGGTCGAGCTGCCGCCCTCGGGCTTGCGGTGCCGGCCGCCGGTCGAGGATGTGGTCGACGTGCCGGTCGAAGCCGATGCTGTCGAGCCGCTGCCATCGTCCTGGCGGGCGTGCCGGCCGTAGGTCCCGCTGTTGGCGCTGCCGGCGCTGTGCGTGCTGGTGGTCGAGCCCTTGGTGGTGTCGGTGGCGTCCTTGTCACCGGCCTTGTCGTCGCCGGCCTTGGTATCACCAGGCTGGGTATCACCAGTCTTCGTGTCGCCGGCCTTCGTGTCGCCGGCCTTGGTGTCGCCAGGCTTGGTGTCACCGGCCTTGGTATCACCGGTGGAGCCGGATTCGGTGCCCGAGGAATCCTTGGTGCCACCGGTGGTGCCGCCCGTATCCGTGCCGCCGCCGGTGGCTCCGGTGCCCGCACCTTCGGTGCCGTCCTTGGTGCCCGTATCGGTCTCCTTGGTGCCGGCGCCCGTGCCCGTCGCCGTCGGGTTCTTGGCGGCCTTGCCGGTCACCGCTTCGGCCGTCGTCGCGCCCTCGACGGGAGTGATGGCCCCGGCCGCCAGGGTGGTCGGCTTGACGGTCGGGGCGGTGGTGGCGGTCCCCGTGACGATCCAGTGCAGGGTTTGCCCGATGGAACCGGGCAGCCGGCCCAGTGAGGTGGAGAACGTGTTGAGGGTGTTGGTGATGTTGGTGGGGATGGCGCTCCACTGGCCTTGCAGTACCTGGTTGACGACGGTGAAGGGCAGCAGGCCGACGTTGACCAGGTTCGAGACCACCTTGAGGATCGAGGTGTAGGTCTTGGTGTCGAATCCGGTGGGCAGCGGTGGGACGCTGCTGGATCCGGTCCAGAGGCCGATGTTCCAGGCACCCTGCAGCGCGCGGGTGAGCACGTTGTCGGTGGCCGTCGCGTTGGGTGACGCCGCCGCATTGGTCGACACCGTCGCGTTGGCCGCCGGTGTGGCCAGCACGGCGCCGGCGGTGGCTGCCGTGGCGACCGGGACCGTGCCGTTGATGATCCAGTTCAAGGTCTCCTGGAAGGAGCCGGGGAGCCGGCCCAGTGAGGTGGAGAACGTGTTGAGGGTGTTGGTGATGTTGGTGGGGATGGCGCTCCACTGGCCTTGCAGTACCTGGTTGGCCACGGTGAAGGGCAGCAGGCCGACGTTGACCAGGTTCGAGAGCACCTTGAGGATCGAGGTGTAGGTCTTGGTGTCGAATCCGGTGGGCAGCGGTGGGACGCTGCTGGATCCGGTCCACAGGCCGAAGTTCCAAACACCTTGGAGTGCACGGGAAAGAACATTGTCGGTCGGGGTGGCGGTGGCGCTCGAGGTGGCGCCGGGGGTGGCCGCCAGTGCGCCGGCGGTGGTCACCGTCGCGGCGGGGACCGTGCCGTTGATGATCCAGTTCAAGGTCTCCTGGAAGGAGCCGGGGAGCCGGCCCAGTGAGGTGGAGAACGTGTTGAGGGTGTTGGTGATGTTGGTGGGGATGGCGCTCCACTGGCCCTGTAGTACCTGGTTGGCCACGGTGAAGGGCAGCAGGCCGACGTTGACCAGGTTCGAGAGCACCTTGAGGATCGAGGTGTAGGTCTTGGTGTCGAATCCGGTGGGCAGCGGTGGGACGCTGCTGGATCCGGTCCACAGGCCGAAGTTCCAAACACCTTGGAGTGCACGGGAAAGCACATTATCGGTCGGGGTGGCGCTCGCCGTCACGGTAGTCAACGACGCCTCGTTGGCGTCGGCCAGGATCTTGGTGGCGGCGACCCGGCCGGCTTCGACCACCGCGGCGGGAACGGCGCCCGCGCCCTTGGTGGCGACTTCGGCTGCGGCACTTGGCGGAAGTGCGAGGATCTCCAGTTTCGGCTTCGCGGACGCCTCCACAATTGCGGTGCCGAGGGCCGGTTGGTCACCCACCCTCGCGAAGACCAGCCTCAGGTCCGAACGCGCCGCGGCGAGGCTGACCTCCGCCGTCGAGACGTGTGTCGCGGCCCCGGGGGGCGCACCGGCGGCATGCGCCATCGGTACGCCGGCCGCTGGTACAGAAATGCACACCGCGGTGAGCGCGGCAACGGGTAACTGCAGGACTGTTCGCACCGGAACCCCTTATTGATTGCTCGACTGATCGAGATGAATGTACGCAAGAAAACTTGCTGCGATGGCTGACTTTAGCAAGAGTTCTGCTCGTCGTCAGCGACGGTACCGATAGCCCTTGAGGCGGTTATTACCCTGTGAACTATGGGAATTGGATGATCTTGGTAAGAGGTGAACGGGAGTTTTACGCATGACGAATCGGTGATGTCTGGTATTTGCTGAAACAGATTCTGTTCGCTTGCCGGACGTCTCGCGGCGGGGCCGACGACGTGGGGCACCGTCGCGCTCGCGACGACGCGGAGGCCGCGCCCCGTCGCGCCGAAGCTGTTGGCGCGCGGCCTCTCTCGTCGTCATGTATCAGCCCGGCGGTGCCGGTGCCGGAACAGGTGGCGCACCGTCCGGCGGCGGTGGGGGATCGGGCAGGTACTGCACGAGGCCGGGCGGAATATTGGTGCCCGGGGGTGGCGCGGTACCGGGCAGTGGCTCGCCGAGCTGCTGCTGCGGCATCTGACCGAGCAATCCACCGCGGAGCCTGCCGTCGCGGTACATGTCGATGTAGCGGCCGAACCATTCCCGCTTGCTCACATCGGCATTCTCCTGGCCGGGTTCGACATCGAACTGTTCGCACTTGCCCGGCGCCGAGGGCACCAGACACTGCGGGAGTCCATAGGCGTTGTTGAACACGTTCAGGTTCGGCGGGGTGCCCGGGTTGGCGCCGGGGGCCGAGGGGACCGGGAGCTGACCGAGCACGGTATCCCGATCCAGCCCGGTGACCGGGGGTGCACCGAGTGCACCGCTGACCGGGGCCGGCGGTAGACCGTTCTGTGCCAACACGTTGAAACCATCGGCGCCCAGTGGTGCACCGATCACGGGCACCGTCGGTCCGGGCGGTGGCGGCGGCGCGGGATCACCCGGCGCGGGTAGCGGATCCGGGGCCGGTGGGTCGGCAACGGCGGCCGCCGGGAAGGCGACCGCCGTTGCCAGTCCGGCCAAACCTGCTGCCACCGCGACCGCGAACCGGTTGCGGACAAAGCGATCTGGCGTAACGGTCATGGTGACGTCAGACAGACTTGGTCACGCCGTAGTAGGCCACGATGTCGTCGGTGTCCTCGGTGGAGCTCGTCAGCGTGGCGTAGGAGCGCAGGAACGACTGACCGACGCAGCCGTCGACCTTGATGTGCGTGTCCTTCAAGGTGACGCGCACCGGCGCCGCCTTGTACTCCTTCTTGTCGACGACGACGTTGGACACGGTGCCCGGCTTGGGATGGATCTCCAGGGTGCCCGAGATCGGGAACGAGACACCGGTCGGGACGACACCGGTGACCAGGCCGAAGTTGACCTGGGCACCGACCTGGCCGATCAGGCGGACCTGGCCGAGCTCGATACCGCAACCGATCTGGTAGCCGGCCTCCAGCGTGCCGCCCTTGAGCGTGGTCTTGCCCTTACCGGTGACTGTCCCGGTGAACGTGCCACCCACCAGGTACTCGCGCGACGAGACGGCGGTCGTCAGCGGCGCGACGGGCAGCTGGGTCTCGTCCTTGGCAGCGACGGTCAGCACCCAGCCGTCCGGGGTGGTGACGACGCCGGGCTCGGCCGATGCCACGACACCGTTGTCCGGCGGCGGGCCGGCGTCCCCGGCCGGCGGGTCGGCCAGCGCGAGCGGTGCGGTCACGAGCGGGAGCGCCATGCAAGTGGCCGCAATGGCAAAACGCTTCAACATGTTTTCTTCCGTTCCGGTTGGCAGGTGGTCAGACGGCCTTGGTGACACCGAGATAGGTGATCACGTCGTCGGTGTTGTCGGTCGAACTCGTCAGCGTGGCGTACGAGCGGATGAACGACTGACCGGCGCACTGATCGGTCTTGATGCGCACGCCGGTGATGGTGACGCGGGCCGTGGTGCCCTTGAACTTCTTCTTGTCGATGGCGACCGTGGTCACCGTGCCCGGCTTCAGGTAGATCTTGCCCTGCAGGGAAACGCCAATACCGGTGGTGGCGTTGGTGAACGGGAGGTTGATGCCCGGGCTGAGGCTGGCGCCGGGGTTGATCTCGGTCTCGTCGGAGATGATGCCGCAGCCGATCTGCTCACCGGCCTCAAGGGTGCCGCCGTTCAGTTTGGTCTTGCCCCGCCGGTGATCTTGCCGGTGAAGGTGCCGGCAATCAGGTACTCGCGCGACGAGACGGCGGTGGTGAGCGGTGCCACCGGCAGCTGGGTCTCGTTGCTTCCGGACACCTCCAGGTGCCAGCCGTCCGGGGTGTTCAGCACACCCGGGGCGCCGGACGGAACCGCACCCTCGGGCGGCAGGGGGTTGGTGGGATCCACTGGCACAATTGCAGAGTCGGGGGCCGGGGGAGGCGGCACCGGGTCCGCCAGCGCGAGAGGTGCAGTCGCAACCGGCACCAGCACGCAGGCAGCCAGAGCGGCAAGTTGGTTCATCATGGTGGTGAAATCGCCCTCTCGTGGTCGAATCCAGAGTTCAACGGATGTGTAACGAATACGTCGCGAGGAAGCGTCCAATGACCGGGTTTCCGAACGGTGAACGGAGCGCGAACAATTCACGCCCTGTTCCCGTCGAGTGAGCGTCTTCGAGCTGGGGTTCTTTTGGGAATCACAGTATGCCCCAATGATTTCCACAGACCGACGCAAACCAATGGACGGTAGATGGAAGCTGCCCGTTGGGTGTTCGTTCACCGTTCGGACATGTGGTGAATGGACCGTGTGTCGAGTTGCCGTCTCGGCGCCGGTTCACCCGGCCGGGACCGTGAACCGAACGTATGTGGAGGAACAGTCGTGAAGTCATCTCGGTTGGTCGCCTGGACCGGAAGGGCCGGGGTGGTGTCGATCGTCGCGTTCGGCATCGGACTGGCCGGCGCCGTCACCGCACACGCCGACGATGCCGATTCCGACACCGCGGCGCCCGGGCCGGCGGCACAGGCAGTGCAGGCTCAGGTCGGAGCGGTCACTTCGGAGAATGCCGATCCCGCGGCGGTCGCGGCATGCGGGCAGTTCGCCCAGGTGCTCGATGGTTCCGCCCAGTACTACGGGGACTTTGCCGACTCGCTCGAGGGATCGGACTACAACGATCCGGCCGTGGCCAGCAGCAACGCGACCGGCCGGATGGCGTTGCGCCAGGCGGCCGGTACGGCGATGGATGCCGCGAACACGCCGGGCCTGACACCGGACATTTCCGACCCGATGCGGACCTGGTCGCTGGGCGCCACCAAGCTGCTGGTGAAGATGGGGTTGCGCATTCCCGGCGACAGCCTCAACAGCACCGCCACCGAGATGAACAACCAGGCCACCAAAGTCCAGGAAGCCTGCGCCGCGGCCGGGACGCACGCCTGACCCGGTGAAGATCATCGTTGTGGGGGCGCTCGCCCTCGCCCTCGGATTGACAGGATGCTCGTCGGGATCGGAGTCGGGTGCCGTCGCGGCCCCCAAGCCCGTGGCCGACTCGGCGCTGCCGGGATTGCTGCTGAGCGCCAAGGACGTGGACGCGATCATGGGGACCTCCGGCATGACACCGCAGAACCCGGTCGATGTGATGGGCGATCGCCGGAACCTGCTGCCCAACCTCAACTGCCTCGGCGTGTGGCAGGTCAACGAGGCCCCGATCTACGACCCCAGCCACTACAAGTCGCTGCGCCAGCAAATGTTGCGCACGCCCAACAGCGACCAATGGGACAGCCTCGTGGTGCAGTCGGCGGTCACCTACCGCACCGCCGACGCAGCCCGGGCGTTCTTCGACGATTCGGCCGGCCGGTGGTCCAAGTGCACCAACCACACCGTCAACATCCGGCTCAACGAACAGACGCTGCCCAAGTGGGTGAGCGGCCCCCTGGACAAGTCGGACAGCGTGCTCGCGATGCCGTACACCCGCACGGCCGGCGACCAGATCCGGTCCTGCCAGCGCGCGCTGGCCGTCGCCGCCAACCTGATCCTCGACGTCCAGGCCTGCAAACCGCAACAACAGCAGCCCGTCACGGCGGCCGCCGACATCGCCGCCGCGATCGAGGCGAAGATGCCCCGATGATCGCCCGGATGACGAGGTGTGCGGCCGGGTGCCGTCCGTTCCACCGGGGACGGGACAGCGGCGGCCAACTGTTACTCTCGTAGACTGTTTGACGCGCGACTGTTCAGGCTGGAAGCAGCTGAACCGGGCACCGCGCACGACTTGACCAAAACGCTGGATCAACCAGCCCCATTGGCACGCCGCGACAAGTGCTCGGCTGCGCAGGAGGAAGAGTGCTTTCGGCTTTCATCTCGTCATTGCGGACGGCCGACCTCAGGCGCAAGATCCTGTTCACGCTGGCAATCGTGATCCTCTACCGGGTCGGCGCATCGATCCCGTCGCCCGGCGTCAACTACCCCAACGTGCAGAAGTGCATCGAGCAGGTCAGTGGTGGCAGTTCCGCGCAGATCTACTCGCTGATCAACCTGTTCTCCGGCGGTGCACTGCTGCAGCTGACGGTGTTCGCCGTCGGCGTGATGCCCTACATCACGGCCAGCATCATCGTGCAGCTGCTGACGGTGGTGATCCCGCGGTTCGAGCAGCTGCGTAAAGAAGGCCAGGCCGGCCAGGCCAAGATGACGCAGTACACGCGCTACCTGGCGGTCGCGCTGGCCATCCTGCAGGGCACCAGCATCGTGGCACTGGCCGCCAACGGTGGCCTGCTGCAGGGCTGCAACCTCGACATCATCGATGACACGTCGATCTTCGGCTTGATCGTCATCGTGCTGGTGCTCACGGCCGGTGCCTCGCTCGTCATGTGGATGGGTGAGCTGGTCACCGAGCGCGGTATCGGCAACGGCATGTCACTGCTGATCTTCGCCGGTATCGCCGCCCGCATCCCGTCCGAGGGCAAGACGATCCTGGACAGCCGCGGCGGGATCGTCTTCGCCGCCGTCTGTGTGGCCGCCCTGGCGATCATCGTCGGTGTGGTGTTCGTCGAGCAGGGCCAGCGCCGGATCCCGGTGCAGTACGCCAAGCGCATGGTCGGCCGACGCATGTACGGCGGTACCTCGACCTACCTGCCGTTGAAGGTCAACCAGGCCGGCGTCATCCCGGTGATCTTCGCGTCCTCGCTGATCTACATCCCGCACCTGATCACCCAGCTGATCCAGAGCGGCCGGTCCGAGCCGAGTAACGGCTGGTGGGACCGGTTCGTGGCCAACTACCTGACCAACCCTGCCGACCCGGTCTACATCGCGATCTACTTCGGCCTGATCATCTTCTTCACCTACTTCTACGTCTCCATCACGTTCAACCCCGACGAGCGGGCGGACGAGATGAAGAAGTTCGGTGGCTTCATCCCCGGTATCCGGCCCGGTAAGCCGACCGCGGACTACCTGCGCTATGTGCTGAGCCGTATTACTCTTCCGGGATCGATCTACCTCGGTGTGATCGCCGTACTGCCCAACCTCTTCCTGGAGATCGGTAACTCCGGGTCGGTACAGAACCTGCCGTTCGGTGGGACGGCGGTACTGATCATGATCGGTGTCGGCCTGGATACGGTCAAACAGATCGAGAGCCAGCTCATGCAGCGCAACTACGAGGGTTTCTTGAAGTGAGAGAGGGTTCCCCAAAGTGAGAATCGTTTTGCTCGGCCCGCCAGGTGCCGGTAAAGGCACTCAGGCAGAGAAGCTGGCCGAGAAGCTTGGGGTCCCGCAGATCTCCACCGGCGACCTGTTCCGGCACAACATCTCGGGCGGCACGCCGCTGGGGCTGGAAGCCAAGAAGTACCTGGACGCCGGTGACCTGGTGCCCGCGTCGCTGACCAACGCACTGGTCGACGACCGTATCGACGATGACGACGCGGCGGCCGGGTTCATTCTCGACGGCTTCCCGCGCTCGGTGGAACAAGCCGAGGCGCTCAAGGAGATGCTGGCCAAGCGCGGCCTGACGCTCGACGCCGTGGTCGAGTTCCGGGTTCCCGAGGACGAACTGGTCGAGCGCCTCAAGGGCCGCGGCCGTGCCGACGACACCGAAGAGGTCATCCGCAACCGATTCAAGGTGTACCGCGAGGAGACCGCTCCGCTGTTGGACTACTACGCCGGCCAGCTCAAGACCGTCGACGCCGTGGGTTCCCTGGACGAGGTGTTCGCGCGGGCGCTGCACGCGCTCGGCCGCTGAAGTAGGCGATCGTGATCTCGGTGCCCGGACGGCGTAAGACCGTTGCGCAGCGCAGCGCCGGTGAACTCGATGCCATGGCGGCCGCCGGTGCGCTCGTCGCGGCGGCGTTGCAGGCCGTTCAGCGGGCCGCGGCGCCGGGGGTGTCCACCGGCGAACTGGACCGCATCGCCGAAGCGGTGATTCGTGATGGCGGCGGCGTGCCGTCCTTCCTCGGTTACCACGGCTATCCGGCCACCGTCTGCGCGTCCGTCAACGACCGCGTCGTGCACGGTATCCCGTCCGATGGCGAGGTGCTGGCCGACGGCGACCTGGTGTCGATCGACTGCGGGGCCATCCTGGACAAGTGGCACGGCGACTCGGCCGTCACCTTCGGTGTCGGTACCTTGATCGCCGCCGACGAACTGCTCTCCGAGGCCACCCGGCTGTCGATGGAGGCCGGCATCGCGGCGATGGTTCCCGGTAACCGGCTCACCGACGTGTCGCACGCCATCGAGACCGGCACCCGCGCCGCGGAGGCCCGCCACGATCGCAGGTACGGCATCGTCGCTGGGTACGGAGGCCACGGCATCGGCCGTGAGATGCACATGGACCCGTTCCTGCCCAACGAGGGGTCACCGGGGCGGGGCCCGTATCTGGCGGTCGGCTCGGTGCTGGCCATCGAACCGATGCTCACCCTGGGCACCACCAAGACCAAGATCCTCGACGACGAATGGACCGTCGTCACCACCGATGGTTCCCGCGCCGCGCATTGGGAACACACCGTCGCGGTCACCGCGGACGGACCGCGCATCCTGACCTTGCTGCCCGCTTGACGCGCCATCTCAGGGCAGACGCGTACCTTTGAACCGGATCACCACCCACGTCGTGTCAGAGACGGAGGTTGGTAGTGGACGATCCGGAGGCCGCAATGATGCGGGTGCTGTATGACGAGCACGCGGGCGCATTGTGGCGGTATGCCCTGCGGTTGACGGGCGATGCCGCCCGCGCCGAGGACGTGGTGCAGGAAACGCTGCTGCGGGCCTGGCGGCATCCCGAGGTGACCGCCGATCCGGACCGCCCCGCGCGTGCATGGCTGTTCACCGTCGCGCGTAATCTCGTCATCGACGAACGGCGGAGTGCACGGTATCGGAACGAGACCGGCACCCCCGACGTCGAACAGGCCGCCGACCGGGCCGGCCCCGACGAAGTGGATTCCGCGCTGGACCGGCTACTCATCAGCACCGCGCTGAGCGAACTCTCCGAGGATCATCGCGCGGTGGTCAAGCGTGCCTATTACCAGGGCATGACCACCGCCCAGATCGCCGCCGACCTCCAGATAGCCGAAGGCACCGTGAAGTCCCGCCTGCACTACGCGGTACGGGCGCTACGTCTCAATCTGCAGGAGATGGGGGTGACGCGATGACCGGGTTCGACACGATCTCCGACGGCGATCAGTACGCCACCTGGGACGCCTCCTATGTGCTGGGTGCGCTCTCTCCGGCCGAGCGGCGTGAATACGAGGCGCACCTGCGCGGCTGCGCCCGGTGCAGCGCCGCGGTGGCCGAACTGACCGGTATGCCCGCCCTTCTGGCGATGGTCGACGCGGCCGATATCGAGGCGATGGATTCCGGCGAACCCGCACCGGCCCCGCCGCCGGAACTCCGCGAACAGGTGATCGACCAGGTGCGTTCGCGCCGGCGCCGGTCCCGGTGGGTGACCACGGCCGCGGTGGGACTGGCGGCCGCGCTGCTGGCGGTCGGCGCCGTGGTGGCCATCCGCCCCGACGTCTTCGGCCTGCAGCAGGGCACCACCCAGCAGGCCGCGCCGTCGCTGGAGATGACCAAGGTCAACCAGACGCCGATCGCGGCGAGCATCACCATGTCCGGTTACACCTGGGGCACCCGCATCGATATGGCGTGCAGTTACGGCGACTGGGGACAGCGCGGCGCCAAGCCGCAGAACCTGGGAATGGTGGTGGTCGGCAAGGACGGCCGGCGCGACCAGATCGCCACCTGGCTCGGACTGTCCGGCGCCACCGCGCTGCCCAGCGGAAACACCCCGTTGCCGATGAACGAAATCGCGGCCGTGCAACTGGTTTCGGCGGACGACGGAAAGGTGCTGCTGGAAAGAAACCTGTGAATCGGTCCGATGAGTGAACCCGATCCGGACCGGGCGCGTGTCACCTGCAGAACGAGAAAGCGGGTGAGCAGTGTCCGAACAGGTGACCAGCACGCACCGGGTTGTCGACCACATCGTCGGTCGGCTGGCGCGGCACGGGGTACGGCACATCTTCGGCGTCGACGGCGCCAATATCGAGGATCTCTACGACGCGGCGCATTTCTGCGAAGAACTCACCGCGGTATTGGCCAAACACGAATTCTCGGCAGCGACAATGGCCGACGGGTATCGCCGCGGCGGTGCCGGGCTGGGGGTGGTGGCCGCCACCTCGGGTGGTGGTTCACTGAATCTTGTTGCCGCACTGGGGGAGTCGCTCACCAGCCGGATCCCGGTGCTGGCGCTGGTCGGCCAACCGCCAACGGCCATGGATGGCCGCGGCTCGTTCCAGGACACCAGCGGACTGGGCGGGGCGCTGGACGCCGAGGCGTTGTTCTCGGCGGTGTCGGTGTACTGCCGGCGGGTGCTGGACCCCGCCACCATCGATACCGCGCTGACCGAGGCGCTGGCCGCCACACGCCGCGGTCCCGCGGTGTTGTTGCTGCCAAAAGACGTGCAGCAGAGTCTCTTTGACGCCGATATCGACGCCAACGTAGCTGCCCCACTGCCGCCCAGCGTTTCGCTCGGCGATCCGGCCCCGATAGCCGCGCACCTGCGCCGGGCGCACGGACCCGTGACGATCATCGCCGGTGAGCAGGTCGCCCGCGACGACGCCCGCGACGAACTGGAACGGTTGCGTGCGATCCTGCGGGCCAGGGTGGCCACCGTGCCCGACGCCAAGGATGTCAGCGGCGCACCCGGTCTCGGTTCCTCTTCCGCGCTGGGCGTGACCGGCGTGATGGGGCATCCCGGTGTGGCCGAGGTGGTGGCCGACAGTGCGGTCTGCGTGTTGGTCGGCACCCGGCTGCCGGCCACGGCACGCGCCGGGCTGGACGGCGCGCTGGCCCAGGTCCCGGTGTTGTCGCTGGGGGCCGAACCGCCGTACCCGCCGAGCCTGCACGTGCACACCGACGATCTGCGCGGATCTCTGCGCATGCTCAACGCCGCGTTATCAGGTCCGCTTGGAGTCACTGTGCCCGAACGGATTCCGCATGCCGAACTGAGCCCGCCGGCTCATCACGGCGACGGGATCCGGTACCGCGACGCGATGGCCGCACTGGACCGGGCGCTGCCGGACGGTACCGACATCGTGGTCGACGCGGGAAACACCGGTGCGTCCGCGATCCACTACCTGCCGGTGCGCCGTGGCGGGCGATTCGTGGTGGCGCTCGGGATGGGTGGGATGGGCTACAGCTTCGGCGCCGGTATCGGAATGTGTTTCGGACGGCACCGGCGAACCGTCATCATCGCCGGCGACGGATCGTTCTTCATGCACGGCCTGGAGTTGCACACCGCCATCCAGTACCGCCTACCGGTGACCGTGGTGTTGTTCAACAACAATGCCCACGCCATGTGCGTCACCCGCGAGCAATTGTTCTACCGAGACCTGCACAGCTACAACCGCTTCGCGCCGAGCAAGCTCGGTGCCGGACTGTCCGCGATGTTCCCCGGCCTGCCCGCCGTCGACATTGCCGAGCTCGGCGCGCTACCCCAGGCGCTGCAGACCGCCCTCGATGCCGAGGGACCCTCGGTGGTCAGCATCGAATGCTCCGCCGATGAAATACCGCCGTTTGCACCATTTCTGGAGAACAAGGAGAGCCCCGCCCATGTCCCTGCCCGCACTCGCTGACATCACCGAGCCCATCGACGGTGTGGTCCGCATCGAGACCTCACCCCGGGAACAGGCCACGCCGATCATCATGGAGATGATGCGGTCGGTGTATCCACACGACCAGGTGTTCGGTGAATTCTGCCCCGTGAACGGTTATATCGACTGTCCACCGGCCGAACTCTTCGACTACCTGGCCGACACCCGCAGCCTGGAGGAGTGGACCTACAGCCTGCGCGGGTTCACGCCGACCGACGAGGACGGCCTGTGGTTGGCCTATGACCGGCTCGGTTCGGAGACCAAGATCTTCACCCGCACGGTGGCCAACCGCGACGCCATGACCGTCGACTACCACTGCGCCTGGGATCAGGGCCATCACCTGTGGATGATCTATCTGATGCGGGTCGTGGACGCGCAGGTCGTCCTCGACAAGCCGGGTTCGGTGGTGTTGTGGACCAATTGCCACCACCCGTTCTACGACAAGAACCCCTACCCCGAGACGGCACCGCCGGAGCGCCCGGTCTGGGTCGGCGATTTCTGGGACATGTTCGGCGCCGGCCACGAACTGGAGTTGCGCAACCTGAAGGCGATCGCCGAATACCGGCATCGCAATGGCCTGCCGATCACCCCCGACTGGATGAAGTGAGGTCCCGATGAATGTCAGCCTGCTCGATGTCTCGACCTATCTGCCCGGTGACCCGATCGGCGCGGACTACTACGCCCGGTTCGCCGACTCCGACGAACTGCGGGACAACTTGATGTTCCGGGCGCCCAAACACCGCCATCACGTCGCACCCGACGAGACCGCGACCGACATGATCGAACGCGCCGCCGCTGGATTGGTGCAGCGGCACGGCGCCGATGTGCTGTCCCAGGTCGACGTGCTGATCACGCACACCCAGTTGCCCGATATGCCGTTCTACGGTGGCGGCGGGGCGATCGCGCATCGCCTCGGCATGAAGCCGGGCTGGGTGGTGGATCTGCACAACGGCGGCTGCGCCGCGTTCGTGTTGGGACTGAAGATGGCCCGCAATCTGCTGGCCTCCGGCGAGGGGCGTACCGCGCTGATCGCCGTCGCGCAGAATGCGGCGGGCCAGATCTTCGACCAGGAAACGGTGCGGCGCAAGGCGCAGTCCTCGGTGCCGGGTGACGGTGCGGCCGTCGGGTTGGTGACCTGCTCGGATACGTCACCGATTCTGGATGTGGAGTGCCGCACCTACGGTGAGTTCGCCGGGGACATGACCATCGCGGTGGATCCGCCGCGCAAGTGGTGGGCCGCCGGCCCCGGCGAGGGTTGCATCGGCTTCACCGAGTCCAAGATCACCAAGGTGCTGGCCCGGGGCAATCGCCAGGTGCCCGAGGTGTCCTACGCGGTATGCGACCGAATCGGGTTGGCGCCCAGGGATATCGATCTGCTGGTCACCAATCAGCCGAACCGGGTGTTCCTGCGCAACTGGCGTGAGGCGCTGGAAGTTCCCAAGGAGCGGCACGTCGATACCTTCGACGACTGCGGCAACCTGTTCGCGGCCGGGATCCCGATCAACCTGGACCGCGCGATCACCGAAGGCCGGGTGAAGGCCGGCGACACCGTCCTGATGGCGGCCTTCGCGCATGCCGGCGACTTCGCCGGTGCGGCCGCCGTCCGATGGGGCGGGCGATGAGCATCCCGGATGGGGTGCTGGCCGACGTATTCGACACCCTCCCGGCCGCTCAGGATCCGCTTGCCTTGTCGCTCAACGAGATCCCCTTTCCGCCGCTGCCGTCGGTGCGGTCGGCACTGGTTGCCTCGATCGGTGTGGCCAACCGGTACCCCGAGTTCCTGCCCGAGCGATTGCGTGGCCTGATCGCCGAGCACCTCGGTGTCGACGAGGCCCAGGTGGTGATCGGCACCGGTGCCACCGGTGTCATCATGCAGGTGCTGCAAGCGGTCACCCGGCCCGGCGACGCGATGGTGATGGCGACGCCGACCTTCGACGGTTACCCGATCTTCGCCCAGATCGCCCGGCTGCGGTCGATCCCGGTCGCGCTGGACGCCTACGGTCACCACGACCTCGACGCGATGGCCGCCGCCGCCGCTGCGGGAGCCCGGGTGGTGGTGGTGTGCCGGCCGCACAACCCCACCGGCACCGTGGAATCGGCCGCGGCGCTGCGTCGCTTCCTGCGTGCGGTGCCGGTCGACACGATCGTGGTGCTCGACGAGGCCTATGTCGAGTTCCTGGCCCCCGAACACCGGCTGGACACCCGGGAGCTGGTGCGGCGCCACCCGAATCTGGTTGTGGTGCGGACTTTTTCGAAGGCGTACGGGCTGGCCGGCTTGCGCATCGGCTATGGGTTCTGCGGTTCCGAGCTGGCCCGTCGACTCTGGACGATGCAACTGCCGTTCGGCGTGGGGCTCACCGGCCTGGTGGCGGTGGCGGCCTGTTACGGCGCCGAAGACGAGATGCGCCACCGCATCCGGATCATCGACACCGAGCGCAGGCGACTGCGCACCCAGTTGTCCGGCCTGGGCATCTACAGCACGGACGCGCAGGCCAACTTCGTCTACCTGCCCGCCCCCGGCGGGGACCGGACGGTGTGGCGGCAGGTGTTCGACGGTCAAGGGCCGCGGGTCCGGCACTACGGCGACGGCGGCGTCCGCATCACCGTCGGCATGCGGCCGTCCACCAAGGCCGTGTTGTCCGCCGTCGCCGGGTTCCGCGCTGGTGGCTGAGTCGCGGCATGCGGTAAGAACAGGGGATGCCCTCTCCGCCGGACAACCGTGATCCGATCGCGCTGGCGCGCGCCAACTGGGAACGCGCGGGCTGGGGCGATGTGGCCGACGGCATGGTGGCGGTCACCTCCGTGATGCGGGCGCACCAGATTCTGCTGGCGCGTGTCGAGACCGCGCTGCGCCCCTACGACCTCAGTTTCTCGCGATTCGAACTGCTGCGACTGCTGGCGTTCAGCAGCACCGGTGCGCTGCCGATCACCAAGGCATCGGACCGCCTGCAGGTGCACGTCACCAGCGTCACCCACGCGATCCGGCGGCTGGAGGCCGACGGTCTGGTGGAACGCCTGCCACACCCGACCGACGGCCGCACCACGCTGGTGCGGTTGACCGATCTGGGCCGTTCCACCGTCGAGGACGCCACCGAGACGCTGAACAAAGAGGTGTTCGCCGACGTGGGTGTCTCGCCGGAGGATTCCCGGGCGCTGGCCAGGGCCATCGAGACCCTGCGCCGGCACGCGGGGGATTTCTAGCCGATCAGCGCATCCCGTCGAGGAACGTCAGGTCGACGGAGTCGCCGCTGCTGTCGACGTCGACGCAAGTGACGTCCGACCAGCGGACGTCTCGCGCGCTGGCGCGGGCCCAGAATTCGTCCCAGTGCTCCAGCTTCCAGGTGTCCCGGCTCAGACCTCGCCGGACGATCCGGCGGCGAATCGTGTCGGCGTCGGTCACCACCCGGATCACCAAGCGTTGTGCCGGTGGCCATTCGTATTCCAGGCTTGCGCGGGTCAGGAATTCGGTGTCGTCGAGGAATGCCCCGAAGGGCGCGTCCAGCACCACTGACGTGCCGGCTCGCAGGCAGTCGCCGGCCACGCGGAGCAGCGCCGCGTACTCGAGCGGCATGACGTTGTCGACGTAGTAGGGATTGTTGTCGCGATCGTGAGGGTCGTGGCCGGCCAGACGCAGGATCTCTTCGGTCAGACCGCCGACAATGGTGTCCTTGTCGAGATGGGCGGCACCGAGCCGACACGCCAGTCGCCGGCTCACGCTGCTCTTGCCCGACCCGGCCGGACCGAGCACCACTGCGACGACCGGGGTTGCAGCTGTCATCAGGCCCGGCTCCTGTCGCGGACGAACAGTCCGTAGGACACCGCTCCGACCAGGAGCATTACGCCGCCGATCACGAAGACGTAGTGATAGTTGCCGCCGGTTCTGTCCAGGATGATTCCGGTGACCACCGGCGCGCAGGCAGCGCCGAGGAACCCGCCGAAGTTCTGGATTGCGCCGAGTGACGAGACCTGATGGTCGGGCGCGATATCGGAGGCGAGCGTCCAGATCACGCCGATCGGTACCTGGGCGAAGAAATACCCCACGCACAGCAGCACGATGCTCAGCACGGTCGACTGCACATACGCCACGGGCAGCACGGCGGCGGCCGCGAGAACGGCGCCGACGACGATGGGCAGCTTGCGCGCTCGCAGCACCGGGAGCCCGCGGACCACCAGCGCGCGGGACGCGAAGCCGCCGGCAAGCACGCCCGCGATGCCGCACAGATAGGGGAGCGCGGCCACCCAGCCGACTTCCTTGAGGCTGAAGCCACGAGACTTCTCCAGGTAGCCCGGCAGCCAGGTCAGGTACACCCACACTGTGTAGAAGATGCCGAACGCGCCGATGACCATGAACCAGGTGTTGGGCTTGCCCAGCAGGGCTGCCCAGGTGCGCATCGTCGACTCCTGCGTCACGCCGGCGGCATCGGTCGCTTCCTGCTCCGCTGCGCTGAGCACGCTGTTCTGCTTGATCGACGCCTCTTCCTCCGGCGTGGGGTTGCGGTAGGCAAGCCACCACAGCGCGACCACGACGACGCCGGTTACGCCCAGCACGACGAACATCCCGCGCCAGCCGAAGGCGATGATGAGGAAGGTGAGCAGCGGCGGTGCGATGGCGTTGGCGATCTGGGATCCGGTGTTGACCACGGCGAGCGGGATGGACCGTTCGTCCTTGGCGTACCAGCGTTCCGCGACTTTGAGTCCCGATGTGAAGAACGGTGATTCGGCGATGCCCAACGCCACCCGAGCCGCGTACAGCGGACCGAAGCTCGAGGCCACCGCGGTCAGCATGGTGACCGCGGACCAGGCCCCGGCCGCTGCGGCGTACATCTTCTTGGGGCCGAACTTGTCGACCAGGAAGCCGGCCGGCAGGTTGGCGATCGCGTAGGGCCAGGAGAAGGCCGACAGCAGCAGGCCCATCTGAGTGTTGGACAGGCCGAGGTCACCGGCGATGGTCGTGTTGCCGACGCTCAGCGTGCTGCGGTCGAGGTAGTTCACGATCCCGCCGAGCACCAGCAGCGCGACGAACATCCAGCGGAGTCGGTTGAGGGAGGCCGCTATGGTGCGGCGGGGCGTCTGGCCGGTGTGGCGGTGAGAGGCCGTGGCTGGAGTGGTCATGCGGGCGTTCCTCGGGGTCGGTTGCTGGGCTGGGTGGGCGGGTCAGGCTCGAATGTCCGCGAGGAGGTCGAGGAATTCGGTTGCGGCCGTGCGGATTCGGTCTGTGTCCAGCTCGGGGCCGCCGGCGCGGGCGATGTGGCCGGCGACGCCGACCGCTACAGCGCCCGCAGCGAACCACTCGCCCACGTTGTCCGGGGTGACGCCGCCGGTCGGACAGATCGGGATGTGCGGCAGGGGGGCGCGCAGGCTCGTCAGATAGGCCGGGCCGTGCAACTCGGCGGGAAAGAGCTTCACCAGATCGGCTCCGGCTCGGTGTGCCTGCACCACCTCGGTGGGAGTGAAGGCGCCACTGATGGCGGCGACATCGCGTGACTTCGCGGTGGCGATCACGTCCGGGGCGACATGAGGAGTGACCAGGACGGTGGCCCCGGCGTCGAGGGCCTGTTCGGCGAGGTCGGCATCGAGAACCGAGCCGGCGCCGACGCTGATCTCGTCGCCGTACTCCTTGCGCAAGCGGGAGATCGCCCCGAGGGCGTCGGGCACGGTCAGCGGGATCTCCAGGACCGTGAAACCGCCGGCGATTGCGGCGTGTGCAATGCGCTCGGCGGGGTCGGCCGCCGCGGTGCGAAGGATCAGGATGGCGCCCGTGCGTTCGAGCAGGGACAAGGTGCGCTGTGCTGTGATCACCGTCTCACCATACGACAAAGTTTCACAGATATGAACATAAAGAGTGAATTTTTGTGACCCTGAGTGAGATGGGTGCGTCGCGCCGCCGCCGTGTGCTCGGCACCGGCACACTCGAAGCGTCCGACGAGCGTCAGGAAAGTGATGATCCCCTTCCAGCGGCACAAAGCGCTGATGGAGTTGCTGCGAATCCACGGTGTCCTGAGCACGAAGGTGCTGACGGACGAGCTCGGTGTGTCCCACATGACGGTTCGCCGCGACATCGCCCGGTTGGAGGCGGACGGACTCGTCGAATCGGTGGCCGGCGGTGTGCGTCTCGTCGATGCCGGTGATGGTCAGACGCCGACGGGACGCCGGCAACGCGCGGAACTGCAGATCGCCGCCAAGCAAGCGATAGCGTCTGAGGCCGCTGCGCGGGTCGCCGACGGCGCGACGATCTTCATCGACGCGGGCACCACATGTGAGGCGCTCGTGCCGCATCTGGTCCGCAAGAGAAACCTCACCGTGGTCACCAACGATCTGTACTCGGCGGTGGCGTTACTCGAGCACCCGCAGATCGAAGCCGTCCATCTCGGTGGCGGCATTGACGCCGAAAGCGGCTCCACCACAGGGGCGTTGGCCACCAGGATGTTCGAGGTGCTGACTTTCGACGTGTGTCTTCTCAGCACGGGTGCATGGAGCCTGGAAGGAGGCCTGACGGTGCGCCGCGCCAGTCAACTGGCGCTCAAGCAGGCCGCCATGGCGGTGAGCCGACGCAACATCCTGCTCGCCGACGCGTCGAAATACGGTGCGACCGCGGCGTATCGCGTCATCGGCTTGGCCGAGCTCGATGAAGTGATCACCGACGCCGGCCTCGACGCCACCAGCACGAAGCTTCTCGCAGATGCCGATGTCGCGGTGTGTCTGGCAGGCGGGCGGTGAAGCCGGCGGCCCGGCCGGTCATACCGATGGCACCGGGATGGTCGCCGTCACCGCGGTACCGGATCCGGGGCGGGACCTGATGTTGAGCCGCCCGCCCACGATCTCGGCGCGTTCGGCCATCGACAGCAGGCCGTAGCCGCCCATCTCGTCGCTGCCCAACGGGTTCTCGAAGGTGTCGAAACCGACACCGTCGTCCACGATCTCGAGACGCGCGGTGTCGTCCTTTACCGCGAAACTCAGCCTGGCCGTGCCGGCCTGCGCATGCTTGACGACATTCTGCAGGCATTCCTGGGCGATCCGGTACAGCGCCACCTCGATGTGGTCGGGCAGCCGTTCGTCGGCCAGGTCCAGCTCCAGGCGTAGCTGGGGCACCGAGCGCGCCAGACTGGCCAATCCGCCGGCCAACCCGAGATCGTCGAGCACCGGTGGCCGCAGGCCGCCGATCGCCGTGCGCGCCTCCTGCAGGGTGAGGTCGACCAGTTCGCGGGCTCGACGCAATTGGTCTCCCGCCCTGGACAGTTCGGCGGGACTTTCGGCCACCGTGCGGGTGGCGGCATCCAGCCAGTACGACAGGGTGATCAGCCGTTGCGAGATGCCGTCGTGGATATCGCCGGCCAGTCGCCTGCGCTCGATCTCCTGGGCCTGGATCACCTGTTCCACGAAGTTCTCGTGGGCCCGTTCGCGGGCCACCAACTGCCGGTGCAACCGGGCCTGGTGCATGGCGCCCGCGATCAGCCTGCCGATCACCAGGAGCAGCTCGACATCGCGCGCACCGAATTCGCGCCGGGCCACCGTGTGCACATTGAGCACCCCGACCAATCCACCCGGATCGGTCTCCATCGGCACCGAGACCATCGACGTGAAATCGGAGCCACGCAGCGTCTCGAACGGCCGGTAGCGCGGGTCGGCTTCCTTGTCGGCGATGATCACCACGGGCTCGCGGTGGCTGGCCACCCAGCCGGACACGCCTTCGCCCAGCGGCAGCCGGATCCTGCCGACCTCGCTGTCGAACGGCGGCGTCGCGCCGGTCAGCGTCAGGGACCGTTCGGTGTCGTCGAGCACGTGCACGAAGCACACGTCGGTGCCGGTGGCCGCCGTGATCATCCGGGCAGCGGCGGCGGCCAGGGGTTCCACCCCCGGCCCGCTGGACGCGGCCTGGATGAGTTCGCGCAGCAGAGCGAGTTCGCGATCGGCGGTCAGGACGTTGCGGCCCGGGGCAGGGGCCGGGTCGCTCATCGGTAGATCCCCTCGCGCAGCGCCGTGGCGACGGCACCGGTGCGGTCGGTGACGCCGAGCTTGCGGTAGATGGAACTGAGGTGGCTTTTCACCGTTTCGTCCCCGATCACCAGCTTGGTGGCGATCCCGCGGTTGGACAGCCCGTCGACCACATAGGACAGGATCTCGCTCTCCCGCTGGGTGAGGCCCTGCCGCGCTCCCGGCCAGAACTCGTCGCGCTGCAGGCGCGCGGCGGTGTCGGCGGCCCTGGCGGCCATCCCGGGATCCAGTGCGGTCTGACCCAGATGCACGAACTCCAGCTGCCGGACCAGTTCGTCACTGCCGATGCTCTTGAGCAGGTAGCCCGATGCGCCCACCCGCAGCGCCTGGAACAGGTACTGCTCGTCGTCGTATACCGACAGCATGACGACCTTGCGGTTCGGATCGCGTCCGCGCAGTTGCAGGCACAGATCCAACCCACTGGACCCCTGCATCCGGACATCGCAGAGCACGATGTCGGGGTCGAGTTCGTCGACGACCGCCAGTGCGCGGTCGGTGCCGACGGCCTGGCCGACCACCTGCACCCGGTCACCGAAGGCGGCGAGCATCGCCTTGAGCCCCTCGATGACCATTTCGTGGTCGTCGACCAGGACCAGGCGTAGAGCGGTGCGTGGACCGCTCTCGGGTGCCGGCTGGCTAGCCATGGCGACCATTGTCCGCAAGTTGGCCTCCCAAATCCCCCCTTTGGGGGAGGCCGGCAAGGTGTGACCTGGGCCACGCTGTGAGGTATGCGGGACGATACACCTGGGCGATGTTTCTGGTGGGATGCTGGTCGGCCTGCGGGGGCTGTCGTCGAGGAGCTGCGGGCCGTCGTCTTCGACGTGGACGGCGCGCTGGGGGATATCGAGCGGGACGGCCAGCGCCGCGCGTTCAACGCTGCCTTCGCCGAGCACGGCTTCGATATCACCTGGTCGGTAGCCGAGTACGGCAGGCTGGTACGGATCGGCGACGAGCGTCGGCGCATCGCGTCGGCGCTGCGCCGGCGCGGGTACGGGCGGATCAGCCCGGAGATCGCGAGCTATATCCAGCACACCAAGAACGACATCTTCGTCGAGTGGGTGCTCGACGGTGACGTCACACCGCGTACGGGGCTGGTCGACCTGGCGAACCGCCTGTATGCCGCCGGCATCTCGATCGCGGCGGTCAGCGTGGGATCACCGGTATGGGTGGAACCCTTGGTGCGTCAGCTGATCGGTGAGGGCATCGCCGAGGTGGTGGTCACCCCGGATGACGTGTCGCCGGCTCGCGAACCGGATTTGCACGGCCACGCGCTGTGGGAACTGGGTATCGGCCCGGAGTGCGCACTGGCGATCGCCGGATCGGCGCACGGGCTGCGCGCCGCCGCGGCGGCCAAGCTGGCCACCGTGGTCGTCCCGACCGCCTACACCGCCGGCCAGGATTTCACCGGTGCCGCGGCCGTCCGTGGTGATTACGAGGGGTGGACGGTCGACGGGTGCGTGCGGTTGCACCGGCACTGGTGGAATCGCGGTTAGCCTTCGCGCAGCAGCTCGATGACGGCGCTGAAGTCCTTGTCGGCGTGCTCGGCGGCGAACTTGCTGTAGATCTCGGCGGCGTGCGTGCCCAGCGGTGCCGTCGCGCCGGTGGAGGCCACCGCGGCCATCGCCAACCCGAGATCCTTGTTCATCAGGGCGGTGGCGAACCCGGGCTTGAAGTCGTTGTTGGCCGGCGACGTCGGTACCGGTCCCGGAACGGGGCAGTTCACCTGCACCGCCCAGCAGTTGCCGGTGGCGCCGGTGATGACGTCGTAGAGCGACTGCTTGTCCAGGCCGAGCTTCTCGGCCAGTACGAACGCCTCGCCGACGGCGATCTGCTGCACCGCCAGCACCATGTTGTTGCACACCTTGGCGGCCTGCCCGGCACCGGAGTCGCCGCAGTGGATGATCTTGCCCGCCATCGGTTCCAGCACGGGGCGGCCGCGTTCCACCGCTTCGGCGGCACCGCCGACCATGAATGCCAGCGTCCCGGCCGCCGCGCCCTTGACGCCACCGGACACCGGCGCGTCCAGCTGCGCGAAACCGTGCTCGGCGGCGAGCTTGTTGACCTCGCGGGCGTCGTCGACGGAGATGGTCGAGCTGTCGATGAACAGCGCGCCCGCCGTCGCGGCCGGCAACACCTCGGCGTAGCAACTCTTCACCAGCGCGCCGTTGGGCAGCATGGTGATCACCACGTCGGCACCGGCCACCGCTTCGGCTCCGGAGGCGAACACGGTGACGCCGTTGGCTTTTGCCGCCTCGATGGCGGCCGGAACCGGATCGAACCCGCGTACGGTGTGCCCGGCGGCCACCAGGTTGGTGGCCATCGGGCCGCCCATGTGGCCGAGTCCCAGGAATGCGATCGTGCTCATGGCGAGTCCTTTCTACGCCGCTATGCCGCTAGGCCGAGGCCCGTGCGGCGGCTGCGCGGCCGATCACCACGCGCATGATTTCGTTCGTTCCTTCGAGGATGCGGTGCACGCGCAGATCCCGGACGATCTTCTCCAGTCCGTATTCGCGCAGATACCCGTACCCACCGTGCAGTTGCAGTGCCTGATCGGCCACGTCGAAGCAGGAATCGGTGACGTATCGCTTGGCCATGGCGCACAGCGTCACCTTGTCCGGGTGGTTGTTGTCCAGTGCTGTCGCGGCCCGCCACAACATGTTCCGCGACGTCTCCAGTGCGGTGGCCATGTCGGCCAGCGCGAACCGGATGGTGGGTTCGTCGAGCAGGGCGGCGCCGAAGGCCTGCCGGTCGGCCAGATAGGCGACGGCCTTGTCGTGGGCGGCTTGCGCCCCACCGAGTGAGCACGCGGCGATGTTGAGCCGGCCACCGTTGAGACCGTTCATCGCGATCCCGAAACCGGTGCCCTCCGAACCCCCGAGCAAGGCGTCGGCCGGAACCCGGACGCCGTCGAACACCACCTGTGCCGTGGGTTGGGCGTTCCAGCCCATCTTCGCCTCATTGGCGCCGAAACTGAGTCCCGCAGAACCCTTTTCGACGACGAACGCCGAGATGCCCTTCGGTCCCGGTGTGGTTTCGGGATCGCCGGTCCTGGCCATCACCACGTACACATCGGAGGCGCCGGCACCGGAGATGAACTGCTTCACCCCGTCGAGCACGTAATCCGATCCGTCCCGGACGGCCTTGGTGCGCAAGGCGGCGGCATCCGAGCCGGCGCCCGGTTCGGTCAGGCAGTAGCTGGCGATCGAGGCCATCGACGCCAGCCGCGGCACCCACGTCTTGCGTTGCTCGTCGGTTCCGTAGGTGTCGATCATCCACGCGCACATGTTGTGGATCGACAGGAAGGCCGCGATGGTGGGGTCGGCCGCGGCGAGTGCCTCGAAGATGCGCACCGCATCGAGGCGCCGCAGCCCGCTGCCGCCGGTGTCCTCGTTGCAGTAGATGGCCGCCATCCCGAGTTCGGCGGCCTCGCGCAGTACATCGGTGGGGAAGTGGTGGGTCTGGTCCCACTCCAGCGCATGCGGTGCGATGCGCTTCTCGGCGAATGCGGCCGCCGTCTCGGCGATCACGCGTTCGTCGTCATCGAGGTCGTGCAGGTCCACCGTCATCGTCTCCTCGTGCAAGCGCTCATCCGCGCCAGCTACTTCATCGTCGGGATGACGAACTCGGCGCCATCCTTGATCCCCGAGGGCCAGCGCTCGGTGACGGTCTTGACCTTGGTGTAGAACTGGATCGAGGCCGGGCCGTGCTGGTTCAGGTCGCCGAAGCCGGAGCGCTTCCAGCCGCCGAAGGTGTGATACGCCACCGGCACCGGGATCGGTACGTTCACCCCCACCATGCCGACCTGCACCTTGGAGACGAAATCCCGGGCGGCATCACCGTCGCGGGTGAAGATCGCGACGCCGTTGCCGTACTCGTGCTCGGTCGGAAGACGCAGGGCCTCTTCGTAATCGGCGGCCCTGACGATGCACAGCACCGGACCGAAGATCTCGTCGGTGTAGATGGACATGTCGGTGGTGACATGGTCGAACAGGGTGGGGCCGATGAAGTAGCCCTTGGACAGATCGGCGTCGCCGAAGGTGAGGTCGTCGCTGGCGCGTTCGCGGCCGTCGACCACCAGTTCGGCACCGGCGTCCACGCCCTGGCCGATGTAGTTGCGCACCCGCTCCAGCGCGGCGCCGGTGACCAGCGGCCCGTAATCGGCCTTGGGGTCCAGGCTGTGGCCGACGCGCAGCTGGTTGATCCGCTCGACCAGGCGGGCGCGCAACCGATTCGCGGTCTCTTCGCCGACGGGCACCGCGACACTGATGGCCATGCACCGTTCGCCCGCGCTGCCGTAACCGGCACCGATCAGGGCGTCGACGGCCTGGTCCAGGTCGGCGTCGGGCATCACGATCATGTGGTTCTTGGCACCACCGAAGCACTGGGACCGCTTGCCGTGCGCCGCGGCGGTCGAGTAGATGTACTGCGCGATATCCGAACTCCCGACGAAGCCGACGGCCTGGATGGCGGGGTGCTCCAGGATGGCGTCGACGGCCTCCTTGTCGCCGTGCACCACCTGGAAGACCCCCGGTGGCAGGCCGGCCTCGATGAACAGTTCGGCCAGCCGCACCGGAACCGACGGGTCGCGCTCGGAAGGCTTGAGCACGAAGGCATTTCCGCACGCCAACGCCGGTCCGGCCTTCCACAGCGGGATCATGGCCGGGAAGTTGAACGGGGTGATCCCGGCGACCACGCCGAGCGGCTGGCGGATCGAGTACACGTCGATACCGGTTCCGGCGCCCTCGGTGAATTCGCCCTTGAGCAGGTGCGGGATGCCGACGGCGAACTCGATGACCTCGATACCGCGCTGGATGTCGCCCAGCGAGTCGGCCACCGTCTTGCCGTGCTCCAGCGACAGCAGTTCGGCCAGCTCGTCGGCGTTCTGGTTGACCAGGTCGATGAACCGCATGAAGACCCTGGCCCGGCGCTGCGGGTTGAACGCGGCCCACTCCTTCTGGGCCTCGGCGGCGCCGGCGACCGCGGCGTCGACATCGGCGGCCGATGCGAGCAGCACCTGCGCCTGGACCTCGCCGGTGCTGGGGTTGAGCACGTCGGCGGTGCGGGTCGAGCCGGCGGCGGTGCGCCGGCCGTTGATGAAGTGCTGAATCTGTGTGGTCATGGCGTCCGTCCAAAGGGTGTGCACGAAGAATCCCGATCAGGAGATACTTGCATATCCTAGTAATGGCGCAGTGTGGTTGGCAAGGTCTGGCTCCGAGCGGGTCCCATGACGAGAAAAATCGGCAAGCGCAGCGTGGCTGCGCTTGCCGATCAACGGGATTGAAGGGAAGCCGATCTAGCCCTTCAGGCCGAGTGGCCCGGCGAGCGCGGTGAGTGTGGGCAACAGTTTGTCCCATCCGCCGAGCACCTGGATGGTGACGTGGTCGGCGCCGGCGTCGATATGTTCGGCCAGCCGCGCGGCGATCGACTCGGCCGTCCCGTGCGCCACCACCGCGTCGATCAACTTGTCGCTGCCCGGCTTGGCGATGTCCTCCTCGGTGAAACCCAGCCTGCGCCAGTTGTTCAGGTAGTTGCTCAAATTCAGGTAGAAGTCGACGGTCTCACGGCCGATCCTGCGGGCCTCGGCCGTCGCCTCCGCGGACCCGTCGGTGAGCACCACCTTGTGCTCCGGAGCCAGGAAAACGCCGTCGCCCAATATCTTTCGAGCTTCGGCGGTGTGCTCCGGGGTGGTCAGGTACGGATGCGCACCGGCGCTGCGATCACGGGCCAGCCGCAGCACCTTGGGGCCCAGCGCGGCCACCACCCGGCGCTGCGCCGGCACGTCGGCGGCGTCCAGCGCGTCGAGGTATTCGACCAGCACGTCGTAGGGTTTGCGGTACTCCTCGGTGTGCTCGGGATGGCCGATGCCGATACCCAGCAGGAACCGTCCGGGATGGGACTTCTCCAGCCGGTGATAGGTCTCGGCGGCCTGACTGGCCGGCGACGACCAGACGTTGATGATGCCGGTGGCCAGTTGCAGCGTGTCGGTGCTGTCCAGAATGGCCTCGGCGAACGGCAGATCACCGGAGGGTGAACCGCCGATCCACACCGCGCCGTACCCCAGTTGCTCGATGGCCGCCGCCTGCTCGGGTGATACCTTGCCGAACGTCCACACCCCGTACCGGCCCACGTCGATCGTCATCACAATCCCTTTCGGTTCACCGCAGGCCCAACGGCCCGGCGAGTTCGGTCAGAGCGTCCAACACCTTGTCCGGTGACGTCAGAACCTGCACCGGGACGTGATCGGCGCCCGCGTCGAGGTGCTCGCGTAGCCGAGCCGCGATCGCGTCGACGGTTCCGTAGGCGACCACCGCGTCCACGAGACGGTCGCTGCCCGGCTTGGCCACGTCAGCATCGGTGAATCCCAGGCGTTTCCAGCTGTTGAGGTAGTTGTCCAGATTCAGGTAGATCTCCAGGGTCTTGCGGCCGGCGGCGCGCGCCTGCTCGGCGTCGGTGGTTACCGCCACTTTGTGTTCGGGCGCGATGAAGGCATCGGCGCCGAGGAGCTCCCTGGCCCGCTTGCTGTGTTCGGGCGTGGTGAGGTACGGGTGTGCGCCCGCGGATCGGTCAGCCGACAGTTGCAGCACCTTCGGGCCCAACGCGGCCACCACCCGGCGGTGCTTGGGCACCCCGTGCTCGTCGAGCCTGTCCAGGTACGCGTTGAGGGCGTCGAGCGGCTTCTGATACTCGGTGATGGCCTCAGGGTGGCCGACACCGATGCCGAGCAGGAAGCGGCCGGGATACGCCTTCTCGATGCGGTGGAACGACTCGGCGGTGGCGCCCCCATCCGCGGTCCAGATGTTCACGATGCCGGTGGCCACCTGCAGGGTTTCGGTGGCGGCCAGGATCGGTTCGACCCAGTCCAGTTCGGCGGGCGGCGAGCCACCGGCCCAGACGGCGCCGTAGCCCAGCGCCTCGATCTTGCGCAGTTGGGCGGGGGAGAACTGTTGCCACTGGGTGTAGTGGCCGAAGACGCCGAAAGGGCCGAGATCGGGTTTGGCTGTGTTCTGGGTCATGGTTCAGATCAACCGGTCGCCGGTGCGGCGGTATTCCGATTCGATCCGCATGAGCAGAAACTATTCGCCGGGGTCGGCCTCGGCGGGGCGCGGTGCGACCAGCGGCAGGCAGATGATGAACCGGGTGTTGCCGGGTTCGGACATCACCCGCAGATCACCGCCGTGCTTCTCGACGACGATGCGCCAGGCCAGGTCCAGGCCCAGGCCGGTGCCCTCGCCGAACGGCTTGGTGGTGAAGAACGGGGTGAAGATGCGACCGATGATGTCCTCGGGGATCCCCGGGCCGTCGTCACAGATCTCGACGCGGATCATCTGATCGCTCTCGCGTGCCGTGCGGATGGTCAGGGTGCCGTGCCCGTCCATGGCCTGGATCGCGTTGTCGATGATGTTGGTCCACACTTGATTGAGATCGCCTGGGTAGCACTGCAATTCGGGCAGCGACTTGTCCATGTCCTTGACCAGGGTGATCGGCTTGCCCTGATGCCCGATCTTGTCGCCGAACATCATGATCGTGCTGCGCAGCAGTTCGTGCACGTCGGCGCTCTGATAGGAGCCGCGGTCCATCTGCGAGTACTGTTTGGCGCCGGCCAGCAACGCGGAGATGCGCCGGCTGGCCTCGGCGATCTCGTTCATCCGCAGCTCGGTGTCGATGGTGTACTTCAGCCAGCCGATCGCGCTCTGCAGCGATGCCGTCGCATCAGCGTCCTCACAGGACACCGAGATCCGCTCCAGCCAGTCGATGTCCAGGCCCGCCTCGACGAACGTCGGCGCATAGTCCCAGGCGCTGGCGATGCCGTGGTCCTCCAGCCATTCCCCGATCTGGTCCTCGCGGTCGGAGGTCTCCAGCGCCGTCAGCTCCAAGCCCTTGCTCTTGGCGACCTGTTCGGCCACCTGGTCCTGGATGGTGATCAGCACCCGCAGCGCGTCGGGGGAGAACTTGCCGTCGGCGAGCATGGCCAGTTTGTGCCGCATCTTGCCGACACCCTCGCGCAGATCGGCCACCGCACGTGCGGTGGCCGCCGCCGGATTGTTGAGCTGATGGGTGAGCCCCGCGGTGATGGTGCCCAACGCCAGCAGCTTCTCGCGCTGCCCGATGATCTGGCTCTGCCGGCGGCCGCCGACCAGATGGCCCTCCAGCAGGTGCACGGCCATCGGGAACTGCGAGCGCATGAAGGCCGCGAACCCCTCGGCGTCCAGCACGAACACCCGGGAGGGCTCCACCAGCCGAACCGAGGCCTGGTAGATGTGTTCCTCACCCGGGATGTAGGCCGACCACGCGCCGAAGTACACGCCCCGCTGCGAGGTGCGGTTGGTCTGGATGTCGACGCCGCCGGAACGCTTCGACATGATCAGTTCGCCGTCGATCAGCACATAGAAGCAGGTGGCCGGGTCCCCTTCGGTGACGATCGGCCCGGCCGGGAACGTCTCGATGGTGCCGGCCTCGCACAGCGTGTCGAGCTGCTCGTCCGACAGGTGCTCGAACAGGAACAAGGTCCGAAGTTCGTCGCGCACGCAGGTCTCGCCCATCGTTGTCATCTACTCCCGTCAAGCCGGCCGGCCATCATGCTTCTGCCAAATAGCGGTGCACCAGCATCACCGCCATCGACCCCTCGCCGACGGCGGCCGCCACCCGCTTGGCGGATTCGGCGCGCACATCTCCTGCAACAAACACACCGGGCACACTTGTTTCCAAATGGTGCGGCGGACGTTCCAGCGTCCATCCGCACACGTCGCGCAGGTCCGGTCCGGCCAGGATGAACCCGTGGTCGTCGCGGGCCACCACACCGTCGAGCCATTCGGTACGCGGGGTGGCGCCGATGAAACAGCACAACCGGGTCGAGCGCACGTCCTCGCGTTCGCCGGTCCGCTTGTTCTCCAGCGTCAGCCCCGCCAGGTGGTCGTCCTCGGCGGTGGTGCCGACCACCTCGGTGCAGGTACGCACGTGGATATTGGGGGTCTGCTCGATCTGCTGGATCAGGTAATAGGACATCGAGGCCTCCAGCGACGGCCCGCGCACCAGCAGGGTCACCGACTTGGCCTCCCTGGCCATGAACATGGCCGCCTGACCGGCCGAGTTGGCGCCCCCGACGATGTACACGTCCTCCCCGGCGCACTCCGAGGCGTCCGACACCGATGCGCCGTAGTACACGCCCTTGCCGATGAGATTGGAGTCCTCGGCCGCCGAACAACCGGTGACCGACAGTTCCCGGTAGTCGACGCCGGTGGCCAGGATGACGGCACGGGCACCGATGGTGCTGTGATCCTCGAACGAGATGGTGCGGGCGGTGCCGACCTCGCCGGCCTGCAGTTTGATCGCCTTGCGGGTGGTGATCACCTCGGCGCCGAACCGTTCGGCCTGCCGGCGGGCCGTGGTGGTCAGCTCGACGCCGGAGATCCCGTTCTCGAAGCCGAGGTAGTTCTCGATGCGCGAACTGCGCCCGGCCTGCCCGCCGGTGGTGGCCCGCTCGATGAGCACGGTGTTCAGCCCCTCGGAGGCGCCGTACACCGCCGCCGCCAGCCCGGCGGGCCCGCCGCCGATGACGGCCAGGTCGTACATCTCCAGGGACGGGTTGGTGGACAGCCCCAACAGGTCGGCCAGTTCGGCGTCCGAGGGTTCGACCAGCGGGGTGCCCTCCTCGGTGATGACGACCGGCAGTTGCCTGCCGTCGAGCCCGGCCGCGTCGAGCAGCTGCTTGCCCTTGGGTTCCTCGGCGGTGAACGCCTTGAACGGGTAGCCGTTGCGGGCCAGGAACTGGCGCACTTCCCAGGACCGCGGATTCCACTGGTGTCCGATGACCTTGGTGTAGGGGATGGCGCGGTCGCCGACCGCGTGCCAGGCCTCCAGCAGTCCGTCGATCACCGGGTACAGCTTCTCCTCCGGCGGGTCCCATGGCTTGAGCAGGTAGTGGTCCAGGTCGACGACGTTGATGGCGTCGATGGCGGCCGTGGTGTCGGCGTAGGCGGTCAGCAGGACGCGGCGCGCCATCGGGTAGAGGTCCATCGCGGCTTCGAGGAATTCGATACCGCTCATCTGCGGCATCCGGTAGTCGGCCACGAACACCGCCACGGTGTCGCCGCGCAGCTTCAGTTCGTGCAGGGTTTCGAGCGCGTCGAGGCCGGATTCGGCGCGCACGATGCGGTACCGCTCGCCGTAGTGGCGGCGCAGATCGCGGGCCACGGCACGGGACACGGCAGGGTCGTCGTCGACGGTGAGGATTACGGGTTTGCGGGGCTGGGCCGCGGGTCCAGTCATATCGCCCTCAATTATGCTCCCGCCGTCCACTGATTTGGCGGTTGACCTCCGCACATGGCCGCCGGAGGCGGCGGCCTGCGGCGATTTGGGTGCAGCCCGCGCAGAGGGTATTGTGGAACAACGGTGCGGCCTCCGCGCCGACTGTTTGCGTGCCTGTCCATGGACCCTGTGTTTCGCCGGAACCAGCGTTCTGCCGATCCAGCCCACGTCTTGTAGTCGGAACGACGGTGTGCACCTACTGCAGAAGCGGGCGCACGATACGAAACGAAAGCAAGGATCGCTAGACAGTATGGCCAAGAAAGACGGTGCCATCGAGGTCGAGGGTCGCGTGGTCGAACCCCTGCCCAATGCGATGTTCCGCATTGAGTTGGAGAACGGACACAAGGTCCTGGCCCACATCAGCGGCAAGATGCGGCAGCACTACATCCGCATCCTGCCCGAGGACCGCGTCGTGGTGGAGCTCTCTCCATACGACCTGTCCCGGGGCCGCATTGTGTACCGGTACAAGTAACACGCCCCTCAACCGCAACCACCACCAGAGCGGTGGCGCGCGCTCGCGCTCGTCACCGCCCAACCAAGAAGGATCGCGAAGCCGTGAAGGTGAACCCGAGCGTCAAGCCGATCTGCGACAAGTGCAGGGTGATCCGCCGGCACGGGCGGGTCATGGTGATCTGCTCTGATCCGCGGCACAAGCAGCGGCAGGGCTAGCCCTGTTCGAGCAGTAGCTCCACCCACAACTGAATGCAGACATCCCAGTTCCAGTGCGGGCATAGGGCCCGCATACACGTCCGGCACGGAGGCCGGACCCCATCAAGACGAGGGAACGGGCTGGGACCAGACCTCCGCATAGAAGAAGGAAACACTGCCTGATGGCACGTCTCATGGGCGTCGATCTGCCGCGCGACAAGCGCATGGAGATCGCGCTGACCTACATCTACGGCATCGGCCGTACCCGTTCCCAGGAGATCCTGGACGCCACCGGTATCGACCGGAGCCAGCGCAGCAAGGACCTCACCGACGATCAGGTGAGCCAGCTCCGCGAATACATCGAAGCCAACTTGAAGGTGGAGGGTGACCTGCGCCGCGAGGTTCAGGCAGACATCCGCCGCAAGATCGAGATCGGCTGCTATCAGGGTCTGCGGCACCGCCGCGGCCTGCCGGTGCGTGGCCAGCGGACCAAGACCAATGCGCGTACCCGCAAGGGACCCAAGCGCACCATCGCCGGCAAGAAGAAGGCCAGGTAACCCGAGATGGCACAAGCTAAGAAGGGCGCTCCGAAGAAGGGTGCCGCCAAGACCCGCCGCCGGGAAAAGAAGAACATCCCGCTCGGCGCCGCGCACATCAAGAGCACGTTCAACAACACGATCGTGTCGATCACCGATCCCCAGGGCAATGTCATCGCCTGGGCGTCGTCGGGCCACGTGGGCTTCAAGGGTTCGCGTAAGTCGACGCCGTTCGCCGCGCAGCTGGCCGCCGAGAACGCTGCCCGCAAGGCGCAGGAGCACGGTGTGAAGAAGGTCGACGTGTTCGTGAAGGGCCCGGGTTCGGGCCGCGAAACCGCGATCCGTTCACTGCAGGCCGCCGGACTTGAGGTCGGCGCCATTTCCGACGTCACCCCGCAGCCGCACAACGGCTGCCGTCCGCCCAAGCGGCGCCGGGTCTAGAAGGAGACTAGAGACTCATGGCTCGTTATACCGGCCCTGCCACCCGCAAGTCGCGTCGTCTCGGCGTCGACCTCGTCGGCGGCGATCAGTCGTTCGAAAAGCGCCCCTACCCGCCCGGCCAGCACGGCCGCGCGCGGATCAAGGAGAGCGAGTACCGCCAGCAGCTGCAGGAGAAGCAGAAGGCCCGCTTCACCTACGGCGTGATGGAGAAGCAGTTCCGCAAGTACTACGAGGAGGCCGTGCGGCGTCCGGGTAAGACGGGTGAGGAGCTGCTGCAGATCCTGGAGAGCCGGCTGGACAACGTCGTCTACCGGGCCGGCCTGGCCCGGACCCGACGGATGGCGCGTCAGCTGGTCAGCCACGGGCACTTCACCGTCAACGGCGTGAAGGTCAACATCCCCAGCTACCGGGTGTCGCAGTACGACATCATCGACATCCGCGACAAGTCGTTGAACACCCTGCCGTTCGAGCTCGCACGCGCCACCGCCGGTGAGCGTCCCATCCCGGGCTGGCTGCAGGTGGTCGGCGAGCGTCAGCGGGTCCTGGTGCACCAGCTGCCCGAGCGGGCGCAGATCCAGGTGCCGCTGACCGAACAGCTCATCGTCGAGTTCTACTCGAAGTAATGAAGATGTCCGCAGGCCAACCGGTCCTGCGGATCACCCAACCGGCATCAAATAGCGGGTGCCGAGAAGGAGATAGAAAAAATGCTGATCTCTCAGCGGCCCACCCTGTCCGAAGATGTGTTGGCCGACAACCGGTCCCGGTTCACCATCGAACCGCTGGAGCCCGGCTTCGGTTACACCCTCGGCAACTCGCTGCGGCGCACGCTGCTGTCGTCCATCCCGGGCGCGGCGGTCACCAGCATCCGCATCGACGGGGTGCTGCACGAGTTCACCACCGTTCCGGGGGTCAAGGAAGACGTCACCGACATCATCCTGAACCTCAAGGGTCTGGTCGTGTCCTCGGAGGAGGACGAGCCGGTCACCATGTACCTGCGCAAGCAGGGCCCGGGTGCCGTCACCGCCGGTGACATCGTGCCGCCGGCCGGCGTGACGGTGCACAACCCCGACATGCACATCGCCACCCTCAACGAGAAGGGCAAGCTCGAGGTCGAGCTCGTCGTCGAGCGGGGTCGCGGTTACGTGCCGGCCGTGCAGAACAAGGCTTCCGGCGCCGAGATCGGCCGCATCCCGGTCGACTCGATCTACTCGCCGGTGCTCAAGGTGACCTACAAGGTCGAGGCCACCCGTGTCGAGCAGCGCACCGACTTCGACAAGCTGATCCTCGACGTCGAGACCAAGAACTCGATCAGCCCGCGGGACGCGCTGGCCTCGGCCGGTAAGACCCTGGTCGAGCTGTTCGGGCTCGCACGGGAATTGAACGTGGAGGCCGAGGGCATCGAGATCGGCCCGTCGCCGGCCGAGGCGGACCACATCGCCAGCTTCGCGCTGCCGATCGACGATCTGGACCTGACCGTCCGGTCGTACAACTGCCTCAAGCGCGAGGGTGTACACACCGTCGGCGAACTGGTGTCGCGGACCGAGTCGGATCTGCTGGACATCCGCAACTTCGGCCAGAAGTCCATCGACGAGGTCAAGATCAAGCTGCACCAGCTGGGTCTGTCGCTCAAGGACAGCCCGGCCACCTTCGATCCGTCCGAGGTCGCCGGTTACGACGTCGCCACCGGCACCTGGACCGGTGACGCCGGCTACGACCTGGACACCGACCAGGACTTCGCCGAAACCGAACAGCTCTAACAGGGCGCAACCCCCGGGCTTCGCCCGCCCGGAATCCGTCCCGGTCCTACCTGATACGGGGGCCGGCCCCATTTAGGAGATAGTCGCAATGCCCAAGCCCACCAAGGGTGCTCGCCTCGGCGGGTCGTCCTCGCACCAGAAGGCCCTCCTGGCCAACCTGGCGACCTCGCTCTTCGAGCACGGCCGCATCAAGACGACCGAGCCCAAGGCCCGGGCCTTGCGTCCGTACGCCGAGAAGCTGATCACCCACGCCAAGAAGGGCACGCTGCACAACCGGCGTGAGGTGCTCAAGAAGATCCGCGACAAGGATGTGGTGCACACCCTGTTCGCCGAGATCGGACCCTTCTACGCGGACCGCAACGGCGGCTACACCCGCATCATCAAGGTCGAGAACCGCAAGGGCGACAACGCCCCGATGGCGGTTATCGAGCTGGTGCGGGAGAAGACGGTGACGTCCGAAGCCGACCGGGCGCGGCGCGTGGATGCGGCCCAGAAGGTGGCGGCTGCGGCCGCGCCCGAGGCTGCCGAGGACACGACCGTCGACGAGGCCGTGACCGAGGAGACCACCGACGCCGAGGCCACCGAGGCCCCGGTCGACGAGGCCACCGAGGCCACCGAGACCGAGGAAGCCAAGGACGACAAGGCTGACTCCGAGGATGACGCCAAGTAACGACGCAACGAACGAACCCGCCATCGATCCCGATGGCGGGTTTGTTCGTTTGCGGCTCGATATCGCTTACGACGGAACCGAATTCGCCGGTTGGGCCACCCAGGCCGGGCAGCGTACCGTCGCCGGCGTGCTCGAGGAGGCGCTCGGGACGGTGTTCCGCACCCCCGTGGTGCTGCGTGCCGCCGGGCGAACCGACACCGGGGTGCATGCCAGCGGTCAGGTGGCACACGTGGACGTGCCGGCGGCCGCGCTGGACAACGCCTACCCACGCACCCCCCGGCCGCAGGACCCGGAATTCGGCCCCCTGGTGCGCCGGCTGGGCCGATTCCTGCCCGAGGACGTCCGGGTGCTCGATATCGTCCGTGCCCCCGCCGGTTTCGACGCCCGATTCTCGGCACTGCGCCGACATTACGAGTACCGGCTGACCACCGCGGCCTTCGGCGCCACACCGCAACAGGCTCGCTTCGTCACCCCGTGGCCGCGCCGGCTGGATGTCGCCGCCATGGCGGCGGCCTCGGCCGGTCTGGTCGGCCTGCACGACTTCGCCGCGTTCTGCCGGCATCGTGAGGGCGCCACCACCATCCGGGATCTGCAGCGCTTCGACTGGGCGGTAGCCGGGGATCTGGTCACCGCGTACGTCACCGCGGACGCGTTCTGCTGGTCGATGGTGCGCTCCCTGGTGGGCGCGGTGCTCGCGGTCGGGGAAGGCCGTCGCGAGGCAGCGTGGTGCGCGGGACTGCTGGACGCGACCGTGCGCTCCAGCGCCTTCGCGGCCGCCCCAGCGCGCGGGCTGTCCCTGGTCGGGGTCGACTACCCGCCCGATGACCAGTTGGAGGCCCGCATCCTGATCACCCGGGACCTGCGGACCAGGCCTACTTGAGCTTGCCGGCCACGAAGTCGGCCGCTTGGGTCACCATGCCGGCCTTGATGTAGGCCGGCGCAAGGTGATCGGGCCAGTAGGCCTGCCAGTTCTCCATATCGGTGGGATTGCAGATCGGGTCGTCGCCGTGGCACAGCTCGATGGTGCGGCTCTGGAAGGCGGGGTTGAACTGGGTGATCGGCGCAACCCATTGAATGCCGTTGCCGAACAACGCGATTGCGGCGATATGCGAATCGGCCGTCGCCGGTAGCGGCGTCTTGAAGCCGAGCACCGGGAACGGCACCGCCAGCACCACATCGGTGGCGGCCGCACCCAGTGAGTAGCCGCCGAGGACGAGCCGGGTGTTGGGGCAGTTGGCCATGGTGGCCTGGATGCGCCGGCTCATGTCGTTGGCGCCGAGGTCGATCTGGGTGTCCGCCGGGTAGTTCACCGAGTACAGGGTGATGTTCTTCTTGGTCTTCTGGCGTAGCGCCGCGACCAGTGCATTGCCGATCTGCCCGGCCCCGGGTGGTTCCATCCGGCCGCGGGCGAAGATCAGCTCGGCATCGGGGCAGGCGGCCGCCGATGCGGACGGGAGGATGCCGCCGGGTGCCGCCGCGACCAGTACCCCACCGACCACGGCCAGCAATGCGGCATACCAGCGAAATCGACCCCTCGACATCAAGATCACCGGTTCGATTGTAGCGGTAACAATTGACGTGGGCGTTTATCTGTCTTTTGTTGCCGAGATGTACTGCCAGTCGGCGTTATTGCACCCGGCCCGCGGCGAAGTCGGCGGCCTGGTCGACCATTCCCGAACCGATGTACGCGTCCTGCAGGTGGCTGCTCCAGTCACGCTGTAGGTCGGCGATGGTCCGCGGGAAACCGTCGCCGCACACCGGATCGGCCGGATTGCACGCCTCGAACGTCCTGCCCTGGTACTGCGGCGCGATGGATGAGTCGCCCATCCGCCGGGTCACATTGCCCACCAGCACCACGGCGGCGATATGGGGATCCACGCCGGGTGGCAGCGGATTCTTGAAGCCGAAACCGCCGCCGGTGGCCGACAGCGCCACGGCGGCCGATGCGGCTCCCAGCGAATAGCCGCCCACGATCAGTCGGGTGTCGGGGCACGCGCCGGCCATGTACTGGATGCGGTTGCTCATGTCGTTGGCGCCCTCCGCGATCTGGGTGTCGGCGGGGTAGTTCACGCCGTACACGCCGATCTCCTTGTCGGGCACCCGGGCGCGGAGCGCGTCGACGAATGCCTGGCCGAGGCGACCGACGCCCGGTTGCTCGTTGCGACCGCGCGCGAAGATCACTTCGACGGGCGGGCACGGGTCGGCGCTCGCGACCGGCAACGCGGCGGGCGGTCCCGCCGTCGACCATGCCGTGAAAACACCGACGGCGCTCGCCGCCACCAGAATGGAGGCGGCAGAGCGCCGTACGGAGATCGATAAGGTGACCACCCAGCAAATACTAGCCGTCCCGCTGGAGTGATCGGGCTGCGTATGTCGGGCCGCTCACGCGTCAGCCCGGCAGGCCCTGCTCCTCGATGGGCAGCGGAGCCGGGCCCTTGATGGCGGGTTCGGCCTTCGGAATGGCCGGCGCCTTGAGCGGCGTGCTGCTGGTTTGCGTGGTGCCGAGTTGCATGTCCCCACCGTCCGCGACGGACAGTTGCGACTGCTGGAGCACGGCACCGGTGGCCAATGCGCCGATACATGCGAGGCCACCCACGGCGGCGACCCGCACGCGGGCGCCACTCAGAGAGATCTTGTGCGCGTTCATGTTCCCAGATTCCCCATCAATCTTGTTTGCACTAGCGGTAACTCGTAACAAGATCAACGAGAGGTCTGTGCGGCGCATTCCCGTCCGCGGGAACGAATCTCTGTGACTTTCCTAAATTCTTCTACAGAAGGCCGGCGACGAAGTTCGCGGCTTGGTTGGTGGGGCCGCCGGTGTAGGCGCGGTGTGCTTCCACGTTGTCACCGTCGGTGCAGATCGGGTCGCTGGGATTGCACAGATCGATGGATTTCGGTCCCCACACCGGGCTGGAGGTGAGCGGCAGACCCAGCTTCGCGGACGGGTTCCCGAACACCGCGATGGCCGCCACATGGTCGGGAGCGTTGGGCGGCAGGGGAGCGTTGAATCCGATCGCCGGAAACGGCACGGCGCTGATGACGTCGATCACCGCGGCGCCCTGCGAGTATCCACCGAGCACCAGCCGGGTGGCGGGGCAGTTGTCCATCATCCACTGGATGTGCCCGCTGGCATCGTTGGCACCGTTGGCGGCGGCCAGGAAGTCGTAGCTGGCGGGGTAATTCACCGCGTAGGTGCCCACCGAGCGACCGCCGACCTTGCCGCGCAGGGAGCCGACGAACGCATTGCCGATCCGGCCGAGGCCGGGGTCCTCGTTGGTCCCCCTGGCGAAGACCACCTCGATATCGGGGCAGCCGTCGGCGTGGGCGGCAGCAAGGCTGCCCAGTGATGCCGGGCCGGCGATCACCGCGGTAGCGGTCAGCAGGGCAGCGGCTGCGGCCAGGGCGACACGGCGCACAAGATCAAACGTCACGCCGCATTCTAACGCGAAGCTTAGCTAAACAAGTGCTGCCACGAAGCTGGCGGCCTGCGGAATGAACTCCGAGGACTCGTACCGGGTGTGCGCGAACGGGTTCCGGCCGCGCGAGCAGATCGGGTCGCCGTCGGCGCACAGATCGATGGCCCGGGCGCCGTAGGGCGCCGGTGCGGTGTTGGCCGGGTGGCTGAACTTGGCACCTGGATTGCCGAAGACTGCGACGGCCGAGACCTTTCCGGCCAGGTTGCCGGGCAGCGGCGGGGCCGAGCCGAACTCACCGATCCGGTCGCCGACGGGCGGAATCCCGATGAGCATGTCGACTATCGCGGCGCCCTGCGAGTAGCCGCCCAGCACGATCTTGGTGGACGGGCACTGCGCGGCCAGGGTCGCGATCCGCGACTGCGCGTCATAGGCGCCGTCGGCGGCGGTCAGGAAGTCGTAGGTGGCCGGATAGTTGATCCCGTACGTGCTCAGCGTGCGGCCGCCCAGCTGTGGGATGAGAGCGTCGGCGAGGGCCTGGCCGACGCGACCGATGCCGGGGTCCTCGCTGGTGCCGCGGCCGAAGATCAACTCGACATCCGAACACGGCTCGGCGCTCGCCACCGGTGCTGGACCGGCCAGGAAGGCGAAGGCGGCGACCAGGGCAGAACCGACGGCGGCTATCCGCGCCGACAACTTGGGCAACGTCACGGACAGCATCTTGACACTTGCGGGCTAGTTGCTGCCAATCGCTTGCTCGGCATGCGGCCGGCCCGGAGGAACATCCGGCCAGCCGGTTTCCAGTGCGTTCTCGGCGCGGTCGCCGAGTCGGGCCAGGCCGAGCCCCAGCAGGACCACCGCGCCGCCGAACGCCTGCATCGCGGTGACGGCTTCGCCGAGAAAGGCCCATGCGATGAGGATCGCGAACAGCACCTCGGCCAGACCGACCAGTGATGCGAACCGGGGCCGGAGTCGGGCCACGCCGAAGATGCCCAGCGTGTAGGCGATAGCGGTAGGGATGAGCGCCATCGCGACGACCGGCAGATACCACGGCAGCGTATGCCCGGCGACCATGGTGTCGTGGGTGGTGAACACCATCGGCAGCACGCCCGACGCGCCCAGGGCGGCCACCGCGACGGCGCCCACGATCAGCCCGCCGGCGGCCAGCGTGATGGGGTGCAGGCCATCTCCGTCGCCGTCGGCGGTGGCCTCGTCGGACATCATGAAGTAGCAGGCGGCGCAGATGGCCGCGGCCAGGCCCCAGCTCACGCCGACGGTGTTGACACGGGCTCCGGCGAAGACGTCGAGCACCAGCATGATGCCGGCGACGGCCAGCGCGACGCCGGCGAGGGTGAGCCGGCCGGGCCGGCGTTTGGTGGTGGCCCACAACCAACCGACAACCAGGACGGGCGCGGTGTACTCCAGCAGCAGGGCGACACCGACCGACAGGTGGGCGACGGCGTTGTAGTAGCACAGTTGGGCCCCGGCGATCGGGATCAGGCCATAGGCCACGACGGTCCTGCGGTGGGCCACCGCGTCGCGGATCCAGTCCGGCTTGACGAAGCTCGCGAAGACGGCCATGGCCAGCGCGCCACCGACGAGTCGGGCGGTGACGGCGGCAGTGGGCGTCCAGCCGGCCTCCATCAGGGCTTTGGCCAGCGGCCCGGACATCCCGAAGGTGAAGGCGGACGCCACGGCGAACAGCAGGCCGAGCCGGAACCGGCCGGTGTCGGCGCGCGTGTCGATCACGCTCATCGGAAACCCCCGAGCTGTCATGAGTAAAATAGTGATTGGTCATGACGTTAGCGGGGAGGGGAGTCAGGCGTCAAATGATTTTCACTCATGACACGGAGCTCACGTTGCGCGCCGCGTGTGTCCTGATCAACAGCAACCGCGTCGACGGTGAACAACTCGGCGACACCGCCGCGTTGGACGACTACCTCGACGGCTTCGGCTGGACCGGCCGTCGGGACAGCGACGCCGCCGAGTTGGCATCGGTGCAGCAACTACGTGAGCGGCTCGGCCGGATCTGGGCGGCTGCCGGCGACGAGGAACGCGTCGTGGGACAGGTCAACGCGCTGTTGGCGGACACCGATGCCGCACCCTGGCTGACCCGGCACCCGGAGATGCCGGAATGGCATCTGCACCTGGCGTCCATCCACGACCCGCTATGGCAGCGGATGGGTGCCGAAATGGCGATGGCGCTGGCCGACCTCATCCGCGGCGGCGAGCTGCGCCGGCTCAAGATCTGTGCCGCACCCGATTGCGATGCGGCGTTGTTCGACCTGTCGCGCAACCGGTCCCGGATGTTCTGCGATACCGGTAATTGCGGGAACCGCCAGCACGTGGCCGCTTATCGGGAACGGCGGTCGAAGGACGGCTGAACCAGCTGATCCCGGGGGACGGCCTGCATCTGCGGCGCAGCCGAACCTTCGTGGATCGGTGCCTGCGGCTCCAGATCCGGCGGGGCCTTGATCTGGCTGCCCTGTGGGTTGGGAGGCGCCTGTGGGATCGAGTGTGGTTTCGGGGTGCCGGACGGTGGGCGGCCACCGTCCCACCACGTGGTCGTGGCGCCGGGGCCGCCGGCATCGGGCACCGCGGCACTGCTGTACAGCGATCGCGGCGGCGGTGGGGCGTAACCGGTTGTCGCCGAAGGGGTCTTGGAGGTGTAGGCCGAGCCCGTGCGGTGGGCCGGGGCCGATGGCTGTGGTGACGTGGTGTACGTCGGCGCGGTGATTTGCGGCCCCTCGACCGGTGGAGGCACCGTTTCCTGCGCCGCAGTCGGAGTGGCCGGGGGCGCGCCCTGGGCCGGGGTGGCCTGCTCCAAATAGTGCCGCCAGGCCTGCAGGGTGGCCAGCAGTTGCTGCGTGTAATCCATCGGCGGGGCCGGCGAATACGCCGGTGGTGGCGCGAGCGCGGGCGGTGCCGGCGGCATGGGGGGAACCGGTGCCATGGTTGGCGGGGCGGGAATGGGCGGCATGGGTGGCGCTGCCGTGACGGGCCACTGGGCGGCGGTGGGTACTCCGAAGCCCATCGTCGCCGAACTGGCCATCTGTTCCAGGTATTGGCGCCAGGCTTGCAGGTAGGCAAGCAGATTCGCGTCGAACCGTGGTGCTGTCATGTGTCGGCCTCCGGCATCTGGAACGGCGATAGGGGACTGGTCGCGGGCGGCGGTGTGGGGGCATCCAGCGGATGCGGCAGCGATTCCGCGGCGAACTGGGAATCGAGTAGTCGCAGGGGCCGCGCGTCGGCCGGCTCGCGATTCTCGATATCGAAGATGTAGCAATAATCGCCGGCGGGGGTGGGCATCCGAATGGGACTCGACAAACCCTGGTCGAGAAAACCGTAGGGAAACCGCCAGTCCAGGATGGTATGTTCCCGGCGGTCGGCGCCATCGGATCCCACCCATACATAGTGATCCAGAATCGCGTTCACGGCATGGCGTCCCGATTCGCAGGCCGCCTCCATGGAGGTCATCCTGGTGAAGGTCTTGGTCCACGTGCCGGCGAACACCACGGAGTTGTGGTGCACCTGGTAACCACCGTGCCGAGCCTGCCACACGTAGCGCAACCACAGGTCGTCGGACCACCACGACTCGGTCGGGCGGTAGGTCCAGGACGTACCGTGCGGATTCCACGGGTAACCACCGGGGCGATTGGGCCAATCGCCGATGATCGGCACCAGATAGGGGGTCTCGTTGCGCACGATGAGCCCGGTATCGGGCGAGGTGATCAGCCCCCGGTCCACTGTGTACCACGCGGGCCACGGGATGATCTCTTCCGGCGAACCGCCAGCATCGGTGGTCAGGGCCGCAACGATCTGGCGCCAGACCTCGGCGGCGAGTTCATCGGGCGTGCAGTCGCGGGCGGCCTTACCGTGCCCTCGTTCGTCCACCAATGCCTTTGACGGCGTGTTGAAATCACCGATGTCGACCGAGAGCACCGACACATAACCGTCACGGGCCAGGCTGGGCCGCTTCTGCCACAATCCATGCTGGTTGATAGACGACAGCGCCCACTCGGTGCCCGAGTAGTACATGTGCCCGCGCAGCAACTGGAACTCGGTGTCGAAGAAGAACTGGATCCCGGACAGCGTCTGAAAACGGTCCCACGGCAACCGGCCCATCTGATCCATCGCATACGGATCGCGCCGAGCGCCCGACCGCGTGGTGCCGGGCTGCAGCGGTCCGTCGGGCGGGGGCATCGACGTGGTGAACCCATCCAGGCCAGCAACGGTTCCCCCGGTGCCTGCCGCGCGCAGGGCCGCGGTGATCCGCTCCGCGGTCGGGGCGTCGACGGCCACCACGGTGTAATCCGGGGTGACCCGCGTTCCGTCGGCGAACGTCACCCGGACCCGCGGGCGTAGATGCGGCGGCTGGTCTGGGTCGACGACCGGCGGATCCAGACATTCGGCGGCCGCGCGGACGAACCGCACCCCGAGCTGAACCAGGTGCCGGTACCAGTGATCGAACCAGGACTCGGTGGTCGGCCCGTTGAGAACACCGTCGGCTTTGTTGTCGCGCCGGTCCATCTGCAACTGCAACTGCAGGTACGTCGTGAGATTGGTGCGGGCGTCACCCCACCGGGAATCGAAAGCTGCCAGCACCCTGGGCATCTCGAGTAGCAGCGCATCGAATCGTGGCGTGTAGTAGAACCGGCGGGTTCCGTCGGCCTCCCGGCCGACGAAGTAGTCGTAGGCGGACAGGTTCTGCAATTCGGTCGCCCGGCGGACCGGGCTGGTGACCAGGTAGCGCAATAACCTGCCGATGAAGGTCTGCACATCGGCGACGGTGAAACCCAGACCGGTGAGTTGTCCTGCCACGCTGAGGAACTCGGCCAGGCTACGGGGTGCCTCACGCGGAAAGACCAGCGAAGGCTTGCCGGACACGGTCGTGCCCTGGGTGACCACCCGCCGGACGTTGTCCAGTACGGTGCGCGACGTCGGCACCCAGTGCTCGGCGCCGGCGGAACTGACCCGGTCATAGATCGGGATGCGGTTGAACAGGTCCCAGGTGTGCAGATAGTAGGCCGGGAAGAAACGGAACCCGTGTTCACCCGCCACCGCCTGGCCGGGTGCCGGAGGTTGGCCACGCCGGCCGGGGAAGGGGCGCAGCTCACCGTGAGATCCCTTGTGTGGTCCCACCTTCGCGAACTGTGACGCAGCCAGACCGCCCAGTTTGACCGGTGGGTGGCCAGACTGCAGGTCGGCGCGCTCATCGGCGCGCGCCTCGTACACGGTGACTGTGAAACCCCGTTCGGCGAGCTCCTGGGCCGCGGTCAGGCCGGCGATACCCGCTCCCAGCACCGCCACCGTGGGCCGACTGCGCTGAGCCGCGGGCGGGATGATCGGTGGGTTCACGGCATGCCTGCCCGCAGGGCCGACAGCAGCGCCGGCTGGGACGGGGCGCGCACCGCCGCATGCACGTAAGCCCGCATCGTGTCGTGGGCGCGCAGGACGTCATCCAGGCTGCCGCGGACCCCGACTGCACCGCTCTCCACGGCCTCGTCGAGGGTGATCGCGGCGTCGAGCACATCAAGGATGCCGGCTCGGGTGGTGACGACCCGGGTCCCCGCGCGGTCGTCACCACCGCACACCTGCAGCCGCCGGCCGCCCCGCAGCGAGAAGCGTTCGCCGTCCACGGCCAGGTCGACCACCAGCGGCCCGAGGGTGCGCAGCACCAACCGGTAACTGTCGGGAACCTCGTCGGCGAGATGGTCGACCGACTGCCGCAGCAAGGACGAAACCGCCTCAGCCATGGAGGAACTCGAATACACCCGTGCCGGCGAAGTCGATACCCTCACCGTTGATCGAGCCGGTCATCGTGGCGGTCCCGCTGGATTCGCACAGTACGGTGGTGCCGTCCAGGGCGAGTTCGCTGGGCTGCGCCAACCGAGCGTAGGACTGGGGGAAGAAGCGTGCGCACACGAGGTCGCCGGAGTGTGCCGCGGTGACCTCCACGGTGGCCGGCACCCCTGGCACGTCGCCGTCCAGCAGCAGCCGCATCGGTGCCGGTAGGGTGCAATCCGGCGGGCGGGCGAGCACCCCCGAGGTCCGCACCTGTACCGAGGCGTGCCGGAAGATGGCCGCCGGTTCGTCGCGATGCCAGACGTACAGCGCCTGGGACAGATAGCGCAGGCGCCGTTTGTCGGTCATCCGCAGATACACCAGTGACCACGGATCGCCGGACTCGCGTGGCAGTACGGTGCCCCACTCCCAGCCGAAGTCGTCGCCCCACCAGAACCGGCCCCAGTTGTGGTCGTGGTAGGCGACGTCGCCGTCGAATCGGTGCTCCCGCCCGCGCATCCGGATCCAGCCAGTGGCGTGCAAGCGCGGCACGAACAACCAGTTCAACCGTCCGGACCCGACAGGCTGGTTGTTCACCACGAACGGCCGGCTCACCGACACGAAGTCCAGTTCTCCGTGCACGCCGTGTGCGGGCAGGTCCACGATCACCCGATAGCCGTCCGGCCGCACCAGCATCCGGTTGCCGCCGATCGCCAGGTCTCCGAGGGTCGCGGAGATGTCGACCTCCGCCTCGTCGAACCGGGCGATCTCACCGTGCCAGCTGTCCTCGTGGCCGATCACTATCATCCTGGGCATCAGCCGGAAACCGCCCTGTGCGGTGGTCTGGTTGTTCAGGCTGAAGTTGATCAACAGTCGGAAACCGTTGGCATGAACCACGAAATGGTGCCATTCCTTGAAGCCGTCGGGTTCGGCGGTGCCCAGCATCGGTGTGCGCATGAAGTCGCTTGCCGCCAGCGACGCCGTCATCGCAGCCACCGCCCGGAGTCCGGATAGGCGGTGCCTTCGGACGCGGTTGCCGCGCCGGCCGGTGAGGCGGCCAGCTGTTCCACCCGGGCAGCCATGCCGGCAACGCCGAGCAAGAGGTGGACGAAATCGTCGGCATCGGTCGCGGTGGCCCCGGTTTCGGCCGCCAGCGAGTGAACCAATCGGCCGAGTCCGGCCAAGCCCACCAGGTAGTCGACGAAGGTGCTCGCTTCGGCCAGCGCCGATTGCGGGTCGGTGAGATTCATGCGAATCCTTCCGGCCGGAAGCGGGCGAGGATGGAGTCGTCGAGGCCGTGTCCGACGATCGCGTCGGTCAGCAGCTCCGACCACGCCGGCGGAGTGGCGTCGGGATGGCTGGGGCCGTCAAGTACGTTGAGGCTCACCGCTTCCCAGATGCGGCGCAGGTTCTCGACGGCCTCGGACGCGGCGAGTGCCTCCCGCAGCCGGGCGCCTTCGGGGGTGCGCGCATACCTGGCGCCTTCGGCGATCAGGATGTCGTGCACCCGTCGTGCGGCGGCGGGGTTGCCCAGCACGGCTCGGCGCGCACCCCTGAGCAGCTCGAACACCGCCCGCTCGGGTCCGTCGGAGTCGGGGTCGGGGGTGGGAAGCAGTTGCGGGGCAACGTGTTCGACGAGATCGAGGGTGGCCTCCCTGATGCGTTCCAATTCGGTGAGCATGCCCACCAGCACTTCTGGGTTCATCGGGTTCGCCCATGCACGTAGTCGATCAGGCCCGCGAGCATGTCGCGATGCTTGCTGGCGGGTAGCCAGTCCAGCCCGGCCAGCACCGTGGCGGCCGCCCTGGCGTGGCCGGCGGCGACATTGCGGGCGTGCGTGAGTGATCCGACCCGCTGCATCAGCGCAAACAACCAGCGGATGTCGTCGAGCCGCTTGGGCTCCGAATGCTGTTGCCGGTGAAGGTGACCGATGATCTCGTCCCGTCCGCTGTGCGAAAGCTCCCCACGCCGCGTGAGTCGCTCCAGCACGTCGGCGAGGCTGAACTCGTCGTCGATACCGGGGCGCCGGCGGGCCAGGATGCCCACGGCGCGGTCACGTTCATCGGCCGTCGCGTTACGCAGGGCATGCAGCAGCATCAGCGTGCGCTTGCCCTCCCACAGGTCGCCGCCGATCTCTTTGCCGTAGTCCTGCGGGTCGGCGCGCAGGTTCAGCAGGTCGTCGGTGATCTGGAAGGCCGCCCCGATGTGCCGGCCCAGCGCCTCCAGCGGGGCGAGCCGCTCGGTGTCGGCTCCGGCCGCCAAGGCACCGGCCTGCAGCGGCGTGATGAACGAATACCAGCTGGTCTTCAGCTCGACCATGGTGAGATAGTCGGCGTCGTCGAGTTGCCATGCATTGGTCTTCACCCACTCCAGCTCGAGAGCCTGGCCGTCGACGGTCTGCCTGGTCATGTGGGCCACCGCACGCAGGATGCGCAGCGCGGGACCGAGCCCGACGCGCTCCACATTGTCCAGTAACGGTTGCAGGGTGAGCGAGAGCATTGCGTCACCCACGTTCACGGCGATCGGGACGCCGTGGTCGATGTGCAGGGTGGGTTTCCCACGGCGCCACCAGGATTCGTCCTCGATATCGTCGTGGATGAGGAAGGCATTGTGATAGAGCTCCAGGGTGGCGGCGGTCGGGAGCACCGCGTCGAGGTGGCCGCCCAGGCCGAGGCAGATCGCGATGCTCAGGGCCGGTCGCAGGGCCTTGCCGCCGCGTAGTGGGTAGTCGAGGATCAGCTCGTGCAGGCTGCTGGTGCCGCGGCGGCCGGCACCGTAGAGCCTCTCGATCTCACCGTCGCAGGCTTGCTTGCACTGCGCGAGGTAGTCCTCCAGCGGGTCGGGGGCCGCTGGGACCGAAGGTGTTTCGGGTGCGGCCGTGGTCATTACGGGCTGGAGATGACGACCAGGCCGCCGCCGTTCTTCGGGCGTACGGCATACCGGATGCGGACCACAATCTCGATCATGTTGTTCTTAGCGATGTCGCCGATGACCTCGAAGCTTGGAGGGATGCTGACAGCCAGGTCGACGGGTTCCTCACCCGGGGATGCCTCGGCGGCGTAACCGGGAGCGATGCGCTGACGGCGGCCGAGCACAATCGCGCGGACCAGATTGGTATTCGGATTGACCGCGATGGCGCCGGCCGGGGCGGGGTCGCCGAGTGTGTCCACGCGGTGCAGCGCGTTGACGTTGCCGGCATCCAGGATGGGATCCTTCACCGGGGCATAGCCCGAGACCAGTGTGTAGAGCTCCTTGACCGTGTCGGTATCCGCGAACAGACTCGCCGGCGCGCGGAAACCTGCGTTCTCGACGGCGACCCGCGCGTCGATGAGGCCATTGAGGATGTCCGGGGCAGCAGCCAAGGCTGCGAGGTCGATGACCTTCGCCGCGGCATTGCGCAGGATCGGGAACACATACTCGTCGACATCCGCCGCAAGCTGAACCACGGCGTCGGTGATCCTGCTCAGCAGCGCGTCAGGCGTCGGGGCGATCAGGTCGGCGACGGTGACCTGAACGGTTTCTGATGCCGGCACCACGGGGACATTGGTCAGGTTCGGATTGTCGTTCACGACCTTGGTCTGGCCGGGATCACCGGTATCCCAGTGCGGAATGGCTTGCCACGCGATGCAGGTCTGCTCGAACATCTCCTTGATCGTGTGGTTGACGATGGCGACGCGTTCGGCACTGAGATACATGGCGGCGACCCCCCTCGGATATGGCTCAAATGATCGCAGACCTCGCCGTTTCCCGGGTGGGAGTTGTGTCGGTCAATCGGCGTACTTTTGGCGCAGCGCCACGTCCTGGCCAGGCGTCAATTCCCCTCGTTGCATGGCGTCGCAGTGCGCGATGTGCAGGGTGGCCACCGCATCGTCGGGTAGTAGGTGGTGGCAGCGTTCGAAGGCGGCGCGGGCCTTGTCCACGTCGCCGGCGTCGAAGAGGTCGAAAGCCTCGTCGAAGACGGGCTGGGCCGCCATTTTGGCCGCCCGGAGATCCTCGGGATCTTCGTCGTAGACCTCGTAGATGGTCACCGGTTGCCGGCGGTTGACCACCATCACCCGCTCCATCCGGCGAATGCAGAACTGCGCGGGATCGGAGAGTTCGGCGTAGGTGGCATCGGAGATGAGCAGCGCAGCGTCGTAGCGCTTGGTGGTGCCTTCGATCCGTGCGGCCAGGTTGACGGCATCGCCGACCGTGCTGAGCACCATCCGGTTGACACCGCCGACCAGGCCGAGTCCGACGACCCCGGAGTTGATACCGATGCCCACCCGCAATTCCTCGGAGCCGTGCGCCAACCGGTCACCGTTGTGCTCTCGCAACGAGCGGAGCATGCCCAGACCGGCCCGAACCGCATCATCGGGGCTGCCCTCGAACACGGCGAGGATCTCGTCGCCGCGCATGTCCTGGATCATGCCGTTACAGGCGACGATCGGCAGTTCCACCGCCCGTAGGAACCCGGTGGCCAGTGTGTTGGCCTCCAGCACGTCCATATCCTCGAGCAGCGTGGTGTATCCCCTGATATCGGACACCAGCACCGTCATCTGCCGCTCGACGCGGTACCCGCTGTGCACCCTGCGGACGTCGTCGATGTCCAGCATGCGCAACAGTTCGTTGGGCACGAACCGGGATTGGACATCCATCAGGGACTGACGGTGCTCGTCGGCGGCGCGCAGCTGGGCTTCGAGCTGAAAATTCCACAGTGGTGCCGCCGCCTGCGCGCACAGGAAGGCCATCGCTTCCTCGTGCTGGGCGCTGAAGTGTGGGCCCGCTCCGGTTCGCTCGGCGTACACCACACCGATCGTCTTGTCCTGCAACCTGATCGGTGCCGCCAGGATCGATGTTTCGGAGCTCAGGCACAGCGGCGCTCCGGTCGCGATGACGCGGCGCACCACCGACGTGTCGTAGGGGACCTTCGTCCAAGGCCCGTCGATGGTTGTGGTGACGCCACCCTGATGGACGGCGCGCACGGTCAGCTGGTCCGGCTCGCCGGTGAGGCACAGCACCCGATCGGCACCCGTCATGTCCGCGGCGGCGCCGAGGGTGAGTTTGGCCAGGCTGTCCGGCGTTCGCGCCGCCGCCAGCGTGCGCACCAGGTGGTGTGCCCCGACCGGGTCGATCCCGGCTCCGGATTGCACCAACTCGCGGCTGAGCAACCACGGGTGGCGGCGGGCCAGTCGGTCGACCCGCAATGTGAAGCCCAGGGCCAGCCAACGCTGGTAGGCCGACCGCAGCATGTGCTCGTGCAATCGGGCCCGGCCGGTATCGGTGTACAGCTCGGCCGCCTCCTCATGCGCCAGCGCGCCGATCAAGGGCAGCTGATGCTCGTCGGCCAGCTCGATGGCGGTGTCCAGGAGCCGTTCGGCGTCGCGATGCCGTCCGCGCGCCCGCGCCCAGGCCCCTTCGACGAGCGCGCACGGTGCGGCATAATTCGCCGGTGCCTCGGCCGCCCATTTGCGGTGCAGCTCAAGCGACTCGTGCACCGCTTTCTTGGTCGCGCGGTCGCCCGGAGCGCAGTGGATCCGGCTGAGCGCGCTGACCATGTGCACCAGCTGCAAGCCAGTGGTGCCCACCGTTCCGGCCAGGTGCTGCATCACCTCCTCGGTCACGGCGACGGCCCCGGCATAGTCCCCGCTCCAGAAATGAAGACCCTGTTTGACATCGGCCGCGACGCTCAAGGTGACCTCGTCGCCTTCGTGGCGGGCTGCCGGAACGATCACGCGTTCGTCGTAGCCGCTCTCGCCGGCGACCAGCATCGGGTCCTCGCTGCGGCCGAGTAGGTTCAGGCACATTTGGTGCAGGGCCTGGCTGAGCGTGCTGGGCACCGGCTGCGACCGGATCTGTGGGATCAGCGAGCGGGCCATGGTGTCGATTTCGGTCGTCGGGGTACCCGCCCAGAACGATTGCGCCAGCAGCACGGTGACCAGGAATCCGGCGTACTCCTGATCGCCCTGGTTGAGGGCCGCCGTGACGGCGTCGCGGACCTGGCCGAGACCGTCGCGCACGGGGTGGCGCCAATGCCGAATGAAGTTCAGGTAGAGGAACAAGGTCTCGGGCCGCGCTTGTCGGAACTCGGCGCGCTCGGTCAACTGCAGGGCGACCTCGCCGAAGCGCTGGGCGCCGGTGCGGTCACCGGCGATCACCAGCAGCACGCCATAGCTCACCAGCACCAACGGCGTCGACGGGGTGTGGCCGTGCGCGAGGCTGAGGGATAGTTGTTTACGGACGATGAGCGGGAACAGATTGGGCCGCGCGATATACGACATGCTGCGCAACTCGGCGAGGATGCGTTGCGCCTCGATGACCCGGCGGTCCTCACATGCCCGCAACTGCAAGAGTTGCTCGGTACTCCACCGGCGCGTGGTGAGTTTCATCCGCCCCAGCGCGTTGACTATTCGGGGCGTGCCGGCATCGGAGGGGAGCGGCTCGCCGAGCTCGTCGAGCGCCCGCAGCCCGACCGACAAGGCCTCTTGGATGCGGTTCTGCGCCACTCGGCCCTTGAGGCGCAGATAGGCGAGGCGGGCGCGGTCGGCCGGGTCCTGCAGCACCTCTTCGGCCTCGTCGAGCAGGTCGTGCAACGTTGTCACATCACCGACCAGTAACGCCGCCTCAGCCGCCTCGAGCTGCAGCTGCAGGGTCAGGTCGAAGTTCGTCGACCAGCGCTGCTCGCCCAACAGGTCCAGTGCATTGCGGCAGTGTTCCAGGCACAGCGGGAACGAGGCTTGGACCCTGGCCTTGCTCGCTGCGCGATGCAGCACCTCCACGAAGCGCAAGCGCTCCCCGGCGTCGGTCGCGGCGCTACCTCCCAGCCCGACGTGGCGGGCCGCCTCGAACAGCCGGTCGTCGCCGAGCTCCAGCAGCCGCCGGCCGATCCGGAGATGGGTGTGCCGGGCGTCCTCTGCCGAGAGCCCTTCGCGGGCCGACTCCTTCACCTTGTCGTGGCTGAATCGGTAGCGCGCTTCATGGCTGATCGCGTTGCCGATCCGCTTACCGTCCCGGTCGAGGGCTTCGATCAACCGCAGTTCGAGGCCGGTCCACAGCGTCTGTGCCACCGTGTCCGGTGGGGCGGCCGCCGCGGTCGTGGCATCCGCGAGGTCGAACTCGCTGCCGATCACGGTCAACGATCTGAGCACGTCCCGGTCGACCGGTCGGAGCTGGTCGAGGTAGCGGCCAAGGGATTCCGCGGCCGACGCCGACATTTCCATCGAACTCAGAATGCGAAGGTCCCACCGGGGCCGGCCTTCGGGACCGACCGGAACGAGCGCGCCTGCCTGCTGGGCGTGGTACAGCAATTGCCGCACCTGCAACGGATTGCCGTCGGTCCGATGATGGAACTCCCTGGCGACGTGACTCAACTCGACGCTGGGCCCGCTCACGCCGGCGAGTAGTTCCTCGATGTCGGGGCGGGACAACGGGGCAAGGTCGATGCGCTGAGTCGTCGGCGCCGTCAGACCGGCTTCGCTCGGCTCGAATTCGCCGGCCCGATGCGCGCCGACCAGCAGCACGTTGCGCAACGACACCGTCAACAGTTCGGATAGGAACATCAGCGAATCGCCGTCGGCCCATTGCAGATCGTCAATCGTCAACACGACTGGGCGGAAGGCCGCCGTCTCGGAAAGCAGCGTGATGACGGCGCGGTGCAATCGGCGGCGCATATCGGCCGCCTGCGATGTCGGGGCCGGGGCTGTCGCATCCCGCGTGGAGATGTGACGCAGTTCGGGCACCAGGGCACCGAGCACGTCCGACAGCGGCGGCGTCGCACTGATCACTGCCGAGCGCCAATGGTTGCGTTCGGCGGCCGGCGTGGACTCCATGGTGCACACCAGCGCGCTGAGGGCCTCGCCCAGCGCCGTGTACGGCGCGGGCGCTCCGTCACGACACCGTCCGTAAGCGAAGACGCAGTTCCGTTCGGATACCTCGGTACCGAATGCCTGGACCAGTGTCGATTTGCCGACCCCCGACACACCGCTGATCAGGACGCATGACCCCGCGGCTCGCCCCGCGGACTCGACGGCCTCGCGAAGGTCGGTCAGCTCCTGCCGTCGGTCGACCACCCGTCCGTCGAAATCGAGTATCGGGGTCTTCACTGCCGCGTCGGTTCCATTCTCGTGACGCTGCCTTCCCACGCCGTCTGGCCGCTCCCGCCTGTACGGCCGCAATGCGTCAGCTTAACGTTTCCCACGGTGTGAGAGTGGCTGATGAGCATGGATCTCGCGAGCCGTCGGATGATCCTCGCAAAGGGAGGTTATGTGCAAACGCAAGTAAATTGGTGCGCTTGACTGCGCCGTCGCACCGTTAAGGTCGACACCGGGGGAAACACATGGACGGGCGATCGTCGACCCGGCTGCTCGCCAGCGGCCACCGCTTTCTTGTGCGGCGCATGGAATACGCATTGGTGTGTCGCGACACCCGCATGCTCGACGACCCGATCCGGGCACAGTCGATGGCACTGGCGACAGGGGCGGTCCTGACCGCCATCGGACTCGCAATCTGCGTGGCGCTTTCGGTGGTCACACCGCGCGGTGCCGTCGGATCCACCCAGATCGTCGTCGCCCGTGAGTCCGGCGAGGTGTACGTGCGGGTGGGCGACACCCTGCATCCGGCGCTGAACCTGGCCTCGGCCCGGTTGATCGCGCGCACACCCGCGACGCCGGCTCTGGTCAGTGCCGCCAGCATCGCGGCGGCCAAACGTGGTCCGTCGATGGGGATCCCCGGGGCGCCGGCCACCCTGCCGCCGATTGCCTCCGCGGCCGCCGCGGCGTGGACGGTGTGTGACGGCGAGGCCACCACGGTGATCATCGGCGCCGCACTCGACGACGGGCCTGCGGCACCGTTGCTGGTCCGTCCGGTCGGGGAGAGCGCGGCCGCGGTCTATCTGCTGTTCGAGGGCCGCCGCGCCGCGGTCGATCTGCGGGATCGCCCGGCGGTCCGCGCGCTACGACTGGAAGGTGTTGAACCACTGCCGATCTCGCCCGTTCTGCTGAACCTGGTGCCCGCGGTCGACGCGCTCACCGCACCGGTGATCGACGGGGCAGGCCGACCCGGTCCGGCGCAACTGCCGGCCAGCACGGTGGGCACCGTGCTGCAGGTGCGCCGCGCCGATGCCGCCCCGGACCATTACCTGGTGCTGGCCACCGGTGTGCAACGCATCGGGCAGGTCGCCGCGGATCTGATCCGGTTCGCGGTGCATCAAGACAACCGTGTGCAGACCGTCCCGGCGGACCGGATCGCCGACGTACCCGTGGTCGATTCCCTTCCGCTCGACCATTTTCCGCGTGCCGCCGCGGTACCCGCCGGTGCCGATCTCACAGCCCAGGTGTGCGTCCGCTGGGTGCCCGGCGGTGCGGGCACCGCCCCGGAGGTCACCGTATCGACCCGTAAAAGCCTTCCACCGCAACTCCGTCCCGTCGTCCTGGCACAGGCCGACGGTGCGGGCCCGCGCATCGACGCGGTCGTGAACACCGAGGGTGCCTACGTGCACGCGACCGGTGCCGCGGGAGCGGGCGCCGCAACGGGGCCACTGTTCCTGGTGGATCGGGCCGGCGTCGCCTACGGCATCGACGACGAGGAGTCCGCATCGAGCCTGGGGATGCCCGAGGACGCCGTCAGCGGCCCGTGGCCGGTGCTCGCCGTGCTACCTCGCGGTCCCGCGCTCGGTGTCGCACGCGCGTCAGTCCAGCGGGACGCCATCACGGCGCCGGCGTAGCCGGCCGGTCGCGATGGACGCCACCGCGACGGCCAAACAGAGTGCCGCCCCTGCCGCCGCGAACCGGCCGGCGTGGGTTGGGTCGGCCGGCGCCGTCGGTGCGACCCCCGGCACGGGGCGCGCCGGTAGTGGGGCCGCGGCGCCGACCCCGTCCAGAGCGCTGCGAATGTCCACGATGCCGTGACCCGTCCGCGGGTTCCAGCCCGCCGCGGCGGGCAGCGCAGTGTCCTCGATCCGTTTCATCACCTGGCGTGCCGTCAGGTGCGGTGCCACCGAACGCAGCAACGCCACGTATCCGGCGACCACCGGGGCGGCGTAGCTGGTGCCCGAAATCGGCTGCATCCCTGCGTCATCCGGGGCTCGGTCGATCAGGCCCTCACCGTCCGGATCCAGCGACACGACGCCTTCGGCGGGTGCGGCCACGTCGACCCATGGGCCGGCAAGGCTGTACTCGGAAGCCGTGCCGTCGGCGCGCACCGACCCGACGGTCAGCACCTGATCGTCGTACCAGCACGGGCTGGCCACGACGTCCACCCGCTGCCAGTCCGGCGCCGGCCCGGTCGTGGCAACGGGGTTCTGTTTCGGACAGCTGCCGTGGCCTCCCACATTGCCCGCGGCGGCCACCACCACCGCATTCTTGACGTCGACCGCATAGCTCAGTGCGGCGCCCAGCGCCCGGTCGTCCAGTGCGTCACCGGCCGCCAGGCACGCCACCGAGGAGATGTTGATGACGGTCGCCCCGAGATCCGCCGCCAGCCGCACGGCCGCCGCCAGGGTGTCGACGTCACCCACGCCCGCACCGCCACCCGCCTCACGAAATTTGCTGCTGGACTGCCGGATCCCGATGATGGTCGCCTCGGGGGCGATGCCGCTGAACCCGGATGCGTCGTCGGGTGCCGCGCCGATCAGCCCGGCGACGATGGTGCCGTGCCCGTCACAGTCCTGCGTCCCGTCCCCGGTCGACACGAAATCACCACCGGCCACCAGATGCGGCAGCAGGCGGTGCCGCGCCACGCCGGTGTCGATGACCGCGACGGTCTGCCCGGCGCCGCGCGTCACCGCCCACACCGACCGCAGATCCGGGCGATCCGGCACGCGGCCGGACACGGTGGATCCAGATATGGCGCACGGAGCCGACGGTTCGGTCGGATACGGCGGGGCGGCCGGGCCGGGTACCGGCAAGAAACCGCTGTCCACCGCCGGTGGGGTGATCGCTCGCGCCGCCGGTGGCGCGAGCGCCGGACCGATGGCCAGCAGGGCGGCGACGAGCGCTCGGGTCACCACGGCAGACTCAGCGCGCGGACCGTACCGAAGATGCCCGCGCACCACGCCGCCGCCGGGACCACCGCGGCCAGCAACGCCACCTCGACGATGTCGACGACGCGGGCCATGGACGGGGTCGCCGCGCTTCGCTGCGCATACATCACCGCGACCACCGCCGCGACGACGGCACTCACCCAGCCGGCGTACGCCGGTATCCAGCGCAGCAGCAGCACCGAAGTGGCAGTGGCACTGGCCAATCCGCCGGTGATTAGGGCCACCTTGCACCGGCCGTCGGCATGTAGCCGGCAGCGCAGCAGCACCGCACCGGTGACCACCACCGCCAGCACCGGTTCGGCCGCCCGGCCGGCGAATGCGATCCCCAGCAGGACGCAGCCGACCGCCGCCGCGGCGGCAGCACCGCCGACGATCCCGGTCAACACCCGCCGCGCGTGCCGGGCGCGCCGGCCGGTGACCCGGATGTCGTTGCGGCCCGGCAACGCCGGGTTCAGCCCGGTCACGACGATCACCAACCGGGCGGCGACGCCGAGGGTGCCGACGGCGGCCGCGCACAGGACCGCGGCGTTGACACTGAGCCCGGTCGCCCACAGCGCCGCCGGGGCGGCTGCCGTGGCCAGCAGTGCCGCGCAGGTCCCGACCGCGGTCAGAAGTACCGTGTCGGCAGTTGTCAGCCGGGCCAGCAGGACGGCGGACGACGCACCGGCGGCGACCGCCAGCAACGCCCCGGGTACGGGCGCTGCGGTCCCGACGGCGAGGTATCCGGAGGCGGCGCTGAACACCACCGCGACCACACTGCCCGCGGTGGCCACCGGTGGGGTAGGCGCCCGGCGCGCGGCCACGGCGGCCGTCGCGGCGATGCCGGCGGCGGCGGCCACCGACGCCACCACCGGAAGCCCGCACATCAGCACCGAGCCCAGGACGGTGACGGCGACGACCGTCGCGCCCCACGCCCACGCCGCGGCCGCCCACGGCCCCGGTGGCGGTGCCTCGGCCGTGGCCACGGTGCCGAAATCGCCGGCCGGCCGGGCGAACACCGGCACCGGTGACGCGGAGATGGCCAGCACGTCACCGTCGCGAACGCCGTTCTGGCGCAATGTCATGTCCTCGTCCAACCGATCACCGGACGGTCGGCACAGGTGCCAGCTCCGGCCCGACCGGGCGTCCGGGGCGACCACCAGTTCGACGATGTCGGGCAGCGCCGCGCCCACGGCCATATCCGCCGAGAACACCAGATCGGTCACGGCGCCCGCGTAGGCAACCGATACCCGGCACCACGAGTCCTGCACGTCTCTGACGGTAACCGGCGGCGGCCCGTACTCCGTGCACCAAAATCCGACGGAACCTGGTTGCGCACCGCTGCGTCGAACATGGTGTGGGACTTGTGGAGCCGGCTGTACCAGCCTCCGGTGCGGTGGAGCTGCGGCGGCCGCCCGACCTGCCGACGGTCCAGCCGGTCAACCCGTTGACGCGGCTGCTGCCCGTGGTGATGCTGGTGGCGATCGGCGGGATGGCCGCCGTGTACCTGAGTTCCGGTCAGGGCACCGCACGCAATCCGATGTTCCTGCTCTTCCCGGTGATGATGCTGGCCTCGGCGATGGGCACGCTGGCACACACCTTCCGCGGCCGCACCACCGAGGTCAATGCCGCGCGGTGCGGTTACCTGCGCTACCTCGACGGCATCGTGGACGACGTAGCGGAGACCGCACGCCGACAACATGATTGGCTGCACTGGAGGCATCCCGACCCGGCGGCATTGTGGACCGTGGCCGGCGGGCCGCGGATGTGGGAGCGGCGTCCCGGCGATCCGGATTTCGGGGTGATCAGGCTCGGTCTCGGCCCCGCGCCACTGGCCACCCCGCTGATTGCCCCGGAGCCCGGCTCGACCGATGACACCGACCCGGTGACCGAGGGCGCACTGCGGGATGTGCTCCAACGGTGGGCGCTGCTCGAGGGCGTCCCGGTCACGTTCGCGGTGGGGGAGTGCGACCGGATATCGACCCACTCCGATCCGGTGGTGTCGCGGAGCGCGGTGCGCGCCATGCTCTGTCAACTCGCCACCTGGCACAGGCCGACCGACGTCCGGATCGCCGCGGTGGTACCACCCGGTGACACGCACTGGGACTGGCTGAAATGGCTGCCGCACCACCGGGATCCCCTGGTGCTCGACGGCGCCGGGCCGCGACGGCTGACCTTCACCGACCTGGCCGCCGCGCAGGGTGCCTGTGCAGCCCTCGGTGCGGTGCGAACGGTGATCGTGGTGGACGGCGTGGATGTCTCGGACACCTCGGTCGCCGCCGGCGTGACGCGGTTCGATGTCGGTGCGGCGCCTATCGCCATCACCGCCGGTTGCCGCCCGGACGAACTCGGCCCCGGGCAGGCATTGCGGTGTGCCCGGCGGATCGCCGGGCAGGCGCCCGACGGTGCGCGGAGCGCGGCGCCGGGCTGGCCCGAACTGATCGGTGTCGCATCGGGCGATTTCGATCCGGCCCAGGGGTGGCGGCCGCGGGCGGACGAGCATCGACTACGGGTACCGATCGGCTTCGCGACGGCACCTGGCGAGCGCGACGAACCCGTCACGCTCGACATCAAGGAGGCCGCGCACGGCGGCATGGGGCCGCACGGGCTGTGCATCGGCGCCACCGGTTCGGGGAAATCGGAGTTCCTGCGCACGCTGATCCTCGGTCTGATCGCCACCCATCCACCCGACGAACTCAATCTGGCGTTGATCGATTTCAAGGGTGGTGCCACCTTCCTCGGCCTGCACCGGGCCGCGCACGTGGCGGCCGTCATCACCAACCTCGCCGACGAGGCGCACCTGGTGGACCGCATGCGGGATGCGCTGACCGGTGAGATGAACCGGCGGCAGGAACTGCTGCGGGCCGCCGGCAACCTGGCCGGCGTGCACGACTACCGGCGCGCCCGGGCCGCCGGCGCCGATCTGCCGGCACTGCCGGTGTTGTTCATCGTCGTCGACGAGTTCTCCGAACTCCTCAGCCAACAACCCGATTTCGCCGATCTCTTCGTCGCCATCGGCCGGGTGGGCCGCTCGCTGGGCATGCACCTGCTGTTGGCCAGCCAGCGTTTCGACGAAGGCCGGATGCGGGGACTGGACACGCACCTGTCCTACCGGGTGTGTCTGCGCACCTTCTCGACCGGGGAATCCCGTGCGGTGCTGGGCATCCCGGATGCCTATCAGCTACCCGCCGCGCCGGGGGCGGCGTACCTGCGCACACCGACGGGCGAGACCATCCGGTTCCACACCGCGTTCGTCTCGGGTCCCCTCACCACGCCGGTGCACACACCGGCCGCCGCGGTGCGCCCGTTCACGGCGGCGCCGGTGCCGGACCGGTCGGCGCGAAATCCGGCGCGACGGTCCACGCTGCTCGACACCGTCCTGGACCGGATGGCGGGCCACGGCACGCCGGCACACCGGGTGTGGCTTCCCCCGCTGGCCGAGTCGCCGCCGCTCGGCGACCTGCTCCGCGCGCACGGCGCCGGGCCGCTGCGGGTACCCGTGGGACTGGTGGACAACCCGTTCGCCCAACGGTACGACCCCCTGCTGCTCGACCTGACCGGCGCGACCGGTCACGCCGCGGTGGTCGGTGCCACCCGCTCCGGGAAATCGACCGCGCTGTGCTCGATCGTGCTGGGACTGGCCGCCACCCACGGTCCCGGCGAGGTCCAGTGTTACCTGCTCGACTTCGGCGGTGGTGCCCTGGCACCGCTGGAGGCACTGCCGCACACCGGCGTCTACGCCGGCCGTGCCGATGCCGAACTGGCCCGGCGCGCCGTACGGCACCTGCACGATCTGCTCTGTCGGCGGGAGGCGAAACTGCCTGACGATCAGGGCGAGGTGTTCCTGGTGGTCGACGGGTGGGCCGCCATGCGCCAGGTGTGCGACGGTCTGGAGGACGCCATCACCGCGCTGGCCGCCCAGGGCCTCGCGCACGGCATCCACGTCGTCATCGCGGCGTCGCGGTGGGCCGAGTTGCGGCCGGCACTCAAGGATCAGCTCGGTACCCGCATCGAACTACGGCTCGGCGAGCCCGCCGAATCGGAGACGGATCGCAAACGCGCCCGGCTGCTCGTGGACCGCGGCCCCGGTACCTGCCTCACCCGCGACGGCCTGTTCTCGTTGATCGCGCGACCGACCCTGTTCGGCCTGGACACCGGAGCGGCTGTCCAGGCGCTGCGCGCGCGGCACGGCGATTCGGCGGCACCGCGCATCGAGGTGCTACCGACCATGCTGACCTGGCCCGACGGTGCACCCGCGGCCACCGGCCCCGGTGCCGTCCCCATCGGCATCGGGGAGAGCGCAATGCAAACGGTGGCAATCGATTTCGCGGACCACCAGCATCTCATCGTGCTCGGCGACATCGGCTGCGGGAAGACGGCCGCGCTGCGGGCGTTGTGCCTGGCCTTGACCCGCTCCGGCGGTCCCGACGACGTGCAGCTGCTCATCGTGGACTACCGGCGCGCCCTGCTCGGGGTGGTCCGATCCGCGCACCTCGCCGGCTACGCGATCTCGGCCGACGCCGTGCAGGCCCGGCTGGAGCCGGTCCTGCAGCGGTTACGCGGGCGCCGGCCCGGGATCGACGTGACACAGCAACAGTTGCGGGACCGGTCCTGGTGGTCCGGACCCGACATCTACATCGTCGTCGACGATTACGACCTGGTCGCTGCCGCCTCCGGCAACCCGCTCGGGCCGCTGCTCGAATATCTGCCGCACGCCGGGGATCTGGGCCTGCACGTCATCGTGGCCCGGCGGTCCGGTGGGGCCGCGCGGGCCCTGTTCGACCCGCTCCTGGCCGGGTTGCGAGAACTCGGTGGCGCGGGCCTGATGATGAGCGCGGGCCCGGAAGAGGGGGTGTTGCTGGGCTCCGCCCGGCCGGTTCGGCTGCCTCCCGGCCGCGCGACGCTCAGTGTCCGCGGGGCGCCGGACGAACGGGTCCAGATCGTCTGGGCGGACCCGCCATGATCGCCACGCCTGTCGTTTTCGGTCCGGCGACCGTGCGCGGTGCCTGTGCGGTGCCGGCGGAGCTGGTGGGGGCCGGGCTGGCCGCGTTGGACGACCGGCACACCGTCGTCGACGATCGGGTGGTCGAGGTGGACGCCGTACTGGGTGACATCGTGGGCACCGCCGCCGGCGACGGCCCCCGCGAGATCGTCCTGATCTGTCCCGGCTGGTGGCCGGCCGCCAGGCTGCATCGGGTCCGGGCCGCGGCCGCCGGACACTGTCCGGAAGTGGTTGTGCTGCAACGGCCGCAGGTGTACCGGCGAGCACACCCCGATGTCGAGGTGCTCATCGAGATCGCCGACGAGTTCGTCGTCGCGGGCGCTTTGACGGACGGGGCTTACACCGCGGCGCTGGTGGTCCCGCGGCAGGCCGATCCGGCGGATGCGGTGGTGTCCGGCCTCGGCGGACCGGCGTCGGTGCTCGTCGACGTGCCCACCGCGGTGGCCGGTGCGCGCACCGTCGCGACCGATATCGCCGCCCGGTTGCGCCGCGGCGGCACCGACGTTGCCATCACCGGCGACCGGCAGCTGTCCCGGGCCGCCACCGGGTGGGCCGATACCACCACGGCGGCCGGTGACTCGTCGCGCCGCATACTTCCGTGGATCGTGGCCGCCGGGCTGCTGGCGGTATCGGCAACCACGTTGGCATTGCCCGATGAACCGGACAGTGGCACAACGGTATCGGTCGTCGAAGGGCGGGTGGCGGCCAGGGTGCCGACGGGCTGGACCGTCGAACGGATCACGGCGGGAGCCGGTTCCCGCCGTGTACAAGCCGTCGAGCCGGGCGGCAACCGCGCCGTGCTCATCGTGCAGTCCCGGGCCGAAGCCGACCTGGCCGCGACGGCGGCGACGCTCGACACCGCGCTGCAGCGCCAGGATCCCGGCGTTTTCACGGCGCTGCGGACAGCGGTGGAGCGTGGCGGCCGGACCGTCATCGGTTACACCGAGACCAGAGCCGGACGGGAAATCGACTGGGCCGTCTTTCTCGACGGCGCCGTACGGATTGCCGTGGGATGTCAGAGCCCGCCCGGTCAGGCCGCGCGGATGGTGGCGGTCTGCGACGAGGTGATCCGGTCCGCGCACGGGATTTCGTGACATGGCGGGAACCTAACCGGCGTCGCCGGCGTCCAATCACAGTAAGGGCATCCAACGAGAGGACGGCAGATGGCTTCGCTCAACACCGATTTCGATCTCATGCACGCGGTCGCGGCGCAGATCGACCACCGCAACGAGGAAATCCGGACCATGCTCGCAGCGTTCATCGGCCGGATGGGTTCGGTCCCGCCGTCGGTCTGGGGTGGTGCCGCGGCGCTGCGCTTCCGCGAGGTCGTCGACCGGTGGAACGCCGAGTCGCTGGCGCTGCACACCGCCCTGGCGCGCATCGCCGACACCATTCGACTCAACGAACGCACCCTACGCGAGGCCGGTGAGAGTCACTCGCAGCAGATCGGCGCCGTCATCAACCACCTGTAAGGAGCCATCATGGACAGCACGCTTTCCTACAATTTCGACGAGATCGAGTATTCGGTGCGTCAGGACATCCACACCACCTCGGCGCGGCTGAGCGCGGCGCTGGAGGATCTGCGCGCCCAGATCGCCCCGCTGCAGCAGGTCTGGACCCGCCAGGCAGCCGAGGCCTACCGTGACGAACAATTGCGCTGGGATCAATCGGCGTCGGCACTGCAGGACATCCTCTTCCGTCTGGGCAACGCCGTGCGTGCCGGCGCGGACGAGATCGCCGCGACCGATCGGCAGGCCGCCAACGCCTGGGGGCGTTGAGGTGCAGGTGCCGACATGACAAACGTAGTCAAATGTCCTGTCCGACATGCCACTCGCGATGGGCGGAGTCCGCGACCCTTACGGGTTTGTGCCGGTCGGCACGAATTGGCGCTATGGTGTGGGATGCGGCCGAGGCAGTGAGGCGACCGGTCGTGATCGGGAGCGTGATCATTTGTGAGGACGATCAAGGGTCCGAGTGCTCGGGAGCTGCGTGCTGTGCACGAGCTTTTCGTGGCCGGCGAGGTCGATGTCACTGAGCTGGAACCCACGACGGTGCGGCCGGTCGTTGCCAAGAGCTGGCAGCGCAGCTTGGCCAAGGGGGTCGACCCGGATTTCGACCGGGCCCGGCCCGCGGCGGTGGCGTCCGGCATCGCGAAGTTGCGTGATTCGCATCCGTTGGCGCCCGCGCTCCCCGTCATTCGCCGGCTCCTCGTCGAGGACGCGATGGATGCGGGTGTCGTCGTCGCGGTGACCTCGGCCGACGGCACCCTGCTCTGGGTTGAAGGCGATCCGAAAGCCTGCCGCAGAGCCGAACAGATGAACTTCGTGCCGGGTGCCGACTGGAGCGAGCGCAGCGCCGGGACCAACGCGCCGGGCACGGCGCTGGCGCTGGACCGTGAGCTGCAGATCCGCGGGTCGGAGCATTTCTCCCGCGTCGTGCAGCCGTGGAGCTGTACCGCGACGCCGCTGCACGATCCCGGCACCGGCGCGCTGCTCGGTGCCATCGACCTGACCGGCGGTCCCCAGGCGGCGTCGTCGCAGACGTTGGCGCTGGTCAGGGCGACCGCGCTGGCGGTAGAGAGCCACCTCGCGCTGCTGCGGTTGACGGGGTGCGCGCCGGAACCGGCCACCCGCAAGCCGCACCTGGTGGTGCTGGGTTCGGACCGGCCGCGCTGGGTGACCACCGATGTGTACGGCCACCTGCGGGCCACCATGCTCACCGGCCGGCACGCCGACATCCTGGTCCTGCTCAGCCGGCACCCCGAAGGTTTGTCCGCCGATCACCTCGCCGTGCTGCTCGACGACAAGGACCTGGACGTGGTGACGGTCCGGGCCGAGATGTCCCGGTTGCGCAAGGTTATCGGTGCCGAGTACCTGGCGTCCCGGCCGTACCGGCTGCTGGCGCCCATCACCACCGATATCGGCGAGGTGTTCGACGCGCTCGATCTCGGCGACGTCGAGGCCGCGCTGAACGCCTATCACGGCCCGTTGCTGCCGCAGTCGGTGTCGCCGTCCATCGCCCGATTACGCATGCAGGTGTCCGCGAGCATGCGGGGTGCGGTGCTGGCCGAGTGTTCCCGAGGGGACATGGCGCCCCTGCGGCGTTGGCTGGAGATGCCGGAAGGGCGTGACGACCGGGAAGGGTGGGAGGCGCTGCGCAACAGCGCGTCGATCGACCCGGTGGGCCGCGCCCAGGCCGGCGGCCATCTGGCCGGACTCGATTTCGAACTCGGCTGACCGCCTGCCGGTTGCAACGGTGCTGCAACCCTGCTCTTCGTACATTGAGTGACGACCGACACACTTTCGTCGTCTCATGGCAGGAGATCAACCGTGACTGTTTATGCACGTCCGGGCGCTGAGGGCGCTTTGATGTCTTTTAAGTCTCGTTATGA
>NZ_LQOL01000065.1 GCF_002101555.1 Mycolicibacterium canariasense
CCGACCTCAGACGGCGATCAGCATGCCGGAACGGAGGTCGCCTGAAACACCCGATCCACAGGTCTTGACAATTTCTCGGTGGAGAATCCCAGGACCCGGCAGGTCACCGTGACGGGCACGCCGTCAGCGGCAAGGTCAAGGACCAGCGGGTACATCATTTTGGGTTGGCGTCCCGGGACAGATAGCCGACCGCGCGGCGCATCACCTCGGCCTCTTGCTCGAGGAGTTTGATCCGCTTGTGTGCTTCGCGCAGCTGCGCGGCCATGTCCTCAGCATCGGCCGCTGAGGCGGGCTTACCGCGGCCATCCTCACGATCAGCGATCTTGAGCCAGCGGTGCAGGCAAGCCTCCGATATGCCGAAGTCCTTCGCGATCTGGCGCAGCGGCGCCTCGCCCTTGCGGGCCACCGCGATGACGTCGGCACGGAACTCGGCAGGAAACGGTGTCGGCACGAGGTTGATCCTTCCAGCAAGGACGAATCCTCACAGGTCAGGAGTCAACCAAACTGGGGGCAGTCCCCCCTTCAGTCAACGGAGGGTCGAACTCCGTCAGGGGGCCATCCTTCGAGGCCGTCTTCTAGCGGCACGTGCAAGGACCGCAGCAGCGCTGAGAACAATCTCCAATTCCCGATCGCGGCGACGAGTTCGACGAGGACGGCCGGCTCCCCGTGCAACGCGCGCTGACACTCAGCCCAGGTTTCATCCGAGATGGTGCCGTCACGCAACGTCTCGTCTGTCGCCGCCAGTACCGCCCGCTCGGCTTCGCCGAAGTGGCCGGCGTTCTGCCAGTCGCGCACCCCGAGCAGGTCGCGTTCGGGCACATCGAGCAAGCGGGCAACCCTCCAGTGTTGCGTCCACTCATAGACCGAATCAGTGACCCAGCCGATTCGCATGATGATCAGCTCCCGTAGCCGCGCATCCAGCGCGCCTTTCCACAGCAACGCCTCCAGCATTCCATGCAATGCGACGGCTACAGGGGGCTGATGAAGCGCGATCCTGAAAACAGACAGTTCAGCCATGGCGTCCGGAATCCCGCATTGAGCGGCGCGCTCGCGGGCATCTGTCAGGGCAAGCATGTCAACCCGGCTTTGGCTGCTCACGGTGGATCCTTCCGGTTGGGCGCTAGTTGGCGCTGTCAGGCGATCGGCACAAAGACGTTGTGCAGAGCGGGGACCCGGTCCGGCTCGTTGCCGGCCAGAAGGTCGAGCAGCCCGGGCAGGCCGGCGAAACCGGTGATCTCGCGGTGCAATTCTTCGAAGGGCCAACGCCTAGAGACCAGCAGCTCGATGGCGCTCTGGTAGGCGGGGTAGTCGACCCCCAACGAACCGAAGATGCGTAGTTCCTTGAATACGAGCAGGTCTGGCTCGAAGCCCGGCGCTCCGCCGCCGCCGCGTGTGCCCGCGACCACCACGCGTCCGCCGGGCTGCGCGAGTGCGACGGCGTCCGCGAATGCGGCTGGCGCCTTCGCGGTGACGTCGACGACGACATCTGCGAGCCGGCCGGTCGCCATTTGCAGGGCCTGCGCCGGGTCGTCTTCGGTGACGTCGATGGTCAGGTCCACGCCGAACTGGTGGGCTGCGGCTAGCCGAGTTCGGTCGCGAGGGCCGACCCCGGTCATCGCGACGAATGCCGCTCCGGCCTCCTTGGCGGCTACGGCAGCACAAATCCCGCGGATCCCTGGTCCGAGGACCGCGACGACGTCGCCCGGGCTTGTCTCGGGCAACATGGCAGCCCATTTGATCCCTGCCCCAAGCGGATTGAACAACGTCGCGACGATCGGGTCGAGTCCGTCCGGGACCGGCAACGGCATGGAATCGAACGGCAGATGCAGGTGGGTTGCATAGCCTCCCCACAGGCCGGGCGGGATGTTCACGTCGACGAAGCCGAACATGGTGGCGAGGCCGTTGCTCGAGCACCTGCGATACTCGCCGCGGCCGCACGAGTCGCACTCCCGACACGATCGGAACACCTCGACGGCGACTCGCTGACCCACCGAGACGCCCCAACGCTCGCGCGCGGCGTCACCGATTCCCTCGATGACGCCGATGATCTCGTGTCCGGGGATGAAGGCGAACCCCGTCGGCAGGTGTCCGCTGAACTGCTCGTGGTCGGTTCCGCAGAGCCCGCACGCCTCGATCCGCAGGAGACCGGACTCGTCGTCGATGCGCGGCACCGGAAGATGCCGCCGTTCAAGGGTGCGCGGCTTGGTCAGCACGAGCGCGTCGGCGTTCACGACAGTTCGAATTCGACGTGTCCGTCCGCCTGCCGCACGGCGACTTGGTGTCCGACGCACATGTCTCGTGACATTGCCACCGCCACCTCGGCATCGTCACTGCGCGCCGCGACGCGGCGGCCGTCGGTCATGCGCGCGAAAATCGGCACCCAGGAGGGGCCTTGGTCACGGTCGTGCACGACGGTGTATCCATCTATGGTCGCCTCTCCGGATGCGTCGGCGGGAGAAGCGACCGGGAGGGAGGTGCCGTCGATCGCAGACTGCGCATCGGCCATGTCCGGAGTCTGCCATCCCGTTGGCGGTGGAGTCGCCGACCACAGACCCAGCGAGTGCTTTGTGATGTACCAGCCCAGTCCGGACACGAGCCCGACGGCGTCCGGGTCGCTCCTGCAGCGTCGCACCATCTCGACGATCGAATGGCTGACATAGTTGTTACCCGGCCCTCCGTGGTAGGGCAGTCCGCCGGTCACCGTGAACCCGCGGTCATCCGCCGGGTCGAGATCCAAGGCGTCGATCGCCGCCTCGACCGCGGAAGGAAAGCAAGAGTAGAAATCAAACCATCTAATGTCGTCGATGTGAAGTCCACTGGCCGCCAATACCGCCTTGCCGGCGGCCCTTATTCCGGCGGAACGACCCAGATCAGGCCGCTGAACCGGGAAATACACGTCGTTGCATGTGGCCGACGACCACGGGAAGACCCAACGATCACTGGGCACTCCGAGTTCCTCGGCGACTTCGGCGGCCATGATCACGAAAGCGGCAGCCATATCCACGGCGATGATGCTGTTGAGCAGCTTCGGATACGGCTCGCACACCATCCGGTTAGCCGGGGAGACCGTGCTGAGCTCGTCTGCGCTACGGGCACGCGGAAACCAGGCCTGCTCGAGATGTCGGGACGCCTCAACCGTGAACGGAGCCATCAAGTCACCCAGCCAGCGGCGCTGTTCGTCGAATGTGCGGCCTGATCGGGCCGCGATCGCGGATTCGAAGATCGGGTACACCTCGTGCGGCCAATGTAACCCGGCGCCCACCTCGGCTTCGCTCAGTCCCGGGCGGGTGTCACCGAGTGACTCGTCCTGTGCTGCGATGGGTTTGGGCTCCAAAAGTGCGCTACCGGATGCGACTTTGCGTGCTGACGCGCCGCTTTCCGCTCCGACGATCAGAGCCGCGTCGCTGACGCCGCGCCAAATGCGGCGGCCGAGGACCTCGACCAGATACTGGGGGGTGTTGCCGCCGACCGGACAACTGATGCGATGATCCGGCGTCAGCCCAGTCGCTTCGGCAATCCTCGACGCGGGGTTGTCGCGTGGGATCATCAAGATTCCGGGCGTCGCCACGGTATCGATGCGATGCCCGATCGCGGCCGAAGCATCATGCAGCGCTCGACGCGCGGCCTCGGCGGCCAAATCGATGGGATCGACGGTGCCTTCACCGCGATGTGTCAGTTCACCGACGCCGACGACAACCGGAGTGCGTGGTGGGATGGCCAACGGTCAGATCACGCTCATCGTCGAGGTCTTCTATGCGACACGACTGCGATATTGTCACATCCGTTTCCATGCGACAACCGCGGGTGTTCGACAGAGCGAGTCCCTTGACAGGGCATACTCGTACCCGTGACGAAGAGATCGTTGCGGCGGGGCGACGCGACTCCTGGGCGAAACCGCGATATGGCGCGCGATCGCCTACTCGACGCCGCCGAAACGTGCCTGCAAGGCAAGGGGCTGTCGGGCACCACGATGGAGGATATCGCCAGGCATGCGGGCGTATCGCGCGCCACGGTCTATCGCTACTTCGCTAGTCGCGAATCCGTCGTATCCGGTGTCATCGTCCGCGCAGCGGAACGCTACCTGCACCGCACCAGCGGACGGATCTTGGCGCACACCGACTTGGGCTCTGCCATATTGGACTTCGTTGCAGTCACGGTGCGCGCGGCACGCCGCGAACCGATAATCGGCATGCTCTTCGCCAGCGACGATGAACTCGCCGGCGTGGGACTGGCCGAGGGAACGTCGGTGGCGCTGTTCGAACTCGTCGCCGAGTTTCTGCGACCCGTGTTCGCCGCACACTGGCATCAACTCGAAGCCGGCGTTTCGGTCGATGACGCCGCCGAATGGATTTTGCGCATCATCCTCAGCTTGCTCGCGGTTCGCGGCCCCCGGCACCGCAGCCCCGAAGGAATCGATGCTTTCTTGCGCCGATTCCTGCTTCCCGCGCTACTGGCCGACACTCACAGTTGCATTGCTGCGACAACTGCGGAGTAGTGTCTCAGCGATGGCATCGGTATCGCTGAACGAAACGAGGCGCTGACCATGGACTTCCCCCAGTTCAACAAGCAAATAGCCGAGGAGCTCCAGCACGCGGGGGGAACCTCGGGAGGGCTCGCCAAGTACTTGGACTTCCGCCACATCGAGTTCTCCGCCGGGAGACTGGTAGTGGAAATGGACGCCCGAGCCGATTTGTTGACTCCTTTCGGCACTCTGCATGGCGGATGCCTGTCAGCGATGGTCGACCACTGCTTGGGCGTGGTGTTCTATCCGGTGATCCCACCTGGGTCATGGGTGGCCACAACCGAATTCAAACTGAACCTCCTACGTCCGGTGTCCAGTGGAGTCTGCGTTGCGGTCGCCGACATCATCGCGCTGGGGAAGCGTAGCGGCGTCGCCAGGATCGACATCACCAATACGGGACGCCCGGTATGCGCCGCACAGGGAACAGTGACCGTCGTCGCCCAGAGCGCCTCGTGATCCGGTCGCGGAACGAGAACGCTGCCCAAGGCGACCATCGAGGACACAGCAAATGACCTCAACGTTCGAGCGCGTCCGCAACGAAGACGGAACCGCCCTTGCAGCCGATGTCTACCGACACGAATCCGCCCGCGCGGTCGTCATACTGCTGCACGGCGGTGGACAGAACCGCCATGCCTGGGCGACTACCGCGCGCCGCTTACACGCGCGCGGGTATACCGTCGTCGCTTACGACGCCCGCGGTCACGGCGACAGCGAGTGGGACCCCGATGGTCGATACGATCTCGACCGACTTGCATCCGACCTGCTGTCGATTCGCCGATATGCCAGCGATGGCCGCCCGCCAGCTGTCGTTGGCGCATCCTTGGGCGGCATGACGGTGTTGGGAACGCATTTGGTGGCGCCTGCCGATCTGTGGGGAGCCGTCGTACTGGTCGACATAACTCCGCGAATGGAGTTTCACGGAGCACGCCGCGTCGTGTCTTTCATGGGCGCCCATCCCGACGGATTCGATACGCTCGACGCGGCCGCGGACGTCATTGCCCAGTACAACCGGCATCGCGCTCGGCCCAAGAACTTGGACGGTCTCCGAAAGGTCTTGCAGCAGCGCGACGACGGTCGGTGGATCTGGCGATGGGATCCGGCGTTCATAGCTTCCAACTTCGAGTTCCTGCAGGGCGACCCAGCAACTGGTGCCAAAGAATTCGGCGCCATAAGCGACCTTCTCATCGAAGGGGCCCGCCGCGTGCGAGCACCAACGCTTCTCATTCGCGGCGTTCACTCCGACGTGACGTCGCAGCAGTCGGTCGAGGAGTTCCTCGAAGTCGTACCGCACGCCGAGGCTGTCGACGTTTCGGGCACGGGCCACATGGTTGCGGGCGACGACAACGACGCCTTCACTTCGGCAGTCGCAGATTTTCTCGACCGCACGCTGAACGACTCGTCGGACTGAGCGTCTTTCAGGGCCCTGCGATGGCCGCGGCCCGGCCACTCTGGTTCGTTGTCGAGGTGTCAGAACTACCTCCATGAACGGAACCCCGGCGGCGCAGTATCGGCGCATCCGAAGGCAGCGATGCCAAACCGTATGGTTCGACCATCGCCTGGGCCGAATTATCATTCGAACCGAAGCATTTTGCTGGTGGGCGCTGTCCAGGTCGGATCGAGCGGTCGGAGTTCTCCGAACCAGTGCCCGCACACCTTGACGAACACACCCGCCGCCGGGGCGACCCGGATCAGATCGGCGCTGCTGTTGGGATCTTGGAGTCAGTCGACGGCCGGGGGCGAGTCCAGAGGACAGCCTACTGCTATCCAGGCTTCAGCTTCGGTATGCGGGAGGCGGGCGGGCATATCCGGCGCCCGATTCGACCACCTCGTCAGAGCGGCGGGCGTTCCTTCGCATGAGCAGTTCCGGAAACTTCGTGGCCGAAACGATCGAGAAAGTCGTCTATTGCGGCCAGGGCGGTGCTGATCGTTCCTCGCAATGGGGCTGCTCCGGCCGCGAAGGCCGCAAACAAGGTTATTGCGAGCAGACAACTCATGCCTCCGCCTTCCTCTTCACGCGCATCCGTTCGCCGTGGCCCACAGCAATGCCTCGTTCGGCTGCTGAAATGGTAAAACGTGGCTCACCGCTCCTTAACAGCGTAGATACCCGGATCCGCGATCGGTATGTCTCGAAGGGTCGAACCTGCGGGCGTCTGTTGTCTCGCAAAGACAAGTAATCGAGTACGGTCGCAGCTGTGCTTGATTCATCCGAAGTTCAAGACACCCCCGGTCACGCGGTTCATCACCTATTCCGAGACCTCGGCGACCTCGTCAGAGAATTGCCCGAGTCCATACATGGCCTTCTGATTGAGCAAGTTGCCGAACTCGCTGCCGATCAACAGCTCAAAGAGCTACTGAGTGACACCGTCGCCGCGAACGTAGACACTTGGTTCTCCGTCGTCCGTCACTCGATCCCGTTCGACCGCATGGAGTCACCGACGGCCGCCCTTGAACACGCCCGGAGGATGGCGCAACGCGAGGTACCCGTCAACGCGCTGCTGCGGGCATACAGGCTCGGGCACCAGTATGGATTGAACCTCATCATCGCTGGCCTTCGGAGCGCGGACCTACCGCCCGAGGAGAAATTGGCGCTCATTGAACACATCACCCGTGTGTCTTTCCGCTACATCGACTGGATGTCTGAGCAGGTCTTGGAGACATATCAGACTGAACGCGCGGAGTGGGACGAGCGCCGACGAAGTTTGCGTGCACAAGCCATTCGAGACATCCTCAACGGACGCGACGTAGACCTGACCGAAGCGTCGTCGGCTATGAGGTACTTCTTGGGCGCAACGCATGTGGCTCTCATGGTATGGCTCGACCGAGATGCGGGCGCCGACACCGACGAGTTCATCGCCATGGAGCGCTTCATGCAACACGCGGTCTCCGCCACTGGAGCGAAGCAATCGGTCTACTTCTCCATCGACCGCCTCGTCGGATGCGCATGGATGACGGTTCACCGCCCGTCGGACTATTTATCGCAGCTGCGCGACTTCGTCCGGGCTCAACCTGACGGCCCAAGACTTTCCGTCGGTGAACCACTTCCGGGGATTGAAGGCTTCCGCCGCACCTACCGACAGGCTGAGCAGGCCCGTGTGGTCGCGGTGGCAGCCGACGGCTCCTCACGGCACCGGATCGTCGCTGCACGAGATCCCGGTGTGGCCCTGGCCTCGATGCTGATGACCGATGACGCGACTCTGAAGGAATGGATTCACGATGTGCTGGGCCCGTTGGCTCAGAACACTGCATCGGACCAGCGTCTACGAGACACGCTGAGGGTGTTCTTGCGTGCCGGTTCCAGCTTCAAAGCCGCCGCCAACGAATTGCAGATACACGCCAATACCGTCAAGTATCGCGTAAATCGAGCACTCGAGCGCCGCGGTCGCCCGATCGCCGCGGAACGATTAGACGTCGAGGTCGCCCTACTGATGTGCTATTGGCTCGGCGAAGTAGCACTGAACCCAACACAAGCCTTGGGGCGGTCCTAGTCGTTCGTGTCCCGCGAACGCCCTTGCTGCGTAACTGTGCCGTCTACTGACGAACACGCCGAATCTGAGGATGGTCAGCGCGACGATCCGGCGCCGCCCGGCCTGATAATCCGAGTTCGATTCATGTTTCGACGCTGCCGCGGGGCTCTGCTGCGGGCAGGCTGATCGAGTGGAGTCGTCGATCGCCGCCGTACGGAGCTGAAGCAACCCATTCACCGAAGCTCATCGACGTCAGACACGCTCAAGCACCCATCGCGCAAGGCGACAGGCGAGTCGTGGCGCAGGTTGCGACTTGTCGGCCCAGACAACCAGGAGGCATAAGCCTTGATCCACCGATGAGCTGTCGTGGCTGAGGCTGGAATGGTTTGGTGGTCGCTTGCTGGCTGTGAGCAGGGGGTATCGGCTAGTCTGTCCAGCTTTTTCCTGTGTGCTCCGGTCGTGGCCTTTCGGCGGATTGGTCAGGTGGGGGCGGTTGCTGGCGGGCTGTGGCCGATGGTGTTGCGCCACAATCGGAGCCAGTGCGTCGCCCACGGCCAGTGGGCTGGTAGGTGCAGGATGGGTCGGCGTTGGGGGCGGGCCAGTCGGGCCGGGATCGCGCCGTTTCTGAGATAACTAACCAGTTCGGGGTTCTAAATGTCCTCATCTGAGCTGGTGGGCTTGGGGTGAGTG
>NZ_LQOL01000066.1 GCF_002101555.1 Mycolicibacterium canariasense
TCCGGTCCGGTGATCGAACCAGCAAAAATGCGGAGAATTAAAACCGAGTCCTGGTTACCGATCTCTGACGCGGAAGGGGATGGTGATGAGGCGTCGGCGCAGGGTGGCGCCGCGAGCCACCGCGTGTGCACCGCCGGCCAGGATGCCGGCGGCGCGCTGCAGGTTGTGGGCGATGGCCGCGCACAGTATCCAGGCAGAGTTCGCCCCGAAACGTCCCGAGGGCATGTGGGCCAGGGGTCCGTCGATGAGGTCGGCGAACACGGTTTCGATGATCGCGTGGCGGCGGTGAGTGATGTCAGCGACGTCGACGGGTTCGTCGGTGTCGGTGAAGAACGGGTGATATCGCCAGACCGGGAACAGGGCGTCGGGGTATCGGGCGTCTTTGACCCGGCGCACGATCAACCGTGCCGTGATCGGAGTCTTCGTGGAACTGAAAGCGGTGCAGGTGGTTTCGGCGACTTCGGCATCGGAGATCCAGGCACCGGTGTCGGGATCGCGGCGGGATAGCACACCGGGATCCACGCGGTGTCATTGATGTCGGCGATGGCCGCGACGACTGCGGCGGTCTTGGTCAGCACCAGCGAGAACCGGGCACCGGCGCGGCGGCAGGCGGTGACCACGCTGCTGTTGCCGTAGGCCGAGTCGCCGCGCACCAGGATGCGCCCGGTGACACCGGCGCCGCGGGCGGTGGCGACGGCTTGGGCGATCATGCGGGCCGCGCCTTTGCCCGAGTTGGTCTTGCCCGCCCGCAGTCGTGCTCCGGTGATCACCGGAGCGCAGTGTTCGGTGCTGATGGTGGTCACCAACGGGGAAAGACCCTTGCGCAGGATCTGCTTGCCGGCGATTTTGGTGTGGCCGTAGCTCGCACCTTGTTTGGCCTGGCCGTAGACCGGGCGCAGCAGTGAGTCGATGTCGATGAACACCCGCCCGTCGGCGCCGGGCAACAGATCGACACGCTCGCACAGAGCGCCCACGTGCTCACTGAGCACCGACTCCAGTTGCCGGGCATGGCCGAAGGTGAACTCCCGCAACAAGGTTCCGATGGTCGACGGGGCGTACACCTCGCCGAACAGGGTCTTCATCCCGCCGCTACGAACTACGTCGAGGTCGTCGATGCTGTCCGCGCCGGTGCACATCCCGGCGATCAGCGTGGTCAGCTTCGGCGACGGATTGGCCGCACCGGACTTGACCCGCTCGCAGCTGAACCGAACTTTGTCGGCCAATGACGATGACAGTCCGGTCTGCTCGGCAAGGGCCATCACCGGTACCAGGCCTGCGCACGACACCAGACGCTCATCATCGAAGACCGCCGACGATGCGGCGAACCTATGGGACACTTGCACCGGAAGTGCCTTTCCGAGTTGTGCCGATAAGTGCGTAGAGAACACTCATCATCGCAGCTCAGAGGGCACTTTCCTCATTCCGACACCCCACGACCAGCCAATTCATCGGTGGATCGAGGATAAGAACATCCGACAAGTGGCGCGCGTGGTCTTGCCACGCGCTAGACGTTAGCGACGATTAACATCTTCAGCTATTTGCAGCGGCGACCGTGGCTACTCGTCGTGACAACACTTCCCAAACCCGCGCTCCGCCTCCGGTGTCGTGCCTCAGCGCTGGACGACGCCGCCCTCGACGCCGGTGAATCGCTTGCGCAGCTCGGTCTTGAGGAGCTTGCCGGTGGCGTTGCGGGGCAGCTCGGGAAGGAGGTGCACTTCGCGGGGGCACTTGAAATGCGCCAGCCGTTCGCGGCACCAGGCGATCAGTTCGTCGGCGCTGGGTTCCTGCTCGGCGGCTGGGTCGGCCACCACCACCGCGACGACGCGCTCACCCCACTTGTCGTCCGGACCGCCGACCACCGCGGCGTCGAGCACACCGGGGTGACGGAACAGCACCTGCTCGACCTCGATGGGGTAGACATTTTCCCCGCCCGAGATGATCATGTCCTTCTTGCGGTCGACGAGCGTGATGTAGCCGTCGGCGTCGATCCGGCCGAGGTCGCCGGTGTGGAACCAGCCGCCCCGGAAGGCCTCGGCGGTGGTCGCCGGCTTCATCCAGTACCCGACGAACACGTTGGGTCCGCGCACCAGGAGTTCGCCGACGGTGTCGGCCGGGACGTCCCGGTCGTCGGCGTCCACGATGCGGGCATCGACGTGCATGGCGACCCGGCCGATTGATCCGGCCCGCGTCGTGATGTTGGCGGCGTCCAAGACCGAGACCATGGGTGCAGTCTCGGTCATCCCAAATCCCTCGGTGAAGGGGACGCCACGTTGCTGCATGAAGTCGATGACAGTCAGCGGCATCGGTGCGCCGCCGCCCATGGCCAGACGCAACGCGGAGAGATCGTAGGAGTCGAAGTCGGGCACCTGGGTCAGCGCCGACCACATCGCCGGCACCATGAACTGGACGGTGGCCCGGCTCTCGGCCATCGCCTTGAGCGTGCCCACCGGGTCGAACGACGGCAGGATCACGCTGGTCCCGCCGACGTAGAGCAACGGCAACGTATGTACCCCGAGCCCGCCGATGTGGAACATCGGGGCGACTGCGACAGTCACGTCGCTGCCGGTCAGGCCTTGTTCGGCGCCCAGCACGTTGATGGCGTTCCACAGTAGGTTGTCGTGGGTGAGGATGGCGCCCTTCGGGCGGCCGGTGGTGCCCGAGGTGTACATGATGAACGCGGGGTCGCGGCCCTCGACGTCGCTGTCGAGTGGCGCGGGCGCACCGTCGGAGAGCAGGTCGGTGTAGGGGATCTCGCCGTCGGCCGGGGCGCCCCCGGCCCGGAGGGTGTGGCGGACCCGGACCCCAGGCTCGGTCAGCGCGCTGACCGCCGCCGCTGCTAGCGGCGCGTGGAACACGAACACGTCGGCGCCGGAGTCGGCGAGGATGTAGCCGATCTCCGGGCCGGCGAGCCGGACGTTGATCGGGATGGTGATGGCGCCGATCTTCGCGCAGCCGAGGAGGACCTCCAGGAACTCGACCGAGTTCACCAGCAGTATGGCCACCCGGTCCCCCTTACGGACACCGAGACGCAACAGGCTCGAGGCCACCTGGTTGGTGCGCCGATCGAAGTCGGAGTACGTGAAGCTGGTGTCACCTTGGACGAGCGCTGTGCGCTGCCCGTTGAGGAAGGCCCGTTTGGTGACCCACTGACCGATACCGCGATCCATGTTGATTTGCCTCCTCGGCAGTTTTGGTTGACAAATGCTCGTTAAGGCAGGACCCGGCCCCGGCGGGCGACCGATCACCACTGTCCGTCTTGGTAGACGGAAGCGGACAGGAACGGATGAAGGATGCTCAGTACGATCGTGGCAGGTTGAGGCTGTGCTGTGCCACGTAGTTGAGGATCATCTCTCGGCTGATCGGCGCGGTCCGCATCAGCCGTGCCGGGCCCCAGAGAGTGGCCAGCCCGTACTCGGTGGCCAACCCGTTGCCGCCGTGGGTCTGGATCGCCTGGTCGAGGGCGAGGATGCCCGCCTCGGCCGCAGCGTATTTGGCCATGTTCGACGCCTCCGCGGAACCGGGATCGCCGGCGTCGTGCAATGAGGCCGCCCGCTGGGTCATCAGCCGGGCCAGCTCCAGCTGGATTTTAGCGTGCGCAAGCGGGTGGGACAGGCCCTGGTGGGCTCCGATCGGCACGTCCCAGACCTTGCGCTCGCGCGCGTAGGCAGAGGCCTTGTCCAGCGCGTAGCGGCCGATGCCGTTTCCCAGGGCGGCGCCCATGATGCGTTCGGGGTTGAGGCCCATGAATACCTGACGCAAACCGTCGTTTTCCGCGCCGATCAGGTTCTCGGCCGGCACCCGCACGTCGTCGAAGAACAGCGTGAACTGCTTTTCAGGTGTCACCGCCTGTACCGGGATGAGGGTCTTGGTCAGCCCGGGCGCGTCGGTCGGGACCACGAGCAGGCTCAGCCGTCCGCGTCCGCGGTCGTCGGTCGCGGTGCGGGTGACGACCAGGATGGCCTCCGCCTCGTCGACGCCGGAAATGTAGTACTTGGTGCCGTTGAGTATCCAATCCCCGCCGACGCGCTTGGCGTAGGTGGAGATGTTGTGCGAGTTCGAGCCCGCATCCGGCTCGGTGATCGCGAACGCCATGATGACCTCGCCGCTGGCGATGCCCGGCAGCCAGCGTGCCTTGAGTTCGTCGCTGCCGAAAGCCTGGATGATCGTGCCGCAGATGGTGGGGGAGACCACCGTCATCAGCAGCGGGCAGCCGGCCGCGGCCAGTTCCTCACCGACGATCTGCATGTCGTAGATGCCGCCGCCACCGCCGCCGTACTCCTCGGCGATGTTGATCCCGAGGAACCCCTGTTCCCCGACGGCGTGCCAGAGTTCCGAACTCTTTTCCCCGCCGAGCGACTTGGCCACGTAGTAGTCGTGCCCGAAGTCCTTGGCGATCTCGGACACGGCCTTGCGCAGCGCTCGCCGCTCCTCGGTCTCGTGCAGTTCCATACCGCTCTCCTACTTCGATGTCACCGGCCACCGGGGCCGGTGACGGGTCCGATGGTGCTCAATCCTGATCTGCACCGGCGGCCGCTCCGACCACCGCGAGGGCATCGCCGGTGGACACTTGCTGACCCACCTCGACCGAAAGCTCGGCGACGATCCCGTCGATTGGGCTGACGATGGTGTGTTCCATCTTCATCGCCTCCACCACCACCAGCGCCTGCCCGGCCGTCACGACGTCGCCCGCGGCGACGGGCAGCCGGATCACCGAACCCGGCATAGGCGCCGTCAGCGAGCCCGCCGGCTTTAGCGCGCTCGGGTCCAGGAACCGTGGTACCTGCGTAAACGCAGTGGACCCGGCAGGGCTGTCGACATAGGCAATGTCGGCGTCGAGGACGACGTCGTAGCCGCGCCGCACCCCGCCGGTCTCCAGGACCACCCGGTCCGGCCGCTGCACGAGCACGCTGACGTCTTCGACGGGCTTGCCGTCGACTTCGACCTCGACGCCGTCGCGGAGCAGCGCATAGCCCACCCGACGCTCGCGGCCGTCGGCGGTCAGCCATCCGGTGGACTGCAGTTGGGACGGGTTGTTGCGCCACCCGGCAGGCAGCGTCGGCTGGACGGGGGCCGCCGCGCGGCGTCCCGCGACCTGGGCGAGTGTGGCCGCGATGGCGTGCAAGCCCTCCCCGTCGCGGTCGATGAGGGCTGCGCCGAGGTCGGCCACGTCGTGGCGGTCGAGGAACCCGGTGTCGGTGCCGCGTCCGGCGAACTCGTCGTGGCGCAGAACGCGAACCAGCAGATCCCGGTTGGTGGTGAGTCCGTGGATCCGGGCGCCGGCGAGCGCGGCGGACAGCGCGCCGAGCGCCTCGGCGCGGGTGGGCGCCCAGGCGATCACCTTGGCCAGCATGGCGTCATAGTGGTGGCTGACCACCGAGCCGTCGCGCACGCCGGAGTCCACCCGGACCCCGACGTGGTCGGGGATCTGCATCGTGCGCAGCGTTCCGGTCTGCGGCAGGTAGCCCTTCGTGGGGTCCTCGGCGTAGAGCCGGGCCTCGACCGCGTGGCCGGTGATCCGCGGCTTGCTCACCTCGGCAGGCAGTGGCCGACCCATCGCCACCAGCAACTGCAGGCGCACGAGGTCGAGCCCGGTGACGAGTTCGGTGACCGGGTGCTCGACCTGCAGCCGGGTGTTCATCTCCAGGAAGGCGAACGTCCCGTCGTCATCGCCGCCGTTCGCGTCGAGGACGAACTCGACCGTTCCGGCCCCGACGTAACCCACGGCCTGTGCCGCCGCGACCGCCGCCGCGCCCATCCGGGCGCGCAGGTCGTCGTCGACGACGGGCGAGGGCGCCTCCTCGATGACCTTTTGGTGGCGGCGCTGCACCGAGCACTCCCGCTCGAACAGCGAGACAACCGTGCCGTGCATGTCGGCCAACAGCTGGATCTCAACGTGGCGGGGACGCTGCACGTACCGCTCGAGGAACACCGTGCCGTCCGAGAACGCCGACATCGCCTCGCGCGAGGCCGAGGCCACGGCTCCGTCGAGGTCGTCGGCCGACTCGACAACCCGCATGCCGCGCCCGCCGCCACCCGCGCTCGCCTTGACCAGCAGCGGGTAGCCGATCTCGGCGCCGAGCTTGCGCAGCTTGTCGGGGTCCAGGCCGGTCGCGTCGCCGCCCGGGAGAACCGGCACGCCCGCATCGGCCATCATCGCCTTGGCCGTCAGCTTGGAACCCATCGCGTCGATGGCATCCGGCGGCGGGCCGACGAACACGAGCCCGGCGTCGGCGCAGGCCCGCGCGAAGCCGGCGTTCTCCGACATGAAGCCGTAGCCGGGATGCACGGCGTCGGCGCCGGTGAGGAGGGCGGCGGCGATCACCCGGTCACCGTCGAGGTAGGTCTCCGCCGGCGAGGAACCCGGTAGCCGGACGGCCTCGTCGGCATCGTCCACGTGCCAGGCGTCGGCGTCGGCGTCGGAGTACACGGCGACGGTCGCGATGCCGAGTTCGCGACAGGTGCGAAACACGCGTCGGGCGATCTCTCCCCGGTTGGCCACCAGCAGCTTCTTGATCACGGGCATCGCCATCACATCCGGAACACGCCGTAGCCACGCTGGCCACGGATCTCGCTGTTGTGGACCACGGAAAGGCAGAACCCGAGAACGGTACGGGTGTCGCGCGGGTCGATGATCCCGTCGTCGTAGAGCCTGCCGCTGTTGGCCAGCGCCAACGACTCACGCTCGATCTGGCCCTCGACGGCAGCGCGCATCTGGGCGTCGGCCTCCTCGTCGAACGGGAGCCCCCGGTCGGCGGCCGACTCGCGGGCCACGATCGACAGCACGCCCGCGAGCTGGGCCGGGCCCATGACGGCCGAACGCGAGTTGGGCCAGGTGAACAGGAAGCGGGGAGAGTAGGACCGCCCGCACATCCCGTAATTGCCCGCACCGTAGGACGCGCCCATCACGATCGTCAGGTGTGGGACAGCGCTGTTGGAGACGGCGTTGATCATCTTCGCGCCGTCCTTGATGATGCCACCCTGCTCGTACTCCGCGCCGACCATGTAGCCGGTGGTGTTCTGCAGAAACACCAGTGGCGTGTCGATCTGGTTCGCCAGCTGAATAAACTGGGCGGCCTTCTCCGCCTCCTCGCTGAACAGGATTCCGCGCGCGTTGGCAAGGATCCCTACCGGGTATCCGTGGATCGAGGCCCAACCGGTGACCAGCGAGGTGCCGTATAGCGGCTTGAACTCGTCGAAGGCGGACCCGTCCACGATTCGGGCGATGACATCACGTGGGTCGAAGGGAACCTTCGGGTCCACCGAAGCGATCCCGAGGAGTTGGTCGGGGTCTCGCAGCGGGGGGGTCGGTGGCTGTGTCGGGCCGGGCCCGAGCTTGCGCCAGTTCAGTCTGGCCATGATGCGCCGCCCGATCCGGATGGCGTCCTGCTCGTCCTCGGCCATGTAGTCGGCCAGCCCGGAGGTGCGGGCGTGCATGTCGGCGCCGCCGAGCGACTCGTCGTCGGACACTTCGCCGGTCGCCATCTTCACCAGCGGCGGACCACCGAGGAAGACCTTGGACCGGTTGCGGACCATCACCACGTAATCACACATGCCGGGGATGTACGCGCCGCCTGCCGTCGAGTTACCGAATACCAGCGCCAGTGTCGGCAGGCCCTGCGCGCTGTGCTGGGTGAGGTCGTTGAATAGCTGGCCCCCGGGCACGAAGATCTCGGCCTGCGTGGGCAGGTCCGCCCCGCCCGACTCGACGACGTTGATGATGGGCAGCCGGTTCTCGCGGGCGACTGCCATGCCCCGGAACACTTTTCGGAAGGTGTAGGGGTTCGAGGCTCCGCCGCGCACGGTCGGGTCGTGCGCGATGATCATCGACTCGACGCCTTCGACGATGCCGATGCCGACCACAACGCTGCCGCCCACCGGAAACTTCGTGCCCCACGCCGCGAACGGACAGAGTTCCAGGAAGGCCGTGTCGGGGTCGATGAGCAGCTCGACGCGCTCCCGAGCCAGCATCTTGCCGCGGCTACGGTGCCGGGCGACGTACTTCTCGCCGCCGCCACCGTTGGCCAACGCCAGCTGTTCGGCGAGCGCATGGAGCTGCGCGATGAGTCCCTCGCGATTCTCGAGGTATACCGGCGCGCGGGTGTCGACCCGGTCGGGCAGGACGTCAATCAACTTTCCTCCAGGTGACATCAACGTCGATCTCCTGACACGCTACGTTATCGGTCATTAACATTCGACGACAATGGGGTCGACGTGGCAATCGTGCCGTCCCCGAGTGATCACAGCAGGAGCAACTCACATGAAACAGCCGGATCAGCGGGAAGCGGAGGCGGCCGCAGCCGACCCGTGGATGACGCCCGAGCGCATCTCGTTGCGCAACCTCGCCATGTCGTTCACCCAGAAGGAGATCGTTCCTCACCTGCAAGACTGGGAGGACGCCGGAGAACTCCCTAGAGAACTCCACCGCCGCGCAGCCGCAGCGGGGTTGCTGGGCATCGGGTTCGCGGAAGAGATCGGTGGCTCCGGCGGTGACCTGCGCGACCTGGTGCTGCTCACCGAGGCCGTGATGGAGGCCGGCGGCTCCTCGGGCTTGCTGGCCAGCCTACTTACGCATCACATCGCAGTGCCCCATATGGCCGCGCAGGGCGATCCCGAGCAGATCCGCAGCTTCGTGGTGCCGACCCTGGCCGGGGAGAAGATCGGCAGCCTCGGCATCACCGAACCCGACACCGGTTCTGACGTCGCCGGCATCCGTACTACCGCACGGCGCGACGGCGACCATTACGTGGTCAACGGTGCGAAGCTGTTCATCACCTCGGGTGTCCGCGCCGATTTCGTGACCACCGCCGTGCGTACCGGCGGCCCGGGCCCGTCGGGGATTTCACTGCTCGTGGTGGAGCGTGGCGCCGCGGGTTTCGCGGTCTCGCGGACACTGAAGAAGATGGGCTGGCTGTGCTCCGACACCGCTGAACTCGGATTCAGCGACGTGCGCGTGCCGGTGGTCAATCTGGTTGGCCCCGAAGGCAGCGGATTCCTGCAGATCATGCAACAGTTCCAAGTCGAACGTGCTTTCATCGCCGTCCAGTGCTACGCCACGGCCCAGCGCTGCCTCGACCTGACGCTGGAGTGGGTCAAGCAGCGCGAAACCTTCGGTCGACCGCTATCCACCCGACAGGTGGTGCGGCACAAGATCGTCGACATGGCCACGGCCGTAGACGTTGCCCGTACCTATACCCGCGCCGCCGTGGACCGCATCATCGCGGGTGACACCGACGTGCGGATGGTCTCGATGGCGAAGAACCAGGCCGTGGAAGCCTGTGCGCTTGCCGTCGACACCGCCGTGCAGCTCTACGGTGGCATGGGCTATCTGCGCGAGACCGAGGTCGAACGGCACTATCGCGATTCGCGCATCCTGGGTATCGGGGGCGGCACCACCGAAATCATGAAGGAGATCATCGCCAAGCAGATTGGCCTCTGAGTGAAGCCGCCATTCGACAGCAGGAGCGTCGGCTTGGCAGGTCGACGAGACGGACCTTCCACCGTTTCTAAGGTAAGTCAACGGTGTGTCACGCCCCCTGCGGCCAATGCAGCCTTCGCCACCGGGAAATTGCATCCCGAGTACCAGCTAGCGAGACGTATCAACCACGTAGCGGCGAGCCAGTGTTTCAGCAAGTCTGCTCGTATGTTCGACGATGTCGACTTGACTTACGTCGACGAGTAGTCCTGCGTGCCAGGCGCTGATCAGTTCGACGAAGCCGCCGACCGCTACAAACGTGTCCATGCGCAAGGCCATTTCGTCTGCGTCAGGCTTCAGATGCGGCTTGCTGGCGGCCATGACGAGCTGGGTTGCTTCCTGCAAGGCCACCGCTCGGCGATCTTGCAATGTTGAACTGCCGACGTGCTGTGTCAGCAGGATCTGTGCTCGCCCGGCATCCTGCGCGATGCGGAGAACAACGATCGAGATTGCGGCGCGAATGGTTTCGATCGGTGGTTGACCGACGCGTTCGGCAAATGTTGCCGAAACCTCGCCGAGCATCTCGTCCCGCACGTTGTCCCACGCTGCTACGAGCAACTCATCGCGCGTCTTGAACTCCTCGTAGAAATATCGGTCGTTCAGCGCGGCTCTGGAGCAGACCCCACGCATTGTCACGGCAGCCCATCCGCTTTCCGTCCAGATCTCCGTCGCCGCGTTCACTAGGCGCCGCCGCCGGTCAGCCCGTCGTTCGGCGCCAGTACGCCCGCCCCACCTTGCTGCCTTTGTCCGCACGAATACATCTTGACAAAGGCAGGAGCGCCGCATCAAACTGGTGGCAGGCGACCACAATTGTGTTCGCCGCCACCAGATGGCTGCAGGCCGGCTTGTCTCACAGGTCAGGCGTCGCCGTAATCTGCAAAGGATTCAGTAGTGATGGATATCTTGAGGTGGGACAGACCGCCTCGCCTGAGCCGCCGCGCCAACGCGGTCGTAACGGGAGCGGGCAGCGGAATTGGCCGTGCCTTCGCGGTGGAGCTCGCCCGTAGAGGTGGACGAGTGGTGTGTGCCGACATCGACCCGGTGCGTGCCAAGGAGACGGTCGGGCTCGTCGTCCAAGCCGGCGGCGAGGGGCTCGACATCGCATGCGATGTCACGGACGAAGAGCAGGTCCGCGAACTCGCCGACAGCGCCGAGAAGTGGTTCGGCGCGGCAGCCAGCCTGGTGATCAACAACGCGGGCATCGGAATCGGTGGCAATGTCATCGGCGCGACGCCCAAGCGGGACTGGGAAGCGACACTTTCAGTCAACTTGTGGGGAGTGATTTACGGCTGCGAGATCTTCGTACCGCGACTTCGTGCGAAGGGCAGCGGGGGAATTATCAACGTCGCATCGGCTGCAAGTTTTGGAGCAGCGCCCCGGATGGGTGCCTATAACGTCAGCAAGGCCGGCGTGCTCTCGCTATCCGAGACTTTGGCGGCCGAGCTGAGTGGTACTGGTGTGGCGGTGACTGTACTGTGCCCGACATTTGTCAAGACCAACATCGTCGATAACCCTGGTATTGAGGAGTCGGCCGCCAAGCTGGCAACGAATTTGATGAAGTGGACCGGCGTGTCGGCGGAATCGGTGGCGCGCAAAACGTTGGACGCGAACGATCGCGGTCAGTTGCACGTCCTACCCCAAGTCGACGCGAAGATTCTCTGGTTATTTAAGCGGGCAGTGCCTGCCACGTATACCCGTGCGCTCGGTTTGGTTGAGCGAATCGCGCGCTAAGTCATTCCAGACAAAGACAAAGGAGACTCCAATGGCATTCAAATACAGCGATATGCTCGAGACGATCAAGAATCGGCAGTGGGCGCTGGCCGACATCGATTGGGATGCGCCGGGCGCCGATAAAATCACTGATGAGCAGCGGCCCGAACTGAAGCAGTTCATGGCTGACGTGGTGTGGATAGAACACGTCGGTGCACGCGCGTTCGCCGCCATGGCGCCGAAAGCGCCGTTCGAGGCTCTAGGTGACATCTACCGGTATTTCCATGCCGAGGAGCAGCGGCACGCCAACGCGGAGCTGGCGCTCATGCAGCGGTGGGGGATGCTCGAGGAAGGGGAAATCCCGGTGCCGAACAAGAATATTCGACTGGTCATCGAGTGGATCGACCGATACGCCGAGGCCCTCCCGCTGACGGTGATCGGAGCGGCGATCCCAGCCTTGGAGACTGCGCTCGACGGAGCATTGCTCAAGTTCCTTCTCGACGAGGTGCAGGATCCGCTCTGCGCCGAGGTCTTCAACAAGGTCAACAACGACGAATCGCGGCACTTGGCAGTGGGATTCCAGGTTCTGAACGACCTCGGCGCCAGCCCCATGCGCATTCATGCGACTCAGACGATGGGGGCGCTCATCGACCCGAGAATCCTTCTCGGCGGCGTCCTCTACGTGCCGTTGCTCACCAGGATGTTGACCAATCTCAACGCCATGGGATTGTCGGAGGAGAAGCTCTACAACGCGGTGATGCGGTACGAGAACGTCGGAGATCGTAGTGAGTTCACGCGCCGCGTTCCGGGCTACCACATCTTGAAGGCTCACATGTCCGCCAGCATCAAGCGTTCTCAGCCATTGCATTTCATTTCGCAGCGGCTGGGTACCGCGATCGACCACTTCCCCACCGAGGTGCTCGGTAAGTCACCGACGTGGACAGAAGAGCTGACCTACGAACCGGTGGCCAGATGAGCGACACCACGACCGTCTTGATCGTCGGTGCGGGTTTCGCCGGCCTGGGAACCGCAATCCGGTTGCTACAACAGGGTATCGACGATTTCGTTGTCCTTGAACGTGCCGACGAGGTGGGTGGTACCTGGCGGGACAACACCTATCCCGGCGCGGCGTGCGACATCCCGTCGCTGCTCTATTCCTACGGGTTCGAGCAAAATCCGGACTGGTCCCGCGCGTATTCGGGCAGCGCCGAGATCCTCGGCTACATCAAGACGATGGTGGACAAGTACTCGCTGTCGCGTTTCATCCGGTTCGGAGTGAACGTCACCGGTCTGGAGTTCGACGAGGAAAGCGCACTGTGGACGGCGCAGACAGCTGACGGCTCGCAGTTCACGGCGCGCACCGCAGTGATGGCCAGTGGGCCGCTGGCGAATGCGAGCCTGCCGGACATCCGCGGACTGGACACCTTCGATGGTCACAAGATCCACAGTGCGCGTTGGGATCACGACTACGACATGAGCGACAAACGTGTCGCCGTGATCGGCACCGGAGCCAGCGCTGTTCAGATCATTCCCGAACTGGTGAAGACTGCGCGGTCGGTGAAGGTCTTCCAACGCACCCCCGGCTGGGTCCTCCCTCGGCCCGACTTCTCCCATCCGCAGTGGGCGCGCACGGCGTTTCGTCGAGCGCCTCTCGTGCAGAAAGCCGCACGGCAGGCGTGGTTCTGGGTGCACGAGCTCATGGCCGTCGGCATGGTCTGGGATACCCCGGTCACCACCGGCATCCAGCTGGTGGCGAAGGCGAATTTACGGAGGCAGGTATCGGATACTTGGCTCAGGCGCCAGCTGACGCCGAACTTCCGCGCCGGCTGCAAACGGATGCTGATGAGCAGCGATTACTACCCCGCTCTTCAACGCGACAACTGCAAGCTCATCTCATGGCCGATCGCGACCCTGTCGCCGAATGGCATACGGACCGCAGATGGCATCGAACACGAAGTGGACTGCATCGTCTTTGCCACCGGCTTCGATGTATGCAAGGCCGGCACGCCTTTTCCCATCTGCGCAGCTGGTCGTGAGCTCTCCGACGAGTGGTCCCAGGGCGCCTATGCGTACCGGAGCGTCACCGTTGCGGGCTATCCCAATCTGTTCTTCACCTTCGGTCCGAATTCAGGGCCCGGCCATAACTCGGCCCTCGTGTACATGGAGGCCGAGATCAACTACATCGTCAAAGCCATCGGCGCGATCATCGCGAATGATCTCAGTACGCTCGAGGTCCGCGAAGATCGGCAAAATAATTACCACGGCGAGGTACAGCAGCGGTTGGGAAGTACGACTTGGAATTCGGGTTGCAAGAGCTGGTACCTCACGAATGACGGATACAACGGCACCATGTACCCCGGTTTCGCCACCCAGTTCGTGCGCGCACTGTCCAAGGTCGACATGGGTGATTATGTAACGACCCCGACAACCGCACGAACTGAGCACCACCCAACCGAACACGCCCAAAACGGCTCGAATGTGGCCAAGGTTGCCCAGGGCCGCAAGGCCAAGGTAGCCCAGGGCCGAAAAAGCGCAGGCGCCCTGCCAACGCGGTCTGACGTCAAAGCCGACATCCTGGACGTGGGCGTCGGGAAAGTACCGCCTAAGCGCGCAGCCTCGAGAGTGAGGAAAGACGCTTGAGTGTCCATGTCGCGGGCGACGAGAATGCCCCCACCTCCGGAGCCTCTACGTACGAGGTCCCCACCCACGAGGTCCCCACCCACGAGATATTGGTCATCGGGGCTGGATTCTCCGGGATCGGGGTGGGCATCAAGCTGCTGAAGGAAGGTTTCTCAGACTTCCTCATCGTTGATGAGGCCCAAGGGGTGGGTGGAACCTGGTACTGGAATACCTACCCGGGGATTGCAGTAGACATTCCGTCATATAGTTACCAATTCTCCTTTGAGAAACGCCCGTCGTGGTCACGTACCTATGCGCCGGGGATCGAACTGAAGAACTACGCGAAGCATTGCGTGGAAAAATATGGCCTCGCGTCGCGCATCCGCTTCGGAGTCACGGTTGTGAGGGCTGAGTTCGACGAAGAATCGACATTGTGGCGTTTGTTCACCTCGACAGATGAGGAACTGACAGCCAGGTTCGTCATCAATGCCTCCGGGGTTCTCACGCGACCAAAAACGCCGGACATACCGGGGGTCGGGGACTTCGGCGGGGTCACGATGCACACGTCGCGCTGGGACCACCAGCAGACCCTCACCGGAAAGAGGGTCGCCGTCATCGGGACGGGCGCCTCGGCGGTGCAACTGATCCCCTCGATAGCCAAGGACGTGGACACACTCACCGTCTTTCAGCGCACCCCGATATGGTGTCTACCGAAATTCGACTTCGCGGTGCCCCGCCCGCTGAGTGCTCTTCTCCGGCTCGCACCCGGAGCGCAGATCGCCGCGCGGGCAGCCAGCCAGGCGTTTGTCGAACTCACCTTTCCCGTCGCAGCGCACTTCCATACCGCCATACCGCTGGCGTCGGCGATCGAGCGTGCAGCGATCAGCTACATGCGTCGGCAGGTCACAGACCCGGTCGTTCGGGATAAGCTGACACCGCGCTACGCGCTGGGCTGCAAGCGGCCAAGCTTTCACAACGAATATCTCAAGACGTTCAACCGCGGCAACGTCCATCTTGAAACCAACCCCATCACCCGGGTGGATGAGACCGCGGTAATTACGGCCGATGGCGCCAGACACGAGATCGACGTGCTCGTGCTGGCAACGGGATTCAAGGTCATGGAATCGGACAGCATGCCCACCTACTCGCTCAGAGGTGTCGCCGGCCGAGACCAGGCACAGTGGTGGGACGAGAACCGACTCCAGGCATATGAGGGCGTCAGCGTGCCAGGATTCCCGAACCATTTCTCAGTGTTTGGCCCGTACGGATACAACGGCTCGTCCTACTTCGCACTCATCGAGGCACAGGCGGGTCACATTCTCCGTTGCCTCCGGCAGGCCAGGACGGCCGGCTCGAACTACGTCGAGGTACGCGAGGAGGCGAATCAACGCTTCTTCGCGGAGATGCTGGCACGGCGGCATACGCAGGTCTTCTGGCAGGACAGCTGCGCGGGCGCGAACAGCTATTACTTCGACAAGCATGGGGACGTGCCTCTGCGTCCGACGACGACGGTCGAGTCGATCTGGCGCAGTCGACGATTCGACCTGGCCGACTACCGTTTCGAACGACGACCGGCGAAAAAGGCGGACACTGCCCCACAGAAGGTGGTCACCGCCGGATGAGTTCACCTGCCAGGCCGAATCCGAGCATGGCGAGCCACCTGGTCGCGGCAACGGCGCGAGGCGTTCTTCGACCTCTCACGCAGGTGATTCCGGCCAACGAGCATGGCTTCGCGGTCATGGACCGCGTGCTACGGGGAACACTCGTGGTGTCGCGGCCAAGGCGCGCAATCAGTGTCGAGAAGGTAGACACGCCCTTCGCCGGTGAACGTGTGCGAGGCGACTGGGTCAAGGCGGCCAACGTGGCCTCGGATGCTCCGCCGATTCTTTATATACACGGCGGCGCATTTTCTATGTGCTCTCCCGAGACCCACCGTGGCCTCATCAGCGAACTGTCCGCGGCCGCCCGCAGGCCGGTATTTGCCGTGCGCTATCGATTGGTCCCGAAATATCCCTTCCCGGCGGCCGCAGATGATGCACTGATCGCTTATCGATGGTTGACAGAGGGAAGCGCGATCACCGCGTCTTCTGGCACGGTGGCGCTCGCCGGAGATTCCGCAGGCGGCCAGCTTGCTGCGGCGACGGCGCTTGGCGCTCGGGAACATCGACTGCCGACGCCGGATGCCATGCTGCTGATGTCGCCGGTGCTGGATTTGACATGTCAACTTGCGATGGACCGTGATCTGCGCAGACGGGACCCCTTTGCGTCCGCCATCTCTGCGTCGAGAACAATGGGTCTGTACGTGGCGGGCGCCGATCCAGCCGACCCGAGGATAAGCGTGCTCGATGCTGATCTCACGGACATGCCACCAACTTTGATTCAGGTCGGCGGACGAGAGATGTTGCTCGACGACTCCAGAGTCTTTGCCAAACGTCTGCAAACTGCAGGGGTCTCCTCGCAGTTGCAAGTTTTCCGCGGCCAGATCCATGTCTTCCAGGCGATGTTTCGCCTACTGCCAGAAGCGCGTGAGGCCCTCAGGCTCGGTGGCGAGTTCTTGGCTACTTCGGCCACCGTCCGTTGACAGCGTCCCTGCGCACGCCTTGACCACGAGGCGCCCCAGCACGAAGGTTGTATGAGCTAACGATGAAACCCGTGAAACTTGAACAAACCCAGGACAATCCCCCTGGTAACCCCTCGATCGTCATCATCGGCGCCGGCTTCGCCGGAATTACCCTGGCACTCCGCCTCACACGCGCGGGGTTCGACAGGGTCCTCATCGTCGAAAAGGGCGATGGTGTCGGGGGAGTCTGGCGGGAGAACACCTACCCGGGGGCGGCCTGTGATGTCCCGTCGCAGCTGTACTCGATCTCCTCGGCGCCAAATCCCACGTGGGGCCGGCGTTACGCGGAACAACGCGACATCCTCGCCTACCTTCGCCGCGTCGTCGACGAAAGTGGATTGCTGCCCCTCCTTCGGACGAAGACCGAAGTCGCCAAGGCAGCCTTCGATGAGCGCTCGAACACATGGCGTCTGACCACGACTTCCAACGAAGAATTGGAGTGTGATGTCGTCATTTCGGCCGTGGGACAGCTGTCGCGCCCTTCGATCCCGAACATTCCTGGAATGTCGGGGTTCGCGGGCCCGTCGTTTCATTCCGCCAATTGGGACCACGATCTGAATCTCAGCGGCAAGCGCATTGCGGTCGTCGGCACTGGCGCAAGTGCGGTGCAATTCGTCCCGGTGGTCGCTGCATGCGCCGCGCACTTGGATGTTTTCCAACGGTCAGCCCCATGGGTGCTGCCCAAATTCGATCGTCAGTACGGTGGGCGGCATCACCAACTGCTGCGCAAGTTACCCATTCTGCGGCTCAGCGAACGTCTGATGATCTGGACGATATTCGAGTTCTTGGCGTTGGCACTCGTCGATGCGAAGCCAGTGGCGCGAGTCCTTGGCGGCGTCGCCCTCAGGCACCTAGGTCGCCAGGTGCACGACGCGCGGCTGCGTTCCCAACTGACACCGGACTATGCGCCCGGATGCAAGAGGATCCTGTTCTCCAGCGACTACTACCCCGCACTCGCCCGTCCCAACGTCGCACTGGTGACCGACGATATTGAGGCAGTAGAACCCGGCGGAATTCGCACGGTGGACGGCGAATTCCATGCCGCCGACGTCATCATCTACGGCACCGGCTTTAGTGCCACCGAGTTTCTTTCCCCGATGGAGGTCCACGGCCGTTCGGACCGAACATTGTCGGACGTGTGGGCAGATGGCGCGCACGCCTACTACGGCCTGTCGGTGCCAGATTTCCCGAATTTCCTCATGATGTACGGGCCGAACACCAACGTGGGATCCGGGTCGATTGTCTACATGCTCGAGTCGCAGGCCCGACACATCGTCAGGTTGATGAAGGTTCTCCGTGCCCATCCGCGAAGTGTCATCGAGGTGCGTGCCGACGTGGAGAAGCGCTTCAACGACCGGTTGGGTCGCCGCCTGGACAAATCCGTGTGGACTATGTGCACGAGCTGGTATCGCTCGGCGCGCGGTTCGATATCCACCAACTGGCCCAGCCCGACCTTCCTGTATCGCCTTCGTGCGCGCAGGCCGAAGCGGCGCGCTTACGTCCTGTCGCGTCCCGCGCCCGCGAACTCGTCGCGCAGGGGGACACCCGAGCCGGCCAACACCCATCTGGCCGACATGCCCTATGCCCCCAGCGGGGCCGATAGCGTCGACTAGTGGCGGCTCTGTTCAGTGACGGGTATCCGAGGACGGCGGGGAGTCGCTGACATTCGAGCGGCAACTGTGATCGCCGTTGACAGGGTGGTCACCGGTGTAAACGATGGGTGAAATCCTTCCGATAATGCGAGAAACAACATCAAGGGGGCACTCGATGACCAAATCGCCGTCCGGTTCGGCAAGCAAGTCCCGTGACCGTCTGTCGTCGGTACTACTGAATCCCCTCCCGCAGCGCGTCGAGCGCGCTATCCAGGAGGTGAGTCGACGATGGCCGGTTCGCGAACTTGCCGCGCCGCCGACAGGTAGCGGATTGAAGCCAGTTATCGGCGATCAGGGATTGCCTCTCGTTGGCCACACACTGGACTACATTCGCTTCGGCTCTGACCTCAGTAGAGAGCGGTACGAGAGATTTGGTTCGGTCTCGTGGATGGGGGCGTTTGGCACCAAGATGGTCGTCATTGCGGGACCGCAGGCAACTCAAGAAGCACTCACCACCAAAGCCAAGGCTTTCTCGCAAGATGGTTGGGGTTTTCTCATCGATGCGTTCTTTCATCGGGGGCTGATGCTGATGAGCTTCGATGAGCATCTGATGCATCGGCGAATCATGCAGGAGGCGTTCACACGTCCGCGACTAACCGGTTATGTCAAGCAGGTCGGGCCATCGGTTCGTTCTAGCGTACCGAAGTGGCCGACCGGTTCGGGTGTCCGCTTGTATCCCCTGTTGAAGGATTTGACGCTCAACGTGGCAACCGATGTGTTCATGGGCGGCCGCGGGAAAGAGGACAGCCGTTCAGTAAATCGAGCCTTTGTAGCAACCGTCCGCGCTGCCAGTGCGATCGTGCGTGCTCCTCTGCCCGGGACGCGGTACCGCGCCGGAGTGCGCGGTCGCCGGTTGCTGGAGGCGTACTTCGCCCGGCACTTACCGGCGGCACGCTCGGGGCAGAATGATGATTTATTCGCCGCGCTATGTGAGGCGCGCGCCGAGGACGGCGAACGCTTCACTGATGCGGACATCATAAATCACATGATCTTTCTGATGATGGCCGCTCATGACACGTCAACGATCACCACTGCCGCTGTGGCGTACTTCTTGGCGAAGAATCCTGAATGGCAGGATCGACTTCGTGCTGAGTCTGACCGTCTAGGCGACGATCTGCCGGACATTGAGGACCTGGAGGGGCTCACGGCGATGGACTTGGTCATCAAGGAGTCGCTCAGACTAGTTGCACCGGTACCGTTGGTTATGCGTAAGACGGTGACCGACACCGCAATTGATGGCTACTACGTCCCCTCCGGAGTGCTTGTCGCCATCACGCCTGCGGTCAACCACTTTGCGCCCACAGTGTGGACCGAGCCGGACCGGTTTGACCCAACGCGATTCGAGCCGCCACGGCGCGAGGATCACGCCCACCGCTTCGCCTGGCTTCCGTTCGGAGGAGGCGCGCACAAGTGCATCGGGATGCACTTCGGCACCTTGGAGGTGAAGGCAATACTGCACGAGATGCTGCGGGAATTCACCTGGAGTCTGGATGACGGCTACCGCGTTCGGTGGGACAATACGTCCCTGCCTGTCCCTGTCGACGGCCTACCTATTACGTTGTGTCGCCGATGATATCTAGGTCATTCCACGAGACTTTTGAGTGCTTGGCCGAGCACATCGCCCTCACAGGGCGCCGGCAGAATCGACGCAGTCCTCCAAGTGGCCTCGGAGATCCTCAACAAACCCCGGCGAACCGTAGTCGGCAAACCTACGCAAACTGCCGGAAAGGATGGTCATGCTAGAACCATCAACAGCCGTCGTCACAGGAGCAGGTCGAGGGATTGGTCTGGAGATCGCGAGACAACTCGCCGCTGCCGGTCACAAGGTTTTGCTCACGGATGTCGATGGCGACGCGGCGGAGCGCGCTGCCACCGAGGTCGGCGGTGGCGCTTGGAGCGCCACGCACGACGTACGAGATCCGTCGGGTCATCGGGAAGTCGCTGCTCAGGCTTTAGCCGCTGGCCCTCTGGCGGTGTGGGTAAACAACGCTGGGATCCTAATCGCGGGTAACAGCTGGAGTCACAGCGATGCCGAGATTGCGTCGATCCTCGATGTAAATGTACGAGGTGTCGTTGCCGGGTCACACGCGGCAGTTGCCGCCATGGGCGCAGGTGGGGGTGCGATCCTCAACATCGCGTCGCTCTCGGCTCTGGCCCCCATCCCTGGACTCGCGATGTACGCAGCCACTAAAGCCGCCGTATTGTCGTTCACCACATCGCTGCAAGGCGATCTTGACCATGCGGGATTGCAAATCCGTGCCCGGGCGCTATGCCCCGACGTGGTGAGTACGAAAATGGTCACCGACCGAGTCGCCGACCCTGGGGCGGCGCTACTGTTCGCCGGACCTCGTCCAATGGATGCGGCGGCCGTGGCCCGCGCAGGACTCGAGTTGCTGGAGAGTCGCCAGATATTCCGGGTAGTTCCTCGGTGGCGCGGCGTAGTTGCGCGCACTAGCGATGCTGCGCCGTCGCTCGGGTTGAAAGCTTTCGCGTTGATGCGCGGCGTTGGTGAGCGGCGCCAACGCAATCATCGTTGATGGCGGTGTCTAAGACGGAGGGTTTAGCGTGGGGAGGCTCGAGTTGTACCTGATGAGGTTTTCGGTTCGCAGAGTGGTAAGTGGGGATCAAGCTGGAATCCCAGTTCCTGCAGCCTGTCATTGATTATCAACCAGGTTTGCCGTGTCAATCGAACGACGAGTTCGTCACGAGTGGAGTCGCGATGGTCCAGCCACCATAGGACCGAAGCGTCCATCAGGCCCATGATGGCGGCGACATTGCGGTCTGCCGCCTCTGAGTCCTCGCCGTAGCGAGGAAAGTAACGGGCACCCGCGACGGCGAGTTCGGAGGCGAATGCACTGGTGCCGGGCGAGGTTTTCTCGGTGCTGCGCCGATAGTGTCGGTTCACCAAGAACCGATAGAGGTTGGGGTGTTCGTCAGCCCATATGACGTGCTGTGTGACCGGCGCGCGAATCACGTCTAGCGGTGATCCCTGCACATCCAGAGTTAGGCGAATCTTTGCAGTGAGTTCGCGGTGGACGTGGCGGGCGACGGCCAGATCGAGTTCTTCTTTACTTGCGAAGTGGCGGTAAAAGTGCGTGCGGACTAAACCGGCCTTGTCTGCGATCTGGCCGGTGAGTGCGTGGGGTCCGTTGTCTTCGATTGCGCTGAGCGCTGCTTCGATGATCTGTTCACGACGTAGTTCGCGGCCTGGCAACTTACTGGTTGCACGGCGTCCCGCTGTGGTGTCCGCCCATTGCTTTCGCTCCACGATGCTCACCGTAGCGCCCCGCGCTCTGGAAAGTTCTGGGTACGTGTTGTACCCAGTGTCCGTTTCGTGGTACACCATGTACCCATAAGCGTGTAGCGAGACCCATTGCGGGATCGGTGCGCAAGTAATAACAGTGAGGACTCTCTAATGGCAGCCAATCGCTCTAGCTGGATGGACGACGACCTCGATGCACTCCGCGATTTGGCGCGCACGTTCTGTGAGAAGGAGATCGCGCCGCACAGTGCCCGCTTCATCGAGCAGCACCACGTGGATCGAGACCTGTGGACCCGGGCGGGTGATCTGGGGTTGCTGTGCATGTCAATCCCCGAACAGTACGGCGGAGGTGGTGGAACATTCGCCCATGAGGCGGTCTTGATCGAGGAACAGGCCCGCATCGGTGATTCAGCATGGGGTGCGGCGCTGCATAGCGGAATCGTCGCCCACTACCTGCTCGAGTATGGCACCGACGAGCAGAAGGAACGTTTTCTGCCCCGACTGGCAACTGGTGAGATGGTTGGCGCGATTGCGATGACGGAGCCAGGCACGGGCTCCGATCTCCAATCTGTTACGACCAAGGCACTGCGCGTTGGAGACGAATACGTTGTCAACGGTTCCAAGACATTCATCACCAATGGCGCTCAGGCCGACTTGATCATCGTCGTCGCCAAGACCGACCCGACTGCCGGAGCTAACGGAATCTCGTTGGTGTTGGTCGAAGGCGATCGGCCGGGCTTCCGGCGGGGTCGGGTGTTGGACAAGGTCGGTCAGCGCGGCCAGGACACCTCCGAGCTCTATTTCGAAGACGTGCACATTCCCGTAGAGAACCTCCTGGGTACGACTGAAGGACTGGGATTCATTCAGTTGATGCAGCAACTTCCCCAAGAGCGATTGATCCTTGCGCTTGGTGCAGTGACAGTACTAGAAACAGCGCTCGAGTTCACTGTTGAATACACCAAGGATCGGCATGCCTTCGGCAAGCCTGTCTTCGCCTTCCAAAACACCAAGTTCAAACTTGCCGAGGTCGCCACCGATGCCCATATCAGCCGCGTTTTCATCGACGACTGCGTCGCCCGCCATCTGCGCGGTGAACTCGACATCCCCACTGTCGCGATGGCGAAGTGGTGGACTACTGAGCGTGCGATGGTCGCCCTTGATGACTGCTTGCAGCTCCACGGCGGCTACGGCTATATGACCGAGTATCCCATCGGCAGGATGTGGGCCGATGCTCGCGTTCAGAAGATCTACGGTGGGACAAACGAGATTATGAAGGAGATCATTGCTCGGTCGCTTTAGATCGAATTCGACCGCTAGATTGGTTACGAGGGGCCGCGATAGCGAGGTGGCGTTCGGCTTATCAAGTAGGTCTTGACTTGTTCATTAGGCGGGCGCTAGTGAGCTCGATTCAAACGGGGTACTCAGCCGCCTGGGCGCGCCTCACCCGCGACAGGTTGACCTTGCTGCTGACGCCCTTCAGACGGTATGCGCCGGCGGACGACCACCGGAGGCCTGCGTCGTCGTCGACGATCGCCCGCGTCGAGTCCGCCACCAACACTGCCCCTGGCCGCGCCGCCGCGCTCACTCGGCTGGCCAGGTTCACGGGGTTGCCGAACCAGTCGCCCGCCCGCGAGACCGCTGACCCGGACGCCACGCCAATCCTCAAGGAAGGCAGGTCGTTTGCCGACGCGCTGTCGACCAGGTCCAGCATCGTCGTTACCAGCGGCGTCGGTTGTGACGAGACCAGCATGACCGCGTCCCCGATGGATTTTACGAATCTCACCGGTGGGTTGGCTGCATCGCGCGCAGCAGTCGCAAGTCGATTCGCGAGCCTCTCCAAATCGTCGGGCTGAAGCTTTTCGCCCAATTCGGTAAGCCCCACCACGTCGGCGAATGCAACGGTTATCTCGCGCGCTTCCGGCAGCCGTCCTGCTGCTCGTTCTGCGGCGGTGATCGCCTCTGCCTCCAACGAACTGCGGAGACTCATGAGGAAAAGTTCGCCAACCGCGGATAACAAGTCTGGCCTCGCTCGTCGTGCGAACTCTTGGAGGGCGTCAGCGAGTTGGATCTCGCTCCCCCCCCCCCGGAACAAGCAACATGTTCAGCACGAAGTCACGCATCATCTCTGTGGCCTGCCCGATGCCTGCCGTGAGGGCCCGCAATATGGCGACTGTTTCGTCTGGATTAACGCCCATGTCGATGAAGTGTCGTGCGCGTGCGATTGCGTCACCGTCGGCACGAAGCAGTTCCGCGTTGCAGGGGTCTTCCGGTCGAGGGAGGCCGGCAGCATCGAGCAGCCGTGTGAGGAGCTCTGGGTCCATTCCGGTTTCTGTGCTCAGCTCGCGCAGAGAGATGTACCGCCCCTCATCACCCAGTACGCGGCTGGTAGGAAGCAGGAGAGGGGTTGGAGCCGCCAGTCGGATTTGATCAGTCGTGAAGCCCTGGGCATGCAGCCAGGCAATAAGATCAGTCCTCTCCTGGCGGCTGTTGCCCTCGAGACCGTCGAGCAGACCATACTGAGCGAAGTCGTCTTCGTGTGTTGCTGACACCCTCAGAATGTCCCTAGTGCTGCGGCGTGCCAGGACGAGGACAGGATCGAGCAGTGGTCACGGCACCCATCTGGTAGCTAGACGCGGGGACGCCGAGCACGGCGTGACCCATCGCAACGAGCAGCGCAGAGGTCTGTTCGGGAGCCAGGCCAGTGCCGCGGTAGTGCAAGATCGATTGAATGGCTCCGATCGCTCCATGAACCATCGCCCGAAGTTCAATCTCATCGACCGCGGGCCGCAATTCTCCGACGAGGTGTACCCACTCTTCTAGATAGAGTCGCTGCTTTCGGCGCAACCGGCTCTGGTGCTGATCCGACAGATTGTGCACTTCGCGGTAATACACCATTGCCAGCTCGCGTTGATCCATTACCAAGGCGACTTGGTCTGACACCAGCAGGGTCAGCGCCTCCGCCTCGTCGCGGGACTGCTCGACGATCGCCGTCGCACGCTTAAGGAGTTTGTCCACCACTCGCTCGAAGAGGGCCGCCAGTAGATCGCTCTTACTGTTGAAATGGCGATAGATGGCCGGCCCGACAACCCCTGATGCAACGCCGATGTCGGCCATGGAGACAGCGTGGTAGCCCCGCTCGGCAATCAACTCGGTGGCAGAGGCGAGAATCCGTTCCCGACGTTCGCCGCCGACCCGGGTACGTCCGGCAACGACCACCTTGTTCACTACTACCTTCCTTCGCTCGCAACCAGGGCTCGCGCAGCACTGCAGCGCCGGGAGCTACACTACGAACGTTAACACCTGCTCACAATCCCAGGTTGAGTTGAAATGTAGACGCCCAGTGGCAGGTGGCTGGCGCCTGCGCGTGTGATCCCCATTCGTGGATGTGCCCGCTCATTGGCCAAGATCGGCAACCGCGTGGGCAGATCGCTGCGCCCTCTTTGGATGTCCAGTTCGGCAAGGAACTGGACAAAGCCATCTCTCCGTCTGCCGGACGCTGTTGGCGTCATCCGATCGTCATCACATCGTTCGGCAACACGGCTTTGGCAAAGGGGCTACGTCAAGCAGCAGGCAGAGGACGGCGACTTGATTGGCGATACGTCGACAGAGTGGCCCGGCTACTCCAAATTCGGGATTTGTCAGGTCGCGCCGACAAGGGATTGCGGTATGTCCACGATGCGGGAGCGCAGGTACTCGCACAAGCCCTTCGCCTGGGCATCCGGCCGGGTCGAGGATGCCACGCCTTCCCCCAGCAGCCCGTGCACCACAACGTTGAGCGCACGCAGGTTGGGCAGCTCGAATCGCTCTATGCGCAGCTGCGCAGCCTCCGGGCCGAGCAGCCCGCGCAGTCGCTCGACGGTTAAGTGCTCGCGCACCCAGGCATAGCCGGCGTCGTCGCGGGCCCAGAGACCAATATTGGCGTTGCCGCCCTTGTCGCCGGACCGCGCGCCCAGAACCGCGCCCAGCGGCGCGCGGCATGTCGGCTCGGTCGGCGGCGCGGCTGCCGCGCTGCCCCGGACCTTCGCGGCCGGCACGCTACCGGTCGGCGGATCGGCGATCCTCCGGCGCTCACCGTTGGGCAGCACCACGACCTGCGTCACGCTCGACCGGGGCACGGTCGCTGGGCGATACACGCCGAACACTGACTCCGACGTGGGTGGCGTGGTGGTGTGGAAGCCGGCATACCCGGCCAGAGCGATCTCCATGATTGCGCTCGAGAACGCCCGGCCGACCTTGCGCGGGTCGGTGTCCTTGACCGTGATCCGCAAGTGCGCGCACGCCTGGTCGTTGGTGGGGGCGTCCGGTGTGTCGAAACGCAGAAACCGGACGTCGACCTCGGCGAAGGATCCCCGGCCGCCGAGGATGTCGAACAGCTGCTGCTGCGCGAACGCGGCTTTCGCCTCCAGGTCCAAGCCGGTGAGCACCATCGTCATGGTGTTCCGGTAGCCCCCGACCTCGTTCAGCGCCACCTTGAGCGTCTCCGGTGGCGGGCTGCCGGTGACACCCGTGATCGCCACCCGGTGCTCGGCCTGCTGGGCCAGCGAGATCGTGTCGAAGTGAGTCACCACGTCGGGCCCCAGATAGGCCGGCTCGGCGATCTCGTAGAGCAGCTGGGCGGTGACCGTACCGACCGACACCAGCCCCCCGGTGTCGGCGTGCTTGGTGATCACCGACGAGCCGTCGGCCGCCACCTCCGCGATCGGGAAGCCCGGGTAGCGACGGTCGGTGATCTCGTCGAGGAAGGCGTAGTTGCCGCCCGTGGCCTGTGGTCCGCATTCGATGACGTGGCCGGCCACGACGGCACCGGCGAGCCGGTCCCAGTCGGTGCGCTCCCACCCGTGCCACCAGGCGGCCGGGCCGACGACCAGCGAGGCGTCTGTCACCCGTCCGGTGACGACGACGTCGGCGCCCGCACCCAGCGCTTCGGCGATACCCCAACCCCCGAGGTAGGCGTTGGCCGAGACCGGCTTGACCTCACCGACCGCAGGGGTGATCGCGGAGAGGTTCCCGCGCAAGTCGTCACCTTCGATGTGGGCGATCCGGACGGTGATACCGAGCCGGTCCGCAAGCTCGCGCAATCTGACGGCCAGCCCGGCCGGGTTGAGCCCACCGGCGTTGGCCACGATCTTGATACCGCGGTCGGAACAGGTGCCCAACACCTGCTCCATCTGGGTCAGGAACGTGCGCGCGTAACCGCCCGCCGGATCCTTCGCCTGGGCCTTCGCCAGGATGAGCATCGTCAGTTCAGCGAGGTAGTCCCCGCACAGCACGTCGATGCTCTGCTCGCCCGTCCCGCCCTCGACCATCTCCCGCGCCGCGGCGATCCGGTCGCCGTAGAAGCCCGAGCAATTTCCGATGCGTACCGGGTCCCTCACGACACACCTCCGTCGAACTGTCCTGCGGTGCGCCCGCCACCGGGAGGTCCGGCGAAGGCCTGCGCGATGGAGAGCCACTGTTCGGCGAGCGGACCGGTGACGTGCAGTGCGGTGTCGTCGCGATGCCTGCGCTGGGTGACGAGCAGGCAGAAGTCGTGCGCAGTGCCGGTGACCCGGTTGGGCACGCCGTCGGGGCCCCAGGTCCACAGCGTGCCCCCCGGTGCGGTGAGCTCGACACGGACGGGTTCCTCGGGCACCTCCAGGCCGTTGGCCATGTAGCTGAACGCCCGCGCTCCCACGCCGATGTGGGCGACGTGGCGCAACCGGGCCGAGGGCACACGGGTCACTCCCAGCGCGTCGGCGATGTCCTGACCGTGCGCCCAGGTCTCCATGATCCGCGCGGTCAGCGAGGAAGCCGCGCTCATAGGGAGGCCGAACCACGGCACCCGCATCGAGGGGTCGATCGCTGCGAAGGCAGCGACGAGGGCGCGGCGCGCGCCGTCGAACCAGGACAGCAGCTCCGCTGTCGGCATCGGCCGGTAGCGCTCGGCGATGGTGTCCGGGGAGATCCGGCCGTCGGCGAGCATGGGCAGCACCTCGGCCGTGAACCCTTCGGGGTCGGTGGCTGAGCGCACCGCGGCGTCGTCGAAGAACGCAAGATGGCTGATCTGATCGCGGACCGCCCAGCCTGCCGCGGGGGTGGGCGCGTCCCACCCGGCTTGCCCCTCGGGCAGCTCGGCGATCAGTGACCACAGCTCGGCCGTTTCCGCCCCGATGTCGGTGATCAAGGACTCCATCGGCACGGCCACGTCTAACGTCCCTTCCAAACCGGTGTGCGCTTCTCGCGGAACGCGGCGGGACCCTCTAGCGCGTCGGCGCTGAGGTACACCGGCTCCCATATCTGGTCGGCGTGGGCGTAGGCCTCCGTCAGGTGGTGCGCTGCGGAGAGGTATACGGTCTTTTTTGCCGCGAGTACGGACAGCGGTGCGTTGGAAGCGATCCGCAGGGCGATCTCCTGAACTCGTACCCGCAGCTCCGCTGCGGGCACGACCTCGTTCACCATGCCTACCTCGCGGGCGCGCTCGGCAGTGATCGGGTCGCCGGTCATCAAAATCTGCAGCGCAATCCGCGGCGGCAGCAGCCACGACAGCGGGACAGCCCATGGCGAGCCGCGGCCTACCTTGACCTCGCTGACCGCGAACCTGGCGTGCTCGGCTGCGATGACGAGGTCGCACTGCTGGGCCAGTAGGAATCCGCCGGCGAAGGCGACGCCGTTCACCGCGGCGATGGTCGGCTTGGCGACCTGGATGTTGCGCCCGAATTGCGGCGCGAAGTCTGGCGGCGGAACCGTGAGCGCCGTCTCCGCCATCTCTTTAAGGTCCCCTCCGGCGCAGAACGCCTTATCGCCTGCCCCGGTCAGCACCAGAACCTTGGCGGAGTCGTCGGCGTTGAAGCGGTGAACGCTGTGGAACAGTCCCTGCCGGACCGCCCCGTTGAGCGCGTTCCGTGCCTCGGGGCGATTGATCGTCAACCAGGCCACCCCGTCGACGACCTCGTAGGTGATCGCTTCCTCGCTCATCAATCCCCGTCCTGATCGGCACCCGCCCTCCCGATGTGAGGGCTCGTTCACTCGCAGTACGTTACCCGGCAGAATGTCGCGAGGACCAGTTGGTGAGCGAACGCGTTGCGTCCGGCGGCGCAACCCGACCGGCGTGGCCAGCTCCGTAAATGTTGGGTTCGCCACCTCGTCGGCCGCATTCGGTTCGAGCGATTGACGAGATCGGATCCCAAGGCCGCAACACGGGGTTGCATTCGTACGTCAAGTCCTCGGCAAGAATGTGGCCCTCTTCGGCCTTTTGGGATTGGCACGCCGGAGGTGCTCCTTGCCACCGTTTCACCCTTGGCTCCCAGAAACAATCGGTGCCAAATGCTGTGAACGCATGCGTCGCCGCGGGGAACCGCTCGTCAGCGTCCGAGGACTTGAAAACCTTCCCATGCTTTCCGGCGGTCGGCGTGGGGGTCGTTGTCCACTCGCGAAGCGCGATCGAAGACGAGGACCGGACGGGCGTCGCTGGTGTAGCGCGGCCAGCCGTCTCCTGGAACTCCGGTGCGTGCGAAAGCATCCCAGCGCCCTTGCATGTCGTCGCTCACGCGTAGGGCCGAGCGGCGATCGGCTCCGGCGCTGAGTAGCCGACCGAGCGGCGTGCGGTAGGCGTCGAACACCGCAAGAAGCTCCGTCGCATGGGTGGCACCCAGCCCGGCCCATTGCAGAGTTCGCGGGGCGAAGTCATAGCGGTACAGATATGTGGGGGCGTGCCGACTGTGGGAATCCGCGAGCTGCCACAGTGTCGATCCGAATGTGAAGTCGGCCCCCAGTCGGATACAGGCATCGGGGGCCGGATATTCGGGATAGGCAGCAGTAATTCGCTCGCGACAGGTGGGTTCCGCTCCCGCTAGTAACGCTTCGATCTTGGCTTCGTTCGTCGGGAGGAGTTTGAGGAAGCGAGTGAACAACCGGCCCTCGTCGGCGTTCGTACCGACGATCAGCGGCACACGGTACGCCTTGCCGTCGCGCATCGCTTGAATGGGCTCGGACGGTAGATAGTCGGTTCCGAATGTGCATCCCACCGGGTAACCGCCAGCAAGGTCCGATGCACTCGTGGTGAGCAAGCGATCGAATGCATTCACCAGTTGAGCCGGACGCGCCGCCAACAGGAGGCGGGCGGGCTCCCGCTCGTCGGCGCAGAGAATGGATGCGAACTTGGCGGCGAACTCCGCGGCCAGCTCCTGGGAGCGGGATAGCGCGCCGGCCGGACTTTGTGAGATAGCCTGTGCGAAAAGCCCTTTAGCCGCTGGCACGGCCAGCAAAGTGGTAACGGCGTGCGCGCCCGCGCTCTCTCCGAAGATCGTCACGTTATCGGGATCGCCGCCGAATGCCGCGATGTTCTCGCGTACCCACCTGAGCGCCGACACGAGGTCACGCAAGTAGAGGTTGTCGTCAATATGGATGTCTGCGGTGGACAGCGACGACAGGTCGACAGCCCCTAGCGCGCCGAGGCGGTAGTTTGTCGATACGTACACGCAACCGCTGCGGGCAAGCGACGCGCCATCATAGATCGGTGTCGCGGAACTGCCCAGGAAGTACGCCCCGCCGTGAATGAAGAACATCACGGGCAGAGGTCGGTCCGAGCCGCCGTCGGGTGCAACGACATTGAGGGTGAGGCAGTCCTCGCTCATGGGCTGGAACTTGCCCGGACCGACGATGGTGTATCGGCGGGGCTGTGGAGCGCAGTAGCGGAATCGGTGGCAGGGTCGGACGCCGTCCCACGCTTCGACCGGCTGGGGAGCCTTGAACCGCAGCGCGCCGACTGGTGGCTTGGCGTAGGGAATGGAACGCCAGCGATTGACGCCGTCCCGCGTGAATCCTTCGATGGCGCCCGAGGTGAGTTCGGTGCGGACTGTCTTCGCTGGCATGTATCGACAATAGCGAATGACTATTCACACCAGCGCCCGGCTCTGCCGTTCAGTCGCCGTGTCGGGCACGGTTTGGCCTGCTACTGATGACTCACTCGACTTCGGTCAGCGGCCTCCACGGCCGTTCGGTGACGTCGTGGCTGATTCTTAAGCACCGGTTACATCTTTTCAGAAGAAGAAGCTACCCATGACCGGCTATCTCCGGGCGTGCGGGGACATCCTCAGCGTTGTGAGCGTCGGTACTCGCTCGGAGAGCGGCCGGTCCATCGCTTGAAGGCGTGTGAGAAGTTAGCAAGATCGCCGTATCCGAGCTCGGTCGCGATCTGGCTTGCCGACATTGATCGGGTGATTAACAGCATCATCGCGCTCTCCCGCAGACACGACTGGCGCAACTCGCGAAAGGTGGTGCCCTCTTCGGCGAGCCGGCGTTTGAGTGTGCTGGTGGATACCGAGAGTTCGTCTGCGACCCGCTGGCAACTTCGCTGTCCGGGATCCTCGTCCAACAACCGTCTCACCTTCTTGGAGAAGGACGTGGCTCCGCTCTGCTCGTCGAGGGTCCGCCTCAGCTCGGCGACGGCGAGTCGATACGCAAGGGGATCGGAGAACCGGCACACTTCATTGAGCGCGTTGACGGGAACATGAAGGTAGGACATCGGTGCGTCAAAGAACAGGCGCCCGGCTAGTACCATCTCTGCCGCGAGTTTGTTCAGGGAGACCGGCGCTGACCAACTCAAGTGGAGCGTGACGGTCAGCGCGTCACTGACGAGCATGTCCAGCAGTCGTAACAACGCCAAGCCGGTATATGTGACTGCTAAGCAGTCCAGGGCCCGATCGCCTGTGTGCCCCCAGAGCCCGACGGTGAGACCTTGGTCGTTTGGACGGAATTGTGCATTGATCGCCGTGGTGATCAACGGTAGATAGGTGAGCAGCTCGACGATCTCGGCTACCGAGCCTGCGCTGACCAGCGGGACGCTCAACGGGCCGAAAGATGTCAACTGTGCCTGTCCTGCAAACGAGAAGCCGAGCAGGGTTGCCCGGTCGACGTCTAGATCGGGGTACAGATCGCGAAACCACCGCAGTGGCGCCTGGACATCGTGCTGCATCAGCGTCGCCTCGTCGGTTCCCTCGCGCGCCATGATGGTGCGAAGCCGCGCGACGGCGTCCGGGTCGAGTGCCTGGCTCTCCAGCATTTGCACGAACGCGACCGGAGGCACACCGGCGTTGCTGAACTTCACCGATCGTGCCCCCTGAGCCCAATCCACAAGTTCCTGATCCGCGCAAACATAGCGGAAGCGCTCGGATTGGACAATCCTGTTAACAAGTATTCACATTCAGGGCAACTTAAGAGGAGTCGGTAATGGCCGTTGTCACTTTTGTCTCCCACGACGGCGACAAGCACCAGGTGCCTCTCGATGAAGGCCAGTCACTGATGCAGGTCGCGACCAACAATGCGGTACCCGGCATCGACGGCGACTGCGGAGGCGAAGCCGCGTGCGGCACCTGCCATGTGATCGTCGATCCGCAATGGACCGACAAGGTCGGCCTCTCCGGCCCCGCTGAAGAAGAGATGCTCGCGATGAACCCGGAGCGTCACCCGACCTCCCGGCTGTCCTGTCAGATGCCGGTCTCCGAGGAGTGGGACGGCTTGATCGTCCAACTGCCCGAGTTCCAGATGTAATGACGAGCGAAAAGGAATAAGACGTAATGAAGGTTTCTGAAGCAATCACCGAGAAAGTTCAGGCGACCATCCCGATCGACCTGCAGATTCAAGGTGCACACCTGTATGACAAGACCCGGCGTTTGGTGACCGGAACGAACGGCAAGAAGATCTTCGTCGAGAGCCCCCTCCCGCCGGTCGAGGACGTCGAACTCGCCGACATCGACCTCAGCAACCCTTTCCTCTATCGTCAGGGGCTCTGGCAGTCGTACTACGAGCGCCTGCGCAACGAAGCTCCGGTCCACTACCAGCCCAACAGTCCGTTCGGTCCGTTCTGGTCGGTCACGCGGCATGCCGACATCGTGACCGTCGAGAAGAACCATGAGGTCTTCTCCTCCGAGCCGTTCATCGTCATCGGGTCCCCCCCTCGTTTCCTGGATGTCGCGATGTTCATCGCGATGGATCCGCCACGCCACGACAGGCAGCGGGCCGCCGTCCAAGGGGTGGTCGCGCCCAAGAACCTGCGTGAGATGGAGGGGCTGATCCGCTCGCGCGTCCAGGAGGTGCTGGACGATCTGCCCCTGGATCAGCCGTTCGACTGGGTGCAGAATGTCTCGATCGAGCTGACCGCTCGGATGCTTGCGACCCTCCTGGACTTCCCGTACGAGCAGCGTCGCAAGCTCGTCGAGTGGTCAGATCTGGCAACCTCGATGGAGCAGGCCAATGGCGGTCCCTCGGACCTTGACGAGACGTTCGCAGGCATGCGCGATATGGCGCGGGGTCTCAGCGAGCACTGGCACGACAAGGCGGCCCGGACCGCTGCCGGGGAGGAACCCGGCTTCGATCTGATCACCATGTTGCAGAGCAACGAGAGCACCAAGGATCTGATCAAACGACCGATGGAGTTCTTGGGCAACCTCGTGCTGCTGATCGTCGGAGGCAACGACACCACCCGGAACTCGATGAGCGGCGGTGTTCTCGCGTTGAACCGGTACCCGGACCAGTTCGAGAAGCTGAAGGCCAACCCCGACCTGATCCCCAACATGAACTCGGAGATCATTCGGTGGCAGACGCCGCTGGCCTATATGCGCCGGATCGCCACGGCCGACACCATGCTCAACGGGCAGTTCATTCGCAAGGGCGACAAGGTGGTGATGTGGTACGCCTCGGGCAACCGCGACGAGCGCGTATTCGATCAGCCCGACGACTTCATCATCGACCGGGCCAACGCCCGCAACCACATCTCCTTCGGCTTCGGTGTCCACCGTTGCATGGGCAACCGGCTGGCCGAGCTGCAGCTGCGGATTCTCTGGGAGGAGCTGCTTCCTCGCTTCGAGAACATCGAGGTCGTCGGCGAACCCGAGTACGTGCAGTCCAACTTCGTGAGGGGTATCAGCAAGCTGATGGTCCGCCTCACCCCGAAATCCGACGCATGACATTGGAGCGGGCGCTCATCGTCGGGGCCAGCCATGCCGGGGCCCAACTCTCGGCCAGTCTGCGCCAGGAAGGGTGGACCGGTGAGATCGTCCTCGTCGGCGACGAGTCGGCGCTGCCCTACCAACGCCCTCCGCTGTCGAAGGCATACCTGGCCGGCAAGTGCACCCTCGAGGAGCTCGCGATCCGCAGCGCCGAGTTCTACACCAAGCAGCGAATCCAACTCCTGGATGCGACGGTGGAGGCGGTCGACCGTGCGGCGGGCCACCTCTCGCTGAGCACCGGCGAGTCGCTGCCCTACGACAGGCTCGCGCTGTGCACGGGCGCCCGCCCTCGTCGGCTCCCCACCCCGGGAGCCGACCTGGCCGGAGTCTTCTACCTACGCACCGCGGCGGACGTCGAGAAGATCCGAGACGCCACCAGACCGGGGCGTCGAGCCGTGATCGTCGGCGGCGGCTACATCGGACTGGAGACGGCCGCCTCGTTGCGTGCGTTGGGCCTGGAGGTCACCGTGCTCGAGGCGACCGAGCGTGTCCTCGAACGGGTCACCGCCCCGGAGGTATCGGCGTTCTTCGACCGGATCCACCGGGAGGAGGGCGTCAACATCCGGACGGGTGCGCTGGTCGAGGCTCTGTCCGGCGACGGCAGGGTCCGCGAAGTAGTCCTGGCCGGTGGTGAATCGATTCCCGCCGACCTCGTCATCGTCGGCATCGGCGTCGAGCCGAACACTGAGCTCGCCGCCGCCGCGGGCTTGGTCGTCGACAACGGCGTCGTGATCGACGACCAGGCCCGGACCAGCGACCCCGCGATCGTGGCCGCCGGGGACTGCGTCAGCCACGACATGGCCCGTTACGGGCGCCGCATACGCCTGGAGTCCGTGCCCAGCGCGGCCGAGCAGGCCAAAGTCGCCGCGGCGACCATCTGCGGGAAGTCCAAGACGATAGCGGCGCTGCCCTGGTTCTGGTCAGATCAATACGACCTCAAGCTCCAGATCGCCGGTCTTAACACCGGCTACGACGAGGTCGTCCTCAGCGGCGACCCGACCCGGGACCGCGACTTCACCTGCTTCTACCTGCGCGCCGGCGAGCTCATCGCCGCCGACTGCGTCAACCGCCCCCGCGACTTCATGTTCAGCAAGCGGGTCATCACGCAGCAGGTCCCCGTCGACCGGGCCGAACTGGTGCTCGCCGGCTCGGCCTGAGGCGAAGACCCCGCCGCTGCGCGGCCGCCCCGCCTCGTGCGGACCCCGGTCGTACGCCCGCGTTCTGGGCGGCGTCCGGCATGAGGACCGAGTGGGGTTTGCGAAGCGGTGTGACGGTTTACTATCCAGTGAGGGCATCGTGATGGAGTCGATGCTCGCGATATTTTAATGCTGACAACGAGATTGGTGGAGGTTGACGATGGCGGTTTTCAAGGATGAGGACGAGGTCTATACCTTTCTGGCTGGAATCTTTCGGCGGGGCCTGGAGAAGGAAGGGCTGGCCGATAAGCTCGTGAGTTCGGGTGTGGTGTTGCGGGTGCACTACACCGATCCGGACGCAGTGGTGACAGTGGACATGGCGAACAAGGTGGTGGAGACGGGTGCGGACAGCACCGCGGTGCCCAATGTCGAGCTGTTCATGTCGGCAGACACCGGGAACAAGTTCTGGTTGGGCAAGGTGAACCTGACGATGGCGATGGCCAGGGGAACGGTGCGCGCAAAGGGCCCGGCGGCGAAGCTGATCAAAATGATCCCGCAGGCCAAGAACCTGTTCCCGGAGTACCGGTTGCTGTTGCAGAACGAGAATCGGCAGGACCTCATCGATGCGTGAACGACGCTTCACCGCGGGCTGCAGGACGGGCGTGCGATGAAGAGCACCATGCAGGATGTTCCGTTGACGGTGGCCGGGATCGTGCGCCACGCCTCGACGATCCACGGCGATCGCGATGTGCTGACGGCGCGAGGGCCCGGACAGATCTCTCGGGTGTCCTACCGCGAGGTGGGGGAGCGCGCGGCACGGCTGGCGAATGCGTTGCGCGAGATCGGCATTCGTGGAGACGAGCGTGTCGCGACGCTGCAGTGGAGCAACCAGGAGCATCTGGATGCCTACGCGGCGGTGCCGTCGATGGGCGCGGTGCTGCACACGTTGAACCTGCGGCTGCCGCCGGACCAGCTGACGTGGATCGCCAATCACGCCGATGATCGGGTGATCATCGTCGACGGTACGGTGCTGGGCCTGTTGGCGACGGCGTTGCCGTCGATGACCTCGGTCCGCACGGTGCTGGTGACCGGCACGGGTGACCTCGCCGCGGTCCAGGGGTGCGGCAAGGACGTCCTTCGGTACGACGACGTGGTGGCCGACCAGCCGAGCACGTTCGACTGGCCCGACGTCGACGAGCAGTCGGCCGCCGCGATGTGCTACACCAGCGGTACCACCGGGCACCCGAAGGGCGTTGTCTACAGTCATCGTTCGACGTGGTTGCACTCTCAGGCGGCGTGCACCACGAATGCCTTGGGCATCGGTCCTGACGACACGGTGTTGGCGATCGTTCCGATGTTCCACGCCAACGCGTGGGGGCTCCCGTACGCGGCGATGATGGCGGGCGCGCAGCTTCTGCTGCCCGACCGTTTCCTGCAGGCGGCGCCCTTGGTGGAGATGATCGAGGCCGCGCGCCCGACGATGGCGGGCGCTGTGCCGACGATCTGGACCGACGTTCTGCACTATCTTCGCGACAATCCCGGCCACGACGTGAGTTCGCTGAAGATGGTGGCCTGCGGTGGTTCGGCGGTTCCGCGGTCGTTGATGACCGCCTATGACGAGCTGGGCGTCCGCATTGTGCAGGCCTGGGGGATGACCGAGACGTCCCCGCTGGCCGCGGTCGCATTGCCGCGGAACAGCGACACCCCGGAGAGGTCCCTTTACCTGCGCGGAACCCAGGGCCGAGTGGTGGCCGGTGTGCAAGCCCGCATCGTCGACGACGCCGGCGCCGAGCAGCCCTGGGACGGAAAGTCGGTGGGGGAGATTCAGATCCGCGGCCCGTGGATCACCGGGTCGTATTACGAGCATGACACTTCGGCGGTGTCGCCGGACGGGTGGTTGCGCACCGGAGACGTCGGGACGATCAGCCCGGATGCGTTCATCACGCTGACCGACCGTTCCAAGGACGTCATCAAGTCCGGGGGCGAATGGATCTCCTCGGTGGAGCTGGAGAACGATTTGGCCGCTCACCCTGCGGTGCGCACCGCCACCGTGATCGGGGTTCCCGATGACAAGTGGCAGGAACGACCGCTGGCGGTGGTCGTCCTGGCTGCCGACCGCACCGCCACCGCCGCGGAATTGACCGAGTTCCTCCGTCCGCGGGTGGCCAAGTGGTGGCTACCGGAACGGTGGGCGTTCGTCACCGACATTCCGCTGACCTCGACCGGCAAGTTCGACAAGAAGAAGCTGCGCCGCCAGTACGCCGACGGTGATCTCACCGTCGAGACACTGGCGTGAATCATCAATCCACTGCGACCGAAACATCGATGTTAAGGAGACACATATGAAGACACGCGCTGCAGTGCTCTGGGGCCTGGGAGAGAAGTGGGAGGTCGAGGAGGTCGAGTTGGATCCGCCCGGCCCCGATGAGGTGCTGGTCCGGTTGACCGCGACCGGGTTGTGCCATTCAGATGAGCACCTCGTGACCGGTGACCTGCCCATTCCGCTGCCCGTCGTCGGTGGCCACGAGGGTGCCGGCACCGTGGTCGAAGTGGGTGCGGGTGTCGAGAACGTCGCCGAGGGCGATTCGGTGATCCTGACGTTCCTGCCGTCGTGTGGGCACTGTTCCTATTGCGCGCGGGGGATGGGCAACATGTGCGACTTGGGTGCGGCGCTCATGATGGGACCCCAGATCGACGGGACGTACCGTTTCCATGCCCGCGGTGAGGACGTCGGCCAGATGTGCCTGCTGGGCACGTTCTCGGAATACACCGTGGTCCCCAAGGCGTCTCTGGTCAAAATCGACCAGGGGACACCGCTGGACAAGGCGGCGTTGATCGGGTGTGGTGTGACGACCGGGTACGGGTCGGCGGTGCGCACCGGTGAGGTGCGTGCCGGGGACACCGTGGTGGTGATCGGAGCCGGTGGCATCGGTATGAATGCGATTCAGGGTGCCCGCATCGCGGGCGCGTTGAACATCGTGGCTGTCGATCCGGTGGCGTTCAAGCGTGAACAAGCCGGTGGTTTCGGTGCGACGCATGCCGTTGGCACGGTCGACGAGGCCTGGTCACTGATCAGTGACATCACCCGCGGCAAACTCGCCGATGTCTGCGTGTTGACCACCGATGTCGCCGAAGGGTCCTACATCGGTGAGGCGCTGTCCTTGGTCGGTAAACGCGGTCGTGTGGTCGTTACCGCGATCGGGCACCCCGAAGACACATCGATGTCGGGTTCACTGCTGGAATTAACGCTGTATGAAAAGCAGATCCGCGGCGCCCTCTACGGCTCGTCCAACGCCGCCCACGACATCCCGCGGCTCGTCGAACTCTACAACTCCGGACACCTCAAACTCGACGAGCTGATCACCCGTGAGTACACCCTCGATCAGATCAACGAGGGCTACGACGACATGCGGTCAGGCCGCAACATCCGAGGACTCATCCGATTCTGACAGAGCACCCAAAGCAGGGAAGCGCAAAACGGCACCAAGCGAGCTCAGTACAACGATGGCGATGCTGCGGGTCAGGGGCTCTCACCGTTGACGCTTCGATGCGGGATAGCGATCGAAAGCAATGTTTCCCATAGTCATAGGCGCTCGAGCTGCGCGGGTGAGATTGGCTGCGGTCGAACAGTTCTGGCACCTACCGCCAGCCGGGACGCCTTGATGGTATGTAGCTTTCGATGAGTGTTAACAGTGCTATTGGATAAGAGAGGAAGCGGCGATGGCGAGGATTGAAATTCCCTATCTCCATAGGAGAGGAGGGCACTGTGGTTCCGGTGCGCTGCGTGACCTTACTGAATGGGCACAACTAGGATGGGGGACAGAAACACTCAGTGAAGGATTGGTCTTCACCCTCGGCGGAGCCTTGGACTTCTCGTACGTCCGCTCTACGCAATTGTTTCCCCAGATCTACCTGGTAGGACGAGGAAGCGACCTGGAAAAAGACTACCTCTCCCGAGTTGGTGCAAACTGCGTCGTGCGATCGACCGATGACGCAGACGTGGGATGGTCATTTGTTACCGACGAAGTCGACAAGGGCCGACCCGTCATGGTCTGGGCTGACATCGGCGAACTTCCTTACCTGCGCGTCCGATTGCACATGAGCCGTCACGACATCGTCATCACCGGATATGATGACGAACAAGGGGTTGCCTATGTGGTCGATAATGACCGCGAGACCACCCAAACGGTGGCTTATGATGACCTGCGCCGGGCGCGGTCCTCGGTAGGGTTCCCTACACCGACCCGGCACACCACATATCACGTCGACTGGCCGGAGCGAGTGCCCGACCTTGGGCCGATTGCCGCCACTGCATTAGCCGCGAGCGCAGCTTTCATGCGCGGCGGTGCCGTAGGTGCGCCGCTACTGCGCATCGAGGCAGCTGAAGTCGAGGCTTCCGGTTTGAAGGGTGTGCAGGAGTTCGCCGATGACGTACGGCATTGGCCAACGGTGTTTGATGACGACGCCCTGACCGCGGCATTGTTCGGGCTCGGGGCGTTCATCGAGAAAGCCGGAACCGGTGGCGGGCTCTTTCGTATGCTGCAAGCACAAGGTTGCCAGAATATCGCCGATCTCCTCGGGGACGCCGCCGCAGCCGAAGCGGCGGCCGCGGCCCGACACGCTTCCCAAGCGTGGTCTGAGCTTGCGGCCGCAGCCACCGATGCCGGCACATCGCTACGGAGTCGTAGTCTCGCTGCGGCCAAAATCGCCGCGACGATCCCGGACTCCGAAACACGCCTCGTCGAAGCCCTCGAAACGGCCAGTCGATCCGTTGGCACTGTCGATACCGGCCTCGAGGCTTATCTGAAAGGCTATCTGTGAGCGACACTTCAAACGAATCGAGTTTCCTGGAGACAACTGGGTTCCTCGATTGGCAGCACGACGATGTACAGCGCTTCACCGAGGACGCGGTCGGTGACGTTCGTGACCCTGTGCAGAAGGCGAGGTTGATCTTCACCGCTGTGCGGGACAGGATTTGGTACGATCCCTATAGCACCGACGACGATCCCGAGCATTATCGGGCGAGCTATGTAGCGACAGCGTCGAGGGCGTATTGCATACCGAAGGCGGTGCTGCTGACCGCGGCAGCTCGTGCGGCGGGCATTCCGGCCCGGCTCGGATTCGCGGACGTGCGCAACCATCTGCAGACCACCACATTGCGTGCCCGGATGGGAGGTACCGACGTGTTCGTCTACCACGGATATAGCGAATTACAACTCAACAACCGCTGGGTGAAGGCTACTCCGGCGTTCAATGCCGAGCTCTGCGCGCGATTCGGTGTACCTCCGATCGACTTCGACGGCCACACCGATGCGCTCCTCCATGCCTACGACGGTGGGGGAAGCCAACACATGGAGTACCTCAACGACCGCGGTTGGTACCACGATCTCCCCTTCACCGACATCGTTACAGAGTTGCATCACCGGTACGGCCCGCTCATGGCTGGTGCTGGAGCCCAGCGTGACGCCTTCTCCCAGGAGTTGTGAGGCGCTGCGGACTGTGTGCCAGTTCATTGTGACGCGATCTGGCCGGCTATGAATACACTGCAGTCCAAGGGATTACGGGCAGGACCAGATAGCCGACAGTGTCCTAATCGGAAGGTGTGTCGCAGCGATGATCTCGGCGGGCTAACGAGTCCTACATACATATCTACCGGCGATCAGCCCAGTCGACGCCGGCGCAATTCTTCAGTCGTGTGGTGAACCACGCGCTACGAGGGTCTATTTAGGAGGGTTTCGTCATCGAAGAGCAAGCGGAAGAAGATTCGGCCATCGCATGGTGGCATAGCTTTCAGGATCGTGCTGTCGCCGCCGACGGCGACTACCTTGATGCGCACCACCCGTGGTGCCTTGGTTGCGGCACAGACAATCCGCACGGTCATCGCCTGCGAGCGCGTCGGCATGGCGACGGGGTGGGTGCCAGGCATATCTTCGACGGCAGACATCGCGGCGCACCCGGTATCGCACATGGCGGCGCAGTCATGACCGTACTCGACGACATGGTGGGCATGTTGCTGTACGTCGTCGGTGAGATGGCCGTCACCCGCAGGTTCGATACCGAGTTCTACGCGCCGGTGTTGCTGGGGGTCCCCTACGAGGTCAGCGCGGAGCTGGTGTCCAAGACCGGCCGGAAACTCGAAGTCCGGACAGAATTGCGCGAGGAGACTACCGGTCAGCTAGTCGCGTCCGCCTCAGGGTTATTCGTCGTCGTCACGATGGCGCACTTCACTAGTTCCATACAGAAGGCGACTTCGACACCCTGCATTGTGCGGTCACCCAGGGAGGGAAGATGCTGAGCACCAGCCTTGGAGGTGGCGCACGGCTGGCCGCGCGCGTTCCACGTCTCTTACCCCGCTCGACGCAAACATCATCAACGCACTCATGTACCTGGTCGCCGAGGATCACCTCCACCAGACGGCGGCCACGGGTCAGCGCCGTCGTATTCGACGGCCCGCGCCCGCGCACAGGAGACCGGTCATGAGCACCTACGGCCTGTCGGTTCTCGGCGCGGATTTGAAGTCACTGGCCCAGACCGCACACGCCGCCGATGCGGCCGGGTTCGACGCCGTATGGGCCTCGGAGTTCTACTCCCGGTCGGGTTCGATCTCCATGGCCGCGATGGCCAACTGCACACAGAACTGCCGGATCGGTTCCTCCATTCTCTACGGCGTCGGCCGAAGCCCCCTGGTGCTGGCCACCGAGGCGCGTGATCTCGACGAACTCTCCAACGGACGGCTGGTGCTGGGCATCGGCAACGGCACCAAGCGGATGATGAGCGACTGGCACGGCGTGCCCGACACCTCCGCGCCCGCGCTGCGGATGGAAGAACTCGTGATGCTGCTGCGCCGGATATGGAACCTGCATGAAGGCCCGATCCATCACGAGGGTCGTTTTTACAGAATGAATCTCACGCCGACCGGCGACGTGGGACCCTCCAGCCGGCCGATCCCGATCGTCACCGCCGGTGTCCGGCCTCGGATGTGCGAGGCGGCCGGGCGGGTGGCCGACGGGCTGGCCGGACATCCCCTGTTCACCACCACCTACGTCGAGGAGATCGTCCGGCCCGCTATCGCCAGGGGTGCCGCGCACACCGGCCGCGACCCCAATGACGTGGAAATCATTTCCATGGTGATGTGCGCCATCCACGACGACGCCGAGGTCGCCAGGCGCGAACTGGCGCAGCAGATTGCGTTCTACTCCTCGGTCAAATCCTACGAGACGGTACTTGATGTGAACGGCTTCGCCAGCGAAGGCCGAACCATCCGGGAAGCATTCGCCCAGCGCGATTTCCCGGCGATGTTCGCCGCGGTGTCCGAGGAGATGATCGACACCATGGGCGTCGCGGGGACGGCACACGAGGTCCGTGAACAGCTGAGACGCTACGACGGCGTCCTCGACCACATCATGCTGTATTCACCATCGGTTGGCATCGCTCCCGAGCGCGTGCAGCAAAACCTCGACAGCATCATTCGGGAATGCTCGCCCGCCTCGATGTCGCCAGGGCAGTCCGGTCCACGTTCAATCTGATCCACGCATTGCCGCCGAAGTTGACCCGTCCCCGTCCGCGGTCGCATTTAGTGCGTCTGTCGCGCCGACCCCGCCGACGGTTGTGCGGCGTTGTTGAGGATGTTGGCGTCGTCGCTGTCGGGGAGGTCGTGGCGGACCACGCGTACCCGCCCCCGGGGTAGGCATGCCATGTAGCCGTGGCGCTTGCCGTACAACTCCCATGCCGTTTCCTCGGAATCGGGGTCGACGTCGATGCTGTGTCCACGCGAGAACCTCAGGTGTAGCCCTCCATCGTCGCCGGACCAGGCCTGAGTGCACACCGCGCCGGCGAGGTTCAACAACGGGCGTTCGTCAGTCGCGATCTTGAGTGGATCGATGCGTACCGCTTCTGCGGGATACGGGTCGACCGCAGGCAGTGTCAGCAGCAAGGGGCACGAGATGACAATCTCGTTGTAGTCGTCCAGGTCCAGGACCAGGCCGTCGCGCACGGAGACGCGTTGCACGACACAATTTTCGATCCATTGGGTATACATGGCACTCTCCTTCGCCGCGTCATCGAGCCTCGCCCTAAGGGTACTTTAGGTAGCGCTGCGATACTACTAGTAGCGTTATGCGGTTTCCGCGGGTCGTGCGCGGCTGGTCACCACGCGCCGAGTGGCCAGGTCGATGCGTTCGCGAGTATCGGCGGCCGACGCTCGGTGGCCACAAAAGGCCACGAGGTTGGCCAGCCACACGTCGGAGATGATCGCGGCGATGTGTAAATCGGCGGGAGTCGGTTCGCCGCCCCTGAGCGTGCGGGCCAGCAGGGTCTGAATTTCGGCGGCGGCGCAGTCTAGTTCTGCGGCTGCCCGGGTGTCTGCAACGGCGAACGCTCGTGTCATGGCTGATGTCAGCCAGGGATCGCGCTGCCAGCGGTCATGTAGGTGTGTGGTGAGACGTTCGAGCCGTTCCAATGGCGTGCCGTCACCGCTAGCCCAGTCGTCAGCCGAGTCGAGTCGGCGAAACTCGCGCGATAGCGCCGCCACCAACAAGTTGGTCTTCGCCGGGAAGTGGCGGTAGAGCGTGCCGACGGCGATACCGGCCCGCTCGGCAACCGACCGCATCTGAACCGCCTCATAGCCACCTGACGTGGCCACGAGCAGGGCCGCGTCCAGAATCGCTTCCCGGCGCTGGGCGGATGAACGCGAGGCGGGCGCTACAGCGGTCCGCGTCTGACCGCCAGCCGAATTTGCTTCCAGCGGTCGGGTTTTGCCATGGCTGCGAGAAAGAGCGTGCGTCATAATCGCCCGTCGTCGAGGCCGCCGTGACGTGAGAACTGCTCGAGAAGGCCGCCAAAAGCACTGACGTCGCCGTGCGCAGCGAAGTGATCCGTGCTGACTGCGACAAATACCGCAGTGGCGGTGAAGCGGTTGGCCCCATCGGAATCAGTGCCCGTCGCCATGACGTGCAGAGCCCGTCCTTCGCGGGACCGGATGTGGGCGGTGATCCTGTGGGGTTGATGCAGAGGTACCGGCCGCAGATACTCCACTGTCAGGCTGCGAGTCACCGCTGGTGTGCCGGCGATCCACAATGTGAATCCCAAGACGTCATCGCACGCCGCCGCAACTGCTCCGCCATGGGCCAGCCCAGGAGCCCCAATGTGGCGCTCGTCGAAAATCACGTCGGAGTACACCGCGTCGCCGCGGCGGTGCACCACCAACTGCAGTCCGTGGGGATTGTCGGGGCCGCAACCCATGCACGTTGTCGTGTGCGAAGGTAACCGCTTCGGCAGCGACGCGCTTTCCGGCACAATCACGCTCCAATACTATCGGTTTCGCTTCGATACCGTTAGTACCACACTGCTAGACTGCCAGGACAGCATCGCGTGAAATCGACCGCCGAGGTGAATGAGTGAGCGACAGTCAGCCAGCGCCGGTCCCTGACGATGACGTGGACCCGCGGCGAATCCGGTCTCGAAATCGACTGCTGGATGCAGCCGCGACCCTTCTGAGCACTGGCGGCGTGGAAGCCGTCACGATCGATGCCGTCACCAAAGCGTCCAAAGTGGCCAGAACCACGCTTTACCGCCATTTCCAAAGTTCGTCGCACCTGCTCGCAGCCACGTTCGAACGCTTGCTTCCCCAGGTGACGACTCCGGTACCGACCAGCGGCCCTCTGCGTGACCAGTTGATCGAATTGCTAAGCCGCCAAGCCGCTCTTTTCAACGACGCGCCACTGCATGTCACGACGCTGGCATGGCTGTCCCTTGGTCCCACCGGCCCGACGAACGAAGCCGATGATCGACACACATCCGGCGCGTTGCGGGCCCGAGTCGTCGAGCAGTACCGGCAACCGTTCGACGCCATACTCTCTAGCCCGACGGCGCAAGCCGAGTTGGAGAACTTCGACCGAGAACTGGCGCTGTGCCAACTGGTCGGCCCAGTGGCGTTTGCCCGGATGACCGGGATTCGCGGCATCACTCACGACGACTGCGAGAACCTCGTCGATGGCTTTCTCGCCGCCCATCGTAGGACCGACGACGACGCCAGCAATAAGACAAACGCCGCTACCCCCCAGACGTCGCAACCCCCGCGTCTATCTCTTTAGTCGCCACGAATCTCAAAGCACCCAGCCCGGCTGATCTGCGACCCGCTTTCTCGGTGCTCCAAGTCGTGTCGGCGGTGGCAGCAACGGACCGTTTGCCATCATCAACGGTCGGCGGGTGCGTACATTGCATGGGCATTCGGCTGACGACTAGGCCCGGCAAAAACGACCAAACCACTTCAGGCTTCTAACCGCCGGTGACCGCATCGGGAAGTAGTCGTCCCCGCCTCGACCACCTATCTTTCGGCGGGACCTCGCATGCACGGGTTGGTACTTCTTGGGAGTCTGGCTGTCTCGGCGCGCGGACGCGTAGACGCATTCCGTCCGTCGAAAAGGGACAGTTCGGGGTCCTTAGTGCAAGAGGTGTGTGGGAAATGGAGGAAGTGGCTGGCAGGGGGTGGCTTGGTGGCAAGGAGAAATTGTCAAGACCTGTGGATCGGGTGTTTCAGGCGACCTCCGTTCCGGCATGCTGATCGCCGTCTGAGGTCGG
>NZ_LQOL01000067.1 GCF_002101555.1 Mycolicibacterium canariasense
TGTGTTCGGCGGTGTCCTACTTTTCCACCCGTGTGGGTAGTATCATCGGCGCTGGTAGGCTTAGCTTCCGGGTTCGGGATGGGACCGGGCGTTTCCCTGCCGCTATGGCCGCCGTAACTTTATTCACTTTTCAGTGACCCCCAGCGGGTGGGGGAAAATCTTGTGGTGTTTTGGTGGTGGGGTGCGCGAATCCCCTTGGCGGGTTTCTGCGTGTCCAATGGTGTGGATGGGTGTGGTTGCGAGGCGTCACGTGTGACGGTGCGTCAATTCTTCGTCTTCTTACACGGTTGTTTTGTTACCCCAACCCCTTGTGGGGGGTGTGGGTGTGTGTAAGTTTTCGGCCGGTTAGTGCCAGTTCCCTGAACCTATTACTAGGTGTGTAGGTCTGGTCTATCAATCCCGTGGTCTGCGGGGGGCCTTATCCCTCCTAGAGGGTGAGAAGCCTGGTCTTGGAAGAGGTTTCCCGCTTAGATGCTTTCAGCGGTTATCCTGTCCGAACGTGGCTATCCAGCCGTGCCCCTGGTGGGACAACTGGTAAACCAGAGGTTCGTCCGTCCCGGTCCTCTCGTACTAGGGACAGGTTTCCTCAAGCTTCTGACGCGCGCGGCGGATAGAGACCGAACTGTCTCACGACGTTCTAAACCCAGCTCGCGTGCCGCTTTAATGGGCGAACAGCCCAACCCTTGGGACCTGCTCCAGCCCCAGGATGCGACGAGCCGACATCGAGGTGCCAAACCATCCCGTCGATATGGACTCTTGGGGAAGATCAGCCTGTTATCCCCGGGGTACCTTTTATCCGTTGAGCGACACCCCTTCCACTCAGAGGTGCCGGATCACTAGTCCCGACTTTCGTCCCTGCTCGACATGTCCGTCTCGCAGTCAAGCTCCCTTGTGCACTTACACTCAACACCTGATTGCCATCCAGGTTGAGGGAACCTTTGGGCGCCTCCGTTACATTTTAGGAGGCAACCGCCCCAGTTAAACTACCCACCAGGCACTGTTCCTGAACCGGATAGACGGTTCGAGGTTAGAGGCCCAATACGGTCAGAGTGGTATTTCAACAACGACTCCACAACCACTGGCGTGGCCGCTTCACAGTCTCCCACCTATCCTACACAAACCGAACCGAGCACCAATACCAAGTTGTAGTGAAGGTCCCGGGGTCTTTTCGTCCTGCCGCGCGTAACGAGCATCTTTACTCGTAGTGCAATTTCGCCGAGTCTATGGTTGAGACAGTTGAGAAGTCGTTACGCCATTCGTGCAGGTCGGAACTTACCCGACAAGGAATTTCGCTACCTTAGGATGGTTATAGTTACCACCGCCGTTTACTGGGGCTTAAATTCTCCGCTTCACCCCAAAGGGTTAACGGGTCCTCTTAACCTTCCAGCACCGGGCAGGCGTCAGTCCGTATACATCGTCTTGCGACTTCGCACGGACCTGTGTTTTTAGTAAACAGTCGCTTCTCACTGGTTTGTGCCACCCCCCACCGCTACCCACCGCAAGGGTGTTGACAGTAGGAGGTCCCCCTTCTCCCGAAGTTACGGGGGCATTTTGCCGAGTTCCTTAACCATAGTTCACTCGTACGCCTTAGTATTCTCTACCTGACCACCTGTGTTGGTTTGGGGTACGGGCCGTGTGTGAGCTCGCTAGAGGCTTTTCTCGGCAGCATAGGATCACCAAATTCGCCTCACTCGGCTATGCATCACCTCTCAGGATACGTGTTGGACGGATTTACCTATCCAACTCCCTACAGGCTTGCCCCAGTATTACCACTGACTGGTATGGCTACCTTCCTGCGTCACCCCATCGCTTGACTACTACCAGAGAAGATCCCACGCAGCCGGCGACACTCCGCTCCCGAAGGATTGGATCAGCCACCATTTGGGCGGTTAGTACCTCTGATTCATCATGGGCGCGCACACACGGGTACGGGAATATCAACCCGTTGTCCATCGACTACGCCTGTCGGCCTCGCCTTAGGTCCCGACTCACCCTGGGCGGACTGGCCTGCCCCAGGAACCCTTGGTCTTTCGGCGGGCAAGGTTCTCACTTGCCTTATCGCTACTCATGCCTGCATTCTCACTCCCACACCCTCCACAGCTCCATTACCAGGCTGCTTCACTGGGTGCAGGACGCTCCCCTACCCAATACATACGTATTGCCGCGGCTTCGGCGGTGTGCTTGAGCCCCGCTACATTATCGGCGCACAATCACTTGACCAGTGAGCTATTACGCACTCTTTCAAGGGTGGCTGCTTCTAAGCCAACCTCCTGGTTGTCTTCGCGACTGCACATCCTTTTCCACTTAGCACACGCTTAGGGGCCTTAGCCGGCGATCTGGGCTGTTTCCCTCTCGACGCACGGAGCTTATCCCCCGCCGTCTCACTGCCACGCTTACACTTACCGGCATTCGGAGTTTGGCTGACGTCAGTAACCTAGTAGGGCCCATCGGCCATCCAGTAGCTCTACCTCCGGCAAGAAACACGCAACGCTGCACCTAAATGCATTTCGGGGAGAACCAGCTATCACGGAGTTTGATTGGCCTTTCACCCCTACCCACAACTCATCCCCTCAGTCTTCAACCTAAGTGGGTTCGGGCCTCCACGCGGTCTTACCCGCGCTTCACCCTGGCCATGGGTAGATCACTCCGCTTCGGGTCCAGAACACACCACTACACCACACACTCCTGTGCGGATACGCCCTATTCAGACTCGCTTTCGCTACGGCTACCCCACCCGGGTTAACCTCGCGACATGTCCCTGACTCGCAGGCTCATTCTTCAAAAGGCACGCCATCACCCCACCACGAAGGAGGGCTCTGACGGATTGTAGGCACACGGTTTCAGGTACTATTTCACTCCCCTCCCGGGGTACTTTTCACCATTCCCTCACGGTACTAATCCGCTATCGGTCATCAGGAAGTATTCAGGCTTACCGGGTGGTCCCGGCAGATTCACAGCAGATTTCACGGGCCCGCTGCTACTCGGGGACAGTTCCACAACAGAGCATGTGTTTTCACCTACGGGGCTCTCACCCTCTACGGCAGGCCATCCCAAGACCACTTCGACTAACACACACCTTTATCACTGCTGCCCATCACGGCGGTGATGAGAAGAAACGCCCCACAACCCCGCACACACAACCCCCGCCGGGTATCACATGCATACGGTTTAGCCATCCTCCGCTTTCGCTCGCCACTACTCACGGAATCACAATTGTTTTCTCTTCCTACGGGTACTGAGATGTTTCACTTCCCCGCGTTCCCCCCCAACGCCTATATATTCAGCGTTGGGTAACACGACATCACTCGTGCTGGGTTTCCCCATTCGGACACCCTCGGATCCACGCTCGGTTGGCAGCTCCCCGAGGCATATCGCAGCCTCCCACGTCCTTCATCGGCTCCTGATGCCAAGGCATCCACCATGCGCCCTTAAACACTTACAACACAAAAAACCAGAAAAAGAAAAAGAAATTGCACATCAAACACACACAACAACACCCCAACC
>NZ_LQOL01000068.1 GCF_002101555.1 Mycolicibacterium canariasense
ACACACCCAGCCAACCAGACACCCCAATCACAGGCCGACAGCAGCTGACCGTTCTACACCCTCAATCATGAAGAGCCGGATTGGTGACCGCTGCGCTGATGGGCATCCCCGTTGGGCGCTGGCTGGATCGTCATGGACCGCACGGGATCATGACCGCCGGTTCGGTTCTCGCCGTCGTGGCGCTGCTGGCGGTGGCCGCGGCACCGACCTATCCGATGTTCGTGGCCGCATGGATTGCGGCCGGCGTGGCCATGAGCGCGGTGTTCTACGCGCCGGCGTTCGCGGCGTTGACCCGGTACTTTGCCCCCGACGCGGTGCGGGCGCTGACGTTGCTGACCCTGGTGGCCGGGCTGGCCAGCACCGTCTTCGCCCCGCTGACGGCCACCCTGGCGAGTCAGATGAGTTGGCGAAGCACCTATTTGGTCCTGGCAGCGATTCTGGCGGTCGTGACCATTCCCGGTCACCTGCTCGGGTTGCGCCGGGAATGGCCGGCGATCACCCATGCGCACGACGTCGAGACGCCGACCCGGATCGCCCGAAGCCGGGCGTTCGTCGCGTTGACCGTCGCGTTCGCGTTGGCGGCGCTGGCCTCTTATGCCGTCATCGTCAACCTGGTGCCGCTGATGACCGAGCGCGGGTTCAGCACCGGCGCGGCGGCGGTGGCCCTGGGTGTGGGTGGCGCGGGCCAGGTCCTGGGCCGCCTGGGCTACCACCGGCTGGTCGAGCGCTTCGGTGTGGTGACCCGCACCGTCGTCGTCATGGCCGCGGTAGCGCTCACCACGGCCCTGCTCGGCGCAGTCACGTCCCTGGCCGCGCTGGTGGCGATGGCGGTCGTCGCCGGTGTGGTGCGCGGCATCATGACCTTGCTGCAGGCCACTGCGGTCACCGAACGTTGGGGTGCAGCGCATTACGGGCATCTGAGCGGCATACTGTCCGCACCCGTCATGGTCACCACCGCCCTTGGCCCGTTCGTCGGCGCAGTGTTGGCCAGTTGCCTGCACAGTTACGCGACGATGTTCATCGTTCTCGGGCTGGCTGCCGCGGTCGCGGCCGCCCTGGCCGCGGCGACCGCGCCGCACGGCGATGCGGCGGCCGTCGACCACACGTCGGCGAACATGGGGACTAGACGGTGAGCCGCTCCCGTTCGGCGGCGAGGCGATGGTCGCGCACCCACGCCTGAGCGGCCATTTGCGTGGCGTCCCACGGCGATCCCAACGGCGGGGTGTAGGACAGGTCGAGCTCGCTGATCGCCTCGACGGTCATCGCGTGGAAGATGGCGGCGGCATAGGTGTCGACACGTTTGGACACTTCCGCGCTGCGGTGCCCGACGAGCTGGGCGCCGAGCAGCCGGCCGGTGGACACGTCGCCGGTGATGCGGATGTTGATCGGCGTCGCACCGGGGTAGTACGCCTTGTGATCGTCGGGCGTGGCGGTGGTGCTGACCGGTGTCCAGCCGCGGTCGGCGGACCGGGCTTCATGTTCGCGCAGCCCGGTGCGCGCGGCCACCAGATCGAAGACCTTCACCGCCTGGGTGCCCAGGCTCCCGGCATAGCGGGCGGTGCCACCGAGGGCGTTCTCGCCCGCCACCCGGCCCTGCTTGTGAGCGGTCGTGCCCAGCGGTAACCAGGTCAGTCCGAGCAGGCGATGGTGGGTGTGCACGCAGTCACCCGCGGCAAATACGTCCGGCAGGTTGGTGCGCATCTGCTCGTCGACGGCGATCGCTCCTTTGGCGCCCAGCTCGGCTCCCGCGTCGGCCGCCAACTCGACATCGGGTTTGACACCCACCACGACCAGAACGAAATCGGCGGTGCGCGAGAGACTGTGCCCGTCGTGGGTGGCGGTGACGGTCAGCGCGCCCGACTCCGACCGGCCGATCGCGTTGACGGTGGTGCTCGTGAGTACCTCCACGCCGTTGCGGGTCAGCTCGGCGTGCACCACAGCGCCGAGTTCTGGGTCGACGGTGGGCAGCACCTCGGGCAGCGCCTCGATCTGGGTGACGGCGATACCGCGGGTGGTGAGCGCTTCGGCCATCTCCAGGCCGATGTAACCGGCGCCGATGATGACCGCAGTTCGGGGGTTGCGGCGGGTCAGGGACTCCATGACGGCGAAGGTGTCGCCCATGGAGTGCAGCAGATGCACCCCGTCGCCCGGGCCGAGCGGGTCGGGCCCGGTCAGTCCGGTGATCGGTGGACGCGCCGATACCGCACCGGTCCCGACGACCAGTGCGTCGTAGCTCAATTGCGCTGGTGCACCGGAGCTGTCGAGCACGTCAAGGGTGTGTTCGACGACGTTGATCTTGGTGGCGGTGGTGTCGGTGAGCACCCGCATGCCGGTGGCGGCCAGATCCGCCGCCGTGCGATGGGCCAAGCCGGTCCAATGGGTCACCTCGCCGGAGACGTAGTAGGGGATGCCGCAGATGGAGAAGTTCGGGTAGGCATCGGCCACCACCACGGTGACCTCGGTCGCCGGGTCGAGCTCGCGGATGCGCAGGGCCGCGGAAATGCCGCCGATCGCGATGATGTGACGGGGTGCCATCGGAACGCTCCTTGAAGGCGTGAGGTGGGCAGGATTCGCCGCGCCGCTTCGGATGTGGCGGCGCGTGAGTGCTTGGGGTTGGGTGAACCGGTGCTAGTGAGGTGCGCCAAGTCCGGTCATGCGGGTGTGAAGTTCGATGACGCGCGCGGCGATGTCGTCGCGGATCAGCCTCATCCGCTCCAGTCCCTCGATGCCGCGCAGGGACGGTTCGTCGGTGTCCCAGACTTCCACCGGTGTGCCGCCCACCGGCTCGACATGGGCCTGGGTACCCAACACGACGACCCGATCAGCCCCGGCAACCATGGCTTCGGTCAGCTGTGTGGCGGTGTGGGTGCTGATATCGACGCCCAGCTCGGCGAGCACCTGCACCGATTGGTCGTTCACCCCCGGCGTCGGGTTGGTGCCCGCCGACGTCGCGATGATGCGCTCACCGCCGTGATGGCGCATGAGCCCTTGGGCCATAACGGATTTCCCGCTGTTGTGCACGCAGACGAACAGCACAGTGGGAGCTGAATCGGTCACGGATGTCTTTCCTGATGCCGCCGGCAGTCAGCCGGTGATGGAGAGGTGGAGGTCGCCGATCAGCCGGCGGACGAGCTCTTCGATCTGATCGCGGATCGGGCGCACGGCATCGAGGCCCTGGCCGGCCGGATCGGGCAATTCCCAGTTCAGATAGCGCTTGCCGGGGAACACCGGGCAAGCGTCGCCGCAGCCCATCGTGATGACCACATCGGCGGCCTGCACGATCTCATCGGTCCAGGGTTTCGGGTACTCGCCGGTGATGTCGATACCGATCTCAGCCATGGCCGCAACGGCCATGGGGTTGATCTCGGTGCCGGGTTCGGAACCTCCCGACCATGCCACGGCACGATCACCGGCAAGGTGGGTGAAGTAGCCCAACGCCATCTGGGAGCGTCCGGCATTGTGGGTGCACAGAAACAGCACCGTGGGCTTGCCGTCGACAATCTTGCCCTCCACGCGGGCCAGGGCATGCAGGCGCTGACGGGCGAACCGTTCGGCCAGCAGCGGCAGGAAGTTGGGAATGGTGGCCCGTCCGGCGAATTGGTCATAGGACGAGTGCAGGAACCGTTCGATGGTCTCCGCACCGAAGGTGTCCTCGAACTCGGTCCGTAGCCGGCTTGTGGCGGTCTTGAGTGCGAGCTTCTGGTCGATGGACAAGGTTTCGCGCGGTTGATGGGTGGCAGGGGTCTGTGTCATGAGGTCGGCTCCGTTCTCGTCACTGGGTCGGTGCGTTGGTGCTCGGAGGTGTGGTGGTGGAACCGCTTTCGCAAGGCCAGTGAGACGTAGACCAGGGCGACCAGGACCGGCACTTCGATCAACGGGCCGACGACACCGGCCAGGGCTTGACCGGAGGTGGCGCCGTAGGTGGCGATTGCCACGGCGATGGCGAGTTCGAAGTTGTTGCCCGCGGCGGTGAATGCCAGGGTGGTGGTGCGTTCGTAGCCGAGGTCGAGCAGGGAACCCAGCAGATACCCGCCACCCCACATGATCGCGAAGTAGGCCAGCAGGGGCAGCGCGATGCGCACGACATCGAGTGGGCGGCTGGTGATCTGTTCGCCCTGCAGCGCAAAGAGAATGACGATGGTGAACAGCAGGCCGTACAGCGCCCACGGCCCGATACGCGGCAGGAATGTCGATTCATACCAGGTGCGGCCCTTGGCTTTCTCGCCCAGGCGCCGGGACAGGTAACCGGCGGCCAGGGGGATACCGAGGAAGATGACCACCGATTTTGCGATCTGCCAGGGCGAGGTGTTGATGGTGGTTTGTTCCAGGCCGAGCCAGCCCGGCAGCACCGACAGGTAGAACCATCCCAGAACGGCGAACATGACGACCTGGAAGATCGAGTTCAGTGCGACGAGGACGGCGGCGGCTTCGCGGTCACCACAGGCCAGGTCGTTCCAGATGATGACCATGGCGATACAGCGGGCCAGGCCGACGATGATCAGCCCGGTGCGGTATTCGGGCAGGTCCGGCAGCAGCAGCCAGGCCAGGGCGAACATCAGTGCCGGACCGAGGGCCCAGTTCAGGATCAGTGAGGACAGCAACAGTTTGCGGTCGCCGGTGACGGTGTCGAGGCGGTCGTAGCGGACCTTGGCCAACACCGGGTACATCATGATCAGCAGGCCCAAGGCGATGGGCAGCGAAATCCCGTCGATCTGAACCTTTTCCAATGCCGTGTTCAGGCCAGGGATCCAGCGACCCAGCAGCAGGCCGGCGACCATCGCCGCACCGATCCACACCGGCAGGAACCGGTCCAGGGTGGACAGCTTGCCCACGACGCCCGTCGCGGTGCTGGTGGCGTCGGTCATGCGGTGACTCCCATTCGGGTATCGGCGCCCAGCAGCACGGTCAGGCTGGCGAGCGCTTCGGGGACGACGGCGTAGTAGACCCAGGACGCGCGGCGCTGCGAGGTGAGCAGCCCGGCATCGCGCAGGACTTTGAGGTGGTGCGACACGGTTGGCTGCGACACCTGCACTCCGTCGGATATGTCGCAGACGCAGGCCTCGCCGCCTTCGCGGCTGGCAATCGCCGAAAACAGTTGCAGCCGAACCGGGTCGGCGAGCGCCTTGAGCTTGACCGCCATATCGGTCGCTTCTGTCACCGACAGGGGTTCCCGCAGTAGGGCACCCGGCGGGCAACATGCGTCTGGATCGGTGGCGACGGCATGTTGTTTCGACATGCATCGATATTGACAGTTATCGATACCGAGCGCAAGGCGGTGTCGGGTGAACGGTTGGCGAACGTGATGAGCGACGCGCTGGCGGCCGAGCGGCCGCGGTGGCGTGCCCGCACGACATCGAGGTCAGTGGTCGGAATCTGGATGCCACGAACGCAGGCGGCGCAGCAACGCATCCTTCTTGTAATGGTGACCGCTCATGCGGTGCAGGATGTCATCCAGGGCCGTCAATGCGTCGTCGATGTGCGGGCCCTTGTTCAACATCACGCATTCGGCGCGTTCCCCCATCGCGGCGTCGCTGATTTCGGCGCGTGAGGGCAATCCCGTGGCGGCCAGCTGCTCCAGGACTTGTGTTGCCCAGATGACGGGCAGATGTGCGGCCTCACACAGCCACAGGATCTCTTCTTGCAGTTCCGCGAGGCGCTCGTAGCCCACCTCGACCCCGAGGTCACCCCGGGCGATCATCACACCGAGACGGGGCCGCCGCATCGCCGTGAGCAGTAGTTGCGGCAGGCGTTCGAAGGCCCTGCGCGTTTCGATCTTCAGCACGATACCGATCCGTTCACCGCCCGGGCGATCCAGTAGCTCGTGCAGCTTGAGGACGTCGGCGGGATCCTGCACGAACGACATCTCGACCAGATCGGCGATCTGTACGGCCGTGTCGAGGTCGGCGATGTCCTTGTCGGTCAGTGCCGGCACCGGCAGGGCAGTGTCCGGGACGTTGATGCCTTTGCCTGCCCGCAGTTTGGAGCCCGTCGCGGACGCGTGGTCGATTCGCACCGCCAATTCGTCGGCCCGTACGCCGACGATCTGCCCGCTGATGCGGCCGTCGTCGAAGTGGATGGCCTCGCCGATGCGGGCGTTGTCGAACACTTCGGGCAGTGTGCAGCCGATCCGGGGCGCACCAACGGTATTCATCGGTGCCGGCGAACAATCGCGGGTGACTGTGAGCACGTCGCCGCGGTGCAGAACCAGGCTCTGTTCGAGTTCGGGCAGCACGCCCACCTGTGCGGGGTCATCGTCGCCGTGGACCCTCAGCTCGGTGCCGGTCAGCAGGTAGGTCGTCTTGTCCGTCGTTGCGATCAGTCCGCCGCTGGTGTCGGGGTCGGCGACCAAGGTGAGGCGGCGTTTCGCGCCGCGAGCGTCGCGCAGTGTGATCACGTCGCCCGCGCTTCTGCGAGCCAACCATCGCGCGGGTACCGGGATGGCCGGGCCCTGCAGGGCTGGCGCCAGGTCGCAATCTTGGGTGGCCGACAGGCGTGCTTGCGCAGGCGCGAGAACATGACCGAGGGCGTCGCGTTGCGGTCGGAGTTTCACACAGCGTGGTCCGGGTTGTAGGGGGCCGGTGCGGAGTTTCGGTCCGGCGAGGTCCACGGCGATGCGGCAGTCGCGGCCCAGCGCCCGACTTGCCTGGCGCACGTGGCCGGCCATGGCGCGCCACGCAGCGGCGTCGTCGTGCGCACAGTTGATTCGCGCGATGTTCATCCCGCCCGCGATCAGCCGGCGCGTCAGTTCTGGGTCGGTGGCGGCCGATGAGGGCAGGGTCACCATTATCCGGACCTCACGTCCTTGCGGAGTGGGGCCGAGCAGCTGCACCGATCGGGAGCGCAACAGCGCTCGTCCCTCCTTGGCGCTGATGACGGCGGGGGTGGGTGGACGCCACGACTTTCCCAGCATGGCCGCAACGGCGCATCGCACCAGCCTCAGCGTGGCCTGCACGTGGGATTCGCTGTGGCCCAGGGAAGACAGTCCGAATGCGGCGAGGCGGCGCTGCAGAGGACGCAGGTCGGCTTGCCGCAGCGCCCAGTAGTGGACGGCGTTGCGGGCGCTCGACCGATAGTCCGCTGTCACCTGGGAGAGCAGCGTGTGCCACCGCGTCTCGGCTGAATCCAGATGGTCGAGCAAGTCGTCGAGGAGCCCGAGCAGTCGGACGAGCTCTCGGGCGGTGGATGCGTCTTCACTGCTGTGATGACCATCGTCGGACAGCGCGGACATCGATGGCTCCTCACCAGTCGAAAGGGGACGGCAGTTCTGGGCGCTCGGGCACTTCACCGTGTCGAAGACATCGCCGTGGCCTGGTAAAGTGTTGGTACCGAGCCGGATTCAACGGACGGGCCGGTGGTTCGATCAGTCTTGCTCCGCTCCGCGTGCTCGGTCGTGGCGTTCACGGAATATGCGGTTGTTGACGATGTGTTCGACCAGGATCGGTACGAAGGTCTGGATCCGCGCGTCGTCGAACTGGGCGGCGGCCTCCCGGCACCAGTCGAGAATCTCGGCGTCACGCTCGGCGTCGTCGCAACCTTCGTGGTCGGCGAGTTTCCTGGCGACTTCGACGACCGACCGTGCCACTGCCGCCTCAGCCCCGGTGGTGGCTCGCCGTGGCACCGCGTCGAGGGCGAGGAAGGCAGCTTCTTGGGCCGTATCCGGTGCTATCACCCGCAGCGTCAGATGATGCCCGTCCTCGCCGATGATGATCAGGCTCTCGGAGTCCTCGCCGCTGAGCCCGAGGAGTTGGATGGTGCGCCCGTCGGCGATGAACTGGGCTGCGGTGTCAGTCCAGCGGGCGCGACCGTAGCCCACCAGCGCGACCGGGCCCAGCCGACCTTCGACAGCGGTGAGGAGATCGGGCAGTTCGTCGGTCAAGCGGTAGGACCGCGGCCACCAGGCACCGTCCACGTGCTCGCCGGAAGCCCGACTTCCGGACATCCGCAGGCGCTCCTCATGGGGCGCGTTGTGTTCGATCCGTGCAGTCCTTACGACAATCGCGCACTGGTCAGGCACGTGACATGTCCTTTCCCGTGAGCGGTATCAGAAGGCGCGGCGTCGATGTGCTTTCGGCCACGTGCGCAACGCTACGAATGGACATGTCCGGGCGACAGGGCCGAAAGTCTCTATCAACGCATGGCTTGTAGATCCAGTGTTCGTCTTTACCGAATCTTGAGCCGACGCTGAGCGTGGCCATACCGGCCCAAGACAGGCTGGGGTGAGCGCGGTGACGACGCCCGGACCGAGCGCGCCGCGATCGACCCGAAAGGAAGCCTCGTGAAAAGAACTGTGTTGGCAGGCGCGGCCGCGGTGGCGGCGGTCACGCTCGCCGCGTGTAGCAACTCCACGCCCGCGGCCGGGCCGTCACCGGCCGCGACATCCACCTCGGCGTCGGCCCCGACATCGGCCCCGACATCGGCCGTGCCCTCGGCCGCCGCGCACAACCACGCCGACGTGATGTTCGCGCAGATGATGATCCCGCATCACCAGCAGGCGATCGAGATGAGCGACATGATCCTGGGCAAGCAGGGCATCGACCCGAAGGTGACGGATCTGGCCACCCAGATCAAGGCGGCACAGGGCCCCGAGATCGACCAGATGAAGGGCTGGCTGTCCCAGTGGGGCACCCCGGCCATGGCTCCCTCCTCGTCCATGCCGGGCATGGGGATGCCGGGCATGGATATGCCCGGTATGGGCATGCACGGCGAGGGCATGATGTCGGAGCAGGATATGACCGCGCTGCAGAACGCCCAGGGCATCGCCGCGAGCAAACTGTTCCTGACGCAGATGATCGCGCACCACCAGGGCGCAATCACGATGGCCGAGAACGAGATCCGTACCGGTCAGTTTCCGGACGCTGTCGCCCTGGCCAACAACATCAAGACCAGCCAGCAGCGCGAGATCGAGACGATGAGATCGATCCTGGCAACGTTGTAGAAAGCTAGGGAGTCGGACCGGCGATCGGTACGACCACGGTGAACGTCGCTCCGTGGCCCGGTCCGGCGCTGGCCGCGGTGAGGTCGCCGTGGTGAGCCTCGGCGAAAGCCTTGGAGATGGCCAGGCCGATGCCCGCACCGCCGTGCTGCCGATCCCGGGCGGCGTCGACACGGTAGAACCGTTCGAAGATGTGCGGCAGGTGTTCGGCCGGAATGCCGTCGCCGTTGTCGGACACCGTGACCGTGAGGTTGCGCTGGTCGGCGGCGACCCGGACGCGCACCCGGCCACCGGGTGGCGTATGCCGCAGGGCGTTGTCCAACAGGTTCTGCAGCACCTGACCGATTCGCTGCGGGTCCCACCGAACCTGCGGCAGTTCGGTGGGGATCTCGCTGGTCAAGGTGACGGACTTGGCGGCATAGCCGTCGGCTGCCGCCGCCACCGCATTACGCACGACCGGGGCCGCTGCGCCGAGCTGCAGGTCGAGCGACGCGCCCGCCTCCTCGGCGCGCGCCAACGCCGCGAAATCCTGGGAGAAGCGCACCAGGCGATCCGCCTGGTCGCGCAGCATGGCCATCGTCTCGGCGTCCATCACCCGCACACCGTCCTCGACGGCCTGCAGATAAATCTCCAAAACCGAGACCGGTGTGCGGATTTCGTGCGCCAGGTCGCTGAACATCCGTCGGCGGGTGAGCTCCACACTGCCCAGTCGCTGGGCCATCTGATTGAAGGCGGCGGCCAGATTGTCGAAGTCTTTTCCCAGGCCGGCCGGCGCGACGCGAATATCGTAGTGGCCGGCGGCCAACGCGCTGGCGGCCGCCGAGACCTCGGACACCGAACGCTGTAGCCGGCGACTGAAATAGGCGCTCACGACCAGCGCGGTGAGCGCGGCCACCGCCACCGCGACCGCGGTCGACAGCGCGGTGGCATAGCGGTAGGCCTGCTCGGCGTGGAACTGCTCGTCGGATCCATGGCTGACACCGGCTCGGCGCAGATGCTCGCGGAACAGCGGCGGACCGACCACCGCGGCGACGACCAACGTCGTCATCCCGCCGGCCAGCAATACCAGGGCCTGCGCGCCCAGGAGCCGCGCACCCAGACCGAATGTCGGTCGCCGCCAGCCGAAAGCACTGGGCTGCAATGTCGTTGAGGCGGTCATGCGCCCGTACCCATGCGGTATCCGACGCCCCGTACCGTCTGGACGAAACGGGAATTGGCCGCGTCGTCGCCGAGCTTGCGGCGAAGTTGACCGATGTGGACGTCGACGAGGTGGTCGTTGCCCACCCACGAATCACCCCACACCGCCTGCAGAATCTGGGCGCGGGAGAACACCACGCCCGGCCGTGCGGACAGTGTTGCCAGAATGTCGAACTGGGTGCGCGTCAACGTAATCGACATGTCGTCGAGCGTCACCTCACGGCGGTCGATATCGATGGCCAACGGCCCGAACACCCGCGGGGGTGCGGATTCCGGCGGCGCGGGATGGCGCAGATCAGCCAGTGCCGACACGGTGCGGGGACGCCGCAGCATGGCCCGGATGCGCGCCACCAACTCCCGCGGGTTGAAGGGTTTGGTGACGTAGTCGTCGGCGCCGACCGAAAGGCCGACGATGGTGTCCGTCTCGGAATCACGGGCGGTGAGCATGACCACGTAGGCGTCGGAGAACACCCGTAGCTGTCGGCACACCTCGACGCCATCGATACCCGGCAGGCCCAGGTCGAGCAGCACCACGTCGGGATCGACTTCACGAGCGAGCACCACGGCGTCGGTCCCGGTGTGACACACCGTGACCTCGAACTGTTCGCGCTCAAGGTAACTGCCCACCACGTTGGCCAACCCCACCTCGTCGTCGACCACCAATGCACGGAAACCCGAGCCGGGTCCGGCGGGTGCTGTCGCGTTGTCCATGAACGTATGGTGCCGCCTACCTGCGGCCGAGGGGCGCACCGGGCCGACTTTGACCGAATCTTCATCAAAGCAATACCGATTTCGGCGGTGAACCCGCTCATCGTGGCAGAGGGCGAAGGGGGTGTCGATGAACGGGAGACCAGCCCTGACGCGCCGCGGGTTTCTGGCGGCCACCGCACTCGGCGGGCTCGCGCTGGCCGGATGCGGTCAGCGAGTCGACACCGGCCGCGTCGCATCAGGACCCGCCGACGCGATCGCCGCGGCCGAGGCGGCCCGCCCGCACACGGGGCGCACGGTCGCCGTGCGGCTGACCGCTGGATCGGCGGCCGTGGACCTCGGTGGCACTCGGGCGCAGGCGTACGCCTACAACCAGATGCTGCCGGGGCCGGTGATCCGGGCCAATGTCGGCGACGAACTGGCGGTCACGCTGGTGAACGGTCTACCGCATGCGTCGTCGGTGCATTGGCACGGTTTGGCGTTGCGCAACGATATGGACGGCGCTGCGCCGGCGACGCCGGATGTCGCGCCGGGGGAGGAGTTCACCTACCGCTTCGTCGCGCCGCACCCGGGTACCTACTGGGCGCATCCGCATACCGATCTGGATGCCGACCAGGGGTTGTACCTGCCGGTGATCATCGACGACCCGCGTGAACCCGGTGCCTACGACGCGGAATGGATCGTGATACTCGACGACTGGACCGCGGGAATCGGCAGCAGCCCGCAGCAACTGTTCGACGGGCTGCAGGCGATGGGTGGTATGCCGGGCATGGGCTCGACTCCGGCAGTGCCCGGGGTCGGTGGTGTCGGCATCAGCGATCTCCTGGGTGGGGATGCCGGCGATATCAGCTACCCGATCTACGTCGTCAACGGCCGGGGCCCGGCTGCACCCTCGGCGTTCACGGCCAAACCCGGTCAGCGAGTACGGATCCGGTTCATCAATGCAGGATCTGACACCGCGTTTCGGGTGGCACTGGCCGAACACACGATGACCGTGACCCACACCGACGGATTCCCGGTGGTGCCGACCGACGTCGAAGCCCTGCTGCTGGGCATGGGGGAACGCTACGACGTGGTGATCACCGCAGGTGACGGTGTTTTCCCGTTGGTGGCCTCGGCCGAAGGCAAGAACGCGTACGCCCGCGCGGTGCTGTCCACGGCCTCCGGTACCGCACCGGCGGCGGATTTCGTGCCGGCCGAACTGCGCGGGCGGATCGGCACGGTGAGCATGTTCGCCGCCGCACCCGATGCGATGCTCCCCGGCGAACCCGCCGACACGACGCTGACCGCCCGACTGGCCGGCGACATGATGAGCTACGACTGGACCATCAACGGCCACCCCTACGGACAGGCGCAGCCGCTGCGCGTTCAGCAGGGCCGCAACGTCGACCTCGTCTTCGTCAACGACACCACGATGTGGCACCCGATGCACCTGCACGGGCACACATTCGAGGTGCTCACCGTCGACGGACGGCCCGGCCCCCGTAAAGACACCCTGATCGTGTTGCCCCGGCAGAGGATCGGCGCGCGGCTGGTCACCGACAACCCAGGCACCTGGATGTTGCACTGCCATAACACTTATCACCAGGCCGCCGGGATGATGACCACCCTCGATTACGTCACCGAGTGACGGGCATGTCGTGCGGGGCGCGCCTGGCACCGTTGAACCGGGGGCGTCATCTACTATGCTACTCAGTAGGTTGCTTGACCGTGGCAGGTGCCGAGTGCACCCCACGGCGTATTCGAGGAGACCGCAGTGAGGTTCGGCCGCGCCAGCAGGGTGCGACTGCTGACGTCGGCCATGTTGGCGGCCGCTCTCGTCGGCGGCGCGCTGCTTCTCGCCCTGGACAGCTGTACCCCGACCTGCTCGCCGCCGGTGATCGCCGACGCCCAGGCGGCGGAGATCACTGCGGCACCGCCGGGGCCGGTGCAGCTGCTGTTCACGCCGGCCGCGTCGGAATCAGGCATCGATCCGCTGGCCTCGATCACCGTGACCGCCGTCGACGGCACCTTGACCGACGTCGTGATGGTCAACGAGGAGGGTAAACGTATCGAGGGTGTCACGACGCCGGACCGCACCGTGTGGAAACCCGGTGTGCCCCTGGGGTATGGGCGCACCTACAGCGTCGAGGCCACGGCGGTGGGGACCGACGGAGTGGCGCGACGGCAGGCCTCGAGCTTCTCGACGTTGGTTCCGGTCGACCAGACCACGGTGTCGCTGCGCACCACCGGCGGAGCGGCGCTGCGAGAGGGGCAGCGTTACGGCGTCGGCACCGTGATCGTCGCGCACTTCGATGAGCCGATCACCGACAAGGCGGCCGCCGAACGGGTACTCGTGGTCCGCACCGATCCACCGGTGAGCGGATCGTGGTTCTGGGTCGACGACCAGAATGCGCACTGGCGTCCGCCCCAGTACTTTTCACCCGGAACCACGGTGACGGTGGCCGCTGACATCTATGGCAAACCGGTCGGCGACGGTCTGTACGGACGAGAAGACGCACGGGTCAGCTTCTCGATCGGCGATGCGCACGTCTCGATCGCCGACGATGTGACCAAGCAGGTCAGCGTGTATCGCAATGGGGAACTGGTCCGCACCATGCCTACGTCGATGGGGATGGGGGGCAGTGAAACGGTCAACGGGCAGACGATCTCGTTCTGGACTCAGCGCGGAATCTATACCGTGCTGGACAAGGCCAACCCCGTCATCATGGATTCGTCCACCTATGGATTGCCCATCAATTCGCGACTCGGCTACCGGGAGACCATCTCCTGGGCCACCCGGATCAGCACGGACGGGGTGTATCTGCACCAACTGGACAGCACGATGTGGGCACAGGGGAACACCAATGTGTCGCACGGGTGCCTGAATCTCAGCGGTGAGAATGCCCGCTGGTTCTATGACTTCTCGCAACCCGGCGACATCGTGGAGATTCGCAACACCGGTGGCGAGCCACTGCAACTGTGGCAGAACGGTGACTGGAGTGTGCCGTGGTCGCAGTGGGTGCAGGGCAGCGCCTTGACATGAGCGCACGCATGGTGGTCACCGGCCGGGATGCTCGCCCGTGTCGGTGCGATGCTCACGTCGGTCTGCCTGCGCGTGCGCCCGGCACGGTAAACTTCGTCCCAACAATCGGAGGGTGTGACCAGTGGGTGTGCGAGGTTTCGGGGATCTGGAAGCCGTCGTGATGGACAGAATCTGGAATCGCGACCCCGACACCGTCACCGTGCGTGACATCTTCGAAGAGCTCTCCGCGGAACGGCAAATCGCTTACACCACCGTGATGTCGACGATGGACAACCTGCACACCAAGGGCTGGTTGGAACGCGAACGCGACGGGCGTGCCTACCGGTACTGGCCAATCATGACGCGCGAAGAACACACCGCCCGGCTGATGCGGGAGGCCCTCGACGAGGGTGGCCGATCCGAATTGGTGTTGAGTTACTTCATCGAGCAGATAGGGCCGACGGCGTCGGAGAGTCTGCGCGATGCGTTGCGCCGGATGAGTCGGCGGGCCGGCAGGGCCAAGAAACGGTGACCGCGCTGACCGGGCTGGCCGTCTACAACGGCGCGCTGCTCGTCCTGGGGCCGGCGATGCTGACCCGATTGACGCGCAGCGGCCACGCTCCGCGCACCGCGGTAGCACTGTGGCTCACCGCGATCGTCAGCGCGGTCAGCACCGCGCTGCTCATCGCGATCTTCCTCGTGGTGGATGTGATCGCCCACTGGGGCGACCCCGGAGCGTTCGTGGCATCGTGTCTGGAGCTGCTGTGCGACTTGGCTTCTGGTGCCGCCGGTCCGATACCCCAGTTTGGTGTGCTGGCCGTCGTGCTGGCCGCCGTGGCGACCACCGTCGTGCTGGTTGTCCGATTGGTCCGCACCATCACGAGGTTGCGTGACCACGCCCACGATCACGGTGAGGCGATCCGGATGGTCGGTCACCCGATGCCCGGCGGCGACGTCTACGTCGTGAAGTCCGGTGAAAAGGCCGCCTACTGTGTGGCGGGTCGGCCGTCGACGATCGTGGTCACCAGTTCCGCCGTCGCCGCACTCGGTGAACGTGAATTGGGTGCGGTACTCGCGCACGAACGCGCGCACCTGGCCGGCCACCACCAGAGCATCGTGACAGTCCTGCGCGGGCTGGCCGCCGTGGCTCCGCGGATCGGGTTGCTCACCCGCGGCGCCACGGAAGTGGCGCGCCTGCTGGAAATGTGCGCCGACGACGCTGCGGTGCGCCGCTACGGGGAGCACGCCCTGTTGGACGGTCTGCTGGCGCTCGTCGGTGCCGCACCCGCTCCGGCGCTCGGCGCTGCCGACGTCGCGGTGCTTCGTCGTGCGCAGCGCCTGGCGGAGCCGGCCACCAAGGGTGCCCGGCTGACGACACAGATCACGCTGGCCGGCGTGGGCACCGCCATCGCGGCGGGGCCGGCCGGCATGCTCGGTCTCGCCCTGTCCGGCTTCTCGCTGTGCCTGGGTTGACCGTGCCCCCGGTTGGGAACCGGAATACCCTGCGGCTGAGTCGATTTCAGGTCTCGATGATGCGCGTGACGTAGGGGGTCATTCCACTCGTCCGAACCGGCGACACTTTGACCGGGACGCCGGTCTGCTGCGCTTCCAGCATCTGTCCGGCACCGAGATAGATTGCCTCGTGTTGCCCTCCGCCCGGTCCCCAGAACAGCAGGTCGCCGCGCTTGGCTTGCGACGGCGCCACTTTGCGGCCCGCGTCGTACTGATCGCCGGAGTACCGCGGTAGCAGGATGCCGACGCCGGCGAAGGCGTAACGGGCCAGACCCGAGCAATCGAACCCCACCGTCCCGGCACCGGAATCGATCCCGCGGCTGGGGCCGGTCAAGCTGCCGCCGCCCCAGGAATAAGGTACCCCGATCTGCGACCCGGCGCGCCGAATGACGTACTCGACCGCCTGCCGGCCGTAGACGCGGTTACCGCGCAAGGCCGGCGCCGTATTGTCCGCCGGGCCCAAGATGCCCAGGCCGCCCAAGAACTTGCGCCCGAGTTCCATGGTCGTCTGCGCCGCCATCGCGCTGGCTTGTAGCGAGGCGTTGGCGATGGCCAACGGATCCCCCGGCGCCCCGGCGCTGAGCAGGCTGGGCAGGGTGGGATCCCAGGCGCCGGCATTGGGTTGGCTCAGGGCCCGTCCGGCGGGGGCGAGCAGGACCGAAGCCAACGCTGCACCGCCCAGGGCCAGTGCACGCCGCCGACCGACGCCGGGCGCAGTGACGCACCCGGTGCGCGTTTGCGGAGAAGTCCTCACGTCACGATCCCCTTTTTGGCGGTCACGCAGGGCCGCCACGCATAGTTGCGGTGCCGTCCGGCTGTCGAACCCACGCCATCGATCTACGTTCTGTTCAAGTACGTAGTCATTACGTAATCACGTGTACAACAAGAGTCACGCTACACCACATTGGCAACATTGGTAACACAGCTGGCAAATATCACGTGTGTAATTCGTTGCCGGAGTTCGTGACTCAACATCATGCACCGCTTGGTGCCCTGGATGACGACTTGGCGGAGTGCCGGAACTCCAGCGTGGATGATCGGACCTATCTACGTATCAGTTCAGTATTTTCCCGTTTGCATGGATAGCTCGACGCCGGAACGCTTCTCGGTGCCCTCTCGGGAGAGGGAGGCGGCACGACGGCAACCTACTATTCGAGACAGTACTGTTGAACACAGTAGGAATACTTCTGGAGGAGATTGTCAGGGATGAGGCCGGTGGGCGCTCAGGGTGGCCGAGCGCGCCGCCGGCGGTGGTGGATCGGTGCCGTGGTCGCGTCGACCGCGGTAGTGGTAGCCGTATCGATCGGTGTTCTGACCCGCACCGCGCCGCCGGGCAGCGCACCGTCGGAAGCGGCGGCGCGGGACCGATGCATGATCGACGTCCGCGCGCGGTTGCCGGAGTCGTCGAATCCGTCGATCTCGATCGAGAACGCGGTCACTGACCCGCTGGATCCGGACGCCAAGGACCTCTTCCCGCTCATGCTCGACGAGCCGCTCAAAGGTGTCGATCGGTCCCGGATCACGGTATGGGCGGTGACGGGCGTGGTGCGCACTGTCACCGAATCCGGCAGCACAATGCGAGGGCCTTTCGAATGCCGGGCCTACACCGTCGACGGAACTACCGTCGACACGCTCGTCCTGCTCGACCACGGTCATTGACACGCGCGGACGGCGGCACATGCGTCGGGGTTGCCGGAAATTCGTTCAACGGTCGAGGATCGCCCGGGTGCTTGCCTCGGGGGTCAGGTCGATGCGGCGCAACAACTGGGCGTTGAGCGCGACCACCACCGTGGACAACGACATCAGTATGGCCCCGACCGACATGGGTAGCACGAATCCGATCGGTGCCAGGACGCCGGCGGCCAGGGGCACCGAGATCAGGTTGTAGCCGGCGCCCCACCACAGATTTTGCTTCATCTTCCGATAGCTGGCCTGGGAGAGCTCGATCACCGACAGCACCGATCGCGGGTCCGAGCTGGCCAGGATGACCCCGGCCGATGCGATCGCGACGTCCGTACCGGCACCGATCGCGATGCCGACGTCGGCTTGCGCCAATGCCGGGGCGTCGTTGACGCCGTCACCCACCATGGCCACCTTCTTGCCCTCGTGCTGCAGACCGGATACCTTCGCCGCCTTGTCCTCGGGTCGCACACCGGCGAACACCCGGTCGATCCGCAGTTCCGTTGCGACCGCGTGGGCGACCGCCTCGGCGTCCCCGGTGATCATCACGACCTCGACGCCCACCTTGTGCAGGGCCTCGACGGTTTGGCGTGACTCGGGCCGAACCTCGTCGGCCAACCGGACGCCGCCGATGACACCGCCGTCGCGCACGACGTGCAGGATGATTGCGCCCTCGCTGCGCCATGCCGCGGCGGCGCCGACTTCGTCGGCCCCGACCTCTGCGAGGAGTCGTGGGCCGCCCACCCGCACTTCGTGGCCGTCCACGGTTGCGGTGACACCGACCGCGGGTGAGGACGTGAAACCGCTTGGGCGGGGCACTTTCAGACCGCGTTCCTGCGCGGCGCGCACGATGGCGCGCGCCAGCGGGTGTTCGCTGTCCGATTCGGCGGCGGCGGCCGCCGCGAGCACCGAATCGCCATCGAGGTCGCCGACGGGCTCGATCGCCGTCACGGTGGGCTCGCCCTTGGTCAGCGTGCCGGTCTTGTCGAAGAGCACGGTGTCGACGGTGCGCATGCTCTCCAGCGCGAGTCGATCCTTGATCAGCACTCCACCGCGTGCGGCCCGCTCGGTCGCGATCGAGACCACCAGCGGGATGGCCAGACCCAAGGCATGCGGGCACGCGATCACCAGCACGGTGATGGCCCGCACGACCGCGGCATCGGAATGCCCGGCCAGCGTCCACACCACGGCCGTGACGGCGGCGGCAGCCAGGGCGAACCAGAACAACCAGCCCGCCGCGCGATCGGCCAGGCGCTGGGCGCGTGACGAGGAATTCTGGGCCTCGGCCACCAGCCGCTGGATACCGGCAAGCGTGGTGTCGTCGCCGGTCGCCGATATCTGGACCCGCAATCCGGAATCGGTCGCGACCGTTCCTGCGGTCACCTTGTCGCCGGTTTCCTTGGCTATCGGCCGTGACTCGCCGGTCACCATCGACTCGTCCATATCGGCACGGCCGTCGACGATCACGCCGTCGGCGGGCACGCTGCCACCGGGACGGACGATGACGACCTCGCCCACCCGCAGCTCGGATACGGCCACGGTGACCGCCCGGTCGCCGTCGATCTTCTCGGCCTCATCGGGCAGCAGGGCGGCCAAGGAATCCAGCGCTGACGTCGTCTGGGCGAGCGAGCGCATTTCGATCCAGTGCCCGAGCAACATGATCGCGATGAGCAGCGCCAGTTCCCACCAGAACTCCAGTTCATGGTGCAACAGTCCGAGACTGGCACCCCACGACGCCAGGAAGGCGACCGTGATCGCCAGCCCGATGAGCAGCATCATCCCCGGTGCGCGGGAACGAATTTCGCTGATCGCTCCGGCCAGGAAGGGGCGTCCGCCGACGACATACATGACCGTGCCCAGCACCGGGGCGACCCAGCGGGCGCCGGGGAAGTCCGGCACCTGATAGCCGATGAGCATCGCGAACATCGTGGAGAACGCCGCGACGGGAATCGCGATGGCCAGGTTGATCCAGAACAGCTTTCGGAACTGTGCGACGTGATCGCCGTGGCCGGCATGACCGCCGTGGCCGGCATGGGCACCGGATGCGGATGGCGGGGCGTGGTCGGTGTCGACGGCGTGGTGGCCACCGTGGGGATGAGCCATGCTCACTCCTCGGTCGGCGTGCTCATGGCACCCGTACCGCCGAATAGCCGGCCTCGTCGACCGCCGCCAAGATCTCCGCGTCGTCGATCGGGTCTTGGGCGGACACGCTCAGCTTGCCCGTCTTGGCGCTGATGTCGACATTCTGCACACCGGCGATCCGACCGATCTCGGTACGCACGGATGCTTCGCAGTGGCCACATGACATTCCGGTGATCTGGTACTCGCTGGTGACCATGTGAGACTCCTTTCCTGGATACCCCTCGGGGGTACACGTATCCACCATATACCCAAGCGGCGCAGCCTACGTATTGCGTACGTAGATGGGCCGCCCGTCGCGACGCCAGGCGCGCCGCGCGCCCCTGTGGATTTGCCAGGCCAGGTGGGTGCCCGCCCGTCCGACCGGGCGCGGTCGGCGCGTTGTGGGCGATCCGCTCCCTGCCGGGGCGTGGCACCTGGGGTAGCCGGTGGCGACGGGTCGGTGTTCGGCGGAGCCCGGGCGCCCTCCGGTTGCGCGCCAACGAGGTTACGTGTGGGTTTGACCCGTGCCTGCCGAGTCGGGATGGGAGAGTTGTTGATGCGCGCCATTTTTGACGATGCCTTTGGTTGCGCACCGCGACCGGGATTGCGCTCACGCTGCCCGTTTCGATGTTGACACCCGTGCTTTGAGTATTAGCTGAAACATCCAGCTAAGCGCAGATAAAAACGAGTAGCGTATCAATCTGAAGAAGCGCACGATTTGCCAGAGATGGGTCCGCCGGGGTGTTGAGCAGGGGCTGTCGCGGCGGGAGGGATAACCGGTGCGGGTCGGCCCGTTGGTGGAGCCTGCGACGTGCGGGGTTTGCATGCGCCGCCGTCCGGTTGCCGTGGCGGCGAGAGCCCTTGTGGTGCAGAGCATGTCGGCGTTGCGATCGGTGTTCCCAGCAGGTGTATCGGATTTGCTGCCCGATGGGCCGTGCGCCGATGTTAGCTGCAGAAGCGGTGTGATCGAGCCTCGCCCGGGGTGGATCGTCCTGATTCGGCGCCAGTGCGGGTGCGGCGGTGTCGCGCCGCGCCGCAACGGTGGGTTTGCCGACGGTACTGCGCTCGCCCGATGGTCGACAACCGTTGTGGCCGAACACCTTTCGATGGCAAACATTACTATGCGGCAGCGTCCGTGATGTCGTAGGGTCGCCGAAAAATGGAGGACGCCGGTCTCACCGGTCGTCCGGTTCCGTGAGATCCTCAGAAGGAGGCGCCGTGACGGCACGTCACCGGGTCAGGAAGAACAACCGCGCGATCGGGATTCTGGTTGTCCCCGCGACCGCCGCACTACTGGTGACCGCGGTGGTCGATCAGCCGGTGATCCAGCAGATGCCGCATGCGGTTCATCAGCCACACCGAACGGTCTCGGCCGAGGCTGTGGACCTGGCCGCGCTGGCCCTGTTCGCCGTGCCCGGCGCCGGGGTCAGCTTTCCGCCCGGGGCGCTGGCCGAGCAGGATGGCGGCGTCTGGCAACGCATTCAAGACGTCACCCTGCTCACCGATCGGACGCGCTATCCGGGTGACGTCACCGCGGCGTCGCTGGACTCCGGCGCCAGCTGGCTCACCGAGTTGCTCCTGGCCCGGGACCCTTCGACCACGGTCAGCGGAATCGACACCGGCTCGTTCGGCGGGCGGGTCGCCGCCGAGGCGCTGAACCGCCTGGCCGCCACCGGTTACGACATGGCGAGTGTTTTCGCGGTGTTCTACGGCGATTCGAACACCCCGGGCACCGGACTCTTCGACCGGTACCGCTCGCAGAATTCCACGTTCGGATCCGACATCCCCGGCGGAGCCGTCCCCCTGCCCGACGGAACATACCTGCGGGTCAACCGCGAATACGATCCGATCGCCTATTTCCCCAAGTACCTGTGGAATCCGGTCAGCTGGTTGCAGATCGCGGCCGGATTCCTGTTCGAGCATTCGCGGCTGGACAGCTTCGACTTCGACGATCCACAGAATGTCACCACCGTCGAGGGCAACGTCGTCACCGTCCGGGTCAACAGCCCGGTGATGCCGCTGCTCATGCCGCTCAAACTGCTCGGGGTTCCGACCAGGATCATCCAGGCGCTGCAGGACATCATGCAGCCGATCGTCGAGAGCACCGGGATGTACGAGAGCGGAAAGGTGGGCTTTCTGCCCACCCCGGAGAAGACGATCCAGTACCTGAGCGCGATCGCCGCGGGGTTCGCCCGGGCGGGCCAGCGCCTTGCCGGAATCGATCCCCCGGACCCGCAGCCGAGCGAACCGCCCGTCACCACGGCCCCCACGACGACGTCGGAGATCATCGACGCCATGGAGGCCAGGGACCGCGAACTGAACGGGACCCCCGCCCCGACCGCACGGTTGGCCACCGCGCAAACGAGCGCCTTACATCTCGCGGCCGCCGGCGTCGCCGCCGATTCCGTCACGGCGGATCAGCCGGAGTCGAAGCCGGTCGACGAGACGCCGGTCGACACCACGGCACCCGAGGGTGGGGCTCCCGAACCCGACCCGTCCAGCACCGTCACGACAGCATCGCCGCCGGCTGCGGGGTCGACGACCGCCGACGTCGATGAGGCCACCAAGCCGCCGGTGCCCCCGCGGAAGTCCGCGACGACACGGAAGCCAACGGGCGATGCGCCCAAGGATGTATCCACCACCGCGCATCCGGTGGCGTCGCCGCCCGCATCCGACACGGCGGGCTCGGCAGCCGGCGACGGTGACAAGAGCGCCGACAACGCCGGTGCGACCGGCACCGGCGATCAGTCAGCGAAATAACAACGGCCGGAAGCCATCCCGCAGGACTGGCTTCCGGCCGCCGGTTCGTCGTGGTTCAGTTGCCGGGCTCGACCTCGGCGGCAGCCTGCACCACCGTCGCGGCCGGGGCGGCGGGAAGACCCAGCCGGCCGACCACGAAATCGGCTGCCTGATCGGCCATCCCGTTGACCTTGTACGAGCTGTGCGCGGAGCGGTCCAAGCCGCCGGGGTAGCAGACCGGGTCGCCGGTGGCGCACAGCTGGATCGTCTTGCCGGCGTACAGGTCACCGACGGTGATCGGGGGAGCGGAGCGGTCGGCCAGGCCCAGGAACCAGCTGTCCGGGGTGCCGAACAGCGCCACCGCCGCGACGTGTGAGGCCACCGAGGCCGGCATCGGGCCGGACAACCCGGCGGGCAGCTCCACCCCGGCGGGCACCGTGCTGCTGGTGGTGTACCCGGCGACGGCCGCACCCTGTGAGTAGCCGCCCAACACGATCTTGGTCGACGGGCACTGGGCCGCGATCGTCTGGATCCGGTTGGCGGCGTCGGCGACACCGTCGACCGCGCGCCCGAAGTCCAGCGATGCCGGGTAGTTCACCCCGTACACGTCGACCGTCTTGCCCGGCAGCCGGGCGTTCAGGGCATCGACGAAGGCCTGGCCGGTCGCGCCGACGCCCGGCCCCTCGAAGGTGCCACGAGCGAAGACCACCTCTACGGCGGCGCAGGAGTCGTCGGCGGCGCTCGCGGTGGCGGCGGGGCCGGCGAACAGACCCACCACGATGGCGGCCAGGGCCAAGGTGGTGAATGCCGTCGATTTCGCGATGCGGGCTGGAAGAGATGTGCTCATGAGGTGGTCCCCGTCCTTGGGTCAGCTTCGCCATCGCTTCTGCGTAGAGGTGGCAACTGCCTGCTATAAGTCGGGATGCCTGAGCTGCGATTCCACACTTGTCAAGTGATGTATCTCACCTGCGGAAAGTTGCGCCGGACGGGATGGACCACGCTTCCTGCGACGTTTGCTACGGGCTCTCCAGCACCGTCGTCACCGGCGCTTGTTCGGAATGTCCGCTGCCACCGGAATCGCTGTGCGACGACCCGCCGGAGGGCGATTCGGCCGACGGCGCCTTGGTCACCGGCGGCGCCTCGACAACCGGCGGTTGTTCGACCGGCGCGACCGGAGTCACCGGTTGCACCGGGGTGACCGGCTGGACCGGGGTGACCGGCTGGACCGGGGTGACCGGCTGGACCGGGGTGACCGGCTGGGTGGGCGGTTCGGCGGACGATGTCGGCGGCTGACTGGACGTCGTCGGCGGCGCGCTCGTCGTGGTGGGCACCGACGTGGTGGGCACCGACGTCGTGGTCGTCGGGGCCGATGTGGTGGTGGTCGGAGTGCTCGTGGTTGGAGTGGTCGGGGTGGTGGAGACGGTCACCGTCGGCGGTGTCCACGGCGTCAGCGGTGGCAACACGATGACCGGCGGAAAGGGAATCGGGACCGCCGGTGCCCCGGCGGGCGGGGGTGGTGCGGCCGGCGGAGCCTCCACCGGCGCGGGCGCCTGCGGTATCGGTGTTGCCGCCGGCGGGCTGACACTGCGGGAGCGCGCCGGGGCGGCGGGTGCCGCCGGTGGCGGGGTGAGCACGGCGACCGGCAACGCGACCGGGTCGGGCTCGTGCGGGACGGGCGGCAGATACCGGCCGGGAACGGTGTCGGACTGCACGGGCGCGGGTTGCGCGCTGACCACCGCCGCCGGCCGGATGTTCACGGCGACCGTGACGGCCAACGTCGCGAAGCTGGCCACCAGGAACCCCACCGCGCTCCCCATCAGGATCAGCCGTGGCGGCGGCGCCGGGATCGCCTCGGTGAAATCGGAGCCCGCATAGGCCGCCTCCTCCTGCTCGGGCACGAATTCGGCGATGGCAGCCTCGGACATCTCGTCGTAGCCCGACCACGGTTCGTCGTCGGATGCCTGCGAATACGCCAGCTGCGGAGCCAGCTCGGTGTTCGCCGCGTTGACCGGTGCGGCCTGCGTGGCGTCCACGGCGGGGGCGGCCTGTGTCGCATCGAGCACCGGCGCGGCAGCGGTGGCATCCACCACCGGGGCCAATTGGGTGGCCGCGCCGGCCGGTGCGGCACCCGAACCGTCGGCGGTGTGCGCGGCGCCGCGGGCGATCGCGTAACCGGCGTCGGCCGGTATCTCCACGGGCGTCGTCGAACGAAGCTCTGCGGCAATGGAATCCAGGTCCAGGCGTTGGCCCGTCAGCATCACCCTGATCTCCGGTGGTGCCTGCTGCAGCACCGTCGCGCAGGCGACGGCCGCCCCCGCCGAGCCGATCGGCACCGACGCCAGTGTGGACGCCAGCGCCGGATGGTCGCCGACGACCGTCAACGACACCGTGTCGTCGCCGGCCAGCAACAGCGACGCGTCGATGCCCTGGCTGCGGGCCAGCGAAGCGGCCGCCTCGGCCTCGGTGACCACGTCGACATTCGGCACCCCGGCGTCGACCACGGTCTGACGCAGCGTCTCGGCCTCGGCAGCGTCCGGCAGGCACAGCCGTATGGCGGCCAGCCGGTTACCCGAGGCGGCGATCTCGCGATGGGTGCCGATGATGGTCTCGGCGAGCTCGCCCAGCGCGTCGTCGGCCAGATCGAATGCGTACTGGTCGAGCACCTGGGTGCCGGGGGAATCGATCATCGCCAGCCGCGCGACCTGACCGGTGACCGCGACCCCGAGGACTACGTCCACGGTTTTACTCCTTGCCTCACGCGTGCTCTGCCACCCCCGACGCTTCGACCGTTCCAAGCTACCGCACAGCACGGGGTGCCGAGCAGAAGTCGATACCCTGCCCACCGCACGCGTGGAAGGATCGGGCGGGTGAGCGATCGCACCGGCTACGTTCCCCGCCGCACCAACCGGGTGCGCGACGGTGTCGCCGTCGCACTGCTGATCCTGGCGCTGCTGCTGCCGTGGAATCTGCGTTTCGGGCTCGGCATCCCCGGCAGCGGCGGATCGTTGTTCGTCGTCCTGATCGTCGCGACGGTGTCGGCCATCGGCGCCGCCGCGGTGCCGCATGTCGGCCCGCTCGGCGATATCCGGCGCGCCGCGCGGGTGCGGATGCTGTTGTGTGCCCCTTACCTGCTGATGGTCGTCGTCTTCGTCGGCTACCACCTGGCGCAGACGGTGCAGCACGGCGGCACCGGAGCGGTGCCGCCCGGCATCGGGCCGGGCATGCTGCTCGGGGTGGCCGGGGCGCTGTTGGCCGCCCAACCGCCGATCACGTCGATCACCATCGAGGACAACGGTTTTCGGCGTTGGTATGCGACCGCGCGGGTCATCGGTTTCGTGTCGATCGCGTTGGCGACGCTGTCGGTGGCTTTCAACCTGTATTGGCGGTTGCGGTACCTGTTCGTCACCGAAGGTGCCTTCGGAGGGCATGACATCGCCGTTGTCGTCACCACCCTGCTGTACGGCGTCGAGGCGTTGATCGCCGTGGTCATAGCCTCACGCTGGTTGACGGAGCGGACCGCGGCGGCGCGTCTGGCGACGACGGCGCTCGGCGCGGCGGGCGCTATCGCCGCCACGCTGACCTGGATCAGCGGTATCGGCCGCGATATCGATGCGTTCCACGGCATCGCCGAGAACACCTCGACCGCGGCCATCGGCTACGAGGGCTACCTCGCCTGGGCCGCGGTGGCCGGAATCGTCGCGCCGACAACGTTGTACGCCGTCTTCCTGATCAAGCCGCCGACCATCGGTGCCTACCGCGGTGCCGCACAGAAATGCCTGACGCTCATCGCGTTCTGGGCGTTCGCGTCCGCCGCCCTGCGCGTGGTCGACTATCTGGTCGCGCTGTCCTTGCAGCTGCCCCGAGCGCTGTACGACAGCGTTGCGATGACGGCGTTCAACCTGGTCACCGCCGTCATCGCGCTGTGGCTGCACCGCAACCTCGGCAGTGCGGTGGTGGCGGCCGCGTTCAGCGGCGTGTTGTTCGTCTTCAGCATCGCCAATGTGGCGATCGGGGTGGCGCTGGCGCCGCGGTATGCCACCCCGGCGCCCGAGGCCGTCTACGGCAACAACCTGGCTCAGCAGATCACCAGCACCTTCGATGTGACCATCGTCGTGCTGAGCCTGATCATGCTGGTCGTCGTCCTGTTCACCGGCCCGTTGGCGGGGTTGGTGATCCGGCGGCGCACCCCACCACCGCCCGATCCGGTCGTCGAGCCGCCCACCGTCGTGCAACCCCAGCAGGCCACCATGCCGAGAATCGTGCGGCGTCAGGATGACCGGACGACGGTGCTGGAAGCGCCGGAGACCACCGCGCTGGACGCCCCGACCCAGACGCTGCGCATCCAGCGCAGGCCGACGAAACCGCGCTGAGGGTCAGCGGCGCCGGTTGAGCACCCAGATGTGCGTCGACAACACGGTCGCGAACGCGCACCACAACGGGTAGAGCCCCAGCGGCGCCGCCTTGGCCCCGTTCACCCGGGTGGCGCGCCGGGTGAGGTCGGCACTGCTGACGGTCAGCGCTCCCGCCGCCAGTGCCGCGGTGCCCAGCTTGCGCCGGCTGAAGAAGATCCACGACCAGCCGGCGTTGAGGGCGAGGTTGCCGACGAGCGCGGCCAGGTAGGCCCTGCGCTGGGTGGTCTCGCCGCGGGCCGCCAGCGCGTCCAGCGCCGTAGCCGAAGTCACGGCGATATCGGTGTAGAGGATCGGCCAGACGATCGGAAAGGCTTGGCGCGGAGGCTGATACCGCGGCTTGCGCAGATTTTCGTACCAGGACGACTGGGCCGGCCGGCTGGCCAGACCGCCGATCACCGCGGTGGCCGCGACGGCGGCCGTCGATGCAAGCTTGGTGCCGATCGCCATGCCGACCACCATACGGGCGCCGCGTCAGATCATGTCGTTACGGGTCAGCCACCGCATCACCGGCCAGCCGACGAACACGGGCAGCCAGCACGTCAGGACCCGATACAGCAGCACCGACGGCACCCCGATCGCCGCGGGGACCCCGAAGGCGGCCAGACCACCGATCAGCGCGGCCTCCACCGCTCCGACACCGCCCGGTGTGGGAGCGGCCGACGCGAGTGTCCCGCCGACCATGGTGACCACCGTGACGGTGACGAACGACGTGTCACCGCCGAAGGCCTCGACGCTCGCCCACAGCGCCAGGGCGGCGCCGAGCGTGGTCCCGGCCGCGCCCAGCACGATGAGGCCCAACCGTTTGGGCTCCCGGGACAACTCGATCAGGTCGCCGGTGACCTCCTTGAGTTTCGGTCGCAGCGACGACGCCAGCCAACGCCGCAGCTTGGGCACCGCCAGGAACATCCCGATCAGCCCGAGGGCCACGCCGGCGGCCAGATACAGCACCGTCGCGCTCGGGACGAAATGCGACAGGTTCGCCGACGCGCCGGCGATGGTGGTGAACAGGATCAGCAGCAGTACGTGCACGATCACCTGCACGGTCTGCTGCAGCGCCACCGCCGCCGTGGCGCGCAGCGGGGTGAGCCCGGCCTTCTGCAGGAAGCGGGCGGACAGAGCGAGGCCGCCGACGCCGGCCGGGGTGGTGGTGGCCGCGAAGGTGTTGGCCACCTGCATGATCGACAGGTTGCGGAAGCTCACCAGTCCGTCGGCGCAGGCCCACAGCGCCGCGGCGGCACCGACGTAGGTCAGCGCCGACACCATCAGCCCCAGCAGCGCCCACCACCAATTGGCCGAGCCCAACTCGGAGAAGAAGGTCGGCACCGTGCTGATGAACGGATAGGCGACGTAGACCAGCGCGACCAGCAGCACCAGCTGGATGACCTGGACGCGAGTGAAGCGGGTGATGGTCTCGGGCCGGATCTGGCCGGCGCCGGTCTGGTCCTGCACCTGCTCGCGGGCCGCCTTGATCACGTCCGAGGCATCCGGCACGTGCTCGCGGATCCGCTTGGGTACCGCCGATTTGGTGAGCCTGCGCGACGCGGTCAGCACGGTGTCCCGGCCGAAGGCGTCGATCGCGGCGGCGACGGCGGTCGAGGCGCCGTACAGCGCCGTGGTGGTCACCAGGAGATGCGCGATATCGGACTGCAGCTGCTGTTCGGTGGCGCCGTATTCGGCATAGGCGAAGCCGCCGAAGCGCACCGCGCCGTCGTCGACGGTGATCTCCTTGGCCCGCAGATCACCGTGCGAGATGCCGTGTTGGTGCAGTGCGCTCAGGGCCGTCCAGACCTCACCGGCGGTCGCGACATCGGCCGTCAGGGCGGCACCGCGCGCGGGTTTGCGGGCGTACAGCGTCCAGCCGCGATCCAGGGCGGCCATTGCGACCGTGGACGTGTTCGCCAAGCCCAGGTCGCCGATGGCGATCGCCATCAGCGCCCGGTGCTCGACGGCGCGCCGCATCGACGTCTGCAGGGGAGCGGTCTCGTCGTCGCGCAGCCGGAACTTGATCCACAGCTGACGCAGGGCACCACCGCTGCGCTGGTTCGGCCCGTACAGCTCGGCCACCGCGGTGGCGTCGGAGCTGGTGGCCGCCAGCACCAGCGGTCCCGGGCCGGGCGGGTGGATGACGGCCAGGGACGTCGCCACGAACCCGCGCCGGTCCAGCGCCCGGATCGCACCGTCCAGCGGGACTTCCAGGGCCGGTGTCCCGACCACCCAGACCACCAGTGCGCCGACGAACCAGCCGACCGCCAGCCCGAGCAGCGAGCGGGCCGGCACCACGGCGCTGACCACCAGATGAATCGGCACGAATGCCAGCAGCAGCGTCCACCACCACCGCCGCAGGCGCCGCGACAGCCACGGCCCCGACACCGTGAGCACCGCGGCCAGCAGCGCGATCCAGCGGGGATCGTCGAGGAACTGGGACAGCTGGGTGTCCAGCCGGTCGGACAGGTCGAAATGCCACTGCGGAGCGGCGATGCCGTTACCGGAGATGGACAGCGACAACACCGCCAGCAGGCCCGCCGCGGCGTAGGCACCCAGCAGTTTCATCTGCCGGGACAACACCAGGCTGACCAGGATGACGAACGGCAGCGCCAGGATCGCCACGCCGTAGGCCAGGTAGACCAGGTTGGACTGGGTCGGCGTGAGCACGCCGATGATCTCCGACACCGACCGCTCCAGGGCCACCCAGTCGTTGCGGGTGATCAGTGAGCTGGTGATGACGGTGGCCAGGAACAACGCGGCGAGCATCAGCCGCAGGATGTCGTTGGTGCGCCTGGTCAACGGTTGCAGCAGGCTCCCGGTGACACTGATGTCCCGGCCGTCGACACGCACGTGGACAACGTAACCGCTCGTCATGCCAAGCACGGGTACCGGCGCCACGTGAGATGCAGCTGATTTCCGGCTGACACGTGACGACAATTTTGCCACTGTGATGTAGCTTCGATCGACACTGAGACTCAGCCAAGAACGCGACACAGGGGCCAGCGCCGAGAGGGAACACGGTGGACGCGACACCTTTCGGGCATTATCAGCTTCGGGAGTTGATCGGTCGCGGCGGGATGGGCGAGGTCTACCAGGCCTACGACACCCGGACCAAACGGGTCGTCGCGCTCAAGGTGTTGCCACCCAACCTTGCGCTGGACGCCACCTTCCAGGCCCGGTTCCGGCAGGAATCGCAGGCCGCGGCGGGTGTGAACGATCCGCACGTGGTGCCGATCCACGGCTTCGGTGAGATCGACGGGCGGCTCTACCTGGACATGCGGCTGATCGAGGGGCGCACCCTCGGCGCCATCCTGGCCGACGCCGACAAACCGCTGGAGCCCGAGTTCGCGGTCACGGTGATCGAGCAGGTGGCCTCGGCGTTGGACGCCGCGCACAGACAGGACCTGATCCACCGCGATGTCAAACCGTCCAACATCCTCATCACCAAGCAGGACTTCGCGTATCTGATCGACTTCGGCCTGGCCCGGGTGGCCGGTGAGGTCGGAATGACGACGGCGGGCAGCACGCTGGGCACGCTGGCCTACATGGCTCCCGAACGGTTCGACGGTGGCCAGGCCGACCCGCGGGCCGACATCTACGCGCTGACGTGCGTGCTCTACGAATGTCTCACCGGGACGCGGCCGTATCCCGCCGACAGTCTGGAGCAGCAGATCGCCGGGCACATGGTCGCCCCGCCGCCGAAACCGTCGGCGGTCGATCCCCGGCTGCAGCCCTTCGACGAGGTGATCGCCAAAGGCATGGCGAAGAAGCCGGGTAAGCGCTACCAGACCGGCGCCGAGTTGGCGGCCGCCGCCCGGCGGGCGGTGCACACCCCGGCGCGGGTGACCGGTTCGGGGCGGCATTCGGTGCAGCGCGGTGCCGGTCGCCGGGTGCCGCAGCGTGCGTTGTTGGCGGCCGGGGTGCTGGTGTTGGTGGGAGCCAGCGCCGTAGCCGCGTGGAAATGGTGGGACCCGGACAAGGTGGTGGCCCCCGACGGGCCGCCCGGATCGGTCGCCGCGATCGCCGCGACGGTGCCCGCCGACATCCGCGACGCCGGCAAACTGGTGATCGGGGTGAACGTGCCTTACGCGCCCAACGAGTTCAAGAATTCGGCCGGTGAGATCGTCGGCTTCGACGTCGACCTGATGAACGCGGTGGCGCGCACCCTCGGGCTGACACCCGAGTATCGCGAGACCGAATTCGACCAGATCATCCCTTCCGTTCAAAGCGGCGCGTTCGACGTCGGGATGTCCTCGGTCACCGACACGCGCGAGCGCCAGCGGCTGGTCGACTTCGTGACCTATTTCGAGGCGGGCACCTTGTGGGCTCAGCGCGCCGGTGCGACGGTCCGCCCGGATTCGGCATGCGGGTTGCGAATCGGTGTGGCGGCCAGTGTGATTCAGGAGACCGTCGAGATTCCGGCCAAGAGTGACCAATGCGTCGCGGCCGGCCTGGCCCCGATCGAGAAGGTGGTCTACAACCGGCAGGACGACGTGACGGCGGCCCTGATCGCCGGTGATGTCGTTGCCATGTCGGCGGATTCGCCGGTAACGGGTTTCGCCATCAAGCTCAGCGGCGGCGCTCTCGTTCCCGCCGGCGACGTGTTCGATGCGGCGCCCTACGGCTGGCCGGTGGCCAAAGGCTCACCGTTGGCGCAGTCGCTGATGCAGGCGTTGGCACACCTGATCTCCACCGGCGAGTACAAGACGATCGCCACCATGTGGGGTGTGGAGAAGGGGATGGTGGCCGAGCCCGTGCTGAACGGGGCCGTGCGTTAGAGCTTCTTGGGTTCGTCGGCCTGGCCGGCGCGTTTGATGGCGCGTTTCTCCTTGAGGGACTTACCGGATTTCTTGGTCATGCTCTGACGCGGAGACTTGTCGGCCATGGTGGACCCCTCTGATGTGGGGGCCTGTGGCGGTCCCGGTCCCTCGACCATACACGTTGACACGGTCCGAGCTTCGGCGTTGACTGGAGTCACAGCCGACCGATTTTATTGGCATTTCGCGATTTTCGTGTTGGCGATGTAGAGAGACCGTGATGACGCACATTGCCGAACCCCGTGTCATCGGTAACCATGCCGACATGGGCCCCTCCATTCGCCCGGACGTACCGGAGGTGAAGGGTGCCCAGGAGCTGCGCCCCGATGCCTCCGACACCAATGCCGACCAAGCCACCTGGGATTCCGAGGGCGGCGCCCTCCGGCCGGACGATGTCCTAGTCGGCCGACCGTAGCCGCACCAGTCGGGTCGTGGAGCTCTCATCCAGCTCGACGGTGTCGGACCGTGATCGCAGAAAGTCACTGAAAGACCGGAACCCCAACGATTTTTCGCTGAACGACGGATCCATCCGCTTCATCTGAGCCTTCACCGCGGAGTTGTGCAGCCAGTCGACATCGTCCTTTTCCAGGCCGATCTGCAGTGCCCGGGTGAGTAACGCGGTGGCGGCAGCTTGGGGATCCGGTGCCGCGGGTTCGGCCGGATCGGATTTCTTGGTGCGCCGGACCGGGCCGCTGGGCTCGGCGGTCGGCGTCGGCACGAACGCCGGCACGCCGGGCAGCGCGTCGTAGACCACGAACTCGTCACAAGCGGCGGCCAGGGCACGGCTGGAGGACCCGGCGACCCCGATACCGACGACGTAGCGGCCGAGCCGTTTGCAGCGCTGGGCGAGCGGGATGTAATCGGAGTCGCCTGCCACGATCACGACGTGCGTCAGGTCGGGCAGCCGGAACATGTCCTCGACGGCGTCGACGGCCAGTCGGATGTCTGCGCCGTTCTTGCCGTAGGCCGCCGCGGGGAACAACTGGACCAGATCGACCGCCCGCCCCACCAGCTGCTGGCGATAGCCGGCGTTGACGTCTGCCGACCAGTCGGCATATGCGCGGGTGAGTACCAGGGTTCCGAATGACGACGCGAAATCCAGCACTGCCCCGACATCGACGGTGGCTCTGGCCAGATGATCCGGTTGCAGACCTTTGGCTTTGTCACGCTGAAAGGAATTGCGCCCGTTGACCTGGTCGTATCTCGATATCACGATATTGTCGAAGTCGAGGTAGACCGCGACTCGGGTGGCGGAGACGTCTGTCATGGGTCCAGTGTTGCCCATGGGGTCGTGCCGTGGCGAGGACGGCGGCCGGGGCCTACGCTGGCGGCAACGCATTCGAGTGGCCCGGATCTCGCAGCCGCGCTCAGACGGACTGGGAATCAGGTGGCAATCAGCGATATCGCGGCGTACGCGAACATGAGTCCGGCGGACGTCGAGGCGTTCGGGGCCGAGCTCGACAACATTAGGGCTGACGTCGAGGAGTCCCTCGGTGCCCGTGACGCGGCCTATATCCGTCGCGTCATCGCATTCCAGCGTGGCCTCGACATCGTGGCCCGCCTGGCGATCGCCACAACCAGGTCCAGGGCCGGCTGGGTGGCCGCGACGGCGGCACTGGCGTACGCGAAATCCGTTGAGAACATGGAGATCGGGCACAACGTCTCGCACGGCCAATGGGATTGGATGAACGATCCGGAGATCCATTCGACCACCTGGGAGTGGGATATGGTGGCTCCGTCGGCGCACTGGCGGTACTCGCACAACTATCGGCATCACGTGTTCAGCAATGTCCTGGGTGTCGACGATGACCTGGGGTTCGGGGTGCTTCGGGTCACCAGCGACCAAGCCTGGAAGCCCGAGCATCTGCTACAGCCGCTGCGAAACCTCTTGCTGGCCACCATCTTCGAATGGGGCATAGCCCGGCACGGGTACCACTCCGAACGAGCGGCGGCCAGCACCGATGCCGGTCGGCGCGAGGTGACACGGACCATGCTCGCCAAGATCGGCCGTCAGGTCAGCAAGGACTATGTCATCTTGCCGGCCCTCGGTCTGCGCCGGTGGCGCCGGGTGCTGGCGGCCAACGTCAGCGCCAACCTGCTGCGGAACCTCTGGACATACCTGGTGATCTTCTGCGGGCATTTCCCCGACGGCGTCCAAACCTTCACGCCGGAGTCCGTGCAGGACGAGACCAGGGCAGAGTGGTACCTGCGGCAGATGCTCGGCGCGGCGAACTTCGACGCCGGCCCGCTGTTGGCATTTTCCAGCGGCAATCTGTCCTATCAGATCGAGCATCATCTGTTCCCGGACCTGCCGAGCAACCACTACGCGAGGATCAGTGTGCGGGTGCGCCAACTGTGCGAGAAGTACGGCCTCGCCTACACCACCGGGTCGTTGCCTCGGCAGTATCTGCAGACGGTGCGGGCGAACTTCCGGCTCGCGCTGCCCGACGACATCGGCGGGCGGTGGCACGCTCGGTGAGCGGCGATGACCCGATGCGGCACCGATCCGCCGATCTGGAGGCGGGATTGGACAGTCTCGCCGGTTTGGTTGCCGACAGTCTCGACCTTCGCCAGGTGCTGACCGAGGTCGCGACGTCGGCCGTGCGGGCCATACCGGGCGCCGAGGGCGCCGGTGTGGCCGTGCTGAAGGTGGAACGAGGTGAAGATCCGCTCGTGGAAACGGCAGCGAGCGCGCCCTTCATCGTCGAGATCGACGATATCCAGTACGCACTGTTGCGTGAAGGGCCGTCGATCACCGCCGCCTCGTCACGACGTCCCGTGCGATCCGGATCCTTGGGCGGTGACAAGGCATGGCCGCGATTCGGCCCGAGGGTCGGGCGGCTGGGCGTGCACAGCGTGCTGGCCGTGCCGCTCTTGTTGCCCGATCATGTCGTCGGTGCCCTCAGCGTGTATTCGTTCGGCAAGGACGTCTTCGACGATGACGCGGCCCGGTTGGCCGAACTGTTCGCCAAACCCGCTGCCGTTGCGGTGCACAACGCGCGGACGCTGGCCGAGGCACTCGCCGTTGCCGACCAGCTGCGGGCCGCGCTGCTCACCCGCCCCGTCATCGATCAGGCAATCGGCATCATCCGAGCGCGTACCGGATGCGGCTGTGACGAGGCGTTCACGAAGCTGCGCGTGCTGAGTCAGACCGAGCAGCGCAAGTTGGTTGATGTAGCCGGGCAGATCGTGGACGAAGCCGTCCGCCGGGTCCTGGCGGCACGGGCCCAGCAGGCAGGGGTGGGGCCCGGGGTGTAGCGTTGATGTGTTGGGACCTCAGCCGGTCCGGGATGAGTCAGCTGTCCGCCGCTGATTTCACCGAGCATCCGCTCGCGCCGGACAAGTCGGTGATTTCCGACTGTCTGGATCACCTTGAACGCCATCTCCACTCTTCAGCTTTCGAATACCGGACTGTCCCATCGCTCGTGCATTCCGAGCTTCGGGATCCTGAGCTCGTATCCCCCTACCCCCTGTGGCCTCGCGAGCTTCAGTGCCGCGCTGGCCGACGGGTTGTCGGCCGGCGGTGCCGAGGTGAGCATCGTGCGGGTGTCCGACGGGTCGCCGACGCGCAGCGGCCGCGTCGTCGGTGAGCTGGTGAACGGGTCACCATCCTCGGTGGCCGCCTGCTCGGAGCTGCTCAGTGCAAGTGATGTCGCCATCGTTCAGCACGAGTACGGGATCTACGGAGGCACCGACGGGGAAGAGGTGGTGGAGGTTCTCGGCGGGCTGCGGGTCCCGGCAATCTTGGTGGCGCACACCGTGCCTACGGATCCGAGCCCCCACCAGCGGTCGGTGCTGGCAGCCGTCACCGCGCTCGCCGATCATGTGGTCGTCATGTCAGAATCCGCAGGCGTGCGCTTGTGCGCCGGGTTCGGTGTCGAACGCGGGAAGATCACGGTCATCCCACACGGGGCTGCCGTTGCGCCGGCTCTGCACACCAACCGAGGCGGCCGACCGACCTTGTTGACGTGGGGCCTGCTCGGGCCCGGCAAAGGCATCGAGCGGGTCATCGATGCGATGGGTTCCTTGCACACCCTCAGGGGACGTCCGAGGTACCTGGTTGCCGGTCGGACACATCCGAAAGTCCTTGCCGCCGCCGGTGAGGAGTATCGGGCGGCGCGCGTCGAGCAGGTTCGGCGCGCGGGTCTGACGACATCGGTGCACTTCGACGCCGGCTACCGCGACGTGGCGTCGTTGGCGTCGCTGGTGCAATCGGCATCGGTGGTCGTCCTGCCGTACGACTCCAAGGATCAAGTGACCTCGGGGGTATTGGTAGATGCCATCGCGTGTGGACGACCAGTGGTCGCCACTGCGTTCCCGCATGCTGTCGAGTTGCTCGGCAGCGGTGCCGGCATCGTCGTCGACCATGACGATCCGGACGCGATGCGGCGGGCGTTGACGTCGGTGTTGACCCAGCCCCGACTGGCCGGCGCGATGGCGGCAGAGGCACGGCGGCTCGCGCCCGCTATGGCGTGGCCTGTGGTGGCAATGTCGTATCGGACTGTGGCGCAACGGGTTATTGCGAAGCGGAAGGCGCGGAGATGTCTTTCCTAGCACCGAAATTCGATCATCTGTTGCGGATGTCGGATCATCACGGGACTTTTGAGCACGCCTACGGCGCGACACCGCGCCGCGGGCACGGCTACTGCACCGACGACATGGCCAGGGTGCTGGTGGTCGCCAGCCGGCAACCCAGCGCGGACGACGCGGTGCACGGGTTGGCCCGTCTGGCGGTGCGATTCCTCGATGGGGCGCAGTCGTTCTCCGGCGGGTGCCGCAACCGAATGGACCACACCGGCCGGTGGATCGACGACTTCGCCCTGGAGGACTCCTGGGGTAGGTGTCTGTGGGGCCTGGGCACGGCGGCCGCGCATTGCGATGTCGGCTTGATCCGCAGGTTGTCGGTCGTGCAGTTCGAGAGGGCCGCGCACGGCCGTTCGGCGTGGCCGCGAGCCATGGCTTTCGCCGCAGTCGGCGCAGCAGAGTTGCTCGGCGTCGAACCCGACAACATCGCGGCACGCAAACTCATCTCTGACTACGTCACGGGGCTGGCACGTGCTGGTGATGATCCCGGGTGGCCGTGGCCCGAGCCACGCCTTACCTATGCGAACGCGGTGCTCGCCGAGGCGATGATCGCGGCCGCCGTCGTCACCGACGATTCGGCGCTGGGGCAGCGTGGGTTGGATCTGTTGGGCTGGTTGGTCGAACGTGAGACGAACGCAGGCCATCTGTCCCCCACACCGGCCGGCGGCTGGACGTCGGGTGAGACACGGCCCGGTTTCGATCAACAGCCCATCGAGGTGTCGACCCTTGCCGATGCCTGCGCCCGCGCCGCAGGGCTGGACCCAGCCTCGGTCTGGCTGGATACCGTGCGGGCTGCGGCGGCCTGGTTCCAGGGCGACAACGATGCCGGGTTGCTGATGTGGAACCCGGACAGCGGTGCCGGATACGACGGACTTCACGCCGACGGCGTGAACGCCAACCAGGGTGCCGAATCGACGCTCGCGGTCATCTCCACATTCCAGCAAGCCCGGCGGTTTGCTCAGGTTCCGAGTTGAGCTCGGCGGGTGGAGGGCTTGCCGTGCGCCACTCGCTTCGGTTGTCCGCCGATCCGTCGCGCGTGATCACCAGGTTGTTCGTCCCCGGCCACGAAGGATTCGAGGCCCAGGAGTCGCGGACGGGAGCCGTCTTGGCACGGATTCTCTCGTTGACCGAACGCGAGGTCGGTGCGGCCTGGAACGATGTCGCCGTCAGGTTCGGCACGCGGCACCGCGATCTGGTCGGCACCTTCCGGCGCCACGCGGCTGAACTCGCCGATCGTCTGGATCCGGGTCTGGAACTCTCCGAGCAGCGGACATTGCTGTTGGGCGCGACGTTCTCCAACGAGTTCGCGATAGAGGGAGCGGCGTTGTGCAATCCCAGCATCGTCGAGCATCCCGATCAGTCCGGTCTCGCGGCCGGCAGCCTGCGTTTCGTGATGAGCGTGCGGGGCATCGGCGAGGGGCACCGGTCCTCGATCGGATTCCGCACCGGAACCATCGACGACGCCGGTCGAATCGGCGTGGATGCGGCGGGGCCGTATGCGACGGCAGGCACCCCCACACCGACCCTCCTCGACGCAGCGGTGTTCCGCAGTGAACTGGCCCGGGTCGATGCCGTGGCAGAGGCCGTCGCCTTTGTGCTCGACGGGTTGGGGGAGCGGTTCAGCCGGGCAGATCTCGATGCGCGGCTGCAGCGGTTACAACGCAACCGCGTGACCCGCAGACATGCGCTGGACGCCGTCGCGGCGATCACCGCGATCGCCGATCGGAGTTACGCGGTCGAGTTCCCCTCCTGGACAATGCTTTCCGAACGCGTGCTGTGGCCGGCCACCGACGCCGAGGCGGCTGGCATCGAGGATGCCCGGTTCGTGCGCTTCGTCGAAGATGACGGTGTCGCCACCTATTACGCCAGCTACACCGCCTACAGCGGATCGCTGATCAGTCAGCAGCTGTTGTCGACCAACGACTTTCGTTCCTTCACCTCCGAGCCGATGGTCGGCGAGGCATCCGCGAACAAGGGGCTGGCACTCTTTCCGCGCCGAATACGTGGGCGCTTCGCCGCGATGTCGCGATCGGACCGGGAATCGAACACCGTCGCCTTTGCCGATCGACCATCGGTGTGGACGAGGGCGACGGCGTGCCAGTATCCGCTGGCGGCCTGGGAAGCGCTGCAGCTGGGCAACTGCGGTGCTCCGATCGAAACCGACGCCGGGTGGTTGGTACTCACCCATGGGGTGGGTCCGATGCGCACCTATTCCATCGGGGCGATCTTGGTCGACTTGGAGGACCCCACCCGGATCATCGGCAGGCTATCGGAACCGCTGCTGAGTCCTTCCGCGGACGAACAGGACGGGTACGTGCCCAACGTGTTGTACTCGTGCGGCTCGTTGGTGCACTCCGACACCATCGTGCTGCCGTACGGCATAGGCGACCGCGCGATAGGTTTCGCCACGGTGTCGTTGCCGGCGTTACTCGCTGCCCTGAGGCCCTGACCCGGCGCGACCACGTTTGCCAGTTTGTCGGCCGACCGGCAAGGTTGCACTGGCCGACAGGCTTGTAAATGTGGCCTTCTGAGCAGGGCAAATGCGCGAAAACGAGGCTCCACCAAATTGTGCCCAGTGTTGGTGTGATTCAACCCACCAAGTGCGCTACATTGTGACGGCAGTCATAGGAAAGGGTGGACATGGGCGGAGTTTTGTTAGCAGGCCTGCTGGTCGTTCTCGGCGTCGGTTCGATCGCCGCTGTCGTCGCAGCCGCCGTTCTCGGCTACGGCACACTGGCGCTGGCAATCGGCATTGTGTCCAGCGCTGCCTTCGCGGCGCGGACCGTTTGAGAAGTACCGAGACGCTACCGGCGCAGCCGTAGCCCCAACCCCGTCGCGCGCACGGCGCGGCGGGCGATGGCCGCACGGACTTCGGCCGCCGAGCCGACCACTCGCACCGTCCGCTTCGCGCGCGTCACCGCGGTGTAGAACAGCTCCCTGGTCAACAGCCTCGAGTCCGCCGAGGGCAGCAGCACGGTGACTTCGTCGGCCTGGCTGCCCTGGGATTTGTGGATCGTCATCGCGTGCATGGTCTCCACGTCGGTGAGCCTGCTCGTCGAAAACGACGCGTCACCGAACACCACCCGCAGACCGTCCGGTGACGCGACGGTGATCCCGGTGTCCCCGTTGTACAGTTTCAAGCCGTAGTCGTTGGTGGTCACCAACACCGGCCGACCGGCATACCAGTTGGACCACATCGGTTCGCCGGTGGCCTCGGTCAGCCAGCGCTGCACCTGCCGGTTCCACTGCGCCACGCCGAAAGGCCCGTGCCGGTGCGCACACAACAGCCGGTGCTCATCCAGGGTCGACGTCGCGACGTGGTGATCACCGAGAATTGCCGCCTCGCGAAGTCGCAAGGCGTGCGGCAACATCACCTCGCGTAGCGACTCGGCGGTCTGCGCCCAGACGATGTGCGGCCCGCCGGCGCCGAGCACGTCCAGCGCACCGTCGGCGTCACCGTCCCGGATCGCGGCGGCCAACGCGCCGATCGACTCTCCGAACCGATGTGAAGTCCGCAGGGCGGCAACACGTTCGGTACCCAAGCCGGTGACCAGATCGGCCAGCACCGCGCCGGCCTCCACCGACGCCAGCTGATCGGGATCGCCGACCAGGAGCAGCCGGGTATGCGGACGCACCGCCTCCAGCAATCGGGCCATCATGGTCAGCGACACCATCGACGCCTCGTCGACGACGATGACGTCGTGCGGCAGCCGATTGCCTCGGTGATGGCGGAACCGCGACGACGTGTCCGGCCGCGGACCGAGCAGCCGGTGCACGGTGGTGGCCGACAGTCCGCTCAGCCGGGCGCGGTCGACCTCGTCGAGGCGGCCGACCTCCGCCCGCACCGCCTCCTGCAGCCGGGCGGCGGCCTTGCCGGTGGGGGCCGCCAGGGCGAGGCGCGGTGTCGGTCGACCGGCCAGCGCCGCCTGTTCGGCGAACAGTGCCAGCAGCCGCGCCACGGTGGTCGTCTTGCCGGTGCCCGGCCCTCCGGTCAGTACCGTCAGGCCTTGTCCCAGAGCACGATCCGCCGCCACGCGTTGCTCGTCGAACCCGTCCGGGAACAACCTCGCCACGTCGGGTACCGGCCCGACCGGCCGCGCGGCCAGCAAGGCCAGGGCGTCATCGCAGACCTGCTGTTCCTCGCGCCAGTACCGGTCGAGGTAGAGCAGGTCACCCAGCAGGTGCAGCACCGGCGGTGCACCGGTCAGCGGACTGGCCCGAACGGCGTCCAGCCAGGCATCGGCGTCGACGCCGGCCTCGCCCGCAGCGGCCCGCAGGTCCACACACACCGATCCGCCGCGCAGGGCCCGCACGGCCAGCGCCACCGCCAGTCGCACGGACTCGTCGGTCTCCCCGGCGAGTGCCGTCAGGCGCCGGGCGACATGGGTATCGGCCGGCTCGAAGTCGGTGATCATGGACCCTCCAACGACGCGGACAGCTCGGTCACCAGAGCGGCGGGGGGAAGCCAGCTGAACACCCCGGCCGGATGACCGTCGAGCACCGGCGTTGCCGGACCGCACATTCCGCGCACGAACAGATAGATCGCCCCGCCGAGATGGGTGTCGGGCCGGTAGCCGGGCAGCCGCCAGGACAGGTAACGATGCAGCACCACGCTGTACAGCAGCGCCTGCAGCGGGTAGTCCGAATGCAGCATCGCCTCGACCATGCGGTCCCTGCCGTAGTCCGCGGCGGTCAGCGGCGCGTCCCCGGTGCCAAGCCAGTTGGTCTTGTAATCGACCACCAGGAAGCGGCCGTCGACCCGCAGCACCACGTCGATCGAGCCCGACAGATATCCGCGCAGCGACTGTCTGCTCAGCGCACCGGTCGACAACCGCTCGGCATAACAGGCCAGGGGATCGTCGGCCGGCAGGTGCCGCTCGAGCAGGGCGCCGATATCGGCCAAGGTGCGGTGCTCACCGGCAAGGGGGAATTCGAAGTCCAACTCGCACAACCGGTCCGGCAACCCGATCCGGCGCAGCGTGGCGCCCTGCGCGAGCGGTCCCAGTGGGGTGTCGTGCATCGGCACCAGCGCGGCGGCCACCTCGGCCGGCGCCACCGCGACCGGCCACCGCGCGGCATGGGCGAGCACCTGGGTGTGGAGTTCGCCGACCAGGTCCGGCGCCAACGGATCCGTGGTTTCCAGCACCGCGTGCACCAACGAGCCGAAGGTGGCACCGGTGGGCAGATCCGCCATCGGCGAGGGCACGTCGGCGCCCAACGCCGGGGCCGACAGCGCGATATCGGCGACCTCGTCGTCCAACTCCGGGACCTCCGGCTCGCTCGATACGCCGGAGGGCTGGGCCTCCTGGGCCGAGCGCAACAACCCGGAATAGGACGTGCGGCGCCAGCTGGTGTCGATCGACCGGTGGAAATGCCGCACCGACAGGTCGGTGGCGGGCACCGGAGCCGCCGGCGCAGTGAACGACGCGATCACGGACTCCTCCAGGACCGGTCCACCCGCCTCCTCCCACGCCCGCAACCTGGCCAGGGCGTCGGCGTCGGCGATCTTGCTCGGCGCGCACACGTCGGGAACTTCGGCGGTGCCGGGTGACCGTCCGCGCAGCAAGCGCGACAACCCGCCATTGGGTTCGTAGTACGACGGTGCCCACCATGCCACCACCTGAGACTGTGCCCGGGTCAGCGCCACATACGTCAACCGGCTGTCGTTGGCCGCCGCCTCGGCCTTACCCGCCCGGATCACCGCGGGCGCGGCGCCACCGAGATACAGGCAGCGGACCGAATCCTCGTGGTACAAAACGGGATCCGGATCCGGGGTATACCGGTTGAAGGCGAACGGCAGGTACACGATCGGATATTGCAGGCCTTTGGACACCCACACCGTCATGATCTGCACCGCGGCAGCGTCGCTGTCCAGGCGCCGGTTGCGCTCGGTTGCCCCGGTACCGTCCGAACTCTGGCTGCGCAGCCAATCCCGCAGCGCCGGCAGCCCGAAACCCGCGCCATGCGCGGTGTCCTGCAGCAGTTGCGTCATGTGTGACAAGTCGGTCATCAACCGCTCACCGCCCTGGCGGGACAACACCCGGCTGCCCATGCCGGCCAGTTGTGCGGCCTCGAACACCGCCGCCACGCCACGCTCGCGGGCATGGCCCGCCCACGCCCGCAGCGTCGCCGCGATCCGGTCGGTCAGTTCGTCGCCACCCAGCGTGAGGCTTTCCGCGGTCTCACCGAAGAACGCCGTGGCCGCCGCCGCGCGCACCAGCCCGGTGCGGTGCGGCTGGTCGAAAGCCTCGAGCAGACACAGCCAATCGGCCGCGGCCTCCGAACCGAGCACATTGGTATCGCCGGTGTAGACCGCCGGGATGCCGGCGGCGGCCAGGGCGTCGAAACACGCCCGCGCGTCCCGGTGGGTCTCGACGATCACCGCGATGTGACGGGCTTGCACCGGATCGCCGTCGAAGGTGGCGCCGCTGGTCAGCAGCGCACCGATATCGGCGGCCAGATCCTTGCCGATGTGCGAGCGCAACCGGTCGATCGGCAGGGTCCGCGTCCCGCTGTTGCCGCGGGTGACGACGCGCAACCGGAACGGATCATTGTGCGGCGCACCGGCCAACCGGTGCCCCTCATGATGGGCCTGCACCGGGTGCACCACGATGCCCGGGCCGCCCAACTGCGCCCCGCCGAGCACCACCTGCAGCCGCTGCACCAGTGCCGCGTCGCTGCGCCAGTTGGTGCCCAGGGTCTGCTTGTCACCCGCCGTCTCGGCGGCCCGAAGGTAGGTGTCGATATCACCGCCGCGGAAGGCGTAGATGGCCTGCTTGGGATCACCGATCAGCACCAACCTCGACCGCCCGGTGAAGGCCCGCTCGATCACCTGCCACTGCACCGGGTCGGTGTCCTGGAATTCGTCGACCATGACGATCGGCCAGCGTTGCGGCATCCGGACCCTAGCTGCCGACCCCGGACTGTCCAGCGCGGCCGCCAGCCGAGTCAACAGATCGTCGTAGCCGAGGATGCCCCTGCGCCGCTTGCGGATCTCCAGTTCGGCCAGCACATCCCGGGCGAACGCCAGACACACCGCCGCATACGAATCCGGCTCCGGGTCGAGTGGCCGCAACTCGGTGGCGGGATTGTTCACCACCTCCCGTGCCAGCTTGAGCGCGGCGCGGTAACCCAGTATCGGGTCGTCGCGCTGCATGCCGAAATGTGCCAGGTACACATCGTCGACAATCTCGGTCACCAGCTCGTCCAGGCTGTCCACCAGAGTCACGCCGCTGTCGCTGTCACCGGCCACGCCAAGGGATTTCAGCACGATATGACAGAACTGGTGCGTGGTGGCGATGGTCGCGGCGTCGAACCCGGCCAACGCGTCGTGCAGCCGCAGCCGCCGCGCCGGCCGGTCGGTGGTGGCGATGTGACGCTCCAGGTCGTTGCACGCCCGCGCCGGATCGTCGATGGCGACCAGCGCGCCGACGATCTGGGCGCGCACCCGTTCGCGTAGCTCCTGGCTGGCCGATCGGCTGAAGGTGATCAGCAGCATCTCGTCGAGCGTGGCCACCCCTTCGGCGACCATCCGGGTCACCAGCCCGGCGAGTGCGAACGTCTTGCCGGTACCCGCACTGGCCTCCAACACCGTCGTCGACAACGGCGCCGGCAGCGGGCCGAGCAGATCGAAAGTCTTCACCGCGAACCGCTTTCGGCCCGCAGCAGTGGCACCCACAGGCGCTGGGCATAGTCGTCGAGGCCGGTCAGGTCGGCGAGCCGGGCGCCGCGTCCCCACACCCGTTCGACGGCCTCGTCCTCGCATTCGTTCTTCCAGCGGTAGCCGGCGGCCTGCTCGGGATCGTCGCCGGCTTCGCGGGCCACCGCCCACGCATACGATGTCTTGACCGGCAGCGGCAGGGGCGTCCGGCGGCCCTCGTCGTACAACGCGACCAGCTCGCGCAGCACCGGCAGCGCGGAGTCCGGCGCCTGCAGCACCTGCACCCGCGGTGTGGTGCCTTGCCTTGGCCGGCCGACGCAGACGGCCGACCAGGATCGCTTCGGCTCCGCCGCGGCCAACGCGAGTACCGGGATCCAGGACTTGAGCAGATGTTTACCGTCCAGTTTGGAGTAGGTCACCGCCGACAACCGGTTCCCGAAAACCGGGGTCACCGTGCCGGTCAACCGCCGGCCCGGCTCCAGCTCGACATCCACGTCGAAGACCGCCGCTTCGGTGGTGCGGTGCCGAAGCGCCTCGGCGGCCAGCTCGGCGGCCTGGTCCCGGATCTCGATGGCGCGCCGCCAGCCGAGCCGGCCCGGCGGCAGCGTGCCGCGTCGCCACTCGGCCTGTTGGGCGTCCTGCGGCGTCAAGCCGGCCATGATGTCCGCCAGCATCCGATCGCCCACCGTCCATTCCTCGAGCGCGTCGATGGCCACCGGCATCTCGTCGGACACGCCGTCGACGTCCCAGGGCAACGTGTAATCCAGCGCGCGGAAGAAACCCTTCACCGGGTCGTTGAAGAACCGGATCAGTTCGGTCAGTTCGACATCGGCGACCGGCGGCGCGGGTAGCGGGCCGGAGACGAACACCGGGCGCGGTTCGCGATGCCCGGACATGGCCAGGGCTGCGGTCAGCGCCGTCGGATCGAAGGTGAACGGCCGGCCGCTCTCGTCCGGTTCGACGTTACGGATATCGAACGGCTGCAAGGGGTGGCGGGTCAGCACCGACACCGCGCCGGAGCAGGTGAGGTCCAAGGTGTCGAGCAGTTCGGCGACCGGCACCGCGGGCGGGCGAATCTGCCCGGTGTATTCGTTCGCGCCGGTGTAGGTGATAACCAGTGTCTCGGTGGCGGCGCCGATCGCGTCCAGCAGCAATTGCCGGTCCTCCGAGCGGATGTCGCGCTCACCGGTCATCGGGTCGCGCGCCAGGATGTCGTCGCCGTCGACGGCGCCCAACCGGGGGAACATGCCGTCGTCGAGCCCCAGCAGGCACACCACGCGATGCGGAACCGACCGCATCGGCACCATGGTGCACACCGTCAACGTGCCGGTGCGGAAGTTGGCGCGGGTGGGCCGCCCGGCCAACCGCCGGTCCAGCAGCGCGCGAATATCGGTCAGCCGCAACAACGTGGCGCCATCGGCGGTGTCCAGAATGTCGGTGAACTCCTGCTGCGCCTGTGCCCGCGGCCACTCCTCGTCGTCGTGGGCCAGCGCGTCGATGCCGTCGAGCAGTGCGTGCAACCAGTCGGCCAAGGGGCGGGTGCCGCTGAGTGCGACGACGGTACGGTGCAGTTGATCGACGAATTCGGCGAAGCGGCCGGCCAGTTCGACGCGGTTGCTGCCCACGTCGTCCAGCGGCAAGGTGGTGTCCAGCCAGGTTCGTGAATCATCGGAGAGCGCGACGCCCGCGAGCACCCGATCCAGTCCGAAACGCCAGGTGTTGTGCAGGAATTCGACACCGTAGGGGGCGCGGTGCTGCTGGTCGAAACCCCAGCGGATATTGGCCTCGCGTACCCAGGCGGTCACCGCGTCCAGGTCGTCATCGGTGAACCCGAACCGCGCGCGCACCGGCGCGGTCGCGGCCAGGTTGAGCACCTCACTGGCGGTGGCGCGCCCGCCGGCGAGGGTCAGCAGTTGCGCGGCGACCGCGAGCAACGGATTGGTCTGCACCAGTGCGCGATCGGCCAGCCGGACCCGTAACCGGTGTGCGGGGTGGGCGCCGTGCACCACCTCGCCCAGCCCGAAACCCGCCGAGATCAGCGGTGCGAACGTCTCGATATCCGGGCACATCACCAGGATGTCGCGCGGTTCCAGGGTGCGGTCGTCGGCGAGCAGACCCAACAGGACTTCGCGCAGCACGTCGACCTGGCGGGCCGGGCCGTGGCAGGCGTGCACTTGCACGGACCGGTCGGTGGACCGGAACGTCCGGCCTTCGGGCCGCAGCCGGTCGGCGGCGATATCGGACTGCAGCCAGCCCAGCAGCGTGTCGGGATACGTTGGGGCAGGTAGATACTCGTCTGATGCCGGGGTGGGCAGGGCGCGCTGCAGTTCCCGCAGATCCCGGCCGAGGGTGGCCAGCAGTGGATGGCCGACGGCGCGATGACTCGTGTCCTCGCGGCGGGGGATGCGGGCTCCTTGGTCGGCGAGCGAATGCCACGCGCGGTCACTGGGATGGGGCAGCCACAGGTGCAGGTCGTGATGGGTGGACAGGGCGCCGAGCAGTTCGATCTCGGTGGCGGGCAATCGGGTGTGGCCGAACAGCGACAGCCGCTGCGGTAGCCGATCCGATGGCGCTTCCCGCAGTCGTGCAAGGGTTTTCGTATGCCGGATATGCGGCGGGTCGGTGTTCATCCGGGCCAGCAGGGCCTGCCACAGCGGGGACTGCCAGGCCAGGTCGGCGTCCACGCCCGCCCAGTCGACGAGCAGCTCGGGGCGTTGGCGTGCGTAGGACGCGAACAGCCCGGCCAGCCTGCGCGCCACCGCGTACCGGCGGCCCTGCCGCAGCTCACGTTCCTCACCGGTCTCGAAGTGGCCCAGATGGGTGGCCAGGGTGGCGCACCACGGCTGGTCCAGGTTCTCGTCGATGGTGGCCAGCAGTGGCCACACCAGTGCGTCGGGCGACCACGGATCACGCTGTGAGGTGCCGGTGAGCTCGGCGATCAACGAGCGGGGGCTGCGGAACTGCACCCCGGCGCACACACCCAGCCGGTCCGACAGTCGTTGGCTGAGCCAGCGTTCCACACCCTTGGCGGGCACCAGGACCAGCTCCTGGGCGAACGGGTCGGGCAGTGGCTGCGACAGCAGCGCACCCAAGCCGTCGGCGAGCAGATCCGTGCGCTCGGCGCGGTGCAGGTGCAGGGCCATCGCGAGTCACGATAGTCACTCCCGGGCGGGGACCGGAGCACGTATCCGAATGCCCGCCTCCGAGCGACTTTTCAGCGACAGCTGATCATCGGGTCACCGCCGCCGATTCGGGAGGAGGTACGTGGCGATTGCCCGCCTCCGAGCGACTTTTCAGCGACAGTGACGAACTTGTCGGAGGCGCGTACGAACATGGCGGCATGTCCACGTATCTGCGGGTCCGCGGTGTCGAGTTGCGATACCTGCTGACCTGGCTGCTCGCCCATGAAGGGCCGGCGACGGTGGCCGAACTGGTCGACCGGCTGATGCGCTCCGGGTTCGACGTCGGCGGTCGACCGTCGAAGACGGTATCGGATGCGCTGCGCTGGGAGATGAGCCACGGCAGGGTGTGGCCCCGGGGTCGCGGCCGCTACAGCTTCGGCGAGATGCCGCGCGCCACCGAGTACCGGATCGAGAAGCGCGTACGGGCGCTGATTGCCCGCGTCGACGCGCTCGCCCGGGAACCGGCGCCCTGACGACCATCCCGGGGTTGTCGCTGAAAAGTCGCTGCGAGGCGGGCATTGGCTACATCGGTGCGGGCGCCGAGACAGGCAGGCAGGCACGCAGGCGGGCGGGTGTGGGCGCTCGTCGTCGCTGAAAAGTCGCTGCGAGGCGGGCATCGCACACGCCCCACCCTCGGTCCGCCGCCGCTACTTCAGCGTGAGCGCGAACTCCTCGGGCAAGCCGTCGATACCGGCTCGAATGGCCTCGATGGCCGATGCGCGGGCCTTGGCCTTACTGGCCACGTGCGCCTTGAGGTTCAGGGTCGCGGCGTACTCGGCGGCCACCGCCTGCGCCCGGCCCAACACGTCGTCACGCTCGACGATCTCGTCGAGCCAGCCGGCCGCGATCGCGGCGTCGCCCGAGAAGGTGGCCGCCACCGACACGGCGCGGGAGAACGCGGCACGGGTCAGGCGCATTCGCATGATCTCGACGGCCGAGATCGGCAGCGTCATCCCGATCGCCACCTCGTTGGCCTGGCAGCGAGATTTCTCCGATCCCACCCGATGGTCCCCGCTGAGCAACAGGAACGAGCCCATGGCGATGGCCGGCCCGGTGGCCGCCATCACGATCGGCGCCGGGAAGCTCAAGGCCCGCACCGACAATTCGAATCCGGCGGTCAGCATCGCCAGCCCTGCGTCGGGGTCACCGGAGGCGAACACGCTCAGTTCGAAGCCGCCGCTGAACACCCGCGAATTGCCGGCCAGCACCACGGCTTTCACGGTGCCCGCCGAGATATCGGCCTCCGCTTGATCCAGCGCGCCGTTGACGGTCGCCAGCATGGTGGGCGATAGCGCGTTGACCTTGCCGTCGTCCAACGTGATCGTCGCGACGGATTCGTTGACCGAGTAACTCACCGGGGTCGTCATGGAGCGGATGTTACGGAGCGTGGTTGCGAATTCCGATGGCGGGGCTCGAGTGATGTCTGCCGCCGGTCCGCTTGTCGTCGATCCACGGGAAGTCGAGCTCGGTGGTCTGGTCGACCTGGCGGGTCCGCCAACGGTCCTGGGTTTCCCGCACCGCGCGGTTCATCCGGTCGATCTCGGCCCGGAACACCTCGGGGCGGGTCTCCTTGGATGCGTAGTGGAAGTAGGTGAGCAGGCTGCGCAGCAGTTCCAGCTTCTGCTTCTCCCGTTTGGCCAGATCGTGGTTGAGCATCAGGTCGAGGCGTTGGGCCGGTGGCAGGCTCTCCCAGTCGAGCTGCACCGCCGACGTGTAGTGCTGCGGCTTGCCCTTCTCACCCGAGGCGCGGTCGCGGTAGGTCAGAGTGCCGTCGAAACGCGACCGGATCTCGCCGCCGAGTTGTTCCCGGCTGATCGCCGAATCCCAGACGGTTCGCCACTCCTGCCCGGGGGCCAGCTGTTTGAGTTCGCTGGGGAGCCGGAGTTCGGTGATGTCCGGCGGCCCGTCGTCGTAGGCGTCCTCGTAGTGGCCCACCGTCAGCGGGGTGGGGAAGTCGAACTCGATATCGTGCGCGGCGGACTTGCCGAAGTTACGCACCACCAACTCGATGACATGCCAGTCGGTGGCACTGGGCTCCATGTACATCACCACGTGGGGACGCAATTCATCCCTCTTGAGCTGCCGATTTCGTTTGACCACACGTGCCACGAAGACCAGGGCGAGGATCGCGAGGAGTAGCCCCGTCCACGCCGCGATGGTTAACCAGGCTGCAGAGCCCAGGCCGGCCAGATCGGTCCATCGATCGCGAAACCACTCCACAGCGCCCTCATCAGTTCGTCCGATTGCGCTCTGGACAGTAGCGCTTAGCCAAGTGTCGCGTAAACAGCGACCTTCGGCATTGCTAGCTGGCGGCCGCCAGGGCCTGAGTGGCAATGGGCTGCCGCGGTACGCCCTGGACCAATCGCTCGGTCCGGTCCAGCCACTCGATGTCGGTCCACACCACTTCGGCGGGCAGTCGGCGCCAGTACGCCGGGTGCGTTCGCACATGCTGTTCGACGCTGGCGTGCACGGCCGCGGCGTCCGGTAGCCGGCGCACTCCGCGGGCGCGCGAATCGTGCCGAGTGCCCGGCGAATGCACGGGATCGGTGCCGATCCGCAGCCCGGCGCGGGTGGCGCCGTCGAGCATCCAGTCCAGCGTGAGCGCGTCGGTCAGGATGCCGCGGTGTGTGCCGCGGAACCAGACCTCCTCGACACCCTGCACTCGTTGCAGCAGGGGCCCGCCGTCGATGGCGATCGCATGCCTGCCCTCGACCACCTCCACGGGTCCGGCGGTGCCGCGCGTTCTGGTGGCGTCCCATAAGCCGAGGAAGCGAACGGGCACCGCGATATCGGACTGCGCGGTCAACCCGGCAGCGACGGCCGCGATGGAGCGCCAGTCATCGCCGCTGCGCGGCGTGCGCGGTACGGCATAGGTGGCCAGCATGTAGTCGATCAATTCGCCGTCGAGCACGCCGATCGTGCCGAGTAGCCGGCTCAATGCCTGGGCACATGCCGCGCCGCGGCCGGCTCCGAACACGAAGATCTCATCGCCCGGCTGCCATGCCCGCACCAGATGCCGGTACCCCTCGGTGATAGCGATCCTGGCCTCGTCGGATGCCGCCCGCCGGCGCCTCGGGACGTCGTGACACCAGATCGACTGCGTGTCGTCGAGCAGAGCGGACAGCGTGGTGACGAGGGAGGGCCGCCCTTCGTCGAAACACAGCACGATGTTCGTCACAGCAACCCCCGACGGATCCGCCACAAGCGAAACTACCGATCAATTTCTGCCAACGCGGCCGGCTGGGTGCCGGTCCGCGAATCCACCGAAAACCGCCCCTTGCTCGACGAAATCCGGCCCGGCAAGGCTACCGTGCAACGGAATCAGTCGTCTGTCCGTTGTTTGACGGACATTTCCCTACCCGATCTGCGTTGCGGGTGTCGAAGTGTGGCTAACTCAACGGCAGAACGGCGCCGGCGCTGGACAGGTCGCCGTGCACCTGCAGTGATTCCGGCACGGTCCCGGGCGGGACATCGAAGGCGATGGAGACGTCCGCGGGCTCACCCGGGTACACCACCGTCGAGGTGCCACCGAGATAGAAGGTGGCCTCGGTTTCCGGGGTGTAGGTCTGGCCGCCGGCGGTGAGGACCTGCTGGTCGGCCACGAACGCGGCGGGCGTCTGACCGTTGTTGGTCAGCGTCAGATGCACGACGACGAACTCACCCGTCGCCGTCTTGGTCAGCTGATCGTTGTCCGGGGCGACCACCGTGGGCCCGATGTCGATGCCGTTGGTGGTGAAGGTGACGTCACCGTCGACCGCCTGACCGGCGACCGGTGCGGCGGTTTCCGCCGGTGTCGCGGTCTCCGATGGGCTCGACGCCGTGGTGGACTCGGTGCTGGACGGCTCGCTCGACGCGGTACCGGGCAGGCTCAGCTGGCTGGATTCCGGCTTGTGGATCACGAACGCGAACACCAGGACCGCGACCAGGGCGACGAGCAGCACTCCCACCGCAGCGAGGTAGCCCTTGAGCAACGTGCCGTTGCCGGCGGTCGGGTCGGCCGGCGGCGGGGTATAGGGCGGGGCAGGGGTATAGGTGGGGACGACGGTCGTGGCCGGTTCGGGCCGCGGTACTTCGACGGTCTCCTGCTCGGTGGCAGCTGTCGGCTCGGCCGGTTCGGGTGCCGGGTCGGCCTGCGGAACCTGGACGACGGAGGTCGGCTGCTCGCTGGCGGCCTCGTCCCACGACGGCATTTCCATATCCGTCGGCCACGGCGGCAGCTCCGACGGCCACGACGACGACGGCTCCTGGGCCGGTGGCGCCGGTTCCGGTGCCGGCGCCGGTGGCTGCTGCGCGGGCGCCTGGTGCTCGGTCCACGCCGTGCCATCCCAATACCGTTGACCACCCGTTCCGTCGGGGTCGGGGTACCAGCCGGCGGGGGTCGGCGGTGTCGTCATCGCAGGGCTTCCTCCCCATCACGCGCCGCAAGGGGCGCTGTGACCCCGCACAATAGCCGAGCCCGGATAACGCCGCGCGGCTTTGTCCGGCCGCGTCGGCCAGGTCAGCCGCCCATCAGCAGGCGCCACTGGTCCAGGTCGCGCGCCCGGTAGACGTAGTTGGAACGCTTGACCGCCGACAGCGGAGCGCTCGGATCGCTGGAGTACCAGTGGCCGGGAAACACCGTCGGGTCCCCGGACAACGCCGCCAGCGCCTGCAGGCTGCGGAACATGTCGTCGACGTCGCCGCCGGGAAAATCGGTCCGGCCGCACCCCTCCAGGAACAGCGTGTCACCGGCGACCAGCCGCCCGTCGAGCAGGAAGCACTGGCTGCCGGGAGTGTGGCCGGGGGTGTGCAGCAATTCGATCTCGATATCGCCGATGGCCACCTTGTCCCCGTGCCGGTGTCCGGTCAGTTCGCTCGGCGCGATACCCGTGACCCGCGAAACCCATTCGGTCTCATGGGCATTGACGTGAACCGGCACGCTGACCCGCTCCAGTAGTTCGGCCAGTCCCTTCAACTCGAAGCCCATCATCGATCCGCCGACGTGGTCGGGATGGTGATGCGACACCAGCACGCCCGACAGGTGCATCCCGTCGGCTTCCAGTGCGTCCACCAGATCACCGGCCGCGTACGCCGGATCCACCACCACCGCGTCGCCCGTCTCGCGGTCGCCGATCAGGTAGGCGAAGTTGCGCATCTGCTCGGCGATCATGTCGCCGGCGGCGAAATCGCGGCCGGACAGCAACTGGCGGAAGTACAGGCGGTCTTCAGGCATGGGCACAGCGTAGGGCGCGGGCCGGGGGACGGGGAGACGCCTGCGGTGACGGCTCCGGCCGCCGAGACTGAGGCCAGGTACCAAAAACCCGGCGCGCGGAGTCCCTGGCTTCAGTCTCGGTGTTGCAGCCGGGCGGAACCCGGCCGCAAGGGGTCTTCACGGGCCGGCGGAAGCCGATTACGCTGCCGTTTTGGCGACTGAATCAGCGAGAATGTACCCTCTTTAAGGCCCACGGGCCGCAAGCAGTGCACGCCCCCTTAGCTCAGTCGGCAGAGCGTTTCCATGGTAAGGAAAAGGTCAACGGTTCGATTCCGTTAGGGGGCTCGGTGGACGCCAGGCGGATCGCCGCCTTCGTCTAATCGGGGCGGTGTAGCTCAGCTGGTTAGAGCGCACGACTCATAATCGTGAGGTCGGGAGATCGAGCCTCCCCACCGCTACAGGCAACAACGAGAGGCAACTGACGTGGCGTCGAGTACCGACGTACGGCCGAAGATCACTTTGGCCTGCGAGGTGTGCAAGCACCGCAACTACATCACCAAGAAGAACCGGCGTAACGACCCGGACCGGCTGGAGATCAAGAAGTTCTGCCCGAACTGTGGTCACCACCAGCCGCACAAAGAGTCCCGCTGATCCTTCGCCGTGGCTCTGTCATCGAATATCGTCGGGATGCATTACCGCTATCCCGATGCGTATGAGGTGGGACGCGAGAAGGTGCGCGAGTACGCGCTTGCGGTGAAGAACGACGCGGCGTACTTCCAGGATGAAGCTGTCGCCGCCGAGCTGGGTCACCAGACCCTGCCGGCGCCGCTGACCTTCATCAGCATTTTCGGCTACACGGCGCAGTATGCATTTTTCGAGCACGCCAATATCGGGATTCACGACGCCCAGATCGTCCAGGTGGATCAGGCCTTCAAGTTCGAACGACCCATCCGGGTGGGCGACAGGCTGTACTGCGACGTCTACGTGGATTCGGTGCGGCAGGCACACGGCACCGACATCATCGTCACCAAGAACATCGTCACCAACGACAAGGGTGAGGTTGTCCAGGAGGCCTACACGACCCTGGCGGGCCGTGCCGGCGACGGGGAAGAGGGTTTTACTGATGGCTCTGCGTGAGTTCAGTTCGGTCAGCGTCGGCGACATCCTGCCGGAGAAGGTCATCCCGCTGACCCGGCAGGATCTGGTCAACTACGCCGGCGTGTCCGGGGACCTCAACCCCATCCACTGGGACGACGACATCGCCAAGCAGGTCGGCCTGGACACCGCCATTGCGCACGGCATGCTGACGATGGGCCTCGGCGGCGGCTACGTCACCGACTGGGTGGGCGACCCGGCGGCCGTGACCGAGTACAACGTCCGCTTCACCGCGGTGGTGCCCGTCCCGAACGACGGCGTCGGAGCCGAGATCGTCTTCAACGGCCGGGTGAAGTCGGTGGAGCCGGAGGACAAGTCGGTCACCATCGCGCTGTCGGCCACCACCGGCGGCAAGAAGATCTTCGGCCGCGCCATCGCCGTCGCGAAGTTGGCCTAACCCATGGCATTGCGCCCCGATCTGCTCGGGATGGTCTACAAGTACCCCGAGGTCTTCGTCGTCGGTCGTGAGCAGGTGAAGCTGTTCGCCAAGTCGGTCAAATCCGAGCACCCCGCCTCGTTGTACGAGGAGGCCGCCGCCGAACTCGGTCACGACGCGATCGTCGCCGGCCCGACCTTCGTGTCGATCTTGGCGAATCTGGTGCAGCAGGATTTCTTCCGCAATATCGACGTCGGCATGGAAACCATGCAGATCATCCAGGTCGATCAGCGGTTCGTGTACCACCGGCCGATCAAGGTGGGCGATCGACTGCACGCGGAACTGGAGATCATGTCGGTCGACGAGCGCTTCGGCGCCGATATCGTCGTGACCCGCAACATCCTTCGCGACGACGACGCCGACGATGCCTTCGTGGTCATGGAGGCGTTCACCACGCTGATGGGTCACGAGGGTGACAACTCGGTGTCGGTGCAGTACGACCGGGAATCCGGACAGGTGCGGCGTACGGCGGTCGCAGGGGATTAGTAACTAACACTTGGGCCGATGTACACTCGGTCCTCGGGGTTTTCCCACATCAGCGCGCTGTCCGTCGGTTCGGAAATCGGCCGGTCGGGGAGCGCGCGAATTGTGTGAGGGCCGCAACGAAGGGGCGTAGCTCAACTGGCAGAGCAGCGGTCTCCAAAACCGCAGGTTGCAGGTTCAAGTCCTGTCGCCCCTGCTCAACTGAATACTCGACGAGTGTGGACACTGGAAGGTGACCACCCGAACCAGATGAAAGGCATGCGGTGAGCGACGAGCGCGACAGTGCCGGCTCCGAGGGCACCGAGGATGCGGGCATCGAGGACGCGGCCGGTCAGACGGCCGTCGTGACCCGTCCGGTGCGCCCGACCGGAAAGCGGTCCCGGCGCGCGGCGACGGCCCCGGTCGAGGATGCGGAGCCGTCCGAGACCGACACCGAAGCCTCTGACGGCGACGCCGACGAGCCGGCCGCCACGAGCGGTAAGCGCGCCAAGAACGCCAAGGCTGGCAAGTCCAGGAAGAGTGACACCAACCGGGTGAACCCGTTCGCCTTCGTGTGGAACTACCTCAAGCAGGTCGTCGCGGAGCTGCGCAAGGTCATCTGGCCGAACCGCAAGCAGATGGTCAGCTACACCACGGTGGTCCTGGTGTTCCTGGCGTTCATGGTCGCGCTGATCGGTGGGGTCGACCTCGGGCTGGCCAAGCTCGTGTCGATCGTGTTCGGCTGACCGGAAGAATTGAGAGAGGACTGACAACCGTGACTAGCTTCGACGGCGACGAACAGCTCGACGCCGAGACGCCTTCGGGTGATGCCGTCGACGTGCTCGACGAGACCCTGGAGGCAGGCGAGGCGGAAGCCACCGAGGCTTCAGCGGCTCCCGAGACCTCTGATGCTGCGGAGGCCTCGGAGGAGGCCGCCGAGGCACCTGAAGCCCCCGAGGAAGACGTCGATCCGGCGACCGCGCTCAAGAAGGAACTGCGTCTCAAGCCCGGCGATTGGTATGTCATCCACAGCTACGCCGGCTACGAGAACAAGGTGAAGGCCAACCTCGAGACCCGCGTGCAGAACCTGGACGTCGGCGACTACATCTTCCAGGTCGAGGTGCCCACCGAAGAGGTCACCGAGATCAAGAACGGCCAGCGCAAGCAGGTCAATCGCAAGGTGCTGCCCGGTTACATCCTGGTGCGGATGGATCTCAACGACGAGTCGTGGGGTGCCGTGCGCAACACGCCCGGCGTGACCGGCTTCGTCGGTGCCACCTCGCGCCCGTCGCCGCTGAGCCTGGACGACGTGGTCAAGTTCCTGCTGCCCCAGGGCGCGGCGAAGAAGGCCGCAGGCAAGGCCGCCTCGACGGCCGCCGCGGCCGCGTCTTCCGAGGCGACCCTGGAGCGCCCCGAGATCCTGGTCGATTTCGAGGTCGGCGAGTCGGTCACCGTCATGGACGGCCCGTTCGCCACGCTGCCCGCCTCGATCAGCGAGGTCAACGCCGAGCAGCAGAAGCTCAAGGTGCTGGTGTCCATCTTCGGCCGCGAGACGCCTGTGGAACTGACCTTCAACCAGGTCGCCAAGATCTAAGACTCGAAGAAGAGAAGAAAAGGAACGAACAACAATGGCCCCGAAGAAAAAGGTCGCCGGGCTCATCAAGCTCCAGATCCAGGCCGGGCAGGCCAACCCCGCCCCGCCGGTCGGTCCCGCGCTTGGTCAGCACGGCGTCAACATCATGGAGTTCTGCAAGGCGTACAACGCCGCGACCGAGTCGCAGCGCGGCAACGTCATCCCCGTGGAGATCACCGTCTACGAGGACCGCAGCTTCACCTTCGCCCTGAAGACCCCGCCCGCCGCCAAGCTGCTGCTCAAGGCCGCCGGTGTGCAGAAGGGTTCCGGCGAGCCGCACAAGACCAAGGTCGCCAAGGTCAGCTGGGATCAGGTGCGCGAGATCGCCGAGACCAAGAAGGAAGATCTCAACGCCAACGACATCGACGCCGCGGCGAAGATCATCGCCGGCACCGCCCGCTCCATGGGTATCACGGTCGAATAGACCAGAACGCGTGGGAGAGCCCGCTTCGGCTCGCCAACCACACCTCTTGAACAGGAGACACAATGAGCAAGAACAGCAAGGCATATCGCGAAGCCGCCGAGAAGGTGGATCGCACCAACCTCTACACCCCGCTGCAGGCCGCCCGGCTGGCCAAGGAGACCTCGTCGAAGAAGCAGGATGCGACCGTCGAGGTGGCCATCCGCCTGGGCGTCGATCCCCGCAAGGCCGACCAGATGGTCCGCGGCACCGTGAACCTGCCGCACGGCACCGGTAAGACGGCCCGTGTCGCGGTGTTCGCCGTGGGCGAGAAGGCCGAGCAGGCGCTGGCCGCCGGCGCCGACGTGGTTGGCAGCGACGACCTGATCGAGAAGATCCAGGGTGGTTTCCTGGATTTCGACGCCGCGATCGCCACGCCCGACCAGATGGCCAAGGTTGGCCGCATCGCCCGCGTGCTGGGCCCCCGCGGTCTGATGCCCAACCCCAAGACCGGCACCGTGACCGCTGACGTCGCCAAGGCCGTGCAGGACATCAAGGGCGGCAAGATCAACTTCCGCGTCGACAAGCAGGCCAACCTGCACTTCGTGATCGGCAAGGCGTCGTTCGACGAGGCCAAGCTGGCCGAGAACTACGGTGCCGCCCTCGACGAGGTGCTGCGTGCCAAGCCGTCGTCGTCGAAGGGCCGGTACCTGAAGAAGGTCACCGTGTCCACGACGACCGGTCCGGGCATCCCGGTGGACCCGACGGTCACCCGGAATTTCACGGAGGAGTAGGCCGTAGGCCGGATCCGACCATGTGGCCGGAGGAGTAGGCCGTAGGCCGGATCCGACCATGTGGCCGGAGGAGTAGGCCGGGGGAGCAAGACTCGGTCCGAGTGGCCAGTCGTTGCGCGGGTTGATCGAAAACCCGTGCAATGACTGGCCATTCGGCATTTCAGGCTCTCCCCAGCACCACCTGGGCTACCAGCGCGCGGTGATCCGAGCCCGGCACCCGCACAGCGCGCACGGCGGTGGCGGTGGCGTCCCTGGTCAGCACATGGTCGACCGCGACGACCCGCGGGATCGGTAGGTCATCGGGGTGGGTGCGCAGGAAGCCGGCCCCGGCCTGGGCGGCACCGTCGGCGTAGCCGTCACGCAGGAGGGCTCGGAAGTCCCGCACATCGGATGTGGCGTTGAGGTCACATCCCACGACCACCGGACCCTCGGCGTGGACGCGTTTCAGTGCGGGCCCCAGCCGCTCGATATCGGCGCGCCAGTGCCCGAATGCCGACCGCGGCGGAGACAGATGGGTGCAGACCACCGTCGTCGGCACCGGCATACCGGGCACGCGGATCCGGGCGGTGATGAACCCGCGCTGGAAACGCCCGTCGCTGCCGGTGGCAATCATCGGATGACGGCTCCACAATCCCACTCCGGACGCGCGGTCACCGGGTTGCAGCATGGCGAACGGGAAGTCCGCCTTGAGCAGCGCAGACAGCGCGTCGGCCAACTCGGGGGTCAGCTCCTGCACGGCCAGCACGTCCGCGTGCCGCTGGGCCAGCTCGGCCACGGCCGTCGGATCCGCTTGGCCGTAGCGCAGATTGGCGGTGACGAAGCGCAGCGTGGGGCCCTGCGGCGCCCGACGGCCGACGAAGGACGGTAGCTGGGTCGCCAGCGCGGCGACGGTGACCACTGCCGCGATGGTGGCCGCCGTCCCGCAGCCGGATACCGCGAACACAGCGACCGCCACCGGGGCGCCCAGCATCAGATACGGCGACAGCGCCGCCGCCAGCAGGACGCTGCGACGGGTGGCGGGCAGGAATCGGGCGGCCAGCGCGGCGGTGGCGATTGTCAGCAGCGCGACCCCGACCACCCACATCAACCCTCGCACTCCCCGAGCCGCCGGCGCAGGAACTCCCGTGCCGGTTCGGAGGCATTGCGATCCAAGGCAATTCGATACCAGTGTGCGGCCTCGGGCTGTCGTCCGGCGCGGCGCAGCAGGTCGGCCCGGATCGAGGCGACCACGCTGGAGCGTGTCAGCCGGGGATCGTCGGCGATCTCGTCGAGCGCGGCCAGCCCGGCGTCGAAGCCGGAGCGCAGACCCACCGCCAGCGCCCGGTTGGCCCGGGCCATCGGGGAATCTGTGATCGCAATGAGCCGATCGTAGGCCGTGCAGATCACCGCCCAATCGGTGGACTCCCAGTCCGGCGCCGTGGCGTGCGCCGCCGCGATCACCGCCTGCGGCAGATACGGTCCCGCCGCCCCGGCGGCCAGCCGCAGCTGGTCCAGCCCGCGCGCGATCCGGCCCCGATCCCAACGGCACCGGTCCTGCTCATCGAGGGGAGTCAGCACGCCGTCGGCGTCCACCCGGGTGCTGCGCCGCGAATCGTGCAGCAGGGTCAGCGCGGCCAGGGCGTGGGTGTCGCGGACCGTCGGCATCAGCTCACACAGTTCACCGGCCAGCCGCACCCCCTCGTCGCATAGGTCGTCGCGGATCGCCGACGGCCCGCCCGTCGACCAGTAGCCCTCGGTGAATACCGAGTAGACACAGGCCAGCACGTGCGGGGTACGCTCGCCCAGCAGCTCGGCCGGGGGAACCCGCAACGGGATGTTGGCATGCCGGATCTTGGCCTTGGCCCTGGTGATCCGTTGTCCGACGGCGGCTTCGGACTGCATCAGCGCGCGGGCGATCTCGGGCACCGTCAGCCCCGAGATCAGCCGCAGCGTGAGGGCCAACTGCGAGGACGCGTCCAGCGCGGGGTGCGCGCAGGTGAACATCATCCGGAGCTCGTCATCGCGCACCGGGTGCACCGGCCGGTCATCGGTGGGGATCGGCATCGCGGCGAGTTCCTTTCCGGGGCGCGATGTTTCGCGTCGCAGCCGATCCAGCGCCCGGTTGCGCGCGACGGTCACCAACCAGCCGCCGGGGTTGGCCGGCGGCTGGTCGCCCCAGCTGCGCAGCGCCTCGGTGAAGGCCTCCTGGACGGCGTCCTCGGCGACGGTGAGGTCGCCGCACCAGCGGGCGAGCGCGGCCACCGCAGGCCCCCACTCACGACGGAAGACGCCGTCCAGGATGGTCATTCGGTGCGAGCTGTTACAGGCCGGCGATTCCGGCCAGCTGCCGCAGCAGCACCGAACCGGCAGGGATCATCGAGGCGACCTTGACCGCCTCGTCCTGGTCGGCGGCGCGGATCAGGTAGAAGCCGTTGGCCACCTCGGCGCCCTCGGCATACGGGCCGTCGGTCAGCAGCACCTGCCCGTCGCGCACCCGCACCGTCGTCGCCGTGGCGGGCGGATGCAGCGGCGCACCGCCCAGCACGTGATCGCCGATCGATGCGCCGGCTTCCTGGTGCAGGGCCACCCTGGCCTCGAACTCGGGGGAGCCGGGGACGTTGACATCCTCGGGCGCCTCCAGCAGCAGGCCCAGCCACGCCGCGCCGACGGGCTCGGTGGGGGCACCCCAGTGCACCATCGGCCAGACTTCGACGGCGCCGTACTGTGCGGCCGGGATGTCGCGGGCCAGGGCCAGCGCGTCGTCGAGGTTGTCGGCCTCCAGCACGTAGTAGCCGCCGGCCACCTCGGCCCCTTCGGCGAACGGGCCGTCGGTCACCACCGGATTACCGGGCCAGCCGGTGATCAGTTTGCCGTCCTTGGCCGCGCAGAGCGCGTCGCCGGCGCGGATGGCCGACCCGGCCTTGGCGTGGAACGACTGGTAGGCGGCCATCTCGGCGGCGCCCTCGGCGGGGGTCAGTGCACGCTCGGGGGTCAACAGCAGTGCGAAGTAGTACATGACGCCTCTTTCGGTAGGGGCGGGACCTGGTATCCCACTCTCTACCTGTCCGACGAACGGCGCCCGCCCAATCCGACAGATGGGCCGAAAATCAGTTCGCGAAGTTGGACTTCAGCTCGCCGATGATGTCATCCCACAGTGCTTCGGGCAGGTCATGGGCCATTCCGTCGATCAGCACCAGCCGGGCGCCCGGGATGGCGCGGGCGATCGCCCGGCCTCCGGACGGGCGCATCAGCTTGTCCGCCTTGCCGTGGATCACCACGGTCGGCACGGTGATCTGCCGGTTGTAGTGCCGCAGGCTGCCGCTGCCCATGATGGCCGCGAACTGCCTGCCCACCCCGGCCGGGTAGTACGAGCGCTCGTAGCTCTCGATGGCGTCGGCGCGGGCCCGTTCCGGTGGCGTGGGGAATCCAGGGCTGCCGATGGTGCTCAGCACCCGCACCGAGTTCTCGATGATGGCCTCCCGGGTGGCCTCCTTGGGCTTCTGCAGGATGGCCAGCAGTTGTTTGGGGCCGGGCGGGGGCAGCAGCGCCTGGTTGTTGCTGGAGAAGATGACGCCCAGGCTGTGGGTGCGGTGGGCGTGCCGGGCGGCGAAGACCTGGGCGATCATGCCGCCCATCGACGCGCCGACGATATGCGCCCGGTCGATACCGAGGTGGTCCAGCAGCGCGGCCGCGTCGTCGGCCATGTCCTCCAGGGTGTAGCCGGCCGGGCTCTTCAACCCGAGGAAGGACCGGGCCATCCGGGTCGGCAGCGCGGCGCCGCTGCGGGCGTGGGGCAGCTTGGTGGACAGCCCGATATCGCGGTTGTCGAAGCGGATGACGCGCAACCCCTGGTCGACCAGTTTCTCGACGAAGCCCTTGCGCCACAACAACAGTTGCGCGCCCAGACCCATGACCAGCAGGACGGCCGGGTCGTCGGGACTGCCGAAGTCCTCGTAGGCGATCTCGATGTCACCGTGGGTGGCGGTACCGGTACGGACGGTCATGCGCTGCCTTCTTCTTCGGCTTGTTTGTGCTCACGGCTGATCTCCACCATGAAATTGGCGAAGTACCCGGTGAACTGTGGGTCGCTCATCATCTGCCATCTCGGTGCCAGCAGTTTCATATAGCGCTCGACGTAGAGGAACTGCTTGCCGATCAGCACCAGCTCGCGCGGCAGCTTCACATCGTAGACGTCGGCCAGGGTCGAGAGCTGCTTGCCGATCTCGGCGTAACTCATCTCGCCGAGTGAGGACATCGTCAGCGGCGTGGCGAAGCGTTCCAGGTCCTTGGCCGCCTGCGCCTCCGGCTTGACGGTGCCCACCGCACCCATCAGCACCACGATCTTGCCCGCCGCGGCATGGTCCTTCTTCACCAGCAGCGCATAGACCAGCTCGCGCAGCAGCCAGCGGGTGCGCGGGTCGATACGGCCCATGATCCCGAAGTCGAAGAAGACGATCTTGCCGTCGTCGTCGACGTAGAGGTTGCCGGCGTGCAGGTCACCGTGGAACAGGCCGTGCCGCAGGCCGCCCTCGAACACGCTGAACAGCAGGGCCTTCACCAACGCCTCGCCGTCGAAGCCCTTCTTGCGGATGCTGGCGACGTCGTCGATGCGGGTGCCCTGGATGCGTTCCATGGTGAGCACGCGCTCGCTGGTCAGATCCCAGTACACCTGCGCCACCCGGATGTTCTCGCCCAGCGGGGAGGCGTGCATGTGCGCCACCCAGGCGTCCATGGATTGCGCTTCCAGGCGGAAGTCGAGTTCCTCGGCCAGGTTGTCGGAGAAGTCGGCGACCACGTCCTGGGCCGACAGCCGCCGGCCCAACTTGGCCAGCTCGACGATCTGCGCCCCACGTTTGAGGATCTGTAGGTCGGCGGCCACCCGGCGGCGGATGCCGGGCCGCTGGATCTTGACCACCACCTCTTCGCCGGTGTGCAGGGTGGCGTAGTGCACCTGGGCGATGGACGCCGACGCGAACGGGGTCTCGTCGAACGATTTGAACAGGTTCTGCGGTTCGTCGCCGAGTTCCTCCTTGAAGAGCTTGTGCACGGCGTCGGGGTCGGCGGGCGGCACCCGGTCGAGCAATCCGCGGAATTCCCGCGACAGCGGCTCGCCGAAGGCGCCCGGGCTGGACGCGATGATCTGGCCGAACTTGACGTAGGTGGGGCCCAGGTCGGCGAAGGCCTGGGGAACCTGCTTGATGATCTTCTGCTGCAGGCTGCCTTTGCCCAGGATGTTGCTGACGACGCGGGCGCCGGCCCGGGTGACCTGCCAGCCGGTAGCGCCGATCCGGGCGGCTTCGACGGGCAGCGGCACCCGATCGAGCCTGGCGACCTCGCGGTGCTTGGCTTGAGTGCTCATGCCTGCAGTGTCTCAAAACCGCCGGTAGCACCAAAACCTGCGGTGGGTTTCGGGCCGAGATCGACGAAATGGCGGTGCGAGAGGCGCCCGCTACCGCCATTTCGTCGTTCTCGACCTACACCGCGGCCGGGCGCCAGCGCTTGAGCCAGTCCGTCTCCGGCCACTCCTCGGCGGCGGCGAGCAACTCGTACATGGTGGCCCCGTCCACGCTCTCGCGGACGATGTCGGCATGCCCGGCGTGCCGGGACAGCTCCTCGACCAAGTGCAGCAGCACCCACCGCACCGACCAGTGGTCGATGTCTTGGGGGAACCATGGCACGTCGTGGGGCACCGGCACCGGCGCGTCCAGGTCGGCTTCGCCGAACACCCGTAAGGTCTCGGCGTTCTGCGCCACCAAGTCCTCGATGAGCCCGGCCAGCGTCTCGTCCTCGCGCATCACGTACTGGTCCTCGTACTCGGCCATCAGTTCGTCCATCGGCCGGGCATCCGGCGCGGGCATGGCCGGTGCGTGCTCGGCGCGTTCGGTCCAGCCCTTCTGACAGAAGGTGACGTGCTTGATCAGCCCGCCGATGGACAGCGCACTGACCGTCGGCGTGGTCCGGGCCTGCTCGTCGGTGAGGCCGTAGGACACCCCGAGGAACGCGTTCTGCTGGAAGGCCAAGAAGTTGATCAGGGTCTGGCGCTCGCCGGCGGCGGGATCGGGCATTCCGGGCATGTCTAGCTCTCCTTCTTGTTGGTGTGGATGTAAAGATCACGGATGCAAGCGATTTCGGCTCCGTGGTGGATCATCTCGCGGTTGATGTGCAGTACCAGCACGGCCATCGAATGGTCGGCATAGGCGCCCTCGGCAGGTCCGCAGGGTCGGGCCAGGCCGGCCTCGGTGAGCCCGCGCACTCCCGCGATCCAGCGTGCATAGGCGTCGTCGAGCTGGTCCAGCGCACCGGCCGCCGACGTCGCGTAGGGCCAGGACTCATAGTCCGCGGGCGGCCCGCCGAAATGGGAGTGGTTGCGCATGGCCAGCACCCCGACGATGACGTGCGCGAGCCGCCACGCGATGGTGGTGAACGGTTCCGGCCGCGGTGGCGGATAGGCGAAATCGACGACCGTCCCGGTTGCCCGGGGGTGCACCGTCCAGCAGCCCGGGACCGGCTCCCAGAAGTACTCGTCGTCGGTCAGGCCGTGCAGGCGTGGGCGCAGCTGATGCGTCCAGTGGAAATCCAGCTGGTCGGCCAGCAGTTCGGTGTCCATGGGACCACCTTGACAGGCTTATAGGACAGTTTCGGTCCTATGAATGAATCAGAATGGTGACATGAGTACCGCCAGGGTCCTGCAGCTGCTCGGTCTGCTGCAATCGCGCCGGGTGTGGACCTCCGACGAACTGGCCGAACGGCTGGAGGTCACCGCCCGCAGCGTGCGCCGCGATATCGAGCGGCTGCGTGACCTCGGCTATCCCGTGCACGCCAGCAAGGGGCACGGTGGCGGCTATCAACTGGGCGCCGGCGCCGCCCTGCCGCCGCTGCTGCTCGACCCGGACGAGGCCGTCGCGATGGCCGTCTGCCTGCGGCTGGCGGCCGGGGGCAGCGTCGCCGGTGTCGGCGAGTCGGCCCTGCGCGCGCTGTCCAAACTCGACCAGGTGATGCCCGCCCGGTTGCGATCGCAGGTGGCGGCCGTGCACGACACCACCGTCACGCTCACCTCGGCCACCGAGGACGTGGTCGACCCGGACATCCTGATGACCCTGGCCCGCGCGAGCCGCGACCACGAACACATCAGCTGCGGCTACGTCGACATCCGGGGCAACGCCACCCAGCGCCGCCTGGAGCCCTACCAGCTGGTGACCACCGGCCGGCGTTGGTATCTGCTGGCCTACGACCGGGACCGGGCGGACTGGCGCAGCCTGCGATTGGACCGGATGTCCGACGTCCGCGCGCTGGGCAGTACCTTCGTGCCCCGCGACGCACCCGATGCCGCCGACTACGTGCGCCGAGCGATCAGCTCGTCGCCGTACCGATACGTCGCGCGGGTGCGCTACCACGCCACCCAGGACGTTGTCGCCCAGACCTTTTCGGCCACCTCGGTGCAGATCGAGCCCGACGGCCCGGACGCCTGCATCGTGACCACCGGTGCCGACGACCCGGAGCGGATGGCGCTGTACCTGGCCATGCCGGGCTGCGAATTCGAGGTGCTCGATCCACCCGAGGTGATCCGGGCCGTAGGCGCCGCCGCCGAACGCCTCCGCAGGGCCGCTGCCCGAACGTAAGGTTCGCATCATGCGCCGCGGACGTGACGAGCCTTGCAACCCCGTCGCGGCCGAGTCCACCGAACTGTTCGTCGGGCCTGCCGACGCGCCGCTGCAGATCGTGCGCGTCACCTGCCGGGACGGCGCCGGTGCGGTGATCCGCATCGAGGGCGACGGACTGCGTGGCGAGGGGCCGGCCGCCGACGGCATCTGCGAGATCCCCGTGCACGTCGACGATCCGGTGCCGGGGCAACGCAGGCAGGCCCGCGCCGCCGGCCTGCCGTTCACCTTCGTCGTCGCCGAGCCCGGCTGGACCATGCACATGATCAGCCATTTCCACTACGACCCGGTCTGGTGGAACACCCAGGCGGCCTACACCAGCCTGTGGACCGAGGACCCGCCGGGCGCGTGCCGGCAGACCAACGGATTCGCGTTGGTGACCGCACACCTGGAGATGGCCCGGCGGGTTCCCGACTACAAGTTCGTGCTCGCCGAGGTGGACTATCTCAAGCCGTTCTGGGACACCCACCCCGAGGAACGCGCCGACCTGCGCCGCCTCATCGCCGACGGGCGGATCGAGATCATGGGCGGTACCTACAACGAACCCAACACCAACCTCACCAGCCCGGAAACGGCCATCCGGAACTTCGTCGCAGGCATGGGATTTCAGCGCGACGTGCTCGGTGCCGACCCCGCGACCGCCTGGCAACTCGACGTATTCGGCCACGATCCGCAGTTCCCGGGGATGGCCGCCGAGGCGGGACTGACGTCGAGTTCGTGGGCCCGCGGACCGCACCACCAATGGGGTCCGATGGCCGATCACGGGGACCCGGAACGCATGCAGTTCGCCAGCGAATTCGAGTGGACGGCGCCGTCCGGGCGCGGGCTGCTCACCCACTACATGCCCGCGCACTACGCGGCCGGGTGGTGGATGGACTCGGCGGCCACCCTCGCCGAGGCGGAGCGGCAGACCTTCGAACTGTTCACCCGGTTGAAGACGGTGGCGCTGACCCGCAATGTGCTGCTGCCCGTCGGCACCGATTACACGCCACCGAACAAGTGGGTCACCGAGATCCACCGCGACTGGAACGCCCGCTACACCTGGCCGCGGTTCGTGTGCGCGCTGCCCAAGGAGTTCTTCGCGGCTGTCCGCGCCGAACTCGACGCAAACGCAGAGCGGGCCCAAGTGCAGACCCGGGACATGAACCCGATCTACACCGGCAAGGATGTCTCCTATATCGACACCAAGCAGGCCAACCGGGCCGCCGAGAACGTGGTCCTGCAGGCCGAGCGGTTCGCGGTGTTCGCCGGATTGCTGTGCGGGGCCAGCTATCCGCAGGCAGCGTTGGAGAAGGCGTGGGTGCAGCTGGCCTACGGGGCGCACCACGACGCGATCACCGGCTCCGAATCCGACCAGGTGTATCTGGATCTGCTGACCGGCTGGCGGGACGCCTGGGAGTTGGGCCGCGCCGCCCGCGACAACGCGCTGGCCCTGCTCAGCGGCGCGGTGGATGCACCGATGGTGGTGTGGAATCCGTTGGCGCACCACCGAACCGATGTGGTGACCGCCCACCTCGAGCAACCCTTTCGCGGTGTGGTGCGCAACCGGCACGGCGAGGTGGTGCCTTCGGTGGCCGACGGGCACACCCTGAGCTGGCTGGCCTCCGACGTCGGGTCGCTCGGTTGGGATTCCTACCGACTGGACGACGACACCCCGGGGTCAGCCTGGGAACAACTGGCCGGCAACGAGATCGGCAACGACCACTACCGGATCCGGGTCGACCCGCAGCGGGGAGGTGCGGTGTGTTCGGTGCTTGCCGCCGGTCGAGAACTGCTCGCGGCCGGCCGGGTGGGCAACGAGCTGGCCGTCTACGACGAGTACGCCGCGCACCCCACCGCCGGGGAAGGGCCGTGGCATCTGCTGCCGAAGGGGCCGGTGGTGTGCTCGTCGGCGTATGCCGCGCAGGTCCAGGCCTGCCGAAGCGAGCTCGGCGAGCGCCTGACCGTGCACGGACGCATCGGCGAACTGTTGCGCTACACCCAGACGATCACGCTGTGGCGCGGCCTCTCCCGCATCGAATGCCGCACCGCGATACACGAGTTCACCGGCGCCGACCGGTTGCTGCGGCTGCGCTGGCCCTGTCCGGTGCCCGGCGCCATGCCGGTCAGCGAGGTCGGTGACGCGGTGATCGGGCGCGGCTTCGGCCTGCTGCACCGGCGTGGCGAACCGCACGCGGTGGATGCGGCGCAGCACCCGTCCACCATGGACAACCCCGCCTACGGTTGGTTCGGGCTGTCCTCGATGCTGCGGGTGCGCGTCGGGGCGGGCGTGCGCGCGGTGTCGGTGGCCGAAGTCGTCACGCCGGGCGAACAATTCGATACCCGAGATCTCATGGTCGCCCTCGTGCGCGCCGGGGTCACGGCCACCTGCAGCGCGGCCGGCCGGCCACGCTACGGGGACCTGTCGGTGGACTCCAACCTGCCCGACGCCCGCATCGCGGTCGGCTGCCCGGACGAGAACACGTTCACCGCGGCGGTGCTGGCCACCGCGCCCGAGCATCGCCGGGAACTGGATCGGCAACTGGCTGCCACCGGCACCGCCCGGGTCTGGGTGCCCGCGACGTCCGAACTCGCCGCGGTGTGGGTTCCCGGTGCCGACCTGCGCGGTGTCCGCAGCCTGCCGGTGCTGATCGTCGCCGGGGACGTCGACGCGCTGGTCGCCGATCTCGCCGACGCGGAGATCTCGGTGCCCCAGGACGCCCCGGCCGGGCTGACACCGTTCGAGTCGGTGACCGTGGCCCTGTGCAACCGCGGCGTGCCGGGGTTCGCCGTCGAACCCGACGGCACCCTGCACACCTCGCTGATGCGGTCATGCACCGGCTGGCCGTCGGGCACGTGGATCGACCCGCCCCGCCGCACCGCCCCGGACGGGTCGAACTTTCAACTGCAGCACTGGTCGCACACCTTCGACTACGCCGTGATCGTCGGCGAGGGGGATTGGCGCGATGCCGATATCCCACAGCGCAGCGCGGAGTTCGCACATCCGCTCATCGCGGTCCGCAACCGGCGGGCCGGCGCCGACGGCCTGCCCGCGCACGGTGCCCTCCTCGACGTCGATTCGTCCGGCGGCCGGGTCACCCTCGGTGCGCTCAAGGCCGCCGGCAATCCGTTCGCACGTGGATCGGCCGAGCCGGTGGACCCCGCTTCGATCACCCTACGGTTGGTCGAAACACACGGTCGCAGCGCGGAATTCGTGGTGCGATCCGGTATCTGCAGCGTCTCGCCGCTGGCCGCCGCGGACCTGCTGGAGCGTCCGGCCGGTGCGACGACGGCGGCGCTGCACGGCTATCAGATCGCCACTCTGCGCGGCCGGCTGGACGGCATCCGGATCGCCAACGCCGATCATCAGCCGCTGGCCCCGGACGCCGAGGACGCGCAGCCGCTCTATGCCCGGTATTGGCTGCACAACCGGGGCCCGGCACCGCTGGGCGGCCTGCCGGTGGTAGCGCACCTGCATCCCAGCCACGTGACGGCGGTGACGGATCAGGTTGTGCGGCTTCGGCTCACCGCGGCCAGTGATTGCACCGACACCGCCCTGCGCGGCCGGGTCCGGTTGGCGCTCCCGCCGGGCTGGACGGCCGAGCCGGGCGACTTGTCCTTCGTGCTGCCGCCGGGGGAGTACCTGGACGCCGATGTCGAGGTGACCCGCCCGCCGGACTGTCCGCCGGGCCTGTACCCGATCCGTGCTGAATTGGCCGCCCGCGGCCGTGCCGAATCGGCCGCCCGCGGTCGCGGGCTGCCCGCGGCCTGGCATCAGGTGGTCGAAGACGTGTCCCTGGTGTCGGTCGGCGCGCCGGCCGATGCGCAGGTGCTGCGGTTGCTCACCGGGCCGGAAGCGGTGCGGGTGCGGGCCGGGGAGCGCGGCCGCTTGACGGTCACGGTCGGCACCGACGCGCATGCCGACCTGGCCGTCGAAGCCCACCTGATCAGTCCGTGGGGCACCTGGGAGTGGCTGGGGCCGGCGGCCACCGGTGCCGAATTGCCGGCCGGTGCAACGCTGCGGCTGGATTTCGCCGTGGCGCCGCCGCCGTGGGTGCAACCGGGCCGATGGTGGGCGCTGATCCGGCTGGCCTGCGCGGGCCGGCTGGTGTACTCACCGGCGGTCGCCGTGGAGGTACTGCCGTGACGACGGTTGCCTGGGTGGCCGGCGACCCGATCGCCGAAACCGAGGTCGACGAACGCGAAAGGCGGCTGCGGGCAGGTCAGTTCGGCTCCGCCCTGCCTCGCCCGGGAACCAGCGAGGGCAGGCAGTTGCGGCGCTGGCTGACCCAACTGCTGGTCGCCGAGCGGGTGGTGGCGGGCCAGCCCGGCGCCGTCGACCCGCCCGCCGTGTACGAGGTGTTGCCCGACGCCGCCGCCCGGCTGGAAATCGGCAGCGTCGCCGCGGCGGTCCTGGATGACCCGCACGCCCGCGCGGTGTTCGCCCGCGTCACCGCCGCCGTCGATGTCACCGAGGCGGACGTCGCGGCCTATCACGCCCGCAACCCGGGGCGATTCGGTCCGCGCCGGACGGCCATCCCGCTGGCCCAGGCGCGGCCGGCGATCAGCGAGCATCTGCGCGCCGCCGCGCGGCGCCGGGCCTTCCGGTGCTGGCTGGACGGACAGGTCGCCGACCTGGTGCGGCTGGCACCCGGATACGAGCATCCCGGCGACCCCCGCCAGCCGGACAACACCCACCGGCACTGACAGAGATGGGCATCCGATGACTCTCACCCTGGCCGTCGACGTCGGCGGCACCAAGATCGCCGTCGGTCTCGTCGACGGCGACGGCACCCTCACCCACCGCGACCAGCGGCCCACCCCGGCCGGTGATGCCAACGCGGTATGGGCCGTCGCGGCAGACCTGATTCACCAGACGCTCCGCCGGGCCGGTGACACCGTGACGGCCACCGGTATCAGCTCGGCCGGCCCCGTCGACCTGGCTCAGGGGACCGTCAGTCCGATCAATATCGCTGCCTGGCAAGGCTTTCCGATTGTCGAGCGGACCCGGCGGCTCACCGGTGGTCCGGTGCGACTCGGCGGTGACGGGCTGTGCATGGCGCTCGGTGAGCAATGGCGCGGGGCCGGGGCCGGCGCGGCCTTCCTGCTGGGCATGGTGGTCTCGACCGGTATCGGCGGGGGATTGGTGCTCGACGGCGCCCCGTATGACGGGCGCACCGGCAACGCCGGCCACGTCGGTCATGTCGTCGTCGAGGCCGACGGGGCACCGTGCACCTGCGGCGGCCGGGGTTGTGTGGAGACCGTCGCCGCCGGCCCGCACCTGGTGCGGTGGGCCCGCGCCAACGGCTGGGCGGCGCCGCCCGGTGCCGACGCCAGGCAACTGGCCGAGGCCGCAGCCTCCGGTGACCCGATCGCCGTCCAGGCGTACCGCCGCGGTGCGGCGGGCGTGGCGATGATGATCGCCGGGGTGGCGGCGACGTGTGACCTGGACCGTGTCGTGATCGGCGGCGGGGTGGCCAAGTCGGGGTCGCTGCTGTTCGATCCATTGCGGGCCGCGCTGCGGACCTACGCCGGACTGTCGTTCCTCCGGGACCTACAGGTGCTGCCCGCCGCCCTCGGCGGTGACGCGGGGCTGGTGGGGGCGGCCGCGTTGGCCCGGGCCTGACGGCCGTTTTGGCCGATGGCGGGGGTATCGGCTACTCTTGTGCGGTTCCACCGAAGACCGTCGGTCACCGAATTCTGTTCGGTTGAAGGTCCGGATCTATCTGTTGTTCTTCGCGCAAGCGGCTCATCAGATGCCCGGCGGCCCACGCAGGAGGACGAGGTAACAGTATTTTTCTGCGCCCCGACCTGTCCTGTGTCGGGGCGTTCGTGATTTCTGGCCTTCGTGATCACCGGTTGGTGGACGTCCCAACCATCACGAGGAGGCAAGCATGGCCAAGGCTGACAAGGCCACCGCGGTCGCCGACATCGCCGAGAAGTTCAAGGAGGCGACGGCCACCGTCGTCACCGAGTACCGCGGCCTGACGGTATCCAACCTTGCCGAGCTGCGCAGGTCGCTGGGCTCCGGCGCGTCGTACACCGTCGCCAAGAACACCTTGGTGAAGCGTGCGGCATCGGAGGCCGGCATCGAGGGTCTCGACGATCTGTTCGCCGGCCCGACCGCCATCGCGTTCATCAACGGCGAGCCCGTCGACGCCGCGAAGGCGATCAAGAAGTTCGCCAAGGACAACAAGGCGCTCGTCATCAAGGGCGGCTACATGGACGGCAAGGCGCTGTCCGTGTCCGAGGTCGAGCGGATCGCCGACCTGGAGTCGCGCGAGGTGCTGCTGTCGCGGGTCGCCGGCGCGCTCAAGGCGAAGCAGTCCCAGGCCGCGGCGCTGTTCGTGGCGCCCGCGTCCCAGGTCGCCCGCCTGGCCGCAGCTCTGCAAGAGAAGAAGGCCGGCTCGGAAAACACCGACGCCGCCTGAGACCAACCACCAACAACAGATAAGGAAACACCATGGCAAAGCTGTCCACCGAAGAACTCATCGACGCCTTCAAGGAACTGACCCTGCTCGAGCTCTCTGAGTTCGTGAAGGTGTTCGAGGAGACCTTCGACGTCACCGCCGCCGCCCCGGTCGCCGTCGCGGCCGCCGGCCCCGCCGCCGGTGGCGCTGCCGCCGAGGCCGCCGAGGAGCAGTCCGAGTTCGACGTCATCCTCGAGGGTGCCGGCGACAAGAAGATCGGCGTCATCAAGGTCGTCCGCGAGATCGTCTCCGGCCTGGGCCTCAAGGAAGCCAAGGACCTGGTCGACGGCGCTCCCAAGCCGCTGCTGGAGAAGGTCACCAAGGAAGCCGCCGACGACGCCAAGGCCAAGCTCGAGGCCGCCGGCGCGACGGTCACCGTCAAGTAGTTTCGGTTCGTCGAGGGGCCGGGTCGGAAACGACCCGGCCCTTTGTCGTGAAGGTTGTCGCGCAACGGCGCGGCCGGCCGGTGACTTCCGTGTTGCTGAAATCCCACGTGCGCTACAGTGACTCAAGCCACAGGCGGGGGTAGGCAGGTGGCGCGGTGAGCCGTAGTCGGAAGGAAATCGTATGGGCGTCCAAATCGACGTGACCGGACTGAGCAAATCGTTCGGGTCGTCGAAGATCTGGGAAGACGTCACGATGTCGATTCCCGCCGGCGAGGTCAGCGTGTTGCTGGGACCGTCCGGTACCGGTAAGTCGGTGTTCCTGAAGTCGTTGATCGGTCTGCTGCGCCCGGAGAAGGGTTCCATCGTCATCGACGGGACCAACATCCTGGAGTGCTCGGCCAAGGAGCTCTACGAGATCCGCACCCTGTTCGGTGTGCTGTTCCAGGACGGCGCGCTGTTCGGGTCGATGAACATCTACGACAACACCGCCTTCCCGCTGCGCGAGCACACCAAGAAGTCCGAGTCCGAGATCCGCAAGGTCGTGATGGAGAAGCTCGAACTGGTGGGTATGCCCAATGACGGGCACAAGTTCCCCGGTGAGATCTCCGGCGGTATGCGCAAGCGTGCCGGCCTGGCCCGGGCGTTGGTGCTGGACCCGCAGATCATCCTGTGCGACGAGCCGGACTCGGGTCTGGACCCGGTCCGTACCGCGTATCTGAGCCAGCTGCTCATCGATATCAACGCCCAGATCGACGCGACCGTGCTGATCGTGACGCACAACATCAACATCGCCAGGACGGTGCCGGACAACATCGGCATGTTGTTCCGTAAGCATCTGGTGATGTTCGGGCCGCGTGAGGTGTTGTTGACCAGTGAGGAGCCGGTGGTCAGGCAGTTCCTCAACGGTCGGCGTATCGGCCCGATCGGTATGTCGGAGGAGAAGGACGAGGCGACCGCGGCGGCCGAGCAGGCGATGTTGGAGGCCGGCCAGCATGACGGCGGTGTCGAGGAGATCGAGGGTGTGCCGCCGCAGCTGACGGCGACCCCGGGGATGCCCGAGCGTCAGGGGGTGGCCCGGCGCCAGGCCCGGGTGCGCGAGATCCTGCACACCCTGCCCCAAGCCGCCCAGGCCGCGATCCTCGACGACCTGGAGGGCACGCACCGGTACAAGGCGCACGAGTTCGCCGAGGAGCACGTGCACCACGCCGCGCCGCAGGCCGCCGACGAGGAATTCCCGACCGCCTCCATCCCACGCGCCGTCGAGCGGTAGCCCACGCAACCCGGTTTCACCGCGGCGCGTCCAAGATGTGATCTTCATCACGGCTGTCTTGGGCGCGCTCGTGTCGGTGGGGACCATTACTATCCAAAAGTGCACAGCAAACCGCGTGTGAAGTCTTGACGGAAGCGCCCAAACGGGCCAGTCTGTTGGGCAGCATGTGTACACGGATTGCGGACGCCAGCCAGCGCCCCACCGCTATCACACGCGGTGGTTGAGGAATGCGCCTTCCTGCGCTATCGTTGGACGTTGCGCTGGCTGCATCCTGCCCACCCCTCATTTGCACCTGACATCGTGAACCTAGCCTGAGCCCTGCTCAGTGATCTGGTCGCGTGCCGTGCGTCCGAGGTTCGGACTGTGAGAACGCCAGCCGAACCGACGCAGATTAAAGCGGCACGAAGGAACAGGCGCCCAAGCTCATTGGGACCCTTCCAGAAGGTCGCATCAGTTGCTGGAAGGGTGCATCTTGGCAGTCTCTCGCCAGAGCAAGTCCGTTATCTCTAACTCCGTACCGGGAGCGCCTAACCGAATTTCATTCGCGAAGCTCCGGGAACCACTCGAGGTCCCGGGGCTGCTCGACGTTCAGATCGATTCTTTCGAGTGGTTGGTCGGCTCCGAGCAGTGGCGTGCCAAGGCCGTCGAGCGCGGTGACGTCAACCCGGTGGGTGGCCTCGAAGAGGTCCTCGCCGAATTGTCCCCGATCGAGGATTTCTCCGGCTCCATGTCGCTGAGCTTCTCCGATCCGCGCTTCGACGAGGTCAAGGCCCCGGTCGACGAGTGCAAAGACAAGGACATGACGTACGCGGCCCCGCTGTTCGTCACGGCCGAGTTCATCAACAACAACACCGGCGAGATCAAGAGCCAGACGGTCTTCATGGGTGACTTCCCGATGATGACCGACAAGGGCACCTTCATCATCAACGGCACCGAGCGTGTCGTGGTCAGCCAGCTGGTCCGCTCGCCCGGTGTGTACTTCGACCAGACCATCGACAAGGCCACCGAGAAGGACCTGCACAGCGTCAAGGTCATCCCGGGCCGCGGCGCCTGGCTGGAGTTCGACGTGGACAAGCGCGACACCGTCGGCGTCCGCATCGACCGCAAGCGTCGTCAGCCGGTCACCGTCCTGCTCAAGGCGCTCGGCTGGACCAACGAGCAGATCACCGAGCGCTTCGGCTTCTCCGAGATCATGATGGGCACCCTGGAGAAGGACAACACCGCCGGCACCGACGAGGCGCTGCTGGACATCTACCGCAAGCTGCGCCCGGGCGAGCCGCCGACCAAGGAGTCCGCGCAGACCCTGCTGGAGAACCTGTTCTTCAAGGAGAAGCGTTACGACCTGGCCCGCGTCGGCCGGTACAAGGTGAACAAGAAGCTCGGGCTGAACGCCGGGCAGCCGATCACCAATTCGACGCTGACGCCTGCGGACATCGCGGCCACCATCGAGTACCTGGTGCGCCTGCACGAGGGCCAGACCACGATGACCGCGCCCGACGGCGTCGAGGTCCCCGTCGAGGTCGACGACATCGACCACTTCGGTAACCGTCGTCTGCGCACCGTCGGCGAGCTGATCCAGAACCAGATCCGGGTCGGCCTGTCCCGCATGGAGCGCGTCGTGCGCGAGCGGATGACCACCCAGGACGTCGAGGCGATCACCCCGCAGACCCTGATCAACATCCGTCCCGTCGTGGCGGCGATCAAGGAGTTCTTCGGAACATCGCAGCTGTCGCAGTTCATGGACCAGAACAACCCGCTTTCCGGTTTGACCCATAAGAGGCGTCTGTCCGCTTTGGGCCCCGGTGGTCTGTCCCGTGAGCGCGCCGGCCTCGAGGTCCGCGACGTGCACTCGTCGCATTACGGCCGCATGTGCCCGATCGAGACGCCGGAAGGCCCGAACATCGGCCTGATCGGTTCGCTGTCGGTGTACGCGCGGGTGAACCCGTTCGGTTTCATCGAGACCCCGTACCGCAAGGTCGTCGACGGTGTCATCACCGACCAGATCGACTACCTGACGGCCGACGAGGAGGACCGCCACGTCGTGGCGCAGGCCAACTCGCCGATCGACGACAACGGCCGGTTCACCGAGGACAAGATCCTCGTCCGTCGTAAGGGTGGCGAGGTCGAGTTCGTCTCCGCCACCGAGGTGGACTACATGGACGTCTCGCCGCGCCAGATGGTGTCGGTCGCGACGGCGATGATCCCGTTCCTCGAGCACGACGACGCCAACCGTGCCCTGATGGGTGCCAACATGCAGCGCCAGGCCGTCCCGCTGGTGCGCAGCGAGGCCCCGCTGGTCGGTACCGGTATGGAGCTGCGCGCCGCCATCGACGCCGGCGATGTCGTGGTCGCCGAGAAGGCGGGCGTGGTCGAAGAGGTCTCGGCCGACTACATCACCGTGATGGCCGACGACGGCACCCGCCGCAGCTACGTGTTGCGCAAGTTCAACCGCTCCAACCACGGCACGTGCGCCAACCAGCGCCCGATCGTGGATCACGGGCAGCGGGTGGAGGTCGGCCAGGTGCTGGCCGACGGCCCCTGCACCGAGAACGGTGAGATGGCCCTGGGCAAGAACCTGCTCGTGGCGATCATGCCGTGGGAGGGCCACAACTACGAGGACGCGATCATCCTCTCCAACCGCCTGGTGGAAGAGGACGTGCTCACCTCGATTCACATCGAAGAGCACGAGATCGACGCCCGCGACACCAAGCTGGGCGCCGAGGAGATCACCCGGGACATCCCGAACGTCTCCGACGAGGTGCTGGCCGATCTCGACGAGCGCGGCATCATCCGCATCGGTGCCGAGGTCCGCGACGGCGACATCCTGGTCGGCAAGGTCACCCCGAAGGGCGAGACCGAGCTGACCCCGGAGGAGCGCCTGCTGCGTGCCATCTTCGGTGAGAAGGCCCGCGAGGTCCGCGACACGTCGCTCAAGGTGCCGCACGGTGAGTCCGGCAAGGTCATCGGCATCCGGGTGTTCTCCCGCGAGGACGACGACGAGCTGCCCGCCGGCGTCAACGAGCTGGTGCGCGTCTACGTGGCCCAGAAGCGCAAGATCTCCGACGGCGACAAGCTCGCCGGCCGCCACGGCAACAAGGGCGTCATCGGCAAGATCCTGCCCGTCGAGGACATGCCGTTCCTCCCAGACGGCACCCCGGTGGACATCATCCTGAACACCCACGGTGTGCCGCGACGGATGAACATCGGCCAGATCCTGGAAACCCACCTCGGGTGGGTGGCCAAGGCCGGCTGGAACATCGAAGGGTCGCCCGAGTGGGCCGGCAACCTCCCCGAGGAACTGCTGTCCGCACCGGCCGACAGCATCGTGTCCACCCCGGTGTTCGACGGTGCCCGCGAGGCGGAGCTGCAGGGTCTGCTCGGCTCGACGCTGCCGAACCGCGACGGTGAGGTCATGGTCGACGCCGACGGCAAGGCACGGCTGTTCGACGGACGCAGTGGCGAACCGTTCCCGTACCCGGTGACGGTCGGCTACATGTACATCCTCAAGCTGCACCACCTGGTGGACGACAAGATCCACGCGCGCTCCACCGGCCCGTACTCGATGATCACCCAGCAGCCGCTCGGCGGTAAGGCGCAGTTCGGTGGCCAGCGCTTCGGTGAGATGGAGTGCTGGGCGATGCAGGCCTACGGTGCGGCGTACACGCTGCAGGAGCTGCTCACCATCAAGTCCGACGACACGGTGGGCCGCGTCAAGGTGTACGAGGCGATCGTCAAGGGCGAGAACATCCCCGAACCCGGTATCCCGGAGTCGTTCAAGGTGCTTCTCAAGGAACTGCAGTCGCTGTGCCTCAACGTCGAGGTCCTGTCTTCTGACGGAGCCGCGATCGAGATGCGTGACGGTGACGACGAGGACCTGGAGCGTGCCGCTGCCAACCTCGGAATCAACCTGTCCCGCAACGAATCCGCTTCTGTCGAAGACTTGGCCTGATCGCGGCGGAGCCGCGGCGCTAATCAAGTTTCAACACCCGAAAGGGGAAAGGGAGTTACGTGCTAGACGTCAACTTCTTCGATGAACTCCGTATCGGTCTGGCGACCGCGGACGACATCCGCAACTGGTCCTACGGCGAGGTCAAGAAGCCCGAGACCATCAACTACCGCACGCTCAAGCCCGAAAAGGACGGCCTGTTCTGCGAGAAGATCTTCGGACCTACTCGCGACTGGGAGTGCTACTGCGGTAAGTACAAGCGCGTCCGGTTCAAGGGCATCATCTGTGAGCGCTGCGGCGTCGAGGTGACCCGCGCCAAGGTGCGCCGTGAGCGGATGGGCCACATCGAGCTGGCCGCGCCCGTCACGCACATCTGGTACTTCAAGGGTGTGCCGAGCCGGCTGGGCTACCTGCTGGATCTCGCCCCGAAGGATCTCGAGAAGATCATCTACTTCGCGGCCTACGTCATCACCGACGTCGACAACGAGATGCGGCACAACGAGCTGTCCACCCTCGAGGCCGAGATGGTCGTCGAGAAGAAGGCCGTCGAGGACCAGCGCGACGCCGACCTGGAGGCCCGCGCCCAGAAGCTCGAAGCCGACCTGGCCGAGCTCGAGGCCGAGGGTGCCAAGTCCGACGTGCGCCGCAAGGTGCGCGACGGCGGCGAGCGGGAGATGCGCCAGCTGCGCGACCGGGCCCAGCGTGAACTGGACCGGCTCGACGAGATCTGGACCACCTTCACCAAGCTGGCTCCCAAGCAGCTGATCGTCGACGAGGTGCTCTACCGCGAGCTGCAGGACCGCTACGGCGAGTACTTCACCGGTGCCATGGGTGCGGAGTCGATCAAGAAGCTCATCGAGAACTTCGACATCGACGCCGAGGCCGAGTCGCTGCGCGACACCATCAAGAACGGCAAGGGCCAGAAGAAGCTGCGTGCGCTCAAGCGTCTGAAGGTCGTCGCCGCGTTCCAGCAGTCCGGCAACTCGCCGATGGGCATGGTGCTCGACGCCGTTCCGGTGATCCCGCCGGAGCTGCGCCCGATGGTTCAGCTCGACGGTGGCCGCTTCGCGACCTCCGACCTGAACGACCTGTACCGCCGCGTGATCAACCGCAACAACCGGCTCAAGCGACTGATCGACCTCGGTGCTCCCGAGATCATCGTCAACAACGAGAAGCGCATGCTTCAGGAGTCGGTGGACGCGCTGTTCGACAACGGCCGCCGCGGGCGTCCGGTCACCGGACCGGGCAACCGTCCGCTCAAGTCGCTGTCCGATCTGCTCAAGGGCAAGCAGGGCCGGTTCCGGCAGAACCTGCTCGGTAAGCGCGTCGACTACTCGGGCCGTTCGGTCATCGTGGTCGGTCCGCAGCTGAAGCTGCACCAGTGCGGTCTGCCGAAGCTGATGGCGCTGGAACTGTTCAAGCCGTTCGTGATGAAGCGCCTGGTCGACCTCAACCACGCGCAGAACATCAAGAGCGCCAAGCGGATGGTCGAGCGGCAGCGTCCCCAGGTGTGGGATGTCCTCGAAGAGGTCATCGCCGAGCACCCGGTGCTGCTCAACCGCGCACCGACGCTGCACCGCCTCGGTATCCAGGCCTTCGAGCCGCAGCTGGTGGAGGGCAAGGCCATCCAGCTGCACCCGCTGGTCTGTGAGGCGTTCAACGCCGACTTCGACGGTGACCAGATGGCCGTGCACCTCCCGCTGAGCGCCGAGGCGCAGGCCGAGGCGCGCATCCTGATGCTGTCCTCGAACAACATCCTGTCTCCCGCGTCGGGCCGCCCGCTGGCCATGCCGCGTCTGGACATGGTGACCGGGCTGTTCTTCCTGACCACCGAGGTCGAGGGGGACACCGGCGAGTACACCCCGGCCACCAAGGATCAGCCGGAGACCGGCGTGTACAGCAGCCCGGCCGAGGCCATCATGGCGCTGGACCGCGGCGCGCTGAGCGTGCGGGCCAAGATCAAGGTGCGGCTGACGCAGCAGCGTCCGCCGGCCGCGGTCGAAGCGGAGCTGTTCGAGAATGGCTGGACCCCGGGTGACGCCTGGACCGCCGAGACCACGCTGGGTCGGGTGCTGTTCAACGAATTGCTGCCCAAGGGCTACCCGTTCGTCAACGCGCAGATGTTCAAGAAGGCGCAGGCCTCGATCATCAACGATCTGGCCGAGCGCTACCCGATGATCGTCGTAGCGCAGACGGTGGACAAGCTCAAGGACGCCGGCTTCTACTGGGCCACCCGTTCGGGTGTCACGGTTTCGATGGCCGACGTGCTCGTGCCGCCGCAGAAGCAGGAGATCCTGGAGCGCTACGAGGCCGAGGCCGACTCCATCGAGAAGCAGTACCAGCGCGGCAAGCTCAACCACGACGAGCGCAACGGCGAACTGGTGAAGATCTGGCAGCAGGCCACCGAAGAGGTCGGTAAGGCGCTCGAGTCGTACTACCCCGAGGACAACCCGATCATCACGATCGTGAAGTCCGGCGCCACGGGCAACCTGACCCAGACCCGCACGCTCGCGGGCATGAAGGGCCTGGTGACCAACCCGAAGGGTGAGTACATCCCGCGTCCGATCAAGTCCTCGTTCCGCGAGGGCCTGACCGTGCTGGAGTACTTCATCAACACCCACGGTGCCCGTAAGGGTCTGGCCGACACCGCGCTGCGTACCGCCGACTCGGGTTACCTGACCCGTCGTCTGGTGGACGTGTCGCAGGACGTCATCGTGCGCGAGCACGACTGTGAGACCGAGCGCGGTATCACCGTCACTCTCGCCGAGAAGCAGGCCGACGGTTCTCTGGTGCGCGACCAGCACATCGAGACGTCGGCGTACGCCCGCACGCTGGCCACCGACGCGGTGGACGCCGCCGGCAACGTCGTCGTCGCGCGCGGCCACGACCTGGGCGACCCGGCCATCGACGCGCTGCTGGCGGCCGGCATCACCGAGGTGAAGGTGCGCTCCGTGCTGACCTGCACCACCGGCACCGGCGTCTGCGCCATGTGCTACGGCCGCTCGATGGCTACCGGCAAGCTCGTCGACATCGGCGAGGCCGTCGGTATCGTCGCCGCGCAGTCCATCGGTGAGCCCGGTACGCAGCTGACCATGCGTACCTTCCACCAGGGTGGTGTTACCGGTGGCGCCGACATCGTCGGTGGTCTGCCGCGTGTGCAGGAACTGTTCGAGGCCCGCGTGCCGCGCAACAAGGCGCCCATCGCGGACGTCGCCGGACGCGTCCGTCTCGAAGAGACCGACAAGTTCTACAAGATCACCATCATTCCCGACGACGGCAGCGAAGAGGTTGTCTACGACAAGCTCACCCGCCGTCAGCGGCTGAAGGTGTTCAAGCACGAGGACGGCTCCGAGCGTCTGCTCTCCGACGGTGACCATGTCACCGTGGGCCAGCAGCTGATGGAGGGTGCTGCCGACCCGCACGAGGTGCTGCGTGTGCAGGGCCCGCGCGAGGTGCAGATCCACCTGGTCAAGGAGGTCCAGGAGGTCTATCGGGCCCAGGGTGTGTCGATCCACGACAAGCACATCGAGGTCATCGTCCGGCAGATGCTGCGTCGCGTCACGATCATCGACTCGGGCGCCACGGAGTTCCTGCCCGGCTCGCTCACCGAGCGCGCCGAGTTCGAGACCGAGAACCGTCGGGTGGTGGCCGAGGGCGGCGAGCCCGCGGCCGGTCGCCCGGTGCTGATGGGTATCACCAAGGCATCGCTGGCCACCGATTCGTGGCTGTCGGCGGCGTCGTTCCAGGAGACCACCCGCGTGCTCACCGATGCGGCGATCAACTGCCGCAGCGACAAGCTGCAGGGTCTGAAGGAGAACGTGATCATCGGTAAGTTGATCCCGGCCGGTACGGGCATCGCCCGCTACCGCGACATCCAGGTTCAGCCGACCGAAGAGGCCCGCGCTGCGGCGTACACGATCCCGTCCTACGAGGATCAGTACTACAGCCCGGACTTCGGCCAGAGCACCGGCGCTGCCGTGCCGCTGGACGATTACGGATACTCGGACTACCGGTAACCGCGTAATAAAGAGGGCCCCCGCGCTCAGCGCGGGGGCCCTCTTCGCGCCGACACTACGGTTTCTGCTGTGAATCGCGCTATTTCGCGCGATGAACCGTAGTCTCGGCGCGGAGGTGCTGCACTCGTGGGCCACCTAGACTGGACGACGTGCTGATCGGTTCGCATGTCGACAATGCAGATCCCCTGGCCGCCGCGACCGCTGACGGCGCCGACGCGGTGCAGTTCTTCCTCGGCAACCCGCAGAGCTGGAAGAAACCGGCGCCGCGTGAGGACGCCGAGATCCTGCGGGCCTCGACGGTGCCGCTCTACGTGCATGCGCCGTACCTGATCAACGTCGCCTCGGCCAACAACAAGGTGCGCATCCCGTCGCGCAAGATTCTGCAGGACACCTGCGACGCCGCCGCGGCCATCGGCGCCACCGCCGTGATCGTGCACGGCGGGCACGCCGACGACAAGGATCTCGACGCCGGCTTCGAGCGCTGGGTCAAGGCCCTGGACGCGCTGAACACCGACGTCCCGGTGTACCTGGAGAACACCGCCGGCGGCGACCACGCGATGGCCCGCCACTTCGACACCATCGCCCGGTTGTGGGACCGCATCGGGGACAAGGGAATCGGCTTCTGCCTGGACACCTGCCACGCGTGGGCGGCGGGGGAGGCACTGGTCGACGCGGTGGACCGGATCCGGTCCATCACCGGCCGCATCGACCTGGTGCACTGCAACGATTCCCGCGACGCCGCCGGCTCGGGTGCCGACCGGCACGCCAACTTCGGGCTGGGGCAGATCGACCCGCAACTGCTGGCCGCCGTGGTCAAGGCCGCCGACGCCCCGGTGATCTGCGAGACCTCCGAAGAGGGCCGCAAGGACGACATCGCCTTCCTGCGCGAGAACGTCTAGGGCTGTGCGGGCTGCCGCGCTGCTTGCCGTCGCGCTGCTGGTGGCCGGGTGCAGCGGTCTGAGCGCCGCGGCCGCGGGGTCGACGGTGCGCCACCTCGGCGACCGGACGTATCTGCTGTACATACCCGACGACCTGCCGCCGCAGGCCCCGCTCGTGGTGATGCTGCACGGCGGGTTCGGATCGGCGGCGCAGGCCGAAAGAACCTATGGCTGGGACCGATTGGCCGATACCGCGAAGTTCGCGGTCGCCTACCCCGACGGTCTGGGCCGGGCCTGGAACGCGGGCGGGGGCTGCTGCGGGCGCAGCGCCACCGACGGCGTCGACGACGTCGGGTTCATCACCTCGGCGGTGACGGATGTTGCGCGAACGGTGGATATCGATCCCAAGCGGATCTACGCCACCGGGATCAGCAACGGTGGTCTGATGGCCTACGCATTGGCCTGCAACGCGTCGGTGTTCGCCGCGATCGGACCCGATTCGGCGACCCAGCTGGACCCGTGCCCGTCACCGCACCCGACGTCGGTCCTGCACATCCACGGCACCGCGGACCCCCGGATCCGTTACGACGGCGGTCGCGGTGACGGGTTCGTGCATATCGACGGGCCGCCCGTCCAGGAGCTGAACGCGTTCTGGCGCAATGTCGATCAGTGCGCCGCGCCCGTGGTCACCGTCGATGGGTCGGTCACGACGTCGGCGGCCGACTGTGCCGACGGACGCGGGGTGACGCTGATGACGGTCGCCGGCGGCGGCCACGAATGGCCGCCGTTCGCCACCGAACGCCTATGGCAGTTTTTCGCCGCTCATCCGGCGAGGTAGACCTTCCGCAGGGTCTCGGTGACCGTCCACACCGTCTCGGTCCCGGCGGCCAGGCGCACCACGTCGCCCGGGGCGAGCGTCAACGGTGCTGTCCCGTCGGCGAATTCGACGGTCGCCGCACCGGAGAGCACGACGAACACCTCGTCGGCCTCGACATCGGGCATCACCCCGGGGGTCATCTCCCAGACGCCGATCTCCAGGCCGCCGAGTTCGGTCAGCGTGTGCACGCCGGTGCGGGCGGAGCTGTCGGGGACGGGCTCCAGGGTGAGTTCCAGGTCGGTGGCGCGGAGGGCGGAGTTCGGCTTCACCGCGCTCATATTACAGATCTTGTGCGACTGTCGAAAAAATGTAACAGTGAAGACATGCGAGATACCCATGTCGTGACCAATCAGGTCCCGCCGCTGGAGAACTACAACGCCGCCACCTTCCCCGCGCTGGCCGAGGCGCTCATCCGCGAGGGTGGCGAATGGGGCATCGACGAGGTGCACGAGGTCGGTGCGCTCGGCGGCAGTCGGCAGGCCCAGCGCTGGGGCGAACTGGCCGACCGCAACGTGCCGATCCTGCACACCCACGACCGTTACGGTCATCGCATCGACGAGGTCGAATACGACCCGGCCTACCACGAGCTGATGAACGCGGCGATCACCCACGGCCTGCACGCCGCGCCGTGGGCCGACGACCGGCCCGGTGCGCACGTGGTCCGGGCGGCCAAGATGTCGGCCTGGACCCCGGAGCCCGGGCATGTCTGCCCGATCTCGATGACCTACGCCGTCGTACCCGCGCTGCGCTTCAACCCCGAACTCGCGGCGATCTACGAACCGCTGCTCACCAGTCGCGTCTACGACCCCGAACTCAAGGTGCCGGCCACCAAGGCCGGGATCACCGCGGGCATGTCGATGACCGAGAAGCAGGGCGGTTCCGACGTGCGCGCCGGCACCACCCAGGCCACCCCGAACGGCGACGGCAGCTACACCCTGGTCGGGCACAAGTGGTTCACCTCGGCGCCGATGGGCGACATCTTCTTGGTGCTGGCCCAAGCTCCCGGCCGGGGCGAGCGCAGCGACGGGGGAAACGGCGGCTTGAGCTGCTTCCTGCTGCCCCGCGTGCTGCCGGACGGCACCCGCAACCGGATGCTCATCCAGCGTCTCAAGGACAAGCTCGGCAACCATGCCAACGCCTCCAGCGAGATCGAGTACGACGGTGCCACCGCCTGGCTGGTGGGCGAGGAGGGGCGCGGGGTCAAGACCATCATCGAGATGGTCAACCTGACCCGGCTGGACTGCACGCTGGGCAGCGCCACCAGCATGCGCACCGGACTGACCCGCGCCGTCCATCACGCCCAGCACCGCAAGGCGTTCGGCGCCTATCTGATCGACCAACCGCTGATGCGCAATGTGCTGGCCGACCTGGCGGTCGAGGCCGAGGCCGCGACCATGCTGGCGATGCGGATGGCCGGGGCCACCGACAAGGCCGTGCACGGCGACGAACGCGAATCCCTGCTGCGCCGTATCGGTCTGGCCGCGGGCAAGTACTGGGTGTGCAAACGCGCGACGCCGCACGCGGCCGAGGCCATGGAGTGCTTGGGCGGCAACGGCTACGCCGAGGAGTCCGGCATGCCGCGGCTGTACCGGGAGGCGCCGCTGATGGGCATCTGGGAGGGCTCGGGCAACGTCAGTGCCCTGGACACGTTGCGCGCCATGGCAACCCGGCCGGAGTGTGTGGAGGTGCTGTTCGACGAGCTGGCCCAGGCTTCCGAACCGCGCTTGGACGCCCATGTGGCCGCGCTCAAGGCGCAGCTGAGCGACTTCGACAACATCGAGTACCGGGCCCGCAAGATCGCCGAGGACATCAGCCTGGCGCTGCAGGGCGCGCTGCTGGTCCGCCACGGCCATCCGGCCGTCGCCGAGGCATTCCTGGCCACCCGGCTGGACCGGCAGTGGGGCGGGGCGTACGGCACCCTGCCCGCCGGGCTGGACCTGGCCCCGATCCTCGAGCGTGCCCTGGTGAAGGGGTGAACGACTCGAAGACGGCGCCCTTGAGAACGATGACCTACGAGGTCACCGACCGGGTCGCCCGCATCACCTTCAACCGGCCGGAGAAGGGCAACTCGATCGTCGCCGAAACCCCGCTGGAACTCGCGGCGTGCGTCGAGCGGGCCGACCTGGATCCGGCGGTGCACGTGATCCTGGTATCCGGGCGGGGTGACGGGTTCTGCGCCGGATTCGACCTGTCCGCCTACGCCGACGGCACCTCATCGGCCGGCGGCGACGGCCGTTACGACGGCACGGTGCTGGACGGCCGAACGCAGGCCGTCAACCACCTGCCGGACCGGCCCTGGGACCCGATGATCGACTATCAGATGATGAGCCGTTTCGTCCGCGGCTTCGCCAGCCTGATGCGCGCGGACAAGCCGACGGTGGTCAAGATCCACGGCTACTGCGTCGCCGGCGGTACCGATATCGCGCTGCACGCCGACCAGGTGATCGCGGCGGCTGACGCCAAGATCGGCTATCCGCCGATGCGGGTGTGGGGCGTGCCCGCGGCCGGTCTGTGGGCGCACCGGCTCGGTGACCAGCGCGCGAAACGGCTGCTGTTCACCGGCGATTGCATCACCGGGGCGCAGGCCGCCGAGTGGGGCTTGGCGGTGGAGGCGCCCGCGCCGGACGACCTGGACGAGCGGACCGAACGCCTCGTCGAACGCATCGCCGCGATGCCGGTGAACCAGCTCATCATGGCCAAGCTGGCATGCAACACGGCGCTGCTGCAGCAGGGCGTGGCCACCAGCCAGATGGTCAGCACGGTGTTCGACGGTATCGCCCGGCACACCCCCGAGGGGCACGCCTTCGTCGCCGACGCGACCGCGCACGGTTTCCGCGAGGCGGTGCGCCACCGCGACGAACCGCTGGGGGACTACGGTCGCCGCACCTCCGGGGTGTGAGATGCTGCGGCTGACGGCCAGATCCGTGGTGCTCAGCGTGCTGCTCGGCGCACACCCGGCGTGGGCGACGACGGCCGAATTGATCCGGCTGACATCGGATTTCGACATCAAGGAGCCCACGCTGCGGGTGGCGCTGACCCGGATGGTCGGCGCCGGGGATCTGGTCCGCTCCGACGACGGCTACCGGCTGTCGGAACGCCTGCTGGCCCGGCAGCGTAGGCAGGACGACGCCATCGCGCCCCAGGTACGGAACTGGGACGGGGACTGGCTCACCCTGGTCATCACCGCCGTCGGCGCCGATGCGCGCAGCCGAGCCGAGCTGCGGAACACCTTGGTGCACAGCCGGTTCGGTGAGCTCCGTGAAGGTCTGTGGCTGCGGCCCGACAACCTGACCCAGCCGGTGCCCGCCGGCGACCGGGTACGGGTGCTGCGCTCCCGCGACGACGACGCGGCCGGGCTCGCAGCACTGCTGTGGGATCTGCCGGCGTGGGACCGTACCGGGCGCGCCCTGCTGGACGACATGGCGGGCGCCCGCGATATACCGGCCCGATTCGTGGCAGCGGCCGGCATCGTCCGGCACCTGGTGACCGACCCGGTCCTGCCCGCGGAGTTGTTGCCCGCCGGCTGGCCGGGTGACGCGCTGCGCAGTGCCTACCAGGAATTCGCCGCCGAGTTGGCGGCGCTACGCGACAAGGTGGAGGCGACGTGACAGGTTCGGCGGGCAGGAGCGAAGCGACCGGGGGAGGGGTCCGCGTCGAGCGCAACGGACCGGTCACCACGGTGATCATCGACCGGCCGAAGGCCCGCAACGCCGTCGACGGTCCCACCGCGGCGCAGCTGTACGCGGCGTTCGACGATTTCGACAAGGACGACTCGGCGGCCGTCGCCGTGCTTTGGGGTGACAACGGAACCTTCTGCGCCGGAGCCGATCTCAAGGCCTTCGGCACTCCGGAGATGAACCAGACCCACCGCAGCGGTCCGGGGCCGATGGGGTCGACGCGGATGGTGCTGTCCAAACCGGTGATCGCCGCCGTCGCCGGCTACGCCGTGGCCGGTGGGCTGGAACTGGCATTGTGGGCCGACCTGCGGATCGCCGAACAGGACGCGGTGTTCGGGGTGTTCTGCCGGCGCTGGGGTGTCCCGCTGATCGACGGCGGCACGGTGCGGCTACCCCGGCTCATCGGGCAGAGCCGTGCCATGGATCTGATCCTCACCGGGCGGGCGGTCGACGCCGCCGAGGCGCTGGCGATCGGGCTGGCCAACCGGGTGGTCCCCACCGGTGACGCGCGCCGGGCCGCCGAGGACCTGGCCGCCGAACTGGCCGCGCTGCCGCAGCTGTGCCTGCGTGCCGACCGGCTCTCGGTCCTACGCCAGTGGGGTGAATCCGAGGAGGCCGCAATGGATTTCGAGTTCGGTAGCCTGCAGCGGGTGGCCGCCGAATCGGTGGCCGGGGCCAAGCGGTTCGCCGACGGGGCCGGCCGGCACGGCGCCCGGGCCGATTAGCCCTTGCTGATCTTGTTACCCGACCCCAGGTCGTCGACCTTGGGGCTGCCGTCCTTGTAGACGACGGTGTTGTTCAGCCCGACCACGCTGATCTCGCTGTCGACATGCTCGAAGGTCAGCTTGTTGTCCGCCCCGCCGATGTTCACGCTGGAGCAGGTCCCCTTCACGGTCAGCGTGTTGTTGGAACCGCCGATGTTGAGGGATTTGCCCTGGGCGCAATCGATTTCGGCGGAGGTGCCGAACGAGCCGTAGTTGATGGTGTTGCCGATCTCCACCTGCGCGCCCGACGTGCCCGCGGTGGCGGTCGGCGCGGGCGTGTCGGAGTTGTCCGCGCCGCAGCCCGCCAGGCCCGCGGTCAGCAACGCCGCGACGGCCCAACCAACGATGTGTACGGATCGCATGTTTCCCTCGATTCTGGTCCCGATCCAGCCGACGACACCTCCAGCCTAGGTGACCGGCACGTTGATGATGGGCCGTCGCTCGCCCGCACCGGGACCGTCGAAATGCCACCATTCCCCGGCATACGGGGCGAATCCGCCCGCCGTCATCGCCGCCCGCAGCACCGACCGGTTGCGCTGCGCGACCGCACTCACCCCGTCGGTGGCATAGGCGTTGGCCACCGGGGTGAAATCGTCGAAACCCGTGCCCATATCGGTCAGCCCGGTGCTGCTCGCCGTCGTCACATCCACCGACCGGCCCGATTCGTGGCTCTTCGAGTACGGTCCCGGCTTGGCCACCCAGGCCGGGTTGGACACCACGTCGAACATCCGCACCTGCACGTCGTGCGGCCGGTAGCAGTCCCAGAACACCAGCACCAGCCCGTCGGCGCGCAGCCGGGCGGCGGCGGTTGCCAGACCGTCGGCCAACGATTCGTGCACCAGGCAACGCGCTCCGGCCGGATACAGGGGCTCCCCGACGAAGTTGTCCGCGGTGGCGTAGCGCAGGTCGACGACGGCGTCGGGCACTATCGAGCGCACGTCGATGAAGCCGACCGCCCGGGCCGCATCCGACAGTGGGGGCACCGCGGGCCCCGGGAACCCTGGAACCGTCGTCGACACCGGTCTCACCTCGAGCGGGGCCGGCGCGCACGCGGCCGCACAGCACACCAGGAGCAGGCCGAGCAGCTGTCGCACAAGGTCACGCGCGGTTGATGCGGTTGGCCATCCCGAGCTCACGGCCGCGGTCGATCACGGCGGGGTCCCCGGAGTGGTAGATCACCGTCTGGTCGTAGCCGTACACGGTGATGTCGTTGACCACGTTGTCGGCGATCACGATGTTCGACGATCCCTGCAGCGCCACACCCCAGCAGCTGCCCTTGGCGTTGATGGTGTTCCCGGTGCCGGTGACGAACAGCGTCGCGTTGTTGCAGTCCAGCGTCTGCTCCACACCCTGGCCGGTGATGTGGGTGTCGCCGTTCTCGGCGCCCGCGGGTGCCGCCGCCGAAGCCATGGCCGCCGCAACCACCGCAGCACATGCCACCGCGGACCGCAGGATCGTCTGCACCGTCACCTTCGCCACCTCCCTTTGCCTGAGAAGAGTACGTTGCCGCGACCACGGTAGAACGTGTTATCGCCGGTTGCCGGATCGGCGGGATGGGGTCGCCGCGGGCGTTGTCCCTCGGTAGCGTGAGCTCGATGCGTCGGCATGGCAATCGGGCGGTGGTGGGGGTGGTCGTCGCGGCCCTCTCGCTGGCCGGATGCAATCAGACCGTCGGTGGCACGGCGCGGTTGGCCACCCCGGGCGGGCCGGCCGACGACCGCAGCTACGGGTACGCGGACAACCGCTGCGGCCTGCTACAGGACAGCACGGTGTCCCAGACCCTCGGTGCCGACAAGGTCGTCCGCCCGTACAGCGGGGCGGTGTGCCAGTACGTCCTGGACCGCCGCAGTGCGGTGATCGACGTGGTGTTCGCCTGGTTCGACACCGGCACCCTCGACCGGGAGCGCGCCCTGGCCGCCGACCGGGGTGCGCAGATCACCGACACCGTCGTCGAACGCCACAACGGCTTCCTGGCCAGGCGCGACGGCGTGGGTGTCGCGTGTGCTGCCACCGCTGCCGGCGGCGGCGGAGTGCTGAGCTGGTGGGTGCAGTACCGTCACCAGTCCACCGGTGACCCCTGCCCGGACGCGGAGAGGCTGTTGTCGGCGACCCTGAAATCGGATCTCTGACATGCGGGCGGCGTCGATCGTGCTGTGCACGGCGGCCACGCTGGTCGCCGGCTGCGGCGAGGCGGGGGAGCGGACCCGGCCGAGCACCCCGGCACCGTCGGCCGCCGAGCAGTCGGGCTTCCGTGGCACCGATTGCAACGGCATCACCGACGCGGACATCGCCGCGGCGGCCGGCAAGGCGATGTTCGGTGCGGCCGTGGTCAGCGATGCCGGCTGCTTCTGGCAGGAGAACACGCTGATCGGCTCGTTCGGGGCCGGGATGGGCATCTCCACCTGGTGGTACCGGGGTAGCGACATGGACACCGAGCGGCGCCTGGAACAGCAGGCCGGACGCACCCTCGTCGAACTCGCGGTGGACGGCAACCAGGGGTTCAAGGCGTTCGACGCCAACGCCTGCAGCATCTACGTGGCCAAGGGCGACGACGTCATCACGTGGTCCATCCAGACCATGAATCCGGCCATGCTGCCCGACCTGTGCACGATCACCGAACAGCTGGCCCAGCTCAGCCAGGACCGCGTGAACTAGAGTCCTTCGTTGACCCGAGAGCCGGGACCCGGCACGAACGAGCGAAGGATCAAGAGAAAATGGCAGCGCGAGTGACCAAACTCAGTCGCGATGCCATCGTGAACGCGGCACTGGTGTTCCTGGACCGTGAAGGCTGGGATGCCCTGACCATCAATGCCCTGGCCACCCAGCTCGGCACCAAGGGCCCGTCGCTGTACAACCACGTGCAGAGCCTGGACGACCTGCGCCGTACCGTCCGGATGCGGGTGATCGACGACATCATCGGCATGCTCAATGCCGTCGGTCAGGGCCGTACCCGGGACGACGCCGTCGTCACGATGGCCAGCGCCTACCGCAGTTACGCCCACCACCACCCGGGCCGGTACTCCGCCTTCACCCGGATGCCGCTGGGCGGTGACGACCCCGAGTACACCGCCGCCACCAGGGCCGCGGCGGGTCCCGTGCTGGAGGCGCTGGCTTCCTACGGGATCGACGGCGACAACGCCTTCTACGCCGCCCTGGAATTCTGGTCCGCATTGCACGGCTTCGTGCTGCTGGAGATGACCGGGGTGATGGACGATATCGACACCGACGCCGTCTTCACCGACATGGTGCTCCGGCTGGCGGCGGGGATGCAGAAGCGTTAACGTCCTGTTCCAGCCCGGGTCTGACCTGCGATAAGGCCGTTACGCACGGGTTTGGTCGCGCGCGGGCACCCCTGGTATTGTGGATCCCCGTGCCTGGTCGACAGGGCCGCATGCTGCCGGAAAACGGTCGGTATGCCTGTGCGCCGGGCGGATTCGTATGTCTGCAGGCATCGGAATGCTATCGATCGGATGGGTTTCTGGTGCGTGCGACACGCCCGGTCGCGGGGTAAGCGGCGGGGCGGAAACAGCAGTACAGAGACTTACGCACAATCGAGACAGCAGTAACGAAGCAACACAGAAAGCCGGTACATGCCAACCATCAACCAGCTGGTCCGCAAGGGTCGCCGCGACAAGGTCGCCAAGGTGAAGACCGCGGCGCTCAAGGGCAGCCCGCAGCGCCGTGGCGTGTGCACCCGCGTGTACACCACCACCCCGAAGAAGCCGAACTCGGCGCTTCGTAAGGTCGCGCGTGTTCGCCTGACCAGCGCGGTCGAGGTCACCGCGTACATCCCGGGTGAGGGCCACAACCTGCAGGAGCACTCGATGGTGCTGGTGCGTGGTGGTCGTGTGAAGGACCTCCCCGGTGTGCGCTACAAGATCATCCGCGGCTCGCTGGACACCCAGGGTGTCAAGAACCGCAAGCAGGCACGTAGCCGTTACGGCGCGAAGAAGGAGAAGAGCTGATGCCGCGCAAGGGTCCCGCGCCGAAGCGCCCGTTGGTCAACGATCCGGTCTACGGGTCGCAGCTGGTCACCCAGCTGGTCAACAAAGTCCTGCTGGACGGGAAGAAATCGCTGGCCGAGCGCATTGTTTATGGTGCGCTGGAGCAGGCTCGTGAGAAGACCGGCACGGATCCGGTGGTCACCCTGAAGCGCGCCATGGACAACGTGAAGCCGTCCCTCGAGGTGCGCAGCCGCCGCGTCGGTGGCGCCACCTACCAGGTGCCGGTCGAGGTGCGGGCCGAGCGCTCGACCACGCTGGCCCTGCGCTGGCTGGTCAGCTTCTCCAAGGCCCGCCGTGAGAAGACCATGATCGACCGCCTCGCCAACGAGATCCTCGATGCCAGCAACGGCTTGGGTGCCGCCGTCAAGCGACGCGAGGACACCCACAAGATGGCCGAGGCGAACCGGGCCTTCGCGCACTACCGCTGGTGATCTGAGCGCCGGCTCGAAGCCGAGCCGGCGTGCACACCAATAGCACCAACCAAGCGAAAGAGTGGGAATCTAGCCGTGGCACAGGACGTGCTCACCGACCTCACGAAGGTCCGCAATATCGGCATCATGGCGCACATCGACGCCGGCAAGACGACGACGACCGAGCGCATTCTCTTCTACACCGGTATCTCGTACAAGATCGGTGAGGTGCACGACGGTGCCGCCACGATGGACTGGATGGAGCAGGAGCAGGAGCGGGGTATCACCATCACCTCCGCCGCCACCACCTGTTTCTGGAACGACAACCAGATCAACATCATCGACACCCCCGGCCACGTCGACTTCACCGTCGAGGTGGAGCGCTCGCTGCGCGTGCTCGACGGTGCCGTCGCCGTCTTCGACGGCAAGGAAGGCGTCGAGCCGCAGTCCGAGCAGGTGTGGCGTCAGGCCGACAAGTACGACGTCCCGCGCATCTGCTTCGTCAACAAGATGGACAAGCTGGGCGCCGACTTCTATTTCTCGGTGCAGACCATGAAGGACCGCCTCGGCGCCAACGTGATCCCGATCCAGCTGCCGATCGGCTCCGAGAACGAGTTCGAGGGCGTCGTCGATCTGGTCGAGATGAAGGCCAAGGTGTGGCGCGGCGAGACCAAGCTCGGTGAGAAGTACGACGTGGTCGACATTCCGGCTGATCTGCAGGAGAAGGCCGAGGAGTATCGCACCGCGATGATCGAGGCCGTCGCCGAGACCGACGAGGCGCTGCTGGAGAAGTACCTGGGCGGCGAGGAGCTCACCGTCGAGGAGATCAAGGGCGGCCTGCGCAAGCTGACCATCAGCAGCGAGGCCTACCCGGTGCTGTGCGGCTCGGCGTTCAAGAACAAGGGCGTACAGCCCATGCTCGACGCCGTCATCGACTACCTGCCCAACCCGCTGGACGTCCCGGCCGCCGAAGGCCACGTCCCGGGCAAGGAAGACGAGATCATCTCGCGCAAGCCGTCGGCCGACGAGCCGTTCTCCGGGCTGGCGTTCAAGGTCGCCACGCACCCGTTCTTCGGCAAGCTCACCTACGTCCGGGTGTACTCGGGCAAGGTCGATTCCGGTGCGCAGGTGATCAACTCGACCAAGGGTAAGAAGGAGCGGCTGGGCAAGCTGTTCCAGATGCACTCCAACAAAGAAAACCCGGTGGACACGGCCAGTGCGGGCCACATCTACGCGGTGATCGGCCTCAAGGACACCACCACCGGTGACACCCTGAGCGACCCGAACCAGCAGATCGTGCTGGAGTCGATGACCTTCCCCGATCCGGTGATCGAGGTGGCCATCGAGCCCAAGACCAAGAGCGACCAGGAGAAGCTGGGCACCGCGATCCAGAAGCTCGCCGAAGAGGACCCCACCTTCAAGGTGCACCTGGATCAGGAGACCGGCCAGACCGTCATCGGCGGTATGGGCGAGCTGCACCTGGACATCCTGGTGGACCGCATGAAGCGCGAGTTCAAGGTCGAGGCCAACGTCGGCAAGCCGCAGGTGGCGTACAAGGAGACCATCCGCCGCGCCGTGCAGAACGTCGAATACACCCACAAGAAGCAGACGGGTGGTTCGGGCCAGTTCGCGAAGGTCATCATCAACCTCGAGCCTTTCGAGGGCGAGGACGGCGCGACCTACGAGTTCGAGAACAAGGTCACCGGTGGCCGTATCCCGCGTGAGTACATCCCGTCGGTGGACGCCGGTGCGCAGGATGCCATGCAGTACGGCGTGCTGGCCGGCTACCCGCTGGTGAACGTCAAGGTGACGCTGCTCGACGGCGCCTACCACGACGTCGACTCGTCGGAAATGGCCTTCAAGGTCGCAGGTTCGCAGGCGCTGAAGAAGGCGGCCCAGTCCGCGCAGCCGGTGATCCTCGAACCCATCATGGCCGTCGAGGTCACCACGCCCGAGGACTACATGGGCGACGTGATCGGCGACCTGAACTCCCGCCGTGGCCAGATCCAGGCCATGGAGGAGCGCAGCGGTGCGCGTGTCGTCAAGGCGCAGGTGCCGCTGTCGGAGATGTTCGGCTACGTCGGCGACCTCCGGTCGAAGACCCAGGGCCGGGCCAACTACTCCATGGTGTTCGACTCGTACGCCGAGGTTCCGGCGAACGTGTCGAAGGAGATCATCGCGAAGGCGACGGGTCAGTAAGCATCCAGGCGCTCCAGCGCTGAGGAGTGGAGCTGACCCGGAGGCGAGCCATCGGATCAGCGAAGGCAACGGGTCAGTAGTCTGTGATCCGCTCCGCCTCGGCGGAACCACAACTGAAAACATCAACACTGCTTAGTACAAGCACCAACAAGTCCAGGAGGACACCACAGTGGCGAAGGCGAAGTTCGAGCGGACGAAGCCGCACGTCAACATCGGGACCATCGGTCACGTTGACCACGGCAAGACCACGCTGACTGCAGCAATCACCAAGGTTCTGCACGACAAGTACCCCGATTTGAACGAGTCGCGCGCATTCGACCAGATCGACAATGCGCCCGAGGAGCGTCAGCGCGGTATCACCATCAACATCTCGCATGTTGAGTACCAGACCGACAAGCGCCACTACGCCCACGTGGACGCCCCCGGTCACGCCGACTACATCAAGAACATGATCACCGGTGCGGCCCAGATGGACGGCGCCATCCTCGTGGTGGCCGCCACCGACGGCCCGATGCCGCAGACCCGCGAGCACGTGCTGCTGGCCCGTCAGGTCGGTGTGCCCTACATCCTGGTCGCCCTGAACAAGTCGGACATGGTCGACGACGAGGAGCTCCTCGAGCTCGTCGAGATGGAGGTCCGGGAGCTGCTGTCGGCTCAGGACTTCGACGAGGACGCCCCCGTCGTGCGCGTCTCGGCCCTGAAGGCGCTCGAGGGTGACCCGACCTGGGTCAAGTCCGTCGAGGACCTGATGGACGCCGTCGACGAGTCGATCCCGGACCCGGTCCGCGAGACCGACAAGCCGTTCCTGATGCCCGTCGAGGACGTCTTCACCATCACCGGTCGTGGCACCGTGGTGACCGGTCGCGTCGAGCGTGGCGTGATCAACGTCAACGAAGAGGTCGAGATCGTCGGCATCCGTCCCGGCACCACCAAGACCACGGTCACCGGTGTCGAGATGTTCCGCAAGCTGCTCGACCAGGGCCAGGCCGGTGACAACGTCGGTCTGCTGGTTCGTGGCGTCAAGCGCGAGGACGTCGAGCGCGGCCAGGTCATCGTGAAGCCGGGCACCACCACCCCGCACACCGAGTTCGAGGGCAGCGTCTACATCCTGTCCAAGGACGAGGGTGGCCGCCACACGCCGTTCTTCAACAACTACCGTCCGCAGTTCTACTTCCGTACCACGGACGTGACCGGCGTGGTGACCCTGCCCGAGGGCACCGAGATGGTGATGCCCGGTGACAACACCGACATCTCCGTCAAGCTGATCCAGCCTGTCGCCATGGACGAGGGTCTGCGGTTCGCCATCCGTGAGGGTGGCCGTACCGTCGGCGCCGGCCGGGTTACCAAGATCATCAAGTGATCTGAGTTCTGCTGCGAGAGCGGCGCCCACCTATGCGGTGGGCGCCGCTTTCGTTTTCCCTGTCGCCGCCCAAACTGACCTTCGGGCCGGTTTGTGCGAGTGGAATCGGGCGGACGTCGATCTGGGCGCGGGAGTTTCATAGGTCGTCGATGCTGAGGATGCCGTCCTGGACGGCCCTGGCGATCAGTGCCGCCTTGGTCGGCGCCGGCCGGCCGACGGCCGCGTACTTGGCCCGGGCCCGCTGCAGATGGGTGCGGACGGTGGACGGTTCGATGAACAGCCGCTTGGCGACGAATTCCTTGTTCTCGGTCTGGAACCAGGCGATCAGCACCTCGCGTTCCCGGGTGCTCAATCCCGGACGACCGACCGTGCGGTCGTTGAACAGGGCCTTTGCCATCCGCGGACCGACGTACGGGGTGTTCGAGTGGGCGGCGTAGATCGCGTCGAACAGGTGCTGCTTGTCCTCACCCTTGGCCAGGAAGGTCATGGCGCCGGCGTCCAGACTGCTCAGGATGACCTCGTCGGTGGACATGTGCGAGTAGACGATGACACGATGCCCCGCCGCACAGACCTCCCGGAGGCTTTCGAATTCGGGCCGGTACCGCTCGTACTGCAGGTCGAAGAGCACGACCTCGATGCTGCCGTCGGCCTGCGGGTGTTCGGCGAGGAACGACGAGGGGTCGGGGTAGTTGGCGACGAGATCGATCGGCGGATCGGTAGCGCTGAACCAGGCCTTGACGCCGGCGTGAATGACGTCATGGTCATCGATCAGCGCCACCGGGATGGCCACCCCGGCATCGCAGACCCCACGCTCTTTGGCTCTATCCATGCAATTCACCTGAGATAGATGACACCACCGATTCGACACCCCCGCAATTCTTCGGATCAGGACTCTACTCGCAGACAATGCCCGGATGGCCCGAATTAGCAACCCTGGCTAACCATATTGACGTATGGGAAGATAATAGCCGGGCTCAGGCGATGCTGTGCTGGTGGGCCTCGGCAACCGTCGGTGAGCCCGGAAGCCGATGGTGCACGCTGATCCACACCGTGTCGCCGATGGCCGTGACCTCGATGCGGGGTTCGGTATCGGATGAATGCGCCGGGGGGCCTCCGGCGGTGTCACAGATGATGCTGGCGATCAGTTCACCGCCGGCCACCGTCAAGCCGATCCTGGCGTGCTCCTTGGCATGCGCCAGCGCCGTCCGCAGCGGCGCCAGGATCTGGCGCCGAGTGTCGTCGTCCAGTTGTGGCAGATCGTTGTCGGCGTTCATGGTGACGACCACCCCGCGCCGGTCGGCCGCATCGACGGCCGTGCGCAACTCGGCGACGAGGGGATGGCTGAAGGTGCGCGACTGAAAGATGTAGAGCCGCAACCGGCGCGATTCCAGCCGGGCCCGCTGCCTGGTCTCGGTGTCGACGGCGCCGGTGCTCAAGGTCTGCAGCAACGGGAACACGCCGCGGATGAGTTTCGACGTCCGGCGCACATAGTCGTCATGCAGGGCCTCGGCGATGCGGTGCCGGTCGGCCATCGCCCAGCGCTGGCGGATCTCCTCGGCCGCCGCGACGGTCGCGTTGCGCAGCAGTTCCGGGAAGGCCAGCGCGAACATCTGCATCAGGGCGATGCCCGCGGTGTACAGGGCCAGGTTGAATGCCATCTCGATACCCGGCTGCCGTACGAAGGTGAGGATCGCGGTGCCCAGCCAGAAGGCGAGCATCGTCGCGGCGGCATACCGGATCCGCCAGCGCAGTAGGAAGGGCAGCACGCACAGCCCGGACGCGACCAGCGGCCACTGGGCTGGGCCGCCGAGCAGCTCGGCGGGCAGCGACAGCGACTGCGCCACGATGACCGCGGCCATCACCGTCAGGGCGGGGATGGTGAGGTTGGGACCCCGGTCGAGCACCCTGGGCACGCCGGCGATGGCGACGAGGGCGGCCAGCCCGCCCAGCACGAATTGGGCCAGCGGCCGCTCGGTGTGGGCGGCGGCGTACGGCACCCCGACAATCAGCTGGACCAGCCCGAAAACCACGATGCCGAGCCCGAACTGGATGAGCACCCGCTCGGTGAGATGGTCGATATCGTCGAAGATCGGGTTGATGGTCGCGGAACACGGAGCCTGGTCCCAGGTCAGCGTCACCCTGGTTCCGGTGCCCGGCAGCGAGATGATCGTCGCCCTGCCGTCGATGCGGCGCATCCTGGCGACGATCGATTCGGCGACGCCGTGGCCGAGGGTGGTGGTGTCCGGGTCGAAGCCGACGCCGTCGTCGATCACGGTGATGATTCCGGGCGCGACGTCGATCTCGATGCGCGACGCGTGGGCGTGCCGTTCGGCGTTGTTGAGCGCTTCGCGGACCGCGGCGAGCACCGTGCGGGCCGTGCGCCCGCTCAGGACGAGGCTGGGCAGACCGGACAGCTCGATCTGTGCCGGGAGGTGCGAGACCTCGCGCCGAATCGCGGCGACGATGTCGGTATCGGGCATGGGTTCCGAACGCGCGGGCCCGCCGGTGAGTAGCTCCAGATCCCGGCGGGCTTGGGCGGCAATGCGATCCGGTGAGATGTCGGCGCCCTCGCCGACGAGGTACAGGGTCGACGCGGCGGTGTCGTGCACGAGCGCCAGGTGTTCGAGTTCGTGGTCGCGCACGGCGGCGGCGATGGCGTCCCGCAGTGCCGCGTCGTGATTTTCGGCGCGGGCCTGGTCCAGCTGCCGGGCGATGGCCAGCCCGGTGGCCAGCAGTGCTGCCACGATGGCCCATTCGATGCCGACCATGTAGAACAGCATCGGAACCTGCGCGGCGCCATGCCATCCGACCAGCTGTGCGCAGCCGAAGGCATACGCCACGGCGATCAGCGCCGATGCCAGAAAGCTGATCCGTGGGGGATTCGCCATGGTGAAGGCGATGACCGCCGTGCCGGCGATCACCTGGGGCACCGAGTTGATGTACAGACTCTCGGGCCGCGGGTCGAACAACGGAATCGCCGCCGAGACGATCAGCACGTAACAGAAGTCGGCCAGCTGGAACGGGAGTGCGCGCGATCGTGTGCACAGTCGGTACGCGGCCCAGCTGCCCACCAGGCCGAGCAGGATTGCCCCGGTCGCACGTTCGGGGGTACCGGGAAGCAGGAGTGTGCTGGCGACGGCGACCAGGGCGACGGCGTTGAGCAGGATGATGGCAAGGTCCTGGCCGCGCTGGATCACCTGTCGCTCAGACACGTGGACACCCCGACTGTCCGGTCCCCGCTCAAGCACATGCAATTTTAGGCATGAAGGGGGATGGCAGGGTCCGTCAAATGGGGGACATCGCCGGCATTGTTTGCCGACGCAAATACAGTTGCTCGTGGGAAGTGCCCAAATGATTTCGGCGCTCCGCCAAAATGTGCTGGATGGCGTTAATCTGACCCCGTCCATTTCGAACGGAGCGTGGCGCATGGTGTGGCGATACGTGAAAGCGCAGCTGATGGTGCTGCTGTGCGGTGGCCTGGTCGGACCGATATTCCTGGTTGTGTATTTCGCCACCGGCCAGAGCTATTTGCTGAAGTGGATGTTCTGGGCCGGCCTGCTGGTCACCGCCGCCGATGTGCTGATTGCCTTGGCGCTGGCCAACTTTGGCGCCAAGTCCGCCGCCCGCACCCAGGCCCTGGAGGCCACCGGCGTGCTCGCGCTGGCGCAGATCACGGGTATGAGCGAAACCGGTACCCGGATCAACGACCAACCGTTGGTGAAACTCAATCTGGCCATCTCCGGCCCCGGCATCGCGCCGTTCAGCGCCGAGGACCGCGTGATCGCCAGTGTCACCCGGTTGGGCACCCTCACCTCACGCAAGGTCGTGGTGCTGGTGGACCCGGCGACCAATCAGTTCCACATCGATTGGGAACGCAGCGCCTTGGTCAACGGCCAGGTTCCGGCGACGTTCACCATCGAGGAAGACCGCCGCACCTACGATCTGTCCGGGCAAGCCGGCCCGCTGATGGAGATCCTGCAGATTCTCAAGGCCAACAACATCGGCATGAACAGCATGATCGACCTGCGCAGCAATCCTTCCGCCCGGGCCCAGGTGCAGGCGGTGGTGCGCCGCGCCGGCGCGCAGCAGCAGGCCGCCGCGCCGACCGCCGCCGCGGCCCCGCCACCGGCGTCCTACGCCCCGCCGGCGCCCCCCGCCCCGTCGGCGGCTCAGCGCCTGCAGGAACTGGAGACGTTGCGCGCCACCGGGGCGATCTCGGAGGGCGAATACGCCAGCAAGCGCCAGCAGATCATCGCGGAGCTGTAGCGAGCTCAGGTACGCGTGACAGCCCGTCCCCGCGGGTCCGTGCGCGGGTGGCACCTCGTGCCGGGTGCTCACCTGACCACCGTCGGCGCATTGCTTCCTGCCCGCCCTGCCTACGCGCGACGCCGATGGCGACCCGCGAAACTTGCGGTGACCGAAGGTCATTGGTCCCGACCGCCGCCGCATCGTCCTTCTGGTGCACGCCGCCGGCTGGGATCACCCGGCGCTGTCCTGGTGTAAGTGAAAGCGCGCCGGGAGCCTGCCGAAGTTATCCTGCTGGTGGTCATCGTGGCCGGGGCCATCGCGGGAATCCACGGACTCGTCTCCGGGTCCATCCAGATCTGAAAGGACCAGTCATGACGCGACCTTCGGCCGCATACGGAGTGCACTCCGAGGTGGGCGCCCTGCGCAAGGTGCTGGTGTGCTCACCGGGTCTGGCACATGAGCGCCTGACTCCGACCAACTGCGACGACCTGCTCTTCGACGATGTGCTGTGGGTGCAGAATGCCCGCCGAGACCATTTCGACTTCATGGACAAGATGCGTGATCGCGGCGTGGAAGTCGTTGAGCTGCACCATCTTCTCACCGAGACCATGGCGATCGCCGAGGCCAGAACGTGGCTGCTGGACCGCAAGATCGTCGCCAACGAGGTCGGGCTTGGCCTGGTGGACGACACCAGGGATTTCCTGGATTCGCTGCCACCGCGCCGGTTGTCGGAGCTGCTCATCGGTGGCATGTCCATCCGGGATCTGCCGGCCGACGTGCGGACCGGGTACCGGACGTTGGCCCGAGAGGACAGCGGTGTCACCGAATACCTGATGCCGCCGCTACCGAACACCCTCTACACCCGCGACACCACCTGTTGGATCTACGGCGGACTGACCCTCAACCCATTGTTCTGGCCGGCGCGGCATGACGAGACGCTGTTGATGAAGGCCATCTACCAGTTCCACCCCGACTATGTCGGTTCGACGGTGTGGTGGGGCGACCCCGAGAAGACCTGGGGGCTGGCCACTCTGGAGGGCGGTGACGTGCTCGTCCCCGGTAACGGCGTCGTGCTGATCGGGATGAGCGAGCGTTCGTCGCGGCAGGCCATCACCCAGGTGGCCGCGGGGTTGTTCGCCGCTGGTGCGGCCGAGAAGGTGATCGTGGCCGGCATGCCGAAGCTACGCTCGGCCATGCACCTGGATACCGTCTTCACCTTCGCCGACCGTGACGTCGTCACGGTCTATCCCGGCATCGTCGACGGCATCGCCCCGTTCACGTTGCTGCCAGCCGACCGCCCGGGCACCGGTGTGGAGGTGATCGAGGAGACCAAACCGTTCATCGAAGTGGTTGCCGCGGCGTTGGGACTGGCCGAACTGCGGGTGGTGGAGACCGGTGGTACCCGCTACGACGCGGAGCGACAGCAGTGGGACAGCGGTAACAACCTGGTCGCCGTGGAGCCCGGCGTCGTCTTCGCCTATGACCGCAACACCCATACCAACGCGTTGCTGCGCAAGGCCGGCATCGAAGTGATCACCATCGTCGGCGCCGAGCTGGGACGGGGCCGAGGTGGTGGTCATTGCATGACGTGCCCGATCATCCGTGACCCGATCGATTACTAGAACACGTTTCAGTCCGGCTGCTAGCCTGGGCCCGGGCTGACGAAAGGACCGGCGATGGCAGCGGCGAACGGATCGCTCGAGGGACGTGTGGCGTTCGTGACCGGGGCCGCGCGCGGCCAAGGACGGGCCCACGCGATTCGGTTGGCGCAGGAAGGCGCCGACATCATCGCCGCCGACATCTGCGCGCCGGTCTCGGACACCATCACCTACCCGGCCGCCAACCCCGAGGATCTCGCCGAGACGGTGCGCGGCGTCGAAGCGGCCGGGCGCAAGGTGTTGGCCCGCGCCGTCGACGTGCGGGATCTGGCCGCCCAGCAGGAGCTGGTGGCCGACGGCGTGGAACAGTTCGGCCGGCTCGACGTCGTGGTCGCCAACGCGGGCGTGTTGAGCTGGGGTCGGGTGTGGGAACTCACGCCGGAACAGTGGGACACGGTGGTCGACGTGAACCTCAACGGGACCTGGCGCACCATCAAGGCGGCGGTTCCGGCCATGATCGAGGCCGGGAACGGCGGCTCCATCATCATCGTCAGCTCCTCGGCAGGCCTCAAGGCCACCCCGGGCAACTCGCACTACGCGGCGTCCAAGCATGGCCTGGTCGCGCTCACCAACTCGCTGGCGCTTGAGGTGGGGGAGTTCGGCATTCGGGTCAACTCCATCCACCCGTACTCGATCGACACCCCGATGATCGAGCCCGAGGCCATGGCCGCGATCTTCGCGAAGTTCCCGAGCTTCTTGCACAGCTTTGCCCCGATGCCCTACCACAAGGTGACCGACGGCAAGAACGAGGGACTGGCGGCGTTCATGGAGCCGGCGGAGGTCGCCAACGTGGTGGCCTGGTTGGCCGGCGACGGTTCGGCGACGCTGTCGGGCAGCCAGATCGCCGTCGACCGGGGTGTCCTGAAGTACTAGTGGGTTACCGTCCGGCCAGGACCTCGGCGAATTGTGCTACCGCCCAGTCGATTTCCTCGGCTGTGATGACCAGGGGCGGGGCGAACCGCAGCGTGTGGCCGTGGGTGTCCTTGACCAGCACGCCGCGCTCGGCCAGCCGCACACTGATCTGCTTGCCGGTGCCCAGTCGCGGATCGATGTCGACACCGGCCCACAATCCCTTGCCGCGCACCGCGAGTACTCCCGCACCGCACAGTTCCGTCAGTCGGGCGTGCAGCAGTGCGCCCAATTCCGCCGAGCGCGCCTGATATTCGCCGCGTTCGAGCATCGCGACCACCGTCGAGCCGACGGCTGCGGCCAGCGGGTTGCCGCCGAAGGTGGAGCCGTGCTCGCCGGGATGCAGCACACCCAGGATCTCCTCGTCGGCCACCACGGCGGACACCGGCACCACCCCGCCACCCAGCGCCTTGCCCAGCAGGTACATGTCGGGCACCACGCCCCAGTGGTCGCAGGCGAAGGTGCGCCCGGTGCGCGCCAGCCCGGACTGGATCTCGTCGGCGATCATCAGCACATTGCGTTCGGTGCACAGTGCCCGCACCCGGGGCAGGAAATCGTCGGGCGGCACGATGATCCCGGCTTCGCCCTGGATGGGCTCGAGTAGCACGGCGACGGTGTTCTCGTCGATCGCCGCGGCCACCGCGGCGGCGTCACCGAACGGCACCGACCGGAAGCCGGGGGTGAAGGGGCCGAACCCGGCGCGCGCGGTGTCGTCGTCGGAGAAGCTGACGATGGTGGTGGTGCGGCCGTGGAAGTTGTTCTGCGCCACCACGATATTGGCCTGACCGGCCGGGACGCCCAACACGTCGGTGCCCCACTTGCGGGCCACCTTGATACCGCTCTCCACGGCCTCGGCGCCGGTGTTCATCGGCAGCACCATCTCCTTGCCGCACATCCGGGCCAGCGCGGTGCAGAAGGGGCCCAGCCGGTCGGAATGGAACGCCCGGCTGACCAGGGTGACGGTGTCCAGTTGGGCGTGGGCGACGGCGGTGATCTCCGGATTGCGATGGCCGAAGTTGACCGCGGAGTATGCGGCCAGGCAATCCAGATAGCGCCGGCCCGTCACGTCGGTGATCCACACGCCGTCGGCCGATGCCGCGACCACCGGCAGCGGGGCGTAGTTGCGCGCGACATGGCGCTCGTCGATGGTCATGTGCTCCAGCACCGTCATGAGAACACCTCCAGTGTGCAGCATTTGACGGACCCGCCGCCCTTGAGCAGTTCGGACAGGTCCACCCCGATCGGCTCGAAGCCGGCAGCCGACAACTGATCGGCGAAGCCGGTCGCCGCGGCCGGGTGCACCACGTGACGACCGTCGGAAACGGCGTTGAGGCCCAACACGTAGGCGTCGGCGCTGTCGACCAGGATGGCGTCCGGGAAGAGCCGTTCCAGGGTGGCGCGGGCGGCGTCGGTGAACGCCGGCGGGTAATAGGCGATGAGGTCGTCGGTGAGTGCGGTCAGCGCGGTGTCGAGATGGTAGAAGCGTGGATCGACCAGTTCAAGGCCGATCACCGGCATACCGGTGATCGCCGCGATCTCGTCGTGCGCGCGTACGTCGGTGCGAAAACCGTAGCCGGCCAGGATCTTTGAGCCGACGACCAGAAGATCGCCCTGACCCTCGTTGACGTGGCGGGTCTGCACCGGATGGTGCCCCCGATCGGTCATCCATGCGGCGTAGGCCGCGGCCTCGTCGGCCCGCTGCGGGTAGGCGAACCGGGCGACGATGGCCTGGCCGCCGACGATCAGCCCGCCGTTGGCCGCGTAGACCATATCGGGCAGACCCTGCTGCGGGTGGACCAGATCGACGGTGTGGCCCAGGTCGAGGTAGACCCGGCGCAGATTCTCCCACTGCTCGACGGCCCGTGCGGTGTCCACCGGTGTCGAGGTGTCCATCCACGGGTTGATGGCGTAGTCGACGGCGAAATGCGTTGGGGCCGTCATGGCGTAGTGGCGGGTACGCGCGGAGCGGGTCGGGCGCAGGGCAGAGTGGCTGGCGACCTCGGAAATCGTCATGAATCAACGGTATATGCAGCGTAGGATGCAATCAATCGCTATCTATTGTGTGTTCGCCGGCGATCTATTGTCATCACAACCGAAATTCGGTGTTCTGTTGCGTGAGGAGGGGTATGGACCGCCTGGACGAGACCGACGAGCGCATCCTGGCCGAGCTGACCGACAACGCCCGCGCCACCTTCGCCGAGATCGGAGAGCGGGTCAATCTCTCGGCACCGGCGGTGAAGCGACGGGTGGACCGGCTGCTCGATCACGGGGTGATCCGCGGTTTCACCACCGTCGTCGACCGCAACGCGCTGGGCTGGGGCACCGAGGCCTATGTGCAGGTCTACTGCCACGGCACCATCGCGCCCGCCGAGTTGCGCCGGGCCTGGATCGACATCCCCGAGGTGGTCAGCGCGGCGACGGTGACGGGCACCTCGGATGCCATCTTGCACGTGCTGGCGCGCGACATGCGGCACCTGGAGGAGGCACTGGAACGGATCAGGGCCAGTGCGGACATCGAACGCAGCGAGAGCATCGTGGTGCTGTCCAACATCATCGAACGTGCCCGGGCCTGAGCGGTACCGACGGGGTAGGCAGGCCGGGGGAGCGCGTCATCGTGTATGAAGACCCACGTGACAAATAATGGTGGAATCGTCATTGTCGGTGGTGGACTGGCCGCGGCCCGCACCGCCGAGCAATTGCGGCGCGCCGAATACACCGGACCCATCACCATCGTCAGCGACGAAACGCACCTGCCGTACGACCGGCCGCCGCTGTCCAAGGAGGTGCTGCGCAATCCCGAGCACGACGTCGTGCTCAAGCCGCAGGAGTTCTACGACGAGAACAACATCACCCTGCGGCTGGGCTCGGCGGCGACGTCGGTCGACACCACCGCACAGACGGTGACGCTGGCCGATGGCTCGGTGCTCGGCTACGACGAGCTGGTGATCGCCACTGGTCTTGTGCCCAAACGGATTCCGTCATTTCCCGATCTCGAGGGCATCAGGGTACTGCGTTCCATCGACGAGAGTGCGGCGCTGCGTGCCCACGCGGCCACGGCGCGGCGGGCGGTGATCGTCGGCGCCGGATTCATCGGCTGTGAGGTGGCCGCCAGCCTGCATCAGCTCGGTGTGGACGTGGTGATCGTCGAGCCACAGCCCACCCCGCTGGCGTCGGTCCTCGGTGAGCAGATCGGAGCGCTGGTGACCCGGCTGCACGAGGCCGAGGGCGTTCGGGTGCGCTGCGGCGTCGGGGTCGCCTCGGTGGTCGGGACCGACGAGGTCGAGAAGGTGGTGCTGTCCGACGGCACCGAGCTCGACGCCGACCTGGTGGTCGTCGGCATCGGCTCGCATCCGGTCACCGGGTGGCTGCAGGGCAGCGGTATCGAGGTCGACAACGGTGTCGTGTGCGACGGTGTCGGCCGCGCGAGCGCCCCGCACGTGTGGGCCATCGGCGATGTGGCGTCCTGGCGAACCGAGGTGGGACACCAAGTGCGCGTGGAACATTGGAGCAACGTGGCCGAGCAGGCCCGCGCGTTGGTGCCCGCGCTGCTCGGCCAGGAGCCGGCTTCCGCGGTGACCACCGTGCCGTACTTCTGGAGCGACCAGTACGACGTGAAGATCCAGTGTCTGGGTGAGCCGGCCGCCGGTGACACCGTGCACATCGTGGAGGACGACGGCCGCAAATTCCTGGCCTACTACGAGCGTGACGGCGTGCTGACCGCCGTGGTCGGCGGCGGGATGCCCGGCAAGGTGATGAAGGCACGCGGCAAGATTGCGGCCGCGGCGCCGATCACCGACGTGCTCCCGTGATGTGTGGAGCCGCACCCGTGATCATTACGGGTGCGGCTCCACACATCGCTCAATGCTCGCCGAGGTAGAACCGCGCGCCCTGGTCGTCGGTGCACAGCGCCGACATGCCGTAGGACTGCGACGACGGTTCCTCGATGACGCTGCCGCCGGCTTCGCGCACCCGTGTCACGGCCGAATCGATATCGGCGACGGTCCACATCGGCACGGTCCGTGCGACCCGGGCCCCGCCGGCGGCGCCGGCCATCGGATGGGTCTGCAGCACCCCCCAGCCGTCCTCGACCCGGCCCGGTTCGAACGACCAGTTCAGCACCCGGCCGTAGAACGCCTTGAACTCAGCCGAATCCGGCACCTCGTAGGTGATGTAGGACAGTTCACCCGGTCCGGTGCCGTTGAGCGCGGGCCGCGGGGTGCCGGCGGTGTCGTGGTACACCGCGAACGGGGTGCCCAGCGGGTCGGTGGCATCGAGCACCGTGCCGAACTCGCGGTCCTGCGGCTGCCCGGCCGTCCCGCCGGCGGCCGTGATCGCCGCCCTGGCCGCGTCCAGATCGTCGACGGCGTAGCAGCAGAACAGGGTGCTGGGCCCCGGTGTTTCATGGATGCCCATCGACAAGCCGGTGCCGGTGACGTGGTTGCCTTCGTAGGACCAGCCCAGCACGTGGGCGTAGAACGCGGCCGCGCGGGCGGCGTCCGGGGTGTTCACCGAGACATAGCCGACATCACCGTGCCGGATGGTCACCGCGGCGCCGGTGCGTGGGCCCGCCAGCATCCAGCGGTGCCCGAACGGGTCGACGATCGCGGCGTTCCGTGCTCCGTGATCCTCGTACGGTTCGCGCTGCACCCGTGCACCCCGTGCGCGGGCCCGCCGCAGCGTGGCGTCGGTGTCGGCCACCCGCAGTAGCAAGCTCACCGAAACCGACTGTGGTGCAGGGGCTCGCAGGCCCAGCTCGGGATACTCGTCGGCCAGGTAGACCGTCGCGCCGGCCACCGACAGCTCGGCATGCCCGATACGGCCGTCGTCCATGACCACCGGCGCACCCACCACCTCGGCGCCCAGTGCGGCGGCATACCAGTCCAGCGCCGCCCGGGCGTCGGCGACCGCGAGATAGGGGATCACCGTGCCGGTGCCGGGTGGGGCGGGCTCAGCCAGTTCGGCAAGCAGGGAATCGGTTCCGCTCATCTCAACTCCTTCGGCGCCCGGGGGTAGGGACAGGGCGGCAACCAGGCGGGCGCGTAGCCGGGCCGCGAAGGCGGGATCGGGGGTGACAGGCAGGTCGTCGCCGTAGAGCGCGGTCAGTGGATCGCGGCTGTTGTTCATGGCGTGCCTCCCTCCGGGTAGTTCGATCTGAAAGCGCGGCGGGCCCGCACCAGCAGGGCCTCGGTGGCGTGCACGGTGCGTCCGATCAACTCGGCGCACTCGGGTACGGATCGGTCGTCCAGATAGCGCAATGCCAGCACCGTGCGATGCTGTTCTGGCAGCCGAGCCAGCACGGCCTCGGCGACGATGCGGTCCAGCTCGGTATCCCAGTCGTCCACCGGGTCAACCGGTTCTGGTACGTCACCGATCGGCACGGCGAAGCGACGCCGATAGTGGTCGGCCAGTTTGTGCCGGGCCACCCCGATCAGCCACGGCACGCTCACCGTCGGCGGTGACGGTCTTCTGGCGGCATCCATGGCCGCCAGAAACGTCTCCGAGGTCAGGTCCTCGGCGGTGCCGCGGTCACCGCAACGCCGGACGAAATACCCGTACACCGCGGGCAGGGCCTCGTCGTACAGCGTCAACAATGCCCTGGCGGCATCAGGTTGGGCGCTCACACCCTCATCGTCGTCGCGGCGGCCCGAACTCCGACGGGGTTGACCGAAGTTTTTTTCGGTCAGCCGTGCGAGTCGAGCGTGCGCAGGCCGTGGCCCACCACGTCGAACGCGTTGCCCAGCGCGTCGGCCAACGACACCGATTCGTCGGCCAGCCACTGTTCATAGGCCGTCAGTGCCACACCCAGCGCCGTCCACGCCACCGTCTGAGGCACCAGGTCGGCCGGCTTGCGGCCCAGCCGGCGTGCCACGAAGGCGGCGATCACCTCGCGCCACCCGGCGTACATCGTCATCGAGTACGCCTGGAGCGCATCGGTCTCCAGGATGACGCGCATGCGCTGCCGGTGCTGTGGCATCTCCTCGGCGCCGAAGTCATTGAACCTCAACAGCGCCGCGCGCAATGCTGCCTCCAACGGCACCTCCTGGGGCACGGCGTTGAGCACGTCGCGCAGGTCCTGGAGGTGGGCGTCGAAATCGGCCCACGGGATGGCGTTCTTGGACGAGAAGTAGCGGAACAGGGTGCGCCGCGAGATCCCGGCAGCAGCGGCGACATCATCGACGCTGACGTCGTCGAAACCACGGGTGGCGAACAGTTCCAGTGCCACGCCGCTGATGTATTCCTGGGTGGTGGAAGGGCGGCGTCCCACACTCATCGATCAGACCCTTCCATTTCGGCACTCGATGCCATATTGTGTGCGGCGTGGGTCACAGTCGTAGGACCCCGCGATCACTCTCACGGTAACGAAAGGGGCAGTCCATGGAACCCAATCAGCACGTTGCGGCCGAAACCGATCTAGTCACCGAGTCTCTCGTCGAAGAGGTCTCGATCGACGGGATGTGCGGGGTCTACTGACCATGTCGGCACCGACAGCCCCGGTGACCGCCTTCGATCCCGGGCAACCCTGGGCCCTGCACCACCAGGTGGCGGTGCGGCCAGAACCGTTCGGGGCCTTGCTGTATCACTTCGGCACCCGCAAGCTGTCGTTCCTGAAGAACCGGACCATCGTCGAGGTGGTCAGCTCGCTGGCTGACCACCCCGACGTACGGTCGGCCTGCCGCGCCGCCGGAATCGACGACGCCGCCCACGGCCCCTACCTGCACGCGCTGAGCGTGCTCGTACAGTCCCACATGCTGGTCCCGAGGGAGAATCAATGACGAGTGTGGCCCCCGTGCCCCGGCTGGTCGATCAGTTCGAGCGCGGCTTGGATGCCCCGATCTGCCTGACCTGGGAGCTGACCTATGCGTGCAACCTGTCGTGTGTGCACTGCCTGTCGTCGTCGGGTCGCCGCGATCCGCGTGAGTTGAGCACGCAGCAGTGCAAGGGCATCATCGACGAGTTGGAGCGCATGCAGGTGTTCTACGTGAACATCGGTGGTGGT
>NZ_LQOL01000069.1 GCF_002101555.1 Mycolicibacterium canariasense
TCATTTTCGAGAGACCTCGACCTCTATCCCGGCAACGACGCGCCAACCACCTCTACACCCTCATCTGTGAAGAGCCCCAATACGGCGCACGAGCCCAGGACGAGAACCCCACATGATGACCACCTCTGAATTTTTTTGCCACAACATCATCGATGTAGGTCCGACAGTGCTAGGAAATTAACCGATGTAGCGGCATTTCGCGAAACTTACTTGTGGGTAAGAAAAAGTCCCAGAGAATTTGCCAGCACCGCCGGATTGTGTGGCAAACAATTTACTTGAGTGCAAATTGCAATTGGTGTCGGCAATAATCGCACTTATGGCAAATGCTCCCATCGGACGGCCCTGCCGACCCGACCCTCCCGCACCACCTGGCGAACACAGCAACTGTCCAGGTAATGGACACAATGCACACCAACACCAGCGGTGTACCGCCGCCACAGGAGCATGATCGGGCACCATCTCCTGACGATCCAGCAAATTCAAGCGACGCGTCGTACGTTCGGTCGACAGCCCGCCGGCGGCGGTCCCTGGACAACGTCTACCCGACCGGGCAAACGATCACCGGTTTCGGCCCGCCGTCCTGGCATGTGGGAGTAGCCTCGGCACGTGGCTGTCGGCGGCCAAGGGCGCTGCCTCCCGGATCTGCCGGCGGGTCGGCAGCAGTACGAAGATGCGTCCGGCCGACGCTTCGCCGCGCTCACCATCAGCTGCCGCATCGCCACCGCGATCACCGGCGGTTACGGCGTGGCCCAGCTGTTCCTCGGCCGGGAGCTGTGGTACCTCGCGGCGGTAAACCTAGCCACCGCAATGTTTTTCATGGCCGTTCCGATGTTGTATCGGTTCGGCGCGATGGTCGCGGCGTCGGCATTCGTCGCGGTTGCCTACGCCTCCACGGCATATCTGTGCAGCCAACTGGGCACCGGCTCGGGCCTGCAGTTCTATTTCGTGGTCGCCGCGGCGCTGTTGGTGCTGATCGTGGGGACCGACCACATCGTGTTCGCGTCGACGCTCGTGGCGATCGGCGCGGGGTTGGTGGTGGCACTGGAATGGCTGGTTCCGCGCAGCACGGCCTTGCAATCGCCGCTGGAGATGCGGGTCTCCTTCACCATCACCGTTGCCACAGCAAGCGTCATGGTGGTCACCGTGGTGTACTCGGCGATCCGGCGCATCGACCGTGCCGAGCGCGCACTGCAGCAGGAGTACGACAAGTCCGAGGCACTGCTCGCGAACATCTTCCCCAACAGCGTGGCCGCCCGGCTGAAAGACCGCGACAACGGCGTCATCGCCGACGGATACGACGACGCCGCCATCCTGTTCGCCGATATCGCCGGCTACACCCAGCAGGCCAGTGAGACCACCCCAGCGGATCTGGTGGTTTTCCTCAACCGGCTCTACACCGACTTCGACCGGCTGGTCGACCGGCACCACTTGGAGAAGATCAAGACCAGCGGCGACTCGTACATGGTGGTCAGCGGAGTGCCGCAGCCGCGCCCCGACTACGTCGAGGCGCTGGCCTGCCTGGCATTGGACATGGCCGCCACCGTCGACGGGCTGCGCGACCACCGCGGCCGTGCGGTGCCGTTACGTATCGGCATTGCCGCCGGGCCGGTGGTCGCGGGTGTGGTGGGATCACGCAAGTTCTTCTACGACGTCTGGGGTGACGCCGTGAACGTCGCCTCCCGCATGGAGAGCACCGACGAAGTCGGCCGGATCCAGGTGCCCCATGATGTCTACGTCCGCATCAAGGACAGCTACCTGTTCGAGGAACGCGGCCACGTGGAGGTCAAGGGCAAGGGCCTGATGCACACCTGGTATCTCGTCGGCCGCAAGCCGGCGGACGCGCTGCCGGACGAGCTCACACCTTCCGGTTCTCCGATTTGATCAGCCAGGCCAGCTTCTCCAGGCCGTCGATCAGCTGATGCAACGCGTCAGCGGTGCTCGGATCCTCCGCGTCCACCGTGTCGTGCACACCGCGCAGGGTCGCCACCGCCGCGTAGATGCGCGTGACGACGAGATCCACCACGTCGCCGGTGCTGCGCTCATAGGGCGGGAAGGCGGGCAACGTGGTGGTCGCCGCGACGGTGTCGGACCGTCCGTCGGGGACTGCGTCCAGCGCGCGCATCCGCTCGGCGATGGTGTCGCTGGCTTCGCGGGCGAAATCGACGAGCTCGTCCAGCTGCAGGTGCAGGTCGCGGAAGTTGGTGCCCACCACGTTCCAATGCGCCTGCTTGCCCTGCAGATGCAGTTCGATCATGTCGACCAGAACCTGCTGCAGCGCGGCAGTCAGCTGGGCGGAGGCCCGGAATCCCTGGATATCGGTTTCGTTGCGTCGAGTTGAAGTGCTCATACTTTCGACAACGACACATTTTCTGGAATGATTCCAGAAAACTAGGCCCGATTCTGGTCCTGATGACTCAACAACCGGGCATAACCGGCACCCATGCCCAGCAGCACCAGGCCCACCACCATGAACACCGCCACCCGGAACATGCCGTCCAGAGTGCCGAGGTCGAACACGAACAGTTTCGCGACCGCCGCCGCGACCAGGGTCATGCCGGCGCCGATCGGCAACGACCGGTCCACGCGGGGCCGGCGTGCGGCATAACCGAACAGGGCCGCCGCCAACGCGATCCAGCAGATCGTCGCCACCATGTGCCCGGCCAGGAATCCCCCGTCCGGCCCGGCGATCAACACCCCGGCCGTCACGGTGAACACCGTCACGGCATACACCAGCACCAGCGCCGCCCCACCCAACAACAGTCGCAGCAGATCGCCCTCGATCCGCTGCCGGACCGACCAGCACTGCACGCCGGCATATCCGCCCACCAACACCGCCGAGATCAGCACCGAGACGGCATCCGGCGTGGTGAGCACCGTCGCCGAGGCCAACGTCACCGGCCCGGCCATGGACATCAGCCCCAGCCCGCCGACGGTGCCGAAGAATGCCGCCGACCACTGCGCGGCCACGCTGTGCCGCCCGGCGACCGCCGTGAGCACCGCCATGGCCAGCAACAGCGGGACCGCGACCGGTCCGGCGAAGCCGACACCGACAGCAACCAGCGCCGCGACGGCGGCCAGCGCCGTCCAGATGTGGCGAACCGGCGCCGTCACCCCGGGGATCCGACCGGCGGCCAGGACGATCGCCAACGTGCCCGCCGACAGGGCGGCCGCCATCAGCGCCGCGGGCACGTGCGGCGTCGCGGCCGACACGGCCAGCAGCGGCAGGGCGCCCAGCGCCGCGGTCAATGCCACGGCGGTCCGATGTGCACTGTGCGGCAACAGGATCAACGCCGAGCCGAGAGACAACACCGCCGCGATGGCGCACGCCCCGGCCAGCCACGGATCGCGTCCGGCACCGAAGGCGATCCCCACCAGCGCCAGCAGCACCGGCGCGCTGCCGGCGACCGTCCGCGCCACGTACATCCCCACCCAGTCACGGCCGAGCTGGACGGGCAGCGTCGCCGCCGACAGCGCCAGCATGAAACCCACCAGCAGCAGCGTGATGCCACCCGCCACGATCGGCGCCAGCACGATCAACGGCACCAGGACCAGCAGCGCCAGCTGCTCGCTCGCCCACCGCCGGGCCAGCACCAGGCCGCCGCCACCCACCAGGGCCGACAGCAGCAGACCCGGCGCCGCGGGCAGCCAGTCGTAGATCGTGGTGACGGCGACGACGTCGATGTACCCGGTGGCGATACCGGTGGCAGCCAAGGCCGTTGCGCCGAGATCGCCACCGGGCCGGACTCGCAGCCAGCAGGCGGCACCCACCAGGGTGAGTGCCAACACCGCCCCACCGGCCACCCGCACGGGTGGGGCGAGCAACCCTGCTTGGGCGGCGAGCACCACCAGCAGGACCACCCCGATCAACGTCACCGCGACTCCGGCCACCGCCAGCGCCTTGCCGATCCAGTTCGACGGCGGGTCCTGGCGCGGCGGCGCCGGCGGGGGTGGCGGGGCCGTCGCCTGGACCGGCTGCGGCGGATAGGGCCAGTACACCGGCGGCTGCACGGGCTGGGAGTGGACCATGACGGCCAACTGCTGCAGCTCGGCGGAAGCGCGGTGCAACTGGCCGGCGATGGTGGCGAACTCGGCGGCGAGCCGGGCGAGCGTCTGCTGCGGTTCGGTCATGCCCGTCATCGTCGCGCGGGACCGGGGCTCCGCGGATGAGTAGGACTACTCGACTTCGGGCTCGCGGTCCAACCCGTGTTCGATCGCGTAGCGGGCCAGCTCGACGCGGTTGGCGACCTGGAGCTTCCGGAAGGTGGCCTGCACGTGGTTCTCCACGGTGCGGTGGCTGAGCGACAACCGTTCACCGATCTGCTTGGCGGTCAACCCCTTTGCGACGTAGCGCAGTATCTCGGTCTCCCGGTCGGTGAGGCTGGGCCCGGCCGGACCGTCGGGCGGCTGCTGGGCGATGCGCCGATACTCCCCCAGCACCAGTCCCGCCAAACCCGGCGTGAACACCGCCCTGCCTTGTGCGGTCGCGCGGACCGCCGCCCCCAATTCGGCCTTGGACGCGCTTTTCACCAGGTATCCGGTGGCACCGGCCTTCACCGCCTCCAACACGTCATCGCGCTCGTCGGAGGCCGACAGCACCAGGATGCGCGACGACGGCGAGACGGCCAGCACCTCGACGGTGGCCTGCGCTCCGGTCCCGTCGGACAGCCGCATGTCCATCACCACCACATCGGGTTGGACCGCCGCCGCCCGCCGGCGCGCCGATCCGACCCCGTCCGCCGTGGCCACCACGTCGAAGCCGTCCTCGGCCAGATCGCGTGCCACCGCGTCACGCCAGATCGGATGGTCGTCGACCACCATGACCGTCGTCATCACGCCGGCCGCCGCAGCGTTCTCGGCACCGTCAGCTCCCACTCGGTCCCCCCGCCTTCCGATGTCGTCAGCAGCGCCTCGCCGCCGAGTGCCCGCATCCGCCCCACGATCGATTTCGACACCCCGACGCGCCCCTGCTCTTCGGCTTCGGCCAGCCGGCCCGGCGGGATGCCCGGCCCGTCGTCACGGATGCTGACCACCACCGCGTCACCGAGATCCTCGAGCAGGACGAAGGCGTGCGCATCCGGGCCGGCGTGCCGCTCGACATTGGTCAACACGTTCACCACGGCGGCCAGCACCTCGTCGGCCACCGGGGTGTCCAGCTGCACCGCGGTGGCCGGCAGGCTGACGGCCACCCGGTCGGATTCGTACTTGTGCAGCCGGGCACCCAGATCGGTCACCGCGGACGACGCCTCTGTCGCGTCGGCCGATACCGCGTCGCTTCGCTCGCTGATCAACCGGCGCAGCGCCCGCTCCTGCTCGCCGGCCGCCTCGGCCAATTGCACTGCTGGACCGCCGATTTCGCGGCCCCGCCGGGACACCAGGGCGAGCACCTGCATGACACCGTCATGCACCTCGCGGGACAGTCGTTCCCGTTCGGCGAGGGCGGCGGCCAGCCGGGTGGCCCGCTCGAGTTCGTCGTGTGCACGACGGGCCGTGGACGCGGCCATGCCGACCGCCAGCCCCACGGCCAGTTCGATGAGGATGGTCGGGGTGCGCACCAGATCCACCGAGATCGAGCCCTTGAGGGCGGCGGCCGTGCCCATGACGATCAGCCCCGTCAGCATCCCGGCCACCGGCCCGGCCAGAATGGCAGCGGAGACAACGGCGTTGGTGGCCCATAGCGTGGTCGGCCAGGTCTGGTTGGCCAACGTCCACGCCTGCGAGGCGACCAGCGGCGTGGAGGACATCAACGCCACCACCACCGCTACCTCCGCCAACACCCAGGCCCGGCGGCGGCCGAACCCGCGCAGATAGCCCACCGCGCACACCACGCTCCAGCCGGTCAGCCCACCGAACAGGACCCAGCCCAGCACCGGTCGGGCCAGCTCGGCGTTCTTCGACAGCTGGAACACCAGCGCGTACACCCAGCTGAGCAACCGGAACACCTGCGCGGCCCGCCACAGCGGTGCCGCCGGGTCGGACACGCTCGCCACCGCCGCTACATCACCTTGGACAGAAAGGCTTTCGTGCGCTCGTGCTGAGGATTGGACAGCACCTCTCGCGGTGCGCCGCTCTCCACCACGACACCGCCGTCCATGAAGACCACCTTGTCGGCGACCTCACGGGCGAACCCCATCTCGTGGGTCACCACCACCATCGTCATGCCCTCGCGGGCCAGGTTCTTCATGACCCCCAGCACCTCGCCGACCAGTTCCGGGTCCAGCGCCGAGGTCGGCTCGTCGAACAGCATCAGCTTGGGACTCATGGCCAGTGCCCGGGCGATGGCCACCCGCTGTTGCTGACCACCGGACAACTGCGCCGGGTAGGCACCGGCCTTGTCGGCCAGCCCGACCTGGGCGAGCAGGTCCTTGGCCCGGGTCAGGGCGGTATCGCGTTTGACCCGTTTGACGTGAACCGGCGCCTCGATGACGTTCTCCAGCGCGGTGCGGTGCGGAAAGAGGTTGAAGTGCTGGAACACCATGCCCACGTCGCGGCGTTGCCGGGCCGCGTCCTTGGGGCTCAGCTCATGGAGTTTGCCGCCCCGTTCGCGGTACCCGACGAGTTCGCCGTCGACGTACAGTCGCCCGGCGGTGACCTCTTCCAGGTGATTGATGCAGCGCAGGAAGGTGGACTTGCCCGAACCGGACGGCCCGACCAGCACCAGCACCTCACCCCGGCCGATCTCCAGCGTGATGCCCTTGAGGACGTGCAGCGCGCCGAAGCTCTTGCACACCTGTTCGGCTTTGACCATCGGCTCGGACCGAACCGAATCTTGCACCGTATCTTGCACGGTCACATCCCACCTGTCCCGGCTTGTGCTTTCGCCAGCGCCTCAAGCTGTTTGGTGGTCAGCTTGCGCGACGCGCCCCTGGAGAAGTACCGCTCCAGGTAGAACTGACCGACCATCAGCAGACTCGTCACCACCAGATACCAGGTGGCGGCCACCATCAGCATCGGTACCGGCTCGAAGATCCGGCCGCCGATGTCACGGACCGCGATGCCGTACAGGTCATACGAATACGGCACCGCCGTCACCAGCGAGGTGGTCTTGAGCATGCTGATGATCTCGTTGCCGGTCGGCGGGATGATCACCCGCATGGCTTGCGGCAACACGGTGCGCCGCATGGTCATCCCCCACGACATGCCCAGAGCCGTCGACGCCTCGGACTGCCCCTCGGGCACCGAGGAGATGCCGGCGCGGATGATCTCGGCCATGTAGGCGCCCTCGTTGAGCCCCAGGCCGATGACCGCCAGCAGGAACGGTATCGACAACGCCTGCAGGTTCAGCTCGAAGAAGGTCGGGCCGAAGGGGATACCCAGCTGCAGGTTCTTGTAGATCGTCGGGAACAGGCCCCAGAACACCAACTGCACGTACACCGGAGTGCCGCGGAAGATCCAGAGGAACACCCAGGACACCGACCGGAACACCGGATTGGGCGACAACCGCATCACGGCCAGGACGATGCCGAGCAGGATCGCCAGCACCATCGAATAGACGGTGAGCTGCAAGGTGTTCCACGCACCCTCCAGCAGCCGCTGATCGAAGAGGTATTTGCGGTACACCGACCAGCGGTAGGCGTCGTTGGTGGCCGCGCCGTAGAGGAACAGCGCGGTCGCCGCGATGATCAGCGCGGCCCCCACCCACCGCCACGGGTGGCGCAGGGGTACCGCGTCGATCGGTGGTGGCGTTTGGGAAACTTCGGTTTCGCTCAGTTGATCGCTCCGTTGATCACCGGCTTGTCGATCATGCCCGACTCGACACCCCAGTTGGTGGCGATCTGCTTGTAGGTGCCGTTGTCGATCAGGTGCTGCAGCGCCTGCACCAGCGACTGCGCCAGCGGCGACCCCTTCTTCACCGGCCAGCCGTACGGCGCGGATTCGAAGGTCTCGCCTGCGGTTTCCAGCTTGCCGTTGCTCTGCTTGATGGCGTAGAGGGTCACCGGCGAGTCCGCCGACATGGCGTCGGCCTGACCCAGCACCACCGCGTTGGTGGCCGCGTCCTGGCTGTCGAACTTCAGGATCTCGATGGCCGGCTTACCGGCATCGGTGCACGCCTTGCTCTTGGCGGGCAGTTCGTCGGTCTCCTCGGTGGTGGTGGCCTGGACGGCGACCTTCTTGCCGCAGGCGTTGTTCGGGTCGATCGAGCCGCCCTTGGGCTGGGCCCACTGGATACCTGCGGAGAAGTACGTCACGAAATCGACCGACTGTTCCCGCTCCTTGGTGTCGGTGAAGGAGGACATCCCGATGTTGAAGGTGTCGCCCTGGACCGAGGGGATGATCTTGGCGAAATCGGACTCACGGAACTCGGCCTTGAGGCCCAGCGTGGCGGCGACCGCGTTGACCAGGTCGACGTCGAAGCCGACGATCTTGCCGCTCTCGTCCTTGAACTCGTTGGGCGCGTAGGGAATGTTCACGCCCACGATGAGCTTGCCGGAGGATTTGATGGCCTCGGGAACGGTGTTGGCGATGGCCTCGACCTTCTCGGCCGAAGCGGCCGTCGTCGTGGTGGACGGCGCGGCGCTGTCCTCGTTCTTGGCGCAGCCCGACAAGGCCAGCGCACCGGTTGCCGCGAACACCGCCGCGACCCGCCAGACCGCGATCCGACGGCTCTTACATCCAACTGCCACAGTTCCTCTTTCCTCGTCGGGCTCGTGCGCCACCGACATCTTCTGCTACTGCTCCAACCCGAAGACGTTAACCACAGTGACCCCAGCGCGCAGTGCCGGTAACCGAAGATTAACGACCTTCAGATCTTGGTGTGCGGTAATCGTCCACCGGTTATTGACGCTGTGGGAGACTGCGCCTATGACAACTGTCGCTCCTCCCAGTCTGCTGCCTCACCTGTGGAAATCCACGCTGGTGTCAGGTGTTCTCGCGGTCGTGCTGGGCGCCGCGGTGCTGGCCTGGCCGAAGATCTCCATCGTGGTGGCGGCCAGCTTCTTCGGGGCGTACCTGCTGATCACCGGTATCGCCCAGGTCGTCTTCGCATTCAGCCTGCACGTGTCGGCCGGCGGCCGGGTGCTGTTGTTCATCAGCGGTGCCGCGTCGGTCATCCTGGCGGTGCTGTCGTTCCGGCATCTGTATGACGCCGTGCTGCTGCTGGCCATCTGGATCGGCGTGGGATTCATCTTCCGTGGGGTGGCCACCGCGGTGTCGGCGATCAGCGACCCGACCCTGCCCGCCAGGGGCTGGAACATCTTCGTCGGGGTGATCAGCTTGATCGCCGGGATCGTGGTGCTCGCCTCGCCGTTCGCGTCGATCGCGACACTGGCCCTGGTGACGGGCATCTGGCTGGTGGTCATCGGCCTGATGGAGGTCGCCACCGCGTTCGGCATCCGGTCGGCCTCCAAGAAGCTGACCGACGGCGGCCCGAGTCCAGAGCCGCAACCGGCGTCATGAGTTGCCTGCGCCACGTTTGTGGGCAGGCGGGCCAGTTGTCTACTACAGTTTGTCGTAGTTCTACAGAGCCGTAGAAAGACCCGCAGCCCGGGAGTTGGTGCACATGGACGCGCTGGACGTGTCGCGGTGGCAGTTCGGAATCACCACCGTCTACCACTTCATCTTCGTTCCGCTCACGATCGGGCTCGCCCCGCTCATCGCGGTGATGCAGACCGTCTGGGTGATCACCGGCAACACGGCGTGGTACCGGCTCACCCGGTTCTTCGGCAAGCTGTTCCTGATCAACTTCGCCCTCGGCGTGGCGACCGGTATCGTCCAGGAATTCCAATTCGGGATGAACTGGAGCGAATACTCCCGGTTCGTCGGCGATGTCTTCGGCGCCCCGCTGGCCATGGAAGGTCTGGTCGCCTTCTTCTTCGAATCGACCTTCCTCGGACTGTGGATCTTCGGCTGGACCCGGCTGCCGCGGCTGGTGCACCTGGCCTGCATCTGGATCGTGGCCCTTGCGGTGAATGCGTCGGCGTTCTTCATCATCGCCGCCAACTCGTTCATGCAGCACCCCGTGGGCGCCCACTACAATCCGGAGACCGGTCGCGCCGAATTGACCAGTATCGGCGCGCTGTTCACCAACAACACGGCATGGGCCGCGTTCCCGCACGCGGTCACCGGCTCCTTCCTGGTGGCCGGTACCTTCGTGGCTGGCGTGTGCGCCTGGTGGATGGTGCGGCGCCCCGACAGCGACGAAGCCCGCACCATGTACCGTCCGGCGACCATCCTGGGTTGTGCGGTCTCGTTCGTCGCCGCGGCCGGCCTGTTCCTCACCGGTGACGCGCAGGGCAAGCTGATGTTCCAGCAGCAGCCGATGAAAATGGCGTCCGCGGAATCGTTGTGCCACACCGAGACCGACCCGATGTTCTCGGTGCTGACGGTCGGCACGCACAACAACTGCGACAGCGTCACCCACCTGATCGAAGTGCCCTATGTGCTGCCGTTCCTGGCCGAGGGCAAGTTCACCGGCGTCGAGTTGGCGGGCGTCAAGGATCTGCAGGCCTCCTACCAGGAGAAGTTCGGGCCCGGCGACTACCGGCCGAACCTGTTCGTCACGTACTGGTCTTTCCGCGCGATGATCGGATTCATGGCACTGCCAATGCTTTTCGCGATCACGGCGCTATGGCTGACACGGGGTGGCCGGATACCGCGGCAACGCTGGTTCGCGTGGTTCGCACTGCTCACCCTGCCCACCCCGTTCCTGGCCAACAGCGCCGGGTGGGTGTTCACCGAGATGGGCCGGCAACCCTGGGTCGTCGCGCCGAACCCCACCGGTGATCAGATGGTGCGGCTCACCGTGCAACAGGGTGTCTCGCACAACTCGGCGGCCACGGTGTGGCTTTCGCTGATCGTGTTCACCGCCCTCTACGCGGTGTTGGCGGTGATCTGGTTCTGGCTGATCCGACGCTACGTCGTCGAAGGACCGCTGGAGCACGACACCGAACCGGTCCCCCCAGCCCCACCCGGCGAGGACGAAGTCGCGCCGCTGTCGTTCGCCTACTAGGAGGCGTGCCATGGACTTACAGACGTTCTGGTTCATCATCCTGGCCGCGCTGTTCCTCGGCTTCCTGGTGCTGGAGGGTTTCGACTTCGGCGTGGGGATGCTGATGGCGGTGTTCGGGCGGGCCGCGACGGGAAATTCCGGCGGGGCGAGCGAAGCGACGGGGAATGACACCCTTGCCGAGAAGCACCGCCGTGCGGTGCTGAACACCATCGGCCCGGTATGGGACGGCAACGAAGTCTGGTTGATCACCGCCGGCGGTGCCATGTTCGCGGCCTTCCCCGGCATGTACGCCACCCTGTTCTCCGGTCTCTACCTGCCCCTGCTGGCGATTCTGGTGTCGATGATCATGCGCATCTGCGCCATCGAATGGCGGGGCAAGATCAACGATCCGAACTGGCGCCGCTGGGCCGATATCGGCATCGCCGTGGGCTCCTGGGTGCCCGCCGTGCTGTGGGGTGTCGCCTTCGCGATGCTGCTGCGCGGTCTTCCCGTCGACGCCGACCACCAGATGCAGCTGTCGATCGGTGACGTCTTGAATCCGTACACGCTGCTGGGCGGCCTGGCCACCTGCGGCCTGTTCCTGTTCCACGGCTCGGTGTTCGTGGCCCTGAAAACCGCAGGCGCCGTGCGCGATCACGCGGTCAGGTTCAGCGTCCGGCTGGCCATGCCGGTGACCGTGCTGGTCGCCGCGTTCGGTCTGTGGACCCAGCTGGCGCACGGCAAGGACTGGACATGGCTGGTGCTCGGGGTGGCCGTGGTGGCCCAGCTGGGCGCGGTGATGCTGGTGTGGAGCCGCGGCGGCGACGGCTGGGCCTTCACGGCCACCGCAACGGTCATCGCGGCGGTGGTGGTGCTGCTGTTCGGCTGCCTGTACCCGAATCTGATTCCGTCCACCCTGGATCCGTCCTGGAGCCTGACCATCCACAATGCGTCGTCCAGCGGCTACACCCTGACCATCATGAGCTGGGCGGCCGTACTGGTGACACCACTGGTCATCGCCTACCAGGCCTGGACGTATTGGGTGTTCCGGCAGCGCATCTCGGCCGAGCGGATACCCGACCCCGCGGGGCTCTCGCCGCGGCTGCCGTGATACCCGGGCTCTCCCCCGCCATGCGGCGTTACCTCGCCGCATCGGTGGCCTGCGGGGCACTGATCAGCGCCGCGACGGTGGCCTCGGCGTGGGTGCTGGCCCACATCGTCGCCGGGGTGATCACCGACCCGGCGACGCGCAGTCTCTCGCACTGGTCGGGACAATTGTCGATCCTGGTGGCACTGTGGATCATTCGCTCGGCGGGGTCGTGGCTGCAGGCCCGCATGAGCCAGCGCGCCGCGACCGCGGTGATCGGTGAGCTCAGCGCCGGGGTGCTGCACTCGGTCACCGAGCGGACCCCGCAGGACCTCGTCGCGGTCCGCGCCGAATCCGCGGTGATCCTCACCCGCGGCCTGGACGGGTTGCGCCCCTACTTCACCGGTTACCTGCCCGCGGTGGCGCTGGCCGGCATCCTGACTCCGCTCACCGTGGTGGTGATCGCCGCGACCGATCTGCAAGCGGCACTGATCGTTTCGGTCGCACTGCCGCTCGTTCCGCTGTTCATGATCCTGATCGGGCGACTCACCGCCGACCGGTCGGCCGCGGCACTGGCGGCCATGACCACGCTGCAATCCCGGTTGCTCGACCTGGTCGCCGGGATCCCGACCCTGCGCGCCCTGGGCCGGGCCGGCGGGCCCGCGCACCGCATCGCCGAACTGGCTGCCGCGCATCGCCGTTCGGCGATGGCCACCCTGCGGATCGCCTTTCTGTCGGCCGCCGTGCTGGAATTGCTGGCCACCCTCGGTGTCGCACTGGTGGCGGTGAGCGTCGGGCTGCGCCTGGTGTTCGGCGAGATGACCTTGGCTGCCGGGCTGACCGCGCTGCTGCTGGCGCCCGAGGTGTTCTGGCCGTTGCGCAGGGTGGGCGTCCAGTTCCACGCCGCGCAGGACGGCAAGACCGCGGCCGACGCGGCACGCCGGCTGCGGGAGACGGTGCCGGCCCGAAATCCCGGCGCCCGGACACCGCACGGCCGCATCATCGTCTTGGACGAGGTCACCGTCATCGGCCGCGACGGCCCGGCGCCGGACCGGCTGACCGCCCGCGCGGTCCCCGGCGAGGTCACCGTGCTCGCCGGCCCCAACGGCACGGGCAAGTCCACCGCCTTCGACGTCATCCTGGGCCTCACCCCGGCCACCGCGGGCCGGGTGCTCATCGGTGACACCGACATCGCCGACGTCGACCTGCGGACATGGTGGGCACAGGTGTCCTGGCTGCCGCAGCGGCCGGTGCTGTTGCCCGGCACGGTGCGCGCCAACCTGGAGCTGTTCGGGCCGCTGACCGACCTGGAAAAAGCATGTCGCGAAGCGGGTTTCGACGAGGTGCTGGCCACCCTGCCGGACGGCCTGGACACCCTGCTGGGACGTGGCGGGGTGGGCCTGTCGCAGGGCCAGCGGCAGCGGCTGGGGCTGGCCCGGGCGCTGGGGTCGGCCGCGCCGGTGCTGCTGCTCGACGAGCCGACCGCGCACCTGGACGCCGGCACCGAGCGCCGGGTGCTGGCGGCGATCGGGGCGCGGGCGCACGCGAGGGCGACCGTGCTGATGATCGGGCACCGGGCGCCGGTGCTGGCCGCGGCGGACCGGGTGATCACCGTGGGAGGTGCCGCCCATGTCCCCTCGTGACGTGCTGCACCTGCTGCGTCCGCGCATGCCGCGGCTGCTGCTGGCGGTGCTGTTCGGCACCCTGGCGCTGGGCAGTGCCCTGGCCCTGGCCACGGTGTCGGCCTGGCTGATCACCCGCGCCTGGCAGATGCCGCCGGTACTTGATCTGACCGTCGCGGTGGTCGCGGTGCGCGCGCTGGGCATCTCGCGGGGGGTGTTCGGCTACTGCGAACGGCTGGCCATCCACGACACCGCCTTGCGATCGGCCGGCGCGGCGCGCGTCGGCCTGTACCGCCGGCTGACCGAGCTGCCGCCGGACACCGCGCTGCGCATGCACAGCGGTGAATTGGTGGAGCGGGTCGGCAGCTCGGTGGACGAATTGGCCGATGTGCTGGTGCGCGCGGTGCTGCCGGCCTGTGTGGCCGTCCTGCTGTCGGGGGCCGCCGTGACGATCATCGCGATGATCGCGCCCGCGGCGGCGGTGGTACTGGCCGGTTGCCTGGTGGTGGCCGGGGTGCTGGCACCGTGGTTGGCGGGCCGGGCCTGCATGTCGGCCGAGCGGCTGGCCGCGCGGCACCACAGCGCCAGGGACACCGCGGCGATGCTGGCGCTGGAGCATGCCGCCGAGTTGCGGGTGGGCGGGCGGCTTGCCGAGGTGATCACCGAAGCCGAACGCCAACAACGGGATTGGGGGCACGAGTTGGACCGTGCCGCGACGCCCGGCGCGCTGGCCGCCGCGGCGTCCACCGCCGCCGTCGGGGCCGCCGTCGTGTCGGCGGTGGTGATCGGGATCGGCCTGGCGCCGGTCACCGCGCCGACCACGCTGGCCATCCTGATGCTGGTGCCGCTGTCCGCGTTCGAGGCGACCACGGCGCTGCCCACCGCCGCGGTGGCACTGGTGCGGGCCCGGATGGCCGCTCGGCGAATCGGTGACATCACCGAACCGACCCCGGATGGCCGGCAGCGGCCCGAAACCCCCGAGGTGGTGCTCGGCTCCGGTGAACGGCTGGCCGTGCTGGGGTCCAGCGGCAGCGGCAAGACCACCCTGTTGATGAAGATCGCCCATGAGTATCCTGAAAATCCGCTGACCGCAGCGTTTTTCGCCGAGGACGCGCACCTGTTCGACACCACGGTGCGGGACAACCTGCTGGTGGCGCGCGGCGACGCGACCGATCACGAACTGCTCACCGCGCTGGACCGGGTGGGCTTGCACGACTGGATCACCGGGCTGTCCGACGGGCTGGATACCATCCTGACCGGCGGCGCCGCCGCGGTGTCGGCCGGGCAGCGCCGGCGCCTGCTGCTGGCCCGCGCGCTGATCTCGCAGTTCCCCGTCGTGCTGCTCGACGAGCCGACCGAACATCTCGACGAGGCCGACAGCGACCGGCTGCTGCGCGGGCTGCTCACCCCCGGCGAGCTGTTCGGCCCCGAGCGCACCGTCGTCGTCGCGACCCACCATCTGCCCGACGACATCGGTTGTCCGGCGGTGCAGTTACGCGTCGACGGGTACCCTGACCAGTCATGAGCTCCTTCGGGCCGTACGGCGAGCAATACCCAGGGCAGTACCAGGGGCCGTATCCACCGCCACCGCCGCAGCCCTACGCCGGCTATCCGCCGCCGCCGCTGACGCCGCGGAACGGACTCGGCATCGCCGCGCTCATCCTGGCCGTGCTGGGACTGCTGTTCTCCTGGACCATCGCAGGCGGGATCATCCTGGGATTGATCGCGCTGATCATCGGTTTCCTGGCCAGGGGCCGCGTCAAGCGCGGCGAGGCCACCAACGGTGGGCTGGCCGTCTCGGGAATCGTGTTGGGCGCGTTGGCGATCGTGCTGGGTCTGGTGTTCATCCCGATCTGGATCGGGTTCTTCTCCCAGCTGGGCATCGGCGACTACGTCAGCTGCATGGAGCAAGCCGGCAACGACCGGGCCGCGCAATTGCAGTGCGAGAACAACTTCCGTGACAAGGTCGAGAACGACTACGGCGTGACCATCGCACCGACACCCCGCTAGCGGGGCGGGAAATACTTGATGATGCCTTCCTGCATCACCGTGGCCACGGTCTGACCGTCACCCCGGAAGAAGTGCCCGTTGCTCAGGCCCCGGGAGTCGGACGCCACCGGTGACGACGTCGAGTACAGCATCCACTCGTCGAACCGCACCGGCTGGTGGAACCACACGGTGTGGTTCATCGTCACCGCGAAGATCCGGTCGAACCCCCACGACAGCCCGTGCCTGGTGATGATCGGGTCCAGCACCGTGGTGTCCGAGGAATACACCAGCGCCGCGGCGTGCAACACCGGATCCTCGGGCATCGGGCCGTCGGCGGTCAGCCACACCCGGTTGTGGTCCAACTGGCCGCCCTTGTCGCGCATCACCCACGCCGGGTCGTTCGTGTAGCGCCACTGGATGGGTTTCAGCGCGGCCACGAACAGCGGCACCGTCTCCTCGTACCCGACCAGCAGGTCGTCGATGGTGGGCAACGTGTCCGGGTGCGGAACGTCGGGCAACGCGGCGCTGTGCTCCAGGCCGCGGCCGCCGGCCAGATGCGACACCAAGGCGGTGCCCAACAGCACACCGTCCTGGGTGACGTCCACCCGCCGGTTGGCGAACCGGCGCTCGTCACGCAGTCGAACCACCTGGAATTCCAGGTCTTTGGCCGGATCGCCGCCGGCGATGAAATGCATCGACAGCGTGGTCGGCGGCAACCCCTCGGGCACGGTGCGGCTGGCCGCGACGAACGCCTGCGCCATCATCTGGCCGCCGAAGGTGCGGACCGGGTTGATGCTCGGGTGCGTTCCGACGAACGCGTCCTCATCCCGCCGGGTGAGGTCGAGGACCGTCAGCAGTTCCTGCAGGTGCTCTGCCGACAAAAGTCCCCCTTGGTCTACGCGTTGGTCTACGCGTGGTCGTCCTCCCCGATCCGGTGCACGTGGATCAGGTTGGTCGAGCCTACTGTGCCGGGCGGGGCACCCGCGACGATGACCACCAGGTCACCGCGCTTGTAGCGGCCCAGCGACAACAGTGATTCGTCGACCTGTCGGATCATCCCGTCGGTGGTCTGCATGTGCGGGACGATGAACGTCTCGGTGCCCCAGGTCAGCGCGAGCTGGCTGCGCACCTCGGGCAGCGGGGTGAAGGCCAGCAGCGGCAGCGGGGTGTGCAACCGGGCCAGCCGGCGCACGGTGTCGCCGGACTGGGTGAACGCCACCAGCGCCTTGGCGTCCAGCCGCTCACCGATATCGCGCGCGGCGTAGGAGATGACGCCGCGTTTGGTGCGCGGGGTGTGGGTCAGCTGCGGAACCGCGGTCGAGTTGTCCTCCACGGCCGCCACGATGCGCGCCATGGTGCGCACCGTCTCCAACGGGTACTTGCCCACCGAGGTCTCGCCGGAGAGCATCACCGCGTCGGCACCGTCGAGGACGGCGTTGGCGACATCGGACGCCTCGGCGCGGGTGGGGCGCGAGTGCTCGATCATCGACTCCAGCATCTGGGTGGCGACGATGACGGGTTTGGCGTTCTCCCTTGCCATCTGGATGGCCCGCTTCTGCACCAGCGGAACCTCTTCCAGCGGCAGCTCGACGCCGAGGTCACCGCGGGCGACCATGATGGCGTCGAAGGCGAGCACGATGGCCTCGAGGTTGTCGACGGCCTCGGGCTTCTCCAGCTTGGCGATCACCGGCACCCGGCGCCCGACCCGGTCCATCACCTCGTGCACCAGCTCGATATCGGCCGGGGAGCGCACGAAGGACAGCGCGACCAGGTCGACGCCCAGGTTCAGCGCGAACTCCAGATCGGCGATGTCCTTCTCGCTCAAAGCGGGCACCGAGACGTTCATGCCGGGCAGCGACAGGCCCTTGTTGTTGCTGACCCGGCCGCCCTCGGTGACGGTGCACACCACGTCGTTGCCGTCGACGTGTTCGACGACCAGGCCGACGTTGCCGTCGTCGACCAGCAGGCGGTCGCCCGGGGCGGCATCGTTGGCCAGCTGCTTGTAGGTGGTGGACACCCGGTCATGGGTGCCCATGAAGTCTTCGACGGTGATCCGGATCGTCTCACCGGCCTGCCACAGGGTGGCACCGGTGGCGAACCGGCCCAGCCGGATTTTGGGTCCTTGCAGGTCGGCGAGGATACCGACGGCTCGCCCGGCGGCGTCCGATGCCGCCCGGACCCGCCGGTAGTTGCCTTCGTGATCGGAATGCTCGCCGTGGCTGAAGTTCAGCCGGGCGACGTCCATGCCGGCTTCGACGAGGGCCTTCACCATCTCGTCGGTGCCGGTGGCTGGGCCGAGGGTACAGACGATCTTTCCGCGTCTATTCACGCCTCACGAGCATAGTCATGATCGATTCAGAAGACCATTCAGAACGGATCCGCCCGGGTCAGGCCGGGTCAGTCCAGATCGAGACGGCGCTAGACGGCGGCCAGCGGGAGGGTGCCCGGCCGGACCGGTGCCGGCAGGTCCGACTCCCCCATCAGGAACGCATCCACCGCGTGCGCGGCACTGCGCCCCTCGGCGATCGCCCACACGATCAGCGACGCACCGCGGTGGGCATCCCCACACACGAACACCCCGGGCGCATCGGTCTGCCAGTCCGAACCGCAGGACAACGTGCCGCGTTTGGTCAGCGTCAGATCCAGCCCGCCCAGCAGCGCCATGTGCTCGACGCCCTCGAAACCGATGGCCAGCAGGGCCAGGTCACACGGGATCTCCAGCGGCTCGCCGACCGGGGTGATGACCCGCCGCCCGCTGGCGTCGCGTTCGACCTTGACCTCGGCGATCTCCATGGCGCACACATTGCCGCGGCCGTCGTCGACGAAGCGCTGCACGGCGACCTCGAAGCGGCGCGCGCCGCCCTCGGCGTGTGCGGGCGAAGTCCGCAGCACCAGCGGCCAGGTGGGCCACGGGCTCAGGGACTCGTCGCGCAGTTCCGGCGGCGCCGGGTTGTAGTCCAGCTGGGTGACCGACAGCGCCCCCTGCCGGTGCGCGGTGCCCAGGCAGTCCGCGCCGGTGTCGCCACCGCCGATGATCACGACATGCTTGCCGGCCGCGGACAGCTCGGAGGCGCCGTCGCCCTCGCATTCCTTGTTGGCCGGCACGAGGTGCTCCATCGCCAGGTGCACACCGCTCAGATGGCGGCCCTCGACATCGTTGTCGCGGGCGCGCAGCGCACCCACGGCGAGCACCACCGCGTCGTACTGCTCACGCAGCCGCTCGACCGGCAGGTCCACGCCCACCTCGCAGTCGGTGACGAAACGTGTTCCCTCGGCCCGCATCTGAGTCAGTCGCTGGTTCAGCGTCGCCTTCTCCAGCTTGTACTCAGGGATCCCGTAGCGCATCAGCCCGCCGATCCGGTCATCGCGTTCGTAGACGGTGACGTGATGGCCGGCCCGGGTGAGCTGTTGGGCCGCAGCAAGTCCCGCGGGACCCGAGCCGACGACGGCGACGCTCTTGCCGGTGGAGATGGCCGCGGGTTGCGGTTCGATGCTGCCGTCCAGCCAGGCCTGGTCGGCAATGGTCTGTTCGATCCGTTTGATGGTGACGCTGCCACCGGTCTGCTCGTCGGCGATCGACAACACGCAGGCCGCCTCGCACGGCGCCGGACACAACCGGCCGGTGAACTCCGGGAAGTTGTTGGTGGCGTGCAGCCGGTCGATGGCAGCATCCCAGCGGCCGCGGCGCACCAGGTCGTTCCATTCCGGGATGAGGTTGCCCAGCGGGCAGCCCGCGGTACCGGAGTGGCAGAACGGGATACCGCAGTCCATGCAGCGCCGCGCCTGCTGGGACACCTCGGCGGCGCGCTTGCGCGGCTCCTGGGACTCGTAGACCTCCCGCCAGTCGCCGACGCGCTCGTCGACGGGGCGTTTGGCGGCCTCCCGCTTGACAACCTTCAGGAATCCGGTGGGATCAGCCACGGCTCGCCTCCATGATCGCGGTGTCCACGTCGCGCCCTTCGGCTTTCGCCATCCGGGTGGCCTGCAGGACACGCTGGTAATCGGTCGGCATGACCTTGGTGAACTGGGCGCTGCGCCGCGGCCAGTCCGAGAGCAGCGACCGTGCAACGGTGCTGTCGGTGTACTGCGCATGCCGGGCGACGACGTCATGTAGCCAGGTCAGGTCCTCGGGTTCGAGGCGCTGCAGTTCCACCATCTCGGTGTTCACCTTCGCCGGGTCCAGGCCCAGCACGAAGGCGATACCGCCGGACATGCCGGCCCCGATGTTGCGGCCGGTGTCACCCAGCACCACCACGCGCCCGCCGGTCATGTACTCGCAGGCATGGTCGCCAACACCCTCCACCACCGCCAGCGCACCGGAGTTGCGGGCGCAGAACCGTTCTCCGGCCCGTCCGCGCAGGAACACCTCGCCGGAGGTGGCGCCGAACACCAGCGTGTTGCCGGCGATGACATTGTCCTCCGGCAGGAACAGCACGTCGTCCGGGGGCCGGACGATCACCCGACCGCCCGAAAGGCCCTTGCCCACATAGTCGTTGGCGTCGCCGATGAGTTCCAGGGTGATGCCCGGGGGCAGGAAGGCGCCGATCGACTGTCCCGCCGAACCGGTGAGGGTGACGTGGATGGTGTCGTCTGGCAGTCCGGCGGCGCCGTAACGACGGGTCACCTCCGCGCCGAGCAGGGTGCCGACGGTGCGGTTGACGTTGCGCACCGGCAGTTCCAGGCGGACCGGGTGGGCGTCTTCGAGCGCACCCTCGGCCAGCTGGATCAGCGTCTGGTCCAGCGCCCGCTCCAGGCCGTGGTCCTGATCGCGCAGCCGGCGCCGCTGGGTCAGCTTGGCGCCGTGCGGGTCGGTCGGCTGCGCGAAGATCGGGCTGAGGTCCAGCCCGCGGCTCTTCCAGTGCGCGACACCGTCGGCGGTGTCCAGGACCTCGACGCGGCCGATCGCCTCGTCGAGGCTGCGGAAGCCGAGTTCGGCCAGATAGGTCCGGATGTCCTCGGCGATGAACCGGAAGAAGTTCTCCACGAATTCCGGCTTACCGTTGAACCGGGCCCGCAGTTCCGGGTTCTGGGTGGCCACTCCCACCGGGCAGGTGTCGAGGTGACAGACCCGCATCATGATGCAGCCGGCCACCACCAGCGGTGCGGTGGCGAATCCGTACTCCTCGGCGCCCAGCAGCGCGGCGACCATCACGTCACGGGCGGTGCGCATGCCGCCGTCGCACTGCACGGTGATGCGGTCGCGTAACCCGTTGAGTACCAGGGTCTGCTGGGTGTCGGCCAGACCGATCTCCCACGGGGCGCCCGCGTGCTTGAGGCTGGTCAGCGGTGCCGCGCCCGTTCCGCCGTCGTAGCCGGAGATCAGCACCACGTCGGCGTGCGCCTTGGACACCCCGGCGGCGACGGTGCCGACACCGACCGAACTGACCAGCTTCACGTGGATACGGGCCTGATCGTTGGCGTTCTTCAGATCGTGGATCAGCTGCGCCAGGTCCTCGATCGAGTAGATGTCGTGGTGCGGTGGCGGCGAGATGAGCCCGACACCCGGCGTCGAGTGCCGGGTCTTGGCGATATTGGGATACACCTTGTAGCCCGGAAGCTGGCCGCCCTCACCCGGTTTGGCGCCCTGGGCCATCTTGATCTGGATGTCGGTGGCGTTCACCAAGTAGTCGCTGGTGACGCCGAACCGGCCCGAGGCCACCTGCTTGACGGCGCTGCGGCGTTTCGGGTCGTAGAGCCGATCGACGTCCTCGCCGCCCTCGCCACTGTTCGACCGCCCGCCGAGGTTGTTCATGGCGATGGCCATGGTCTCGTGCGCCTCGGCCGAGATCGATCCGTAGCTCATCGCGCCGGTGTTGAACCGGGCCAGGATGGAGTCGACGGGTTCGACGTCCTCCAGGGCGACCGGTGGCCGCACGCCCTTCTTGAACTCGAAGAGCCCGCGCAGGGCACCGCCCTCACGGTTGAGCCGATTCACTTCCTCGGAGTACTTGGCGAAGACGTCCCGCCGGCCGGTCCTGGTCGAATGCTGCAACAGGAAAACGACTTCGGGGGTGAACAGGTGCAACTCGCCGTCGCGGCGGAATTGGTACTCGCCGCCCACCGACAGCCGCCGGTGGGCCCGCTCGGTGGGGTTCTCCGGGTAGGCCCGGCGATGCCGGAACCGCACCTCTTCGGCCAGCACGTCCAGTCCGACACCGCCCAGCTGCATCGGTGTGCCGGTGAAGTATTCGTCGATGACCTCGCGGTCGATGCCGATGGCCTCGAAGGCCTGGGCACCGGTGTAGGAGGCGACGGTCGAGATGCCCATCTTGCTCATCACCTTCATGACGCCCTTACCGAGCGCCTTGAGGTAGTTGCGCACCGCCGTGGCCGGTTCGATGCCGGTGAGCTCGCCCTCGCGGATGAGGTCCTCGATCGATTCGAAGGCCAGGTAGGGGTTGACCGCTGCCGCACCGAAACCGATCAGCATGGCGATGTGGTGCACCTCGCGGGCATCACCGCTTTCCACCACCAGCGCCACACTGGTGCGTTCCTTGGTGCGGACCAGGTGGTGGTGCACCGCCGACACCGCCAGGAGCGACGGGATGGGCGCCTTGCGGTGATCGGAGTCGCGGTCCGAGATCACCAGCGTGCGAGCGCCTTTCGCGATAGCGTCGCAGGCCCGGGCGCGCAGGTCCTCCAGCGCCTCGGCCAGCCCCTCGCCGCCGCGCTCCACGTCGTACAGCGCCCGCAGCACCGCGGTGCGTAATCCGGGCTGCTCACCGTCGTCGTTGATGTGCACGATCTTGTTCAGCTCGTCGTTGTCGAGCACCGGCCAGCTCAACATGATCTGGCGGGCCGATGCCGCGCTGGGCTCCAGCAGGTTCTGCTCGGGTCCCATGACGCGACCCATGGACGTCACCACGGCCTCCCGGATGGCATCCAGCGGCGGATTGGTGACCTGAGCGAACAGTTCCACGAAGTAGTCGTAGAGGGACCGCGAGCGCTGCGACAGCACGGCCGTCGGGGTGTCGGTGCCCATCGAACCGAGCGGCTCGGCCCCAGAGGCGGCCATCGGGGTGAGCAGCAGGCGCAGCTCTTCCTCGGTGTAGCCGAAGGACACCTGCCGGCGCACCACGGATTCGTGATTCGGTTGCACCCGAGCCCGATCCGGCAGGGTCTTCAGATCCAGCAGACCCGCGTGCAGCCATTCGTCGTACGCCTCGGCGGAGGCGAGCTGATCCTTGATCTCGTCGTCGGAGACGATGCGGCCGGCGGCCGTGTCGATCAGGAACATCTTGCCCGGTTCCAGCCGGCCCTTGGCGACCACCTCGCCGCTGGGCACGTCGAGCACGCCGCTCTCGCTCGCCAAGATGATGCGGTCGTCGATGGTGCGCCACCAGCGCCCGGGCCGTAAACCGTTGCGGTCCAGCACCGCACCGACGACGGTACCGTCGGTGAAGGTGACGCAGGCCGGCCCGTCCCACGGCTCCATCAGCGAAGCGTGGAACTGCCAGAACGCCCGCCGCTGCGGGCTCATCGTGGTGTTGTTCTCCCAGGCCTCCGGGATCATCATCAGCACGGCGTGCGGCAGGCTGCGCCCGCCGAGGTGCAGCAGTTCGAGCACCTGGTCGAAGGAGGCCGAGTCCGAGCCCGCGCTGGCGCAGATGGGCGAGAGCCGGCTCAGGTCACCGGGGATGAGCGAGCTGGCCAGCTTGGCCTCGCGGGCGTGCATCCGGTTGCGGTTGCCGCGGACGGTGTTGATCTCACCGTTGTGGGCGACGAACCGGAACGGGTGCGCCAGGGGCCACGACGGGAAGGTGTTGGTGGAGAAGCGGCTGTGCACGATCGCGATGGCGCTGTTACACCGCTCGTCGCGCAGGTCAGGGAAAAACAGCGGCAGTTGCTTTTCGGTGAGCATGCCCTTGTAGGCCATGGTGCGGCTGGACAGCGACGGGAAGTACACCGGCCCGGTTTCGGCGCGCTTGCGCAGTGGGTACACCCGGCGGTCCAGGTCCAGTCCACCGATGCGGGCACCCGGGGCGGCGACGAACAGCTGAGCCATGTACGGCATGCAGCTGACCGCGGTCGCGCCGACGTCGGCACCGGACGGATCGACCGGAACCTCGCGCCAGCCAAGGACTTCCAGGTTCTCTTCGACGGCGATCGCCTCGATATATTCCCGGGCGGCCGAGCGTTCGACGGGGTCCTGCGGCAGGAAGCAGATACCGGCAGCGAAGGTGTTCTCGCCGTTGGCGTTCGGCTCGGGAAGTGCGAAATCGACTACAGCTCTGAGTAATTCGACCGGCAGTTGGAGCAGGATGCCGGTGCCGTCACCCGTGTTGGGTTCGGCACCGACCGCACCGCGGTGCTCGAGGTTCTCCAGAGCGTTCAGCGCATCCGTCACCAGGGTGTGCGAACGACGACCCTGGATGTCGGCGATCATGGCGACGCCGCACGAGTCGGATTCGTTGTCCGGGTCGTACAGACCCTGCGCGTCGGGGAGTGCCGAGAACAGCAACTGAAATACCTCCGCAGTCTTGGAGATGGTGTCGAGGGACTGCGTCGGCCCGAAAAGTCAGTGTATCAGCGCAGACACCCAGCTACCCAGCCGAAAGCGTGGGGACCAGCGGGAACCCCGGCCAGTTACGCACCACCGTCCAGACGGCGGCCGCGGCGACGACCGTGACGGTGGCCGCGACCGGCATCAGCCTCTTGCCCAGCCGCCACCGCACCACCAGCCACACGAGTAACAGGGGCAGGCCGACCAGCAGGAACACGTTGTCGACGACAGCGGCCCCGATATTGCCGGTGAGCAGGTCATGGGTCATCCGCAGGCCACCACAGGCCGGGCAGTTCAGGCCGGTCATCAGCTTGAACGGACAGCCGGGGAACAGGAACCCCGGCTTGTGCGGGTCGGCCAGACCGACATAGGCCAGGCTGCCCGCCAACGCCACGCCGGTGCCGATCAGCACCGGTTTCGACGGGGCCGGGGCCTTAAGTTCCATCGCGCAGGGGGCGACCCTGCGGGTCGCGGACCTTGTCGGTGAGCAGCAGGACAGCGTCGATGATGCCCCAGATGACCGCACCCAACCCGCAGGTGACCAGTCCGACCAGCAGCTGGGCGATACCGAGGCCGGTGTAGCCGAGGTAGATGCGACCGATGCCGACCAGCCCGAACAGGCCGAGCAACTGCAGCAGGCCGGCGACCACCTTGGACTTGTCCGAGTAGGGCTCGCCGGTCAGCGGGTGCCGGCCGTAGGGCGCCATCGGGTCGTAATACCCGCCTGGGTACGCCGGGGGCGGGTAGGGC
>NZ_LQOL01000070.1 GCF_002101555.1 Mycolicibacterium canariasense
TCAGATCATCCCCGGGAAGGTGCGCCCACTTTCATGCCGCCCCACCGAGGGTCATCCACAGGTTCTGATCATTGCTCGTAGCGCGAACAATCGACCCCGTGCCCGTGGTGGCGTTGCCCAACTGGGTGGTGTTCGCGTTGTATCCCTGAACACTCACCCCGACGGCCGAGGCGATACGCCCGTCCGCCCTGGCATTCGTGTAGTAAAGGTTCGTCGATCCCTCAGGGACGGCGTCTGTAGATCCAGGCGATGGACTGATCTCCACATACGCCGATCCCGACCAGCGGTAAATCTTCCCCGTGTCCAGCGCCACATAGATCTTTCCTGTGGCTCCAGTGCCCGGGAGGCTGCCTGCGTTGGCATATTCGAGAACATCATCTACGTACGAAGGCAGCAGCGAGGCAGGGATAAGAGCTGAGGAATCCAGTCCGGCGTAACCGTTGGGCTGGTTCTTCTGACTTGTCGCTTGCAACGCCGCCGCCGAGATACGCGCATCGGCGGCAGTGTTGAAATCGGAGATGGTGGACGCGGGTTGCGTGCCGGTGTGGTTCGCCCGGTTCTTCAGGTTGGCGTCAGTGTCGTTCGCGGTCGCATTGTTCGCAATACCAGAGAGTTTCGATTTCTCTGTGGCGGTGTAGTTCTTGTTCGCCGTCCCATCGACCATGTTGTCCTGGGAAAACGCATTTCCTGAAACATTGTTGGGGTCATAGACCGCTTTGGTCATATCACCGGACCCGGTGCCATCTGCACCGGGAGGGCCTTGCACGCCCTGTTCCCCTTGAATGCCTTGCTCGCCCTGTTCCCCTTGAGGGCCGACCAGCGAAGCCAACCACTCAGCCTCAGTGCCGACAAACCCATTGGCGACGGCAACCTCATATGCGGAATCGCCCTCAGGTCCCGCTTCGATCGGGTGGGTTTCCAGGTACTCCCACACCACATTCTGAATCGCGCCCTGCGGGGTTTCTGGAGGCAACCCCGCAGCCAGCGCAATCAAATCCCAAAGGTCGATATCCGTCTCGGGGACGGTGACGGTCCAACGTTTCCCATCGGGGTTCTCCAGAACCACCACCCCAGGATCAATCACCGCGCGGAACAGGCCAGCGGTGACGTTGATGGTGCGGACGCGGGTCGACACCACTTCACCGGTGGCCGATTGGGCGTAGGTCGGTGACCACACCCTCCAGTCGCGGCTGTCCTTCTTCCCGGTTGAGTCGACAACAACCCCAGTAACGAGAGGCATCAGTTCGTCGTTCCCACGATCCAGAACGTGCGGTCGAAGCGGCGGCCCCTTGCGGTTGATGCCCGCACCCGGACGCTACGGTTGACGTTCACCGTGCCGCCGGTGATCCACACCTGCGTCATGGATTTCGTGTCGTCAATGGACCGGTCGCCGTCCATAGTGACCTTGCGCAGCGACCCCGAGGTGGTGTGGTCAACGTGAATCAGGTAGTCATCGTCAGCCAGATGCTCGGACCAATCGATGGTGTAGTCGTTGACGTCGTCGGGGTCTTTCGGCCACACCGGCATCGGCACACCATCGGCGGCGCGCACAAAGTTGCCCGCCACAAGAACATTGGATGGGTTATCAACGGCGGGCACGCGGTAGAAGCGATCCGGGTGCGGCTCAGCCCACCGGTACACACTCCCCCCGAACCCACCCGACCCAGCGCGATGCCGACCAGTCGCACCGAACACCACCGGCGCCGGATCCAGATTCAGCCCGAACGCCCCCCACAATGCCGTCGACACGTTATGAGTGATGGTCGGGGTGACCGTCTCGGCGCCGCGGGTCTCCCCCAACAACAACTGCCCATTACCCGACGGTGACGGCGCGGACGCCACCTTCTCGCCCGTGAAGTTGGTGACCTTCTTCCCCTTACCCACAAGGTGGGCCGTGATCACCCGCGACGCCGGGAGGATAGACGGGACTGTGACGCCAGATGTCGTCACGTTGGTGGACCCCACCGCCGACACCACCGCGGATTGGATGTTGTCCAAATCCAGCGGCTGGGCCTGCGCCCACACCCCCGTGGTGATGAACCGCGACCTGGTATCCAAACCGGTCCCGATACCCGAGTGCGATGCTTCCACCGTTCCGCTGACAGGGTTTTCGACGATCCACCCCATGAGTAGGTTCTTGTCCGACCCGAACAACAAGGGGGTTGCCAGCAGTGGGATGGGGGTTCCGCCGGTCCACGTGCAACTGATGGTGTCCCCGGCGACGGATGGCTCACCGGTCCACCCGTACGCAACGATGCCGTACACGTACGTGCCGAGGTTCGGGTTGACGTTCACCGACACATCAATGTTGTGGCTGGTGAGGTTCCCCGCCAGCAGTTGGGTGCGCTGAGCGACGGCGCTGCGAGTGACTGGCATCAGGACACCCAGTCCGTCACAGTCCACTGGATACGGTCAGACAACGTGAGAAGGTCGCCATTCACAACCAAGATCGGCTGGTTGCCAACCATGTTGATCATCCAGTTACCGGCCGAAAAGGCGTCGTGGATGCTGATGTGGGTGATGGTGACATCGGTGCCCACATCCACAGACACCTCCAAAGGCGCACCAGCGGTGCGCCAATGACCATCAGTGTCACGCTCGAAGAACGCAGCCTGCCGGTCGATCGCGATGATGTTGGACGTACCGCCACTACCCGGGTCAGCAGAGTGGAACTGCACGTACGGCTGATTGACCACGAAAGGGATTCCGGTCAGTGCCGCATCCCACTGCGAATTGATCAGCCAGTTGGAGGGTCCGATAGCCATGGTCAGTTACCTCCAGAGACGAGCTGCCAAGGCAGCGTTGGTTCGGTGTCGAAGCTGAATCCCCCGTCGGGGTGAATGACCGCCCACATCGGGACGCCGCCGCGGCAAACCTTCACCGCTACAGCCCCGTTGGCTTCATTCCGGCGGATAGTTCCCTGCGCGCACCCGGAGTTGGCGAGGTTCTGCGCGGCGAGGATTTCCCGGATCAACTCTGGCGTGGCCTGCTGTGAAGTCATGGAATACAGCCGGTCCACGAACTCATCCGACACCACAACAGACGGTGTGGTGACATCCACGTCAGGGAGCGGTTCAGCTTCCGGTTCGGGTTCGTCAGACAAAGTTTTCGGGTCGAGATTCACTACACCACCCCTAGTTTCGGCCACGACGCAATCTCTGGATTCTGTTCAGCAGTTGTGTAGTAGATGCGTTGGCCGCGCACCCACACGAAGTAGTCGCCGGGTTTGTATACGGTGCCCTGGCTGGTTACCTGGCCCACCAGCTCCTCGGCGACGACAGCGCCGTCCGGGCTGATGCGGAGGCGGCCGAACGTTGGGTCGTCCACTGGCGGATGCAAGTTAATGTCGGTCATGAGCTGATGTCCTCCACCGTGTCCGGCGTAATGCGCATCACCTGGAAGTAGGTATAGGCACCCGATGTCACTCCCATCACCTTCACGCCAGTGGTCACAGGGAAATACTGAAGGGAAAGAACGTCATTGGGTTCGAGTGGAAGGGCAGCGACCACCAAGCCTGATACACCGCTGGTTCCCGCCGCCGTCTGTACCCCGTTCTTGTACAGGCCTGGGTAGCCGGACATATCTGTTGTTTGGGTCACAATTTCGGAGCTAACTAGGTAATTCCCTTTGCGCTTGACCGTCCATGTTCCGGCAGGGCCGTTCCACACCAGATCGTTTGTCGCGTAATCGAATGTGTCGAAGAAGCCGGAAGGAAAGAGATTCCAGTTGCTAGCCGAAGGCATGCTGATCGGGGTGCTCGACGAGCGGAACGCTCGGCCGAGGGACGACAGCATCGCGGGTGGGGTGTTGTCTGCCATGTAGAAGGCGACCAGTGCGCCGGGGGTGGTGTTGAATCTGCCACCGGCTCCGTCGGAGCCGATCACCCACTCTTCCCCGCCGCCTGTCTTCCGGTATCCAGCACCGAGATTCGAGAGTGTCCCGACCTCGTTATGTGTATACACCGGAGATCCGTTAAGCAGTATCTTGTATTGCCTGCTTCCGCCGATGGTCCCAGCGTCCAGGGAGTAGATCGCGCCGGCCCTAAACTTGTGACTTACGGTAATCCACTTTGTCCAGACACCGTTGGCGACAAAGCCGAGGTCGAATGAGTCAATGTCGAAGATGACCATCACGCAGTCCACGTCGGCATAGGTGCCAGACTCAGCGACGCGGGCGCGGATGTAGTTGTACGCGTAGGAGTGAAGATTGCCGAATGGCCCGAAGGTTCGCTTACCAGGCACCGTCGACAACACAACACTCACGCGCTGAAGGTCGGTGATCGTCGTCTTATCCGTGTACGTGTAGTACGCTTTCCGTCCTGCATCCCACGTTCCCGGGGTGAGCTGCGCCCGCCCCGACACGATCCCCAGGGTGTCCGTCCCGGCACCGGAATACCACTGGGAGAACGACGATCCCATCGATGACGCATCAGGCATGTTCGTGAAGTCCACGAACCCCGAATTGCCGCCCTGCGCGTTACCGGAGTTCAACTGCTGCAGGATAGCCACCGCCGCCGCAGTGTCTGCTTGCTGCTGCGCTATCGCCTCCGCCGCAGACTGTGCATCTGAAGCGTCCCAGTCGTACCCGAACAGGCCGGTGAACCCCTGCACCAGTGCGTTGATGGTGCCCTGCACTGCGGGGATGAATCCAGCGGTGATGTCCTTCCACACCTCGATGGGCGTCTGGGACATGTCGATACCGGTGAATGCGGTCAGCGCTTTCTGCGCACCGGAAAATACGTTGGATCCCCAGTCGGCTAACCACCCTGCGCCGTCGAAGTCCTCCCCTGTATCAACCGCGCCCATAGCGACTGCGGTATCAGCCAGGTTGCGTTGCTGAACGAACTTCTGCTGGTCTTCGATCGTCTCCAGCGGCGTCTTGGTGTTCTTAACCGATGAACGCCCAAGAGGACGCCCAACCGCGTCGAGGGTCGACGCCCAATCCTCGCTGTCGTAATCGGTCATGCCGGGATCGTCAACGCGCCGAACAATCCAGTACCGGCCACCGACGAATACGCCGACGACCCGGCTTGCTTCTCAGTGCGGAAGTACACGTTCGCCGGCTGCCCTGCAAGGATCTTCGTCGCCGACGATGTAGTCCCCGCAGGCGGGTAGCCGATCATTGACAGCTTGTCTTTCGTGCCAGCGACACCGTAGGAGCGGCCCACAATCTTGGTGCCCGTCTCCTCATCTAGGTGAGCAACCAAATCCACCCGCAGGTTCGTCGCGCCGCCCGCCGCAACCACTTGCACCTCACCCGACGGGATCACGTACCGGTCGTACGGGGCGGCAGCGATCGGGATAGTGGTCATCGTGAACCCCGCCGTTGTCCCGCTGGGAACGTTGTCCACGGACGCCGGCCAATGCATCGTTGGGACCTTCTGCGGGACCAGCTCGAACGTCTCCAAACCCGCAGCAACAGCAGGGATATAACCCAGCGTCGGGTCACCGTAGTCCTCCGGTGAGATGACCGCCGAACCGGACTCACCCTGCACCCCGCGGTGCAGCACAATGTCCAGCCCATACACCGGACCCGACACATCCGTGGCCTCCGCCAACAAGTTCAGATTGACCGACGCCGGGGTTGGGTCATCAGCATCCAACTCGGTGAAACTCGATATCTCGATGGACGGGGAGAACCCCCGATCACCTTTGGCGAGAATGTTCCCCATCGATGCAACCCCACCCAAAGGTGCGGCCACCGCCAAATACATGCCCGACGCCTGACCATCATCATCAAGCCGGAACCCGATCTCAGCGAGGTTGCAGAACAGCCACCGCACACCATCCCGGTACTCGGTGCGCCAAAGAATCTCTGCCACAAAGCCTCCTGGATTAACCTGACTGCGGAGCAAGGCTGACGACATTTATCGCCGCCATGGCCTCGCTGATATTTCGACGCAACTGAGCAGACGGATGCTCCAACGGTTTCCCGTCACCCATCTGCACCGTCAACTCACGCGTAGTGCGATTCACCTTCCCGGCGATCAACTCGATGTAATCGGTGAACATCAACGTCCGATTCGCGTACACCAAAGTCATGAGGGCGCCGGGGAAGATATCCCGCCCCAACTTGTACGGCCCGTTCTGACCGCGGAACGTCGCAATCGCCGTCGTGTAACCCCGCGAGTTCCACAGCACCGCAATGAACTGGAACAACGCCTCCAAGTTGTACGGAGACGAGTTGGTGGAGGTGAACACCTCAATCGCCGGGTGGTACGGGCCCACATCATTCCGTCGGGCGTAATGCTCAATCAGCTGGAACGCCAGGAACGAATCGTTGAGGAACCCGTCCAACAAATTGCTCGGCACACCGGTGAAGCCGATGACGATCATGATGCAGTCGATGACGTACGCGAAGAACGCATTGATCAAGTCGTTCAACCACTTCGGTGACTTCCCACCGATGATGTGCTGCCACCCAAGAGGGGTGCAGTGCACAATCTCGTACGTCACCAGGGCTGAGCGGTCCTGAACAACATCCCCGTCCTCAGTGACCACCAAATCCGGGGTCACCAACACCGCGTACGGTGGTACGAATTCGATGCCCAACCGTGGTGCGATGTACAAACCTTCGGGGGCGTACTTCCCGTCCGGGTTCAGGAACGGGGACAGGGTGTCACCCAACAGTGAACCCTGCGCGTCAACGATTCCGCGCAACGCCGAATCCAGAATCGTCTTCGTCGGCCCCTCAATCTGGGAGCGGTCCTTCACCGTCATCACATACGTAGGCACTTCGAGGTTCGCCCACTTGTCCGGCTGCGGCATCCCCTCACGCCACAGATACACCCGAACATCCACCCCATACGCCGGGGTGATCTCCTTGATGACTTCCCCGACCGTCGTCATCCGGACGGTCTTCACATACGGCGGCGACGAATCCCGCAGAATCCCCGTACGCACCACATACAACGGCGTTTTCAGGATCGTGGACGGTTTCCCGTCCCGCTTCAACCCCTGCAGCACTGTCCCGAACCACGCCCGCACATCCGGATTCAGCGAGAGAGCGTTGTTGACGAACTCCCACATGCCAGACTGGATCCGCAACGCCTGCTCCGCAGCCATCGCCTCAATCGCCGTACACAACGGGGCTGCGTAGATCGCGTGCGAAAACGGTTGCGCCTGAATAGGGCTCCACCACGACGGCCAAATCACCAGGTAGTTGAGGATGTCGAAGATGCCGACCAGTTCCAGGGTGTGTGTCAGGACGCCGTCCTCGCCCATCTTCTCCCGATGACGTTTGACGTAGAACGCCTCATAGATCCCGGCGGTTTCGATGGTGACACCCACCATCGTCCTGCGGCACGTCCGGAACATCGGAACCAGATGGTGATTCCCCCGCAGCGTCAACGTCGCCTGAGGGGCAAGGTTTCTCGGGATGGTGTACGTCAGTTCGATGAAGTCGCCGATCTTGTCGACGTCTTTCCAGAGCTTGTCGCAGACGGTGAGGTCAACGTCGGTGTCGTCCGCGGTGAACGTCTTAGACAACACCTCGGCGGCTTCGGCTTGCCGGTAGCGGTCACCAGATTCGAGGTCGCGTTTCCACTTCTCGATTTCGTCGTCTGACAGCATTTACGCGCAGCCTGATCTGGCCGCTTCGGCAAACCGAGCGGCAATAATGGTGGCGGCCATCTAAATCGGCAGTTTCCTCAACGGGGTCCCCGCAGCAATGATCCGGGAGTCCGGGTTGCCGCCGGTGATCTTGCACGCCACCTGATACTTCTCAGCCGGCCGGCCCGGGGACTTCGCCGGAATCGGCCGCGTAAACCAACCCTCGATAATCCGGTGCAGATTCCCCTGCGGCGGGACGACACCGAACTCGGAGGCGTTCGCCTGACGGGTCGGGCCGATGTTCTTAATCGGCGCGTACGAATCCAACTCCGCCAACGCTTTGCGGTACTCCAACAATTCAGCCGCGGTGGGTGGTTCGGAGGTGAGGTCGATGATGCGGCGCTGCTGCCCATCCGTGCGGATCTGCACCCGCTGATTCGGCAACAGGGGTCCGATCTTCACCATCTGCTTAGACCCCGGCCCTGATGCAATCTCAAACGTCCCCGGCCCGAACAGGGTGTAGCGGTCCCACATGTCCTGGTCCCCCACATTCACCCGGGTGAGGAATCCGGTAGGGGCGGCGGAGGTCAAATCACCCGCCGACACTTCCCTAATCGATGCGGGGGTTCCTTGGGTGATGAACGCCCCCGCAGCCTGACCGCCCGTCCCCACACCCCGCAGGGACGCACCCATCGCGGACACACCACCCTTGTCCTTCGCAACGAAGATGGTGTCCCCGCCTTTACGGACCCGGAAGATGCGCGGGTTGAAGTTGCCGTCCTTATCCAGGCCACCGCACTCCAACCGATACCTTTCACCCGGCAACGGGGGGAAGGGGTTTGATGCGAACCCGGCCGCGATGTTCGTCTTATGGAAGTTGTTGAACGCCGCGATCTCAATCCACGCACCCGTGATGCGGGCCCGCACCCCGTACCCGTTCCACTCCCCCGAAGAGGTGCGGCCCATGCGTCCCCAGATGTCGTTGGAGGCGCCCCACTCCTGCCACGAATCAAACACGATGCTGCTGACCTGGTTGTCCGTCGACGTGTCGAAATCCCGGTACGGGCCGGCAACGAACTGGCGTGGGGCGGTGAACAACATCCGTGCCGGGTCGTCACGCCACCGCATCGCACCCCGCAGTGTGTACGGGTAGCCACCACCCGGACCCGAGAAGAATAGGGGCCAGTTCGGGCCCATGTTCTTGTCTTCGACGTAATCGACGTCGAAGCTGTCCTTCATCGCGTCATACGGCAGGCGGAACTCATCAACATGGTCGAGGGTGCGCCAGAACCCGCCATCGATCTGCAGATGCAAATCCATCGTCACTGAGCGCTGCTGCCCACCAACATCCCAACCGGTAGCAGAGGGGCGCATGTGGCGGACGTCGGCCCACCACAACCCCATCTCGGGTGTGAACCACGACAACTCAGACGTTTTCGTCTTATCCAGGCAGCCGAGGAGGAGTTGCCGGAGCTGGCGGAGGTGGGCGCCGTCGCGGGCGATCAACCTCACCGGCAGGGTGGTTTCCATCGCATCGTTGACGGCGAACAGGAACGTCGTGCCGTCGGTGCGGGCGCCCTGCTGCCCAACAACCTTCCACTGACCAGCCATACCCTTCGGTGCGGCGTTGATCAGCACACACTCAGGTGATTCGTACTTGTCGGCGATGGCGCCACCACCAGCCATCTCCACGACCACTGACTTGTCGGGCGACTTCAACCGAACCCGTGGATGCGTACCATTCAGAAAGTAGTACGCCCCGTGTGGCAGCACTGGATTCGCAGGAATCCGCACCGTGGAGGCGGTCACTGGCGGCCTGCTGGTGCGTACATGCGGGTCTGCTCAGCCACCATCGCGGCCTGTGTGTTGGCGCTCGTATCCTTTGGTGGCTGCAGGGTGATGTTGTTGACCTGAGAGTTGTCTACGTTTCCGCCCTGCTGTTGGCCACCGGTGGCCTGTTCCATCGGGCCGGGAGGCTTCTTACCGCCCGCCAGGTTCGGCAATGCTGGGGCGGCGCCTGCGAGTCCACCAGCCAGCTTGCCCAGCCACGAGTTGCCGATGCTGCCGCGCGGGTTATCGCCGATGGAGAACGTCTCCATCAGCCCGCTGGCCGCGATGCCGGCGTTCTGTGCGGCGTACCCGATCGTCCGGTTGGCCAACTGGATACCGATCTTCGCCGCGGCACTACTACCGGGGGCCATCATGTCCAGTGCTGAGGTCGCCGCCATGACGCCATCGAGCGGCAGCCCTCCGAGGATGTTGCCGCTGTTGCCGCCCTGAGACGGATACGCCAACCCGCCACCCATCGTCGGAGACGACGCCGCCGCCGCGCCACCGATACCGGGGCCGCCGCCGTAGATTCCTAGCCCCTGGGGCATCCCCGGAGCCATCGGGCCGCCGCCTGTGGGCACAGTCCCCGGGCTGGGCGGTGCGAGCGGGCCGGGCCCCCATCCGGACGAATACGGTTGCGGTTGGAACCACTCAGGGTGCGCGGCGGACGTCGCCGGCCATGCACCTGGGCCCTGCGCCGCCAACACGCGGTCACCGATCGCCATCTGCTGCTGCGGGGTGGCCTGCCACGCCTCCGGGGCGTACTGCCCGCCGCCGAACCCGGTCCACGTTGATGGGGCGAACTGCAACCCACCCGAGAAGCCGTTACCTGTGTTGGCTGACCAGTTACCGGATGCTTCCGCACCGGCGATCGCATTCCACTGATCCGGCGACAAGCCCTGGCTCGGCATTCCCGGCGCGGACACCACCGTGACCGGCACCGGACCACTCGACGCCGCCCCCCCAGTCAGCGGGGAGATGTTGTCCTGGCCGCCCGGCTTATACCAAGCATGCACATGGTCTTGGTGGTCCTGCGTCGGATTGCCGGTATGCCCTGCGGTGTAGTCCTGCGGGGTGAGACCATGCCCGTAGCCGTAGGTTTGGTTGTTGAAGATCGCCCCGTACACGTTGGGGTCAGACAGCACCTGCTGCAACACTTTTTGGCCGGTCGCAAGGTCAGGCACCATGATGTCGACGGCACCGTTCTGATGCTCCCCGTATTGGTCGGCCTGATGGTCCCCGACCTGGAAGCCTTGGCTCTGCCAGAACGGCATCATCACCCGATGCGCGAAATCCTTCGCCGATTCACCCGGGAGTGCTGACGCCGCGATAGACGGATACCCACCGCCGGGCTGCGCGCCATAGCTGTACGTCCCCACATTCTGTGTCGCTGCGATCGCCGCTGGGGTGTACTGGGATCCGAACGCCCCGTTCGCGGCGGCGATACCGATCAGCCCGGACCCCTCGTTTGGGTTGGCCTTCGCAATCAGACCCAACGCCTGCAGGAACGGCGCCGCCAGGATGTTCCCCGCAGCCTTCACGAAGTTCTCGACAATCCCACCCAGGCCCTTGGAGATACCGAAGTCAGCGTCGAGCTTGTTGCCAAACGTGTCGAGATCAGACGACAACTTGTCGTACTGCTTCTGCGCCTGCTTCGCGGCACTCACCCGGGCATCAGTCAGTGCTTGTTCGGCCTGCTGCTGATTCTGTTCGGCCTTCGTGAGATCGTTACGCGCCTTCTGGATATCGTCAGCCTTCGCAATGTTGGACTGAACCAACTGATTGACCCGCGCTTCTTTCTCCGCTACCTCGTGCCGAGCATCATCGAGGCGCGTGGTGGCATTAGCGATCGCAGAAGGCAAGCCCGCCGTGTTGGTGTACTGCAGCGGCAACACCGGAGCCGGCGGCAGGGACGTAGACCCTGACGATTGATCAGCACCCGGAACCATGGGGACCACTGGGACGCGATCGCCATCCGGGGTTCCCGATGCGGTGCCACGATGTTGCCGCTGCGCATCGCCGGCATTCGCAAACCCTGTGCCCAGCGCGTTCTGAGCATCCAAAGCTGCCTTGGCGGCATCCAACTTGGCCTGCGCCGCAGTCCCCGCATCGCCGAATAGATTGGTGTTGAAGAATCCCGGCAGTCCTTGGCTTGCGAACTTGCCGATAGACGTGTCCGCCAACCATGTCTGCAACTTCGACATCGTGTTGTCGATATTGCGGCCCAACAAGTCCCACTGGTCGGTGTGCGCATTGAGCGCCGTGGTGGCGTCCTGCGTCTTCCCCTGCAGGTTCCCCATCGTGGACGCAGCTGTGTCCAGATTGGCAGCCTGGATCGCGACCTTTGCGTCTTCCCACTTCGTCTTATACAAAGCCAGGCCGACGAGTTGCTGTTGCACCGGATCGCTGAGGCTCCGTAGACCTGTGAGGACTTCACCGAACGCTTCCCGGGCAGCAGGGCCGCCCTCAGCAAACTTCTGCGTCAAGATGTCGGCGTTCAACCCCATCGCCTCGAACGCCTGCTTTGTCGACTTCGACCCATCAGCGACGTTGATCGACAACTCTTTCAACGCATCGGCGGCGACATCGGTGTTGCGGACACCGCCGGCCTGCATCTGCGCGATCAACCCGAACGCTTCCTGACCGCTCAGCCCCACGGCGTGCAGGGTGGTGCCGTATTCCTCAGCGGTATCCAGCAGATCATTCGATATGTTCAAGCCCTTTTGCTGCGCAGCAACGATCAAGTCAAACGCCTGCTGATAGTTGTCCACCAGACCGGTCTTGACGAAGTTGCGCGTACCAGCGGCGATTTCCCGCGAATCGGCATCGACGAGTTGCTTGACCGTGTCCATCTGCGATGCGAATTGAGCGAGGTCGGCGTCGCTGGCATTCCGGTTAATCAACCCCGACTGCACGCCGAACTGCAGCGACGTCAGGTTGTCTTGGATGGACTGCCCGAAACCACTGGTCCACGCCTTCGATGCGGCGCTACCGAAAGTGCGCATGGTGGCCTCATCAAGGCCGATCTTGGCCCGGAACTGATCTTGCATGCGCAAGGTGTCCATGCCGGCAGCTATGTTGTCCGCCAGTACCTTTCCGGCCATTGTGCCGATAGCGACTACGCCCGCCACCGCGAGGCCAATCGGGCCTGTGCTAGCGCCGAGCCGCATCAGTGCCGAGGAACTGGCGAATCCTGCCGCGAACTCGTTGGCCATATCGCCACCGGTCTGCCCAGCACCGGAAACGGCACCGCGTAGACCGCCGAGAATCCCCGCGCCCGCACGCTCACCTGACTGGCCGGCGTTCTCGGCGGCCTGCCCATATTCCTTATAGGCCGCGGTGGCCTTCTCGATGGCCTGGATTTCATCCAGCCGCGCGCGCTCAACCTTACGGGCAAGGGATTCCGCGTTCGCGGCGCCCTTCTCGCGTGCGGCATCCAGCTTGCGTTCCTCGCGGGCAACCTTCTCGCTGGCGTCCTGCATGCTCAAATACGCGCGCCGGGCTTTCGTTTCGAGATCATCAAACCCCTTACCCGCGGCTGCGGTGCCCTCGGTCATCTGCTGCCGCATGACGCGCGAAATGTCGCGGGCGCCTTCCTCATACACCCGCTTAGCCCGCGTCATGGTGGCGGTGGCGGCACGCTCATCAAGTTCCGGCTCAACGAGAAGAATCAGCGGGTCCATGCGTGCTCACCACCTCTCACATCCATCCGGCTTCGGCCAGGTCGGGTTCTGTTTGTGCCGAAATATCGGCTTCCGCTTGTTCCTGTTCGGCGCGCAGCTCCGCTATAACGGGGTCGACGATGTAGTACTCGCTCGGGTCGAACCGCACATCGCACTCATCCGTGCTGTGTGCGGCGTGGTACGACGCGCGCATATCGACCTGCTCGTTGTAAGACAGGGCGGCAATCCTGGTCTTGATGTCCCACTGCCCGCCGCGCTCAATGACGCGTTTGCACTCGGACTCTTCGGGCATGTGCTCCAGCAGGTTCAGCAGCCGTCGGGACGACAGATACGGGCCGCCGGTGAGTGGGTTGATTGCCAGGGTGTGCCAGAGCCCGATGTCGAGGTTTTTGTGTTCCAGCAGGTCGTTTTCGATGATGTCGGGCCAGCGCACCCAAACCCACAGTGCCTCAGTTACGAAAGGGGTCGCGCTTGACGCGCTCCTCCATCTGGAGGCTCATCACCCGCCAGTGCACCTGCACCTGACCCGCGACACCACCAGCCTTGAGGAACTGCTCGTAGACGTCCGGAAGCGTGCCGTCCTTCAGGTACGCGGTGCGGGCGGCGACGCCGGCATCATCGCTGTCATCCATCAAAGCGACGCACAGTAATTCGTCTTCGTCGATCAATTGGTCGTTGTACTGCAGCGGCCAGATGGTCTGCTCACGCTTCTTACCGGTGACCGGATCGGCGATCTCCTCTTTTTGGAGATCCTTATTCATGAAGCGCAGGTGTTCGTTGTATCGGCGCTTCATGTCTCGGGGCATGTAGCTCGGGTTGGGGAGGCGCCACGTCTTCCCGCCGCCGAGGTCGAAGTCGACTCCGGCGAATACGCCGAGGAATTCGGCGGCCTGCGCGGCGGCCTTCTCGGGGCTGAGGGCGCGGTCTTCAGTTTCAGACATGTTGGGCTGTTCCTTCCGGGCTGGTTTCGGGCTGCGGAGTTGGTGCCCTGCCGGGGTGGGCGACAGCCCGACGCCCACCCCGGCAGGAGATTTTTTAGGTGACGGTCACCGCGTTCGAGTTCGGGGTCGTACCCACAGCACCGTTGGTGCCCTTCACGTTCGCCCGGAACTTCTTCGAGCCCGTCGCGATACCAGTCAGGGTCAACGTCACCGTCCCACTGGACACGGACACGGTGGCCGGCTCAATCAACGAACCCCACGTGCTGCCATCATCGGTGGAGAACTGAACACCAGCCGGCGCCTCGTCGTAGGACCACGGATCACCCGGGCCGGTCGGCTCCGGGAACGACAACGTCACACCACCCGAACCCGTCGCCGTCGCAGTAGGGGCGGTCGCCGACAACTCGGGCACACCACCGAACGCCGTCCACCCCGCGCCACCCCACCACGTGTACGTGATGACCGGCTGCAACTCACCATCCTGGTAGGCCATGAACCGGCCATCATCCACCGGTAGGTAGGTGAGCTTCGCGCCTTCGGAATCCTTCTTGTCCTGCTTCGACGAACCGATGTCGTCCAGGCGGGCCAACGCCACACCCGTCACCGACCACACCGGCAGACCATTCCAGAACCGCTCCCGCAGGAACAGGAACTGCCGTCCCGGGTTCACACCATTGAGCAGCCGCCCATAACCCGCCGACGTCCAGCCCGGATCCTCCACAAGGCTGTTGCCGTTCTGGTCATACAGGGGAAGGTTGTTCCGCAGCCGCTGATACACCGGATCCGCGGTATCAACCATGGTGAAGCTGAACGGCTCCGTCTCCTCCGTCAACTCAGTGTCGTAGGGGCTGTTGGACTGTTCGATCATGAACCGGTCCTGGGTGATCTTCGGCTCCTGCGACGGGCCGTCACCCTCCTTGAACGCACCCGTCCCGAAGAACCCTTCATTGGCGGTGGTGACGGTCTGATAGATGCCACCGACCTTGCGGCGGGCCACCAAATCCAGGCGGAGAGTGTTGTCCTGCGCGAACGGAGACCAACGCACCGACCCATCCGCGTTGTGCGGGGAAATGTCGGTGGCGGCGCCGCGGGCGTCACGCACCTGCGCGGCCTTGGCCTTACCGCGGCGCAGGAACTCGGGTGCACGGTCATTGAGGCCGGCGCCCTGCCAAGAGCCGCCGGTCAGCGGTCGCAAATCAGGCATAGCTGAACGTCCTTTCAGTGAAGGGGGTAGAACGCCGAAAGGGCATCCGGCGGTGAACGTGGGCTGTGGGGTGCGGCAGGATGCCGCGCCGCGCTACTGGGCGCGGACGAGTGAAAGACCGAGACGGACCTCGGTGATGAAGCGCTCAACGACCGTGTCGGCGCCGTACGGCTCGTGGCGGGCAGCCTCAGTGATTTCTGCCCAATCGCAGTGCACGACACCCCCATCCGGGAGGGTGATGCCGTATCCGGGGTAGTCGACGAGCACCAAAAGCCTGTCATCGGTGGCTTCTGCTGCTGCGGCGGCCAGGGGGTAGGTGGCACCGAAGGTGTGGACCCGCATCAACGGTTCATCCGAGTACACGGTCCGCGGGCCGGAGATGCGCCGCACCGCCCGATACGGCAGCGGCATAGGTACTTGGGCGGACGGGTTCCACAACGCCGACCCCACACCCCTCCCAGCGGGTGATGTGGTGACGATCGGCAGCAGCCAGGCACGCAGGAGTTCCTCGGCGGGAGTGAACGTCTCGTCGAGTGAGAGCGGTGCGGTCACTGGTCCCGGAAATGTTCGACTGTACGGGCCGCCACAGCGAACTCCGGTGTGTCCACGGTGCCGTACTCAATCCACACCGACTTGTAGTCGGTGAACGCCACAGCCACACCAGACACCCCGACGTGCTGGACTTGGATGCCGTCGCGGTAATCACCACCATCTACTGGGGCGACGGGGGCGATGGACCGCGCATATGCGGCCGCTTCGCGGGCCATCACGAGTTTTGCCTCGGTGATGCTTTCGTCTTCCTCGATGTGCTTTTTCATCGCGAGGATGAAGTCGGCGGCCACCGGTCAGTCCTCGGCAGCCTTGCGCCGCCGTGTGGCGGCCTTGTGGGCTTCGGCTGCGCGATTGACCGCCTGAACTTCAGCGCTTCGCGCATCTTCGACACGGTCAGCGATATCCACATCCGCTGCGCCGCGTTCACGCGCTTCTGCAAGCTTCTGCTCTTCGATCGCCACCCTGTTCGCGGCATCACTCATCGACAGGTACAGATTCGCCAAGCGTGGGCCGGTCTTCTCCTCGGCGATGCCTGGCTCGTACGGCTGCAGCGATCCGTTCTCGACTAGGGGGGCGGCCACCTCGTCATCCACCTCAACCGGCTGAACAGGAACCGTCGCATAATGCAACTTCCCCACCACACACGGCCGAACCACACTGTAGTAGCCCATGATTGCCTCCTAGACCCCCTGAATCTCAGACAGGATGGTCACCTTGAACGGGTCGTTGTAATCCTCGAACGACTGCGCGCCGCCGATGATGTGGAACGTACGCCCACCCTCTTTCAACACACCCGTAGACTTCGCCGCCACAGCCGCAGCCTCCGGGGGGGCGGTGGTCTTCCACACCTGCTTAGCGACATCACCGAACATCTCCGACGCCTCCTGAGCACTGAGCGGCCGATGCCGGCACCCCACCACCGGAACCTCGGTTGGGGATGTCACCTCAAACCCGCGGGCGTCGAAAACACCCGTCCCCGTGAGAGTCACGAAGGTTACAGTTTGCGACCCGAATCGGCGACTCATGGCGCAGGAAGAATCCGGAACTGAGCGAACTTGCCAGCCAACTCTTGATCCACAGACAACAAAGCACCGAACCACTCGTACTCTGTGTCATCAATCTTCTTGCGCTTCATATCCGCGTCGTCTCGAATCGACACCTCGGACCGCTCATCAACCAGCCTGATGACGGCTTTACGCCAGTCCGCCGCTTCCGCCTCGGTAAAGCCGTGGGTGACGACTGCGACGATCGCGCCGTCGCGGGCCGTCCAACAACCGAACGGCTTAGTCAACGTCCCACGCCGACGAGACCGATCCAGGGTTGTGACATCCACCGCGACACCAAGTTCAGTGACCGAGGTAACCGAATTCAAACTAAGGGTGGGAAGAGATAACACCTGGCCGCCGGGCCCATCCAACTCGAACACGTCGTCGACCCGGACAGGTGACACATGCCAACCGCAATACCGCCGAGCCGCAACGAGCGCCGCGTCGATGGCGGTCTGCGCCGCAGTGCTACCGCCGAGCCGTGTGACAAGCTCGGCCGGCAGGTCACCCGGTGCTATCTCAGCCATGTCTTAGGAATGCGGGGCGCTGTTACCGTTGCCGAGGACCGCTACAGCCGAAATGCCGGCACCCGACGTCGCACCAGCAGTAGTCGCGACAAGGCGCACATACCGCAGCGTCGGCAGCACCGACACAAGGAACACCGCATTGTCGTCATCGGCCGTAACCGTAGGCAAGCTACCGACCACGCGGGCGGCGGCAGCGAAACCGGATCCGCTCTGGGCCGACTCCTCAACCGTGATCGCCACAGTGCCATCGGTGACGGTTTCGGTCTTCACGATGAACAGGACTTCGCGGTAGTTGTTTCCACCACGGGCGGTATCGATAACTGTTCCGTTCACGGCGGCGTTCGCGGTGCGGACAGCGTAGGGAAGCGCCTCAATGGCGTCCACCTGCGTGTAGAGAGTGCGCATCAGTTGTTCTCCTCAGGTTCAGGTTTGGCGACGGGGCCGGGCTTCGGTGCCGCCTTCTTCGCGGGTGCCTTCTTCGCGGGTACGGCACGCAGCCCGTCAGGACGCGCGACGGCCTGCTCGACAGCGCGGGTAGCCGAACCCTGATCAACCGCGGCGAAATGCTCCCCATGGGTTTTCAAGATCGGATCGTCGTCTTCGGCCTGAAACCCGTTGGGGTAGACCACGTCCTTGTATGCGAATGCGTTGATGCAGCGGAAGCTCATGCATCGACTCCTTTTGTGTGTGGTTGTCTCCCAACAGGGGTGTGGTGGGGCACCCAGGGGTGCCCCACCACCGTGGTCACTAGGTGACGTTCAGCAGGCGGAACGCGGCGTCGTTGACGGAGTCAGAACCGACCCGCCAATAGGTCAGCCAGCCGGACTGACCGGTCGGGCGACCATTCGCCCCGAACGTGTCGGGAATGAACCGCATGGTGGTCCCCAGGCGGTCAACGATGACGAAGTTGGAGAAGTCGCCGTACACCAGGTTGTAGTTCTCCTGCGAGGTGTTGATGGCACCGTCCATCGCCTCAGCAACGTAATCCGGGCGGCCGAGCAGCTCGGACTTCCGGCCCTCCGACAGGTAACCCCACAGCGCCGCACCACCAGCGGTGTCGAAACGCCGCATCAGGTTGTAGGTGGCGCGGTGAGCCAGCCACGACGCATTCGCGGCGAAGCGGGCCGGCAGAGCCGAATCCAACGCGTACACATCCGCAAGAGCGAAGGTGTCCGTGGTGGCCGAGTTGACGATCACCGACGGCGACGAAGCGACCAGGGCCGTGATGATGCCGGTGGGCTCACCCGAACCGGAACCGGTCACGAACGCGACCGACTCGAGGCGGTCCTTCTCGAACGCAACCATGGTCGCGATCTCGTTGGCCAGGGTGGGGGCGTCCGCGGCGACCTCATGGGACACCTGGACGTACGCCTGACCCTTGTACACGGGGATGTTCGGCGAAGCCAGCGACGGCGAATCGTCCGACACCTGAGCCGCTTCCGCGTCCCACGAAGCCGTCACACCAGCCGAAGTGACACCGGTCCAGCTATCACCGGAGACGGTGACCACACGGGAGATCTGACGCACCTGGTTCACCGAACCGTTGGCGGTCAGGATGACGTTGGCGTCGAGCTGCGGAGGAACCAGGAACCCACCAGCGGAGTCAGTCAGCGACATCGCGCGGGAGATGGCGTGCTGCTCTTCACCGGTCAGGGCGGCCATCTGCCCCTCGGAGCGGATGATCTTGGTGAACGCCTCACCGTACAGGGGCGACGTGGCGGCCAGCACCATGTCGACGGTCTTCCCGCCGTCACGCTGCACGAGCTTGGTCAGCACCTCACGGACCTTGTCGTCCGCGAACGGCATCTTCTCGATGCAATCGAGGGCGCGGGACCGCATCTCGGGGCGGTTGCCGGTGCCGTCGTAACGAACCCCGGAAAGATCCCACGGGTTCTTGTACTTGCCGCCGAGATTCACGCGGGCAGGAGCATCCACGACAGCAGCGCCTCGGGTTTCCTCGGCCGGATCCGCAGCCGGAACGGCTGCGGCCGAACGGACCTCATCCAGGGCGGCGTCGTGCTCCTGGTCCAGCCGGTGCGCGTGCACCTCGCGGAACTCGTTGAGCAGCTTCGCCACCAAGGCGCGATCCTCAGCGGTCTTCTCGTTCTTCGCCTTCAACCGCTCCAGTTCATCCTGGATGTCCTTCTCGCGGTGGAGGGCCTGCTGATGCGTCAGTTCGACAGACATGTCACAGTCCTTTCATTGGGGGGGTTGATTCCCGCGCTGTCCTCACGTGGGCGAGCGCTTCCGTGAACAGCCGTTCCTCGGCTGCCCGGATCGTTTCGTCGACCTCATCGGTTGGCGGGTCGGATGGCGGCTCGTGCCCCTCGGCCTCAACTTCGGTGGGGGGCGGCGTGCCGGTGTCCTCATCCGAGTGCTCAACGGCCCCGTCCGGGGTGTCTTGCGGCTCATCGTCGGACTTTTCGCCCTCTTCTTGGGCGTCTACTGCTTCTGCGCGCAGTAGAAGTTCACCGAGCTTTCTGCGCTGCTCGGGCTCGTTCAATCTGGTGGGGTCAATCTCCACAGGGTCCTGCGACCGCACACTTGCGGTGGTGTCGGAGTACGCCGGCCACACAACAGGTCCGACCTCGGCGATCTTCACCTCTTTGAGGGTGCGCAGCAGAATCCCACGGCTCCCCGACCACAAGGCTTCCTCGACATCCTCCGGGCGGACCAGTTTCCCTTCAGCGTCACGCCACTCATCGCGAACCACGGAGAACCGGAACGACATCCCATCAATAGCGCCGGTAGCGATTGCTTCCCGGATCAAGTCGATGAGGAAATGCTGACCAAGGCGGGCCTGCACGAACAGGCCGTTGTCGTCTTCGCGGATGTCCTCGATAACCCCAATCGGGACGGATCCGATCAGGGAATGGTGACCGTGGTCGAACTGAAACTTCGGTGTGCGTTCCCGCAGAGATTTACGGAAGGCCCCCGGGGCGATCTGCTCATCGAAAGTGCCCTCCCAGGAATCGATCCGGGTCGGTGAGTTGAAGACAGCCCCGTACCCTTCGAAGGTGAGGCCGTCCCCGTCGTCGCGGGTTGATGTGAACGGAACAGACCGGCAAACATCATCGCGGGGGGGTGTTTTCGAGGCTTGTGGAGCCGTCATCGTTCCTCCTTAGGAGCATCAGTGCCGGCACGTTGTCATTGGTTTCAGTGGGCGCAGATTTCACTGTCCCGGGCGGTAGCAACTGCACGCTGGTCAGGCCGGAATCGACCAGTAGGTTGATGTCGCCGGAATCGACTGCCTTGACCGCTGATTCCTTCGTGAATCCCTGTGTGACGTAAGAGGCGATAGTGCTGGCCTTCACCGCGGCGATGTTCGCCGCGTCGGCTTCGTCTTCGCGGAGGAACGGAACGTCGCTGGCGTCATACCAGAGCCGCGAGGACCGGTTCGGTGGCGGAACGATCCTCTCCAGCGATCCGGACAGGTTCTGCCACAGCGGGTGCGCAGTGCCGTCAGCAAGCCGGCGGCGGGCCTGTCCATAGTTCGAGTAGGTGGCAGCAGCCAACCCCTCCGATAGACCAACGATGACCGGTGGCACACCAGCCGCCGCGGCGATTCGGGTTTCCCCACCGCCGCGCACTTCCTTGAAATCGATCTCTTTGAGATTCGATCCGACCACCTGAACATCAGCACCCGGGTAGAGCTGCAGTGTCTTGTACGCGTTGCCAACACCGCCGAACTTCGACTGGAATTCCTTGCCCCACTTCTCGACAGCGTCCTGAGTGGCGCCTTGCGGATGCTTGACAACCATGTTCACGGTCGCGCCATTGTCGAAGAATGACCGCTGATGCCGGGTCATGGCATGGTCTGCTTGGATTTCACGCAAGATCGGCGTCAACCACGACATCCCCGTGAACACAGCCAGCGGATCCGGTATCGGCGCGAAGTGCGCAACCTCATCAACAGTGAAAGGGACACCCTCGTTCTGCGAAGCCGCGCCGCCCTCGGTGTAGATGTATCCGGCCTTCACCCAGCCGACCTGCCCGAGGCCGCGCCCGCCCAACCGGGTATCCATCGTCCGGGGCTTCCCGACGATCTGTACCCAGTCTGGGCGCAGGCGCACCAATTCATCACCCTGACGGACCCAATAGGAGTTCCCCGCCAGATCGGCGTCTTGGATCATCCGCGACAGCAAGTCCTGCGTTGTGCCGCCCGGCCACGGCCGCTCCAACACCGACAGGGTTTGATCACCGAACGTCTCAGACGGCTTACCCTTCAGGAACTGCTGAAACTGAAACCGGATACTGGAGAACACCAACTGTCGGACCAGCATGCACGCAAACACCACACCGTTCGTGGCGTACGCTTGACTGGCCAGGCCCTCGAAATTGTTTGCCGGCCGCTCAGTTCCAGTACCCGCCAAGGTCTGCACCAATGACGGTGTCTGATACCCCAACCCGGACTGCATGTACAGGTTCAGCATCTGCCCGTACTCATCCAGGCTCATGCGTTCAGCCGGGGTGGCCCCCTTGAGACGGTTGAGCCAGTTCATCGCTTACCGGCTGGCTCATAGAACAGAAACGCCCCCACCAAACCCAGCACGCCGGCAGCGATGAGACCCCACGCGGCACCAGCCAACAGCACCACACCGGCAATGATCGCCGCCGAGGCAATCACAGCCAATGCAGCCGAAAACTGTAGCGATGTCACGATAGGAATCCCCAAACCTCAACTGTTTCTGGTGTGCCATGCTCGATCAGTCCATGCAGGGCGAGCGTCACCGCCATCAGTTGAGTGATGTCGGAATCCTTGTCCTTACGATCCCAAGCCCACGCATCCGACAAGTCCCGACGCTTCGCCGACGTAGCCGAACGGGTCAACGGTGACGCGCCACGGTGACGCAGGCTCGCCGCCGAATCTGGATCCGCGGTGACCGCGTCATAGAAAGCCCCACACGCCTTCGCTAAATCCGTGGCGTTCGACTTCACAACCTCGACGCCCAAACCCTCAATAGTGGTAATCAACGACGCCGCAGCGGAATGCCCATCAACCACAACCGCGCACGGCTTCCACTGATCGACCAACTCCTTGATGCGATCAGGAATCCACGCCGTTCCAGGGAGCGAGTCGATCGACTTTCCGCGCACCGCCGGCACGATGCCGACGTGGAGCTTTCCGTCCGCGCGCCGACCAACAACCCCAATGGCTGAGGCCGTTCGGTCAATCTTTGTGTACAGGCCGAACGCGACCGGATCGACCGGTTCGGAAAGCGGGTCGGCCAGGTTCGTCCACACATCGGGTTTGATCAGCGCCTCAGAACCGGCATCAGGCTTATCCCACCAACCCGCCCGCTCACGCCCATACTCATCCGGCTTCGTAGCCAATGTGCGCCGCTCATTGCGGATGTACTCGATCGAGATCCGCCGCTCCAACGCCGGATTGGCCTGCCTGATGTACTCGATGTCATCGAGAGCGCACCCCTCAACACCAAGAGCGTGAGTGCACGCCTCATCCAGGCAGGCGTTCTCTTCCGGCTGGGAGCAATACTCCATGTACGCCAACGCCGGATCACCACCGGGACGACCCCGGTCGCGAATCCCGCGCCACACCACCGACTCAGCCAAACCAGCCGACCCGCCATAAACCAATTGCGGATCATCAACCGCAGACAACGTAGGAACCAGTGAACTCAACTGAGACGGCTGCAAGTACATCGCCTCATCGAGGATGACCTTGTTCCCCGTCAGACCACGACCACCGCTCTTGGTTCTGGCCTTGAACTTCAACCTCTGACCGTGCGGGCACGCCTCACTCGGACGCAACTTGATCAACTGCTTGCCGTTGCCCCGCTTGACACCGTCTTCCTTACCGAAATCCGGGTCCAGCCGCTTACTCATCAGCGGCGTCCCCTGGATCAGGTTCACTATGTCATCGAAAGCTTCTTCAGTCGTGTCCATCTCATGCGACGACCACACGACCAACCGTTGATCAGTGATGAACAGCCACCCCAGGGCAGCCATCTTCAACAAGCCAGTTTTCATGTTCTGCCGCGAGCACACGACAGCGAATTCGAACGCCGCAGTCGCAACCTGACCCGACAGCGTGCGTTTTGTCGGGGACAGCGCGAACATTGCGTTCAGCGCCAACTCCTGCTCTGGATCCGGCGCGTAACCCGCCATCACGGCCAGGTCGCACACCTCAGGGCCGAGTGTCTGCGTGTATTCCGGGTGCGTGAAGTACGCCGGCTTAACCAGAGCCGGCCGCAGCAGGTTTGCCACTTACACCGCCCGCTTGGCATCCCGCCGAGCGCGCAACTCATCGATACCGTCCGCAACCGCAGCCACAGACCCCGGGGTGTTCGCCGTAGCGGCAGCCATCACCCGGGACAGCTCCTTCGACAAAGCCGCAATCCCAGTGACCTCACCCGACATCCGCCGAGCCAACGCCAAAGCCTGCTGACCCAGCATCGAATCAAGCTTCCCGGCTGCCTCAAGCTCCACCATGGTCGCCTTCACCAGCGAATTCCCGCCATCACCATCCGGACTCGGCGGCGGCGACATATTCCGCTTGTTACTCCGGCAAGTAGCGCTGCACGTCTTCGCGTCCTTGCGCTTCGCCTCAAAGTCGCGCCCACACACATCGCACACACGTTGCACAGGTCGCTCCTCTCAAGACTTGGTGCACCACAAGGGAATTCATGACGCAGCAGCCCGATCGGGAACCGACTATCCGTGCACAGCTAACCTGGGGAGGGATTCGGATTTCGATTGGCGGTCCCACCTGGGCCGATGCTGGCCTCGCGGGCAACCCACCCCCCGGGCCTCTGACCTGCGGTTATGCTGTCAAGTCTCAGATGGCTGCGGTGGCGCGCTGCGCTGACCTGCGGTTATGTGTCAGTCTACCGAGCGCCTGGCGCACGGTCCAGCAAACTCCTGATGCGCTGCGTGGTTGGCGTTACCAGGTGCGGGAGTCGTCCACGACGGCCATCGCCTTGTGGGTTGAGGTGGCGCGGTTGCAGGCGACGTGCTCTGGTCCCATGTATTTGGTGGGGTCGTTGTCGTCGTGGCCGAGGTCCCACTTGCTGCCTGGTGGGATGTGTTTGGTGCATCGCCAGCAGTAGGCGGTGCCGGCGTCTACGTCGTGTTGGACGCGTGCTCGTCGGGCTTTGTGGTCTCGGCCGTAGTCGGGCATCAGGGTACGCGTGTGAGGAAGAAGATGGCAGCGGTTACTAGTGCTGCTGGCCAAGCCACCGCCACCATAGCCACACCAATAGTGAACAGCGGGATGAAGCTGAGGGCCATGAGTCCTGCCCCGTTGGCGGCGTCGGTGCAGACGGTCCAAGCCATTGCGAGCCAGAGTGCTACGAACGCTACAGCTGCGATGAACAAGTACGTGTTCACGTTCGAATGTCTACTTTGAATCCGGTGACTTGTTCGAGCTTCTTCGCTAAAGCCTTGGCCATGACCTGCCGTATGGATGGCGGTAGGTCAGATGCTTTCAAATGGCCGGGTGGTTGGGGTGGTGTTGGCGGCATGTTCCAGTCATCCACAACACCATCGAACAGGGTGTCCCCGTTCACCTCAACCTTGATATGCGCCATCGCCCTCATTGCCTTGGGTTGAGCAGATGCAGGTCTCGTGGACCGCGTAAGCGCAGGGGCTGCACATCTGCCGTTGACTCGTGGTTGTCAAAGTGGCGGGGTCACCGCAATGGCAACTCTTGAGTGGGTTCAGGTTAGCGCTCATCGAAGAGGGCGCCTGGTCTGGCATTCGAGCCAATACTCAACGTGGGCGGCGAAGCTGGTCGCCCATTCCATCGCCTCGGCCCAGGTCGCATGGATTCCAGTCCACTCGCCGTTGCCGTCGAACGTGTCCCAATTGACGGCGTGCTTGTACAAGCTCCCGTCAGGGCGGCGGCAACGCTGCACACGCCACTTGCCGGTCGCTGGGACCTTAGCCATGGGTGTGTGCTTTCTGTACCTGGTCCGCTTCACACGGGATGATCGGCGAGTCTGAGTCGAAGTTCTCCACGGCCACGCGAAAAGCGGCGGCCCCGCAGCGGAAGCGGAACTGTTTGAACTCGACCCGCTTATGCTCCCGAACCGCGGCCGCAGCCTGCAGATCAGCCAGTTCCCCACTATCCACGAGGGTTACACCGAACCCGTTCTGCAACAGATGGAACAACGCCTGCAAGAACAGCTTCGGCAAATCCATGGTTGGGAGGCCGAGTTCTTCGGCTTCCTCCTCCGTCATCCCATCGGGGAGGATGTTGGGTTGGAAGGTGGGCAGTGACAGCGGGAATGGTGGGGTGTCAGCGTCGCCTGGGTGGACCAGTTCCCCTAGCCGGGGACCGACACGCTCAGCAAGCTCATCAGTGTCCACTACGCGGCTTTCTTGCCAGGCGTTGTCGGCGGCAGGAAGCCGCGCTCACGTGCCCGAGCCACATACGTGGATGCCATGCGTGACTTAACGCCGAAAGCGGCTCCTACAGCCTCTGTGGGGGCGTAGGAGATGTTGGCGCGGTAGACCTCGGCCACCTTCTGGAGGAAGGCGTCTGTCAGCCGGCGCCGCTTAGTTTTCGGCATACCAGGCCGTGTTCCTGCGATGCCGTTTACGACTTTGCTTAGCCACGCCGGTCCCAGGCTGCCACGCGGGTTGTCACCGACGGACAGTGTTTCCATCAGGCCGGGGACGCCTTCCCCTGCGTTTTGGAAGGCGTAGCCGATAGTGCGGTTGGCGAGGTCAATCCCGATGCGAGCAGCCGCGGCAGCACCGGGTGCGAGCGCGTCAAGGCCGTCGAGGTGCTTCTGCCATCCCAGCGGGGTGTAGTGGATGATTTCGAACCGTTCAACCCCAGCGGCCTTCAGGGCTTCCCGTAGGGCTTTCTCGTCGCCGTCTAGGCGGACATGGATCACCGGGTGCCGGTCACTCCACTCCCGGATATCGTCAGCGTCGGTCATGCGTTCTCCCTGGGCTGTAGGGCTTTGACGTTGTCTTCGCGGACCATGACCAACGAGTGCGGCACCAACCTGGCCGACACAGCCCCGTAATCCCAGACGGGGTCTATAGCGATGCGGCACAACACCCAACCATGGTCAGACCGGACCACGACTCCAGCGTGTTCCGGGCCTTCGTACATGACGGTCACGTCATCCCCAGGCCGCATCTCAGTTAACCCTCAACGGGGGTTGAATACTGGTCGGTGCGGGGTTCCGCCGGTTCTCGGCTAAGTGTTTCGGCGTCGTCTTCGACTTGCACCCATGATGCTGGGTCGCCCTCATCCGGCACCCGACACCCCACACTGCACTGCGCGTAACGGACAGCGTCACACGGAACACACACCCTGACATGCTTGAGCGGCATCAGCGCCAGCATGATTCGCATGTAGGAGCCGTCGCAGCGGGCGGATTGCAGCTCAGCCCATGCCAACGTGATACGCACCTTCAACGGCTGCGGCTTGGGGAAAGTGGCCATCGGGACCGCCTACATACGACGAAACACCCCGAACCGGAATGGTGGGGTGTTTCGAGTGGGGGTTGGGCGCGACCGGCTCAAGGCACAAATCTAGCGCGCACCCACCAGTATGCCGTGTTTTGCCCGGAAAGCAAGCCCACATGCTAAACCCGCAACCAGCGTGTCGTCCAGAAGCACCGGGAACCTCGCCTTATGTCAGTTATCTGGGCACGTAGACCCACAGTGGTCCGCTGTCCTTCTGCGAGACCTGCCGCACGTAGGTGAACTCGCCCGGCGGTGTGCCCGCGTGCAGATCGGGGGCGGTCCGAACTGTGTATTCCGCAGGCGGTTCATCGCCCTCAAGTACGCGAATCACACCGTCTGCCGGTCCGCCCATAAATGTCACTTCACAAGCCATCGTTCCATCATTTCCTTTGCTCGTGCGCTACGACGTCAGAGTTCTTCGCCTTGGTCTTGTGGTGACAACACCACCACATGCACCGGGTCCGAATGGAACCGCTCATTGAACCGCTGCACCATCGGACCCAACGAATGATGATTCGTGATCGCCACCCGCACACTCCTCGCCGTGAACTCAGTGATGTAGCGGAACGCTGTCGAATCCGTCACCACCACCATCGTGTCCGGCGCCACCCTAGACAACTTCTCAATCAACTCCGCAGCCGTCACAGCAACAACCTCCTTCTCGGCCTCCTGCCGCAAAGCCGCAGCCAGGATCTGAAACCGCTCAACACCCCACACGTACTGGCAGTGCAAACACTTACAACCCTCATCGGTGAACTGGAGGGCGGGTTGGCGGACGGGCAATCCTCCGGAGTCGGGGCGGTGCACCACTTTCGTGCCGCAGTTCGGGCAGGCGTTGGGCACTGACCACTTCCGGGTGGGGGTGAGGGTGAGATTGATTTTCTGTTTCCACTCACCCAGGGCGGTGGTGATTTGTTGGATGCAGTGGACGTCCTGGGGGCGCCACTTCCGCTCCAACAATCCCCGCATCCGCCCCACACTCGGTGGGACACCAGTGTATTGGGGTTGCCATATTTCGAGGGCGGTGTCGATTTCGTTTTTCACGTCGAACGCGTCCGTCCAGAACGGGGGACGGGATTTAGAGCCGGTTCCGGAGCCGGTTTGGGCTTGCTCCCCCGACACAGCATCGAACAACTGCATGTACAGGGAGGGGGCTTTCATGAGTTTCCCGTCCATCAAGGACAGGACGGGTTCGCAGAGTCCGGCTACAGCGTCTGCGAGTTCCTCCCGGGCTGCGGGGAGGTTGCCGTCCTCATCAACGATCGCCTCAACGGTCACTTAGGCCCTCCCGATATCCAACGCCATCCCCCCGATTTTATCCGCTAAACAACACCCAAAAGGCATCTAGCAATTCAGTCGATGTGCTCCAATTCCCACTCCGGTAAACCCCACTCACCGCAGGGGGTTTCGGGCATCTAGCATTCACCGCTTCGCCCCTTTCTTCAGCGCTTCCCGCACCAACCCACGGCACCGTTCCGCTGCTGCCGCACCGGCACCGTGATCACACACATGACCATTCCAATAACCCCCATCGTCACACCGGGTACAGCGTTCGATGGCTTCGGGGGCGAGGTGCCATGAACGCGCCCGGGGGACTTCCGGGATGAGTTCACCCGGAAGCGGATACCCACACTCGGGGTCGTTGGGGTCACGCATCGGGTCCTCCAAAACTCAAGCGCCAGTGCTCAATAACAGGTACTTATGTCAAGTGCCGCTCGAATGATGCGAAGCGCGGATTGCCCTGCCGTTCCGTCGTCATCGGATTTTCGGCGGCGATAGTGCCGGGGTCGCACACCTGGTGCCACTCGAATACGTCATAGTCCTGGTCATCGGCGTCTTCGCACTTGAAGGGGTACTTGTCCCGAATCAAGACGAGGATCTGCTGTCCCGGCAGAATCGACTTCTTGCACACGTCACAGAGATGCGCGCCGCCTACGTATCCGGCGCTGGCTGCTTGCAAGGTGGCTCTGTCGCTCATTTGTTCAACTCCTGTTGAGTACCGATAAGTCGGCGTTCTGGTGGGTTCATTCGTGGGTCTCCTCTGGCACCGCTAGCGCCGCGCTTACCAGCCGCTGCAACTCCCTGACTTGCTTCTCCAGTTCGCCGATGCGGCCCTGAACCCGCCTCACTTCGGCGACCAGTTCCCAATCCACCTTGTGGTACGGGATACTCATCCGGCTGGCCCCTCCCGTTTCCACTGACCAACCCAACGGCGGGCGATAATCTCCGCGTCCTCTGCATCTGTCGAGTCCAGAACCAAGCCCCTGACCCCGCCAACGCGCCAGGACAGCTCTTGGGTTAGTCCTCCTAGGGCAGCCACCACAGCAGCAGCGGTGTCCTTGCCCCACTCCTCGATGCAATGCGCCAACCACTCGGCTGGTGGCGGATTGCAGGGGTCGTAGTTCGCCATGAACCCTTGCAACCAAGGCTCAAAGTTGGCGCGGAGTACGTCGGCAACCAACCGGACAGCATCAGCGCTCACCGGTACGCCTCGCATTCCGGGTACAGCTGGTCAACCCGGGCTTCCCGCCTGGACCCCTCACCGCGGAACCGGTTAATCCGCCGGCCGTCGGTGAGCACCCACACGATCACGCCGTCGTAGATGCCGTCCCAGCCTCCGTCGATGGCGTAGTCAACGTCATCCGGGTACGACCATGGCGGCCCCGTAGTGGTGTCTGGTGTGTCCTGTAACGAACCCGCATCCGGCGTTTCACTCATCGCCCTCACCCCACCGGTCATCCTCACCACCGGGCCATCCCCAACACAGGTACTGGCGGCCCGCATCAACCAAACCCACCGACCCCGGGGGTAGGCAGTGACGGGTGCCCTTCGCGTGGTCGCCGTCGCGGTGCTTGTCGAACGCGGACAGTCCGGTGAAGGTGTGGTGGCAGGCGCCGCAGTGCGCTGTGCGGAGCCCTCCCCAGCGTTGCGGGCAGCGGCCACAACCGGTCGTTCCCGCCCCGTGTGTGGGCGCGTGGCTGGTTTTCGGGGCCTGACTGGTGGTGTCGGTTGGGTCCACCATTTCGTCACGTGACGCTAGGTCGCTCATTTGGTGGTCTCCTCAGAAAGAACCGCAGCAGCCATCACGTCGGCGGCGAACGACCGCGCTTCCTCTGCAGAGAATCTGGAGTCCTGCACGTAGATCCGAACCCGGCCAGACCCGGGAGTGCACCACACGTCGCCACCACAGAAGTCGCTCACGTCGCCGCTGGCGTCCTCTGGTTGTGGGAGTTGGATTACCGCCACACCAGGCAACGCCGCAAGCACCTCAGCCACATGAGCGTCGTGGTCGCCATCCTCCACAGCCCAGTCGCAGCCCTTGCAGGCTGGAATGTTCAGCAGGAGGCCCTTACGCCACGTGTGATTGATGCGCTTTGAGGTGGGCTTGTGCTTGCGAATTGCCTCCGCCAGCGCCACTTTCCCGTCGCTCATGCGAGCTTTCCCTTCGTGGACCATGGAGCGCGCCCCTGGCGTTCCTGGCTGAATCGAGCAGCACCTCGCGCGCACCAACTCGCCCACGCTGACGCCGAACAGACTCGCGATCGTCTCGATGTCGTGCTTCTCGGCGGGCGTCAACCGCACTCCAACGAGCACGGAGCGCTTCCGTTTCTCGGATCTCGCCTTTGGTTGGTCATTCACCGGAAGCCTCCTTCCGCTAGCGCCGTGATCGCCTCTGCTATTCGGTCAGTCCGGGCTTTCTTCACGGCGCGCCAACACTTCCTCGGCCCCTCCTACGGCGCACCCATCCCTGAACCACCGGACCGGGCATACCCTTCGTCGCGGCCCGCTCCTCATCAGTCAACGCCCGCACCATGTACGCGTGCTCATCATCCGCGAGCTGAAACTTATCCTCAGCCATTGGCGGCCTCCTTGAGGGTTGGATGCTTCGGGCATGGGGTGAGGTCGTCGAGCCGGCCGAACTGGTCGCAATCCGGGCAATCATCGATGGCTTTCCTGGTGGCGCGTCGGCGCGTGAGTTCATCTTCAGCAGCAGCAGCAACGCGCTTAGCTTCGGCTGCGTCCCACGCCTTCTTAGCTTTCCTGGCGTCTCCGCAAGCACCGCACGACGGCGGGATGTCGAGGTGTTGATGGAGTGGGCATTTTTCGGGGGGCGGAACGCTCGCGTGGCCCTGGTGAGATACCTGACTTCCGCCCCCACCAGGTTCCCCGGTTCCCTGTTCCCGGTTCCCCGGTTCCTGCATTCCCCTGTTCCCCTGTTCCCCTGTTCCAGGGGAGGAAGATCCTTCGGTAGGCGCGGAATTTCCGCCACCATCGCCTGAATCTCCGAACCGCAGGTCAGGGAACGAATTTGGGTCGTCCGGCTTCGGGAACTTCCCCGCAGCACGACGCTCCGTTTTCTGGTGCGTATCCCACGACGGGATGGCGTAAAAGAACCGGCCGCGGTTGCCGTAGAACACCACACTGAAGCATCCGCGCACTTCCTTGAGTAGCCTCTGAAGATCCTTCACCGTCAGTTCGTCCTCATCCGGGAAGGCGAACCCCAACAACCCGTACAGGTTCGTTTCCCCGATACCTTCGTCGTTGGCCCACGACCACATCGCCATGTACAGGATCCGCGCCTGGGGGGAAGCCTTCGCCGTATCGGGTGATCGGAAGAACTCCGGCTTGAATGTCCTGATCCTCGCCATCAGGCTGCCGCCTTCTGCCTGATCAGCATCTCGACGTAGGGCCATATTTCGGATGGCATGAGATCGGCTGGGGTCTTGAAGCATTCGACGTATCCGCCGCCGCGGTTACCCAGGTACGGTGTTGCCTCCTGGGGGGTGTCGAATCCTCCCTCGCAGAGGTTCCAGAGAACGTCGTGGCAGATGGTTTCGAGGTCAAATGCCTCGGTGGATGTTGGGAACGGGAACAGCTTGAGGATGTTCGCGCCGCGGACAACGAAGGCTCGGTATCGCTGGAACTCGGTATACCCGATCTTGAAGACGTTGATCTCTGGCCAATGGACCAGATACACGGTGTGTGTTGTGCGCTTGTACCCCATCAGGCACCCCCACCGTTAGCCAACTCAAGCAACACATCGCCATGACACGGCTGATCCAAAGGGCACCAGCAGACCAGGTCCCTTCCGGCAAGTTCGCGGCGGATCGTGTCGTACACGGACTCGCCCTTCCGACCCCACTGTCCATCTCCGAGTGGGGCCCGCCGCAGCATGTCCTTGAAGTCAACGACCGCGAGCCGCCGCCTCTCCGCGTCTGGGATCCGGCGCATGTCATCCGGATCTCGCATTTCTCCGTCCATGTAGTAACTGGGCGGATACTTCCGGTACGACTGCCAATTGAATTCGTTTCCCCACTTGCTCGGGCGGCCTACGTACACGGCCCCTTCGGGCATACGCCAGCCACGGGCTCGCTGGCGTTGTATGCGCTGCGGCATGAATCGGGGACATCCGCACACCGATGACGTTCGCCAAACGCACGTGGGTCCGTGATGGGCTGCGGGATGGGCGCAATCACGGCAGGGCCGCAGCAGATCTTGGTCGTTGCCGCTATGATTCACCGTGTCACCTTCCGCGTTTGGTGGCCGGTCCCGGGCCTGCTAACGACAGGCGCCGGGACACCATCCCCAACCCCACATTCTATTCCAATCACGTTGCGTCTATACGGTTTAGGTTTCCATGCGCTCCTGTGGAGGCGACGCCGGTAACGCCACAACACCAAACCATCAGCACCCATCACACCACCTCGATTTCTCCGATTCGCCACTCACGCGGCCAACTCAACCGCTCGTAGTAATTGCTTGCCAACCCACTGCGTGTACGACGGGGGAATGCTCTCAGCGAGTTCTTCCCGGCTCATCCACTCGATGCCCATCACTTCACGGGCCTTAGCGATAGGCGACACATGCCCGGAAATGGACATGATCGTCCCCGGTTTCCAATGGCCGGCTTTAGAGGCTGGGATGACGTGCTTCGGGTGCTGTGGTGCGGTTATCGGGACGTTGGATTCGAAGAGGCGGTGCCGATACAGTTCCTGCCCGAACATCTGACCGCACAGCATGACCGGATTCCTCAGCGGTGCACCGGGTACGTTCTCGATAACGTACGGGAGACCTGTTTCGAGGAGTAGTTCCCTGACTGGGTCGACAAGGTCTGGATACTTGTTGGCGATCTCGGGGCGGCACTTACTCATCGCGGAATACCGTTGGCACGGCGGGGACGCGTGCACCGCGGCGAACGGCAGTTGGTGCGCGGCGATGAGACTGCCGCGACACCACGCTGAGAGGAAATGGCTAGCGTCGCCTTGGATGAACGTGAAGGGGTAGTTCGGCTGCGGGTTGATGTCGACGCCGACGACGTCGAATCCGGCGCGGTGGTATCCCGCCGCGGCGCCGCCAGCGCCGCAGAACAGGTCCAGTAGGAGTGGTTTCATACGTCCTCGATTCGTCCGTCGTCGGTCAACAACACCCACCCCGACTCCCCCGTGTAAATGTCAAACCGCAACACAGGAACCTTCTCCGGGCTCATCCACGGTCGAACGTGGAAGCCCTCTTCTTCAGCGTCATTCGGGTTGTGCTCGACCCACGAATGACATCCACCAGGGCTGGTTCCGTGGCCGCAGAGCATCACACAATTTTGCGGGGTCCACTGGCCGCCCTGGGACCTTTTAACCCTGTGGTGCAGGGTGAGTCCGCGGACGCGGGCGTGGACGCTGCAGCGTTCGCAGCACCCGCCGGCCCGGTCCTTGACGATCCTCCGGCATGTCGATTCGTTCATGGGTTCACACCCAGGTTGATGTACCGCCAAACACCAGATGGGTGCAGCCCGAAACGCCGCCCGATCTCGATCGTTGACAATCCCTGCGCGTAGAGCTCGCGCATACGCTGCGTTCTACGGTCACGGTCGAATCGCCGATTCTCGGCATGCGCCGCTTTCCACATAGCTCCGAAGGTATTGAACGGCGCCCATGTTCGACGCTCGTGACTGTGGTGGGAGGTGTGTTCCTCCGCGGTCATCTGCACAAGATTCTCAGGGCGGTTATCCGACCGATCCTTGTTCTTATGGTGGACGTGCTCGGCAGTTGTCACAGCACCGTCGAAGACGCGATGCTCATACGTCTCCACGTACTGAGCGACACCGACCTTCCACCGAAGCCGGATGTATCCAGACCCTGTGCTGTAGCGCCGCGGCGGGTGTTGGGGAACGGCTTCTCCGGGTCGCAGTTGCCGGATGGTGTCCTTGAATTGTCTCGTCACTGTGTCCGCCTTCCGCAGCGTTCGCAGCATTGACTAGCCCGTAATCGGAGGGCGGCGCGGGTCTTCCGGGGTATCACCACCACCTCGCACCGATAGCCAAAGTGACAGCGACACCAATAAACGTGACCAGGAACGCCACAGCAGCAGCCTTATCAGTCATCCTCCAGCTCCACCCCTTCAGGAAGCACGTCCCACGCCTCACTGTGAATCAGTTGGCCGTCACACCAGTTATTGCGCGCATCGGCGGCGCTATCGGCCTCGACGATGTAAATCTCCGTTACCCGACCGGTGCAGGTGACTCGGTAAGTTGGCATCATTCCTTGCCTTTCATGAGTTTGTTTTGCCGGTAGTGGTGAACCACCCGATTCAACGGTGTCCCGGTAATCGACCGGCAGGGGATGCCGGGTGGGGCTTTACACACTCCACAGGTGACGGTGAGGCACGCGGCCACAACAGGATCCGCAGGGTCACACCAATCAACCACCGAGAACCACCCCCTATGTCAGGTTGGTGGAGTTAGCGGGTAGGCGTCGAACTCAAGAACGTAATTCAGTCCGGGATGCCCTGGTAGTTCTGTTCTCATGACCACGATTCACGCCCCATGTACCAGTCGCAGCCGCACCCGTTGTAGGCGCACAGAGTGTGACGGCCGCTGGTGATCCGGACGGTGGTCTCATCGAAGTCGTAATCCATGTGTCGACCTTCCATGTGGCCACACACAGGACACACTGACAACTTGGCCTTAAGTGGGGTCGGCATTGATTGACACGTCTGGTGGTACGACAACCCGATACGTCCGCCGAACAGATCGAACACGGCCTCACCGTCGGGTATGACTTCCCCGCACGTCGCGCATTGCTCTTTGCTCATCTCTGTTTCCCTTCACTGATAACCGAGCGTTGTGTCATGAGGCGGCCTGGTCTCTCGCCGCTTCCACCGGCTTCGCATCCAACGCCTGAGCGCGGGCCATCATCGCCTCCTGCACCGTAGGACCGTCCTGCACACCAACATTCAGAACCTCCGCCGCCTTCGCATCACGCCAAACCCTCGTCAACTCATCCTTGGATTCAGCGCGGGCGATGTCGTCGAGGAAGTCCAACACCTTGTCCTGCACTGACGTGAGGTCCCGGACGTGAGCGGTCTTCGGGTCACACTTGAGGATGTCGAAGACCAACTGTTCCAACGTCAAATCCGGCACCCGCCTGGGTTTGTCTTCGCCGGGGACGATGCCGGCATGCACGCTCCTGGCCCCCACAATCAACGGGTGCTCAGTCCTCGACAACCTCACCCATACGGAAGCATCGAAGGCCAGGTTCTTCTGCCCTTCCACCTTCCACGTCCGATTCTTCGTGGGTTGACCGTTCTCCATCGCCACCTGATCCGCGCCGCGGGCAATCATCACCACAATCCCCGGGAACCGCATCAGGATCCGCATCAACTCCTTATGCCGCGCGGTGGCCAGGTTCCACAGATCTGTTGTGATCTGAATCTCCGCTTCGGGGTCCTTCTCCAACTTCTTCCGGTTGACCTCCCGCCTCCTGGCTTTGCTATCGACCCAGTCTTTGAGGTCGTCCCATTCTGCGGTCATCGAATCGATGACCAGGACGACGGGTTTGTCACCGTCCTTCACCGCTTTCGCTGCGACGTCGCGGGCGTCCTCTATCTGCCCGATGATCGACGGCCACGTGCCGTCGTGCTCGATCACCTCGTACCGGGCGCCGGGGATGGACCCGTATTCGTCTGCGGCGCCTTCGGACCAGTCCAGCCACAACGTCCGCCCAACCTTGTCCGATGCGGAGAGGACAGCGGCGGCCCAAGATTTGCCCGCTTTCTCGCTACCTTCAACAAGGATGAGGGGCCACGGAACTGCGCCGGTTGGTGGTCTGGTTTTGAGCGTCATCGCTGTTCCTCCAGAACCCTCGTCAGCATGTCCCGCAGGCCGGTCAGTTCTTCGCGGCTGAACCGGCCAGCCACCCATCCCTGAGTCCTAGATGCATTGGTTTTCTTCAGCTCGAACTCGCGCCCATAGTGGCGGCGGTCGAAATCGTGCTCGCGAAGTTCGATCACCTGCCAGTGATCCTCAGTCTTGTACCCATCGAAGTCGGGGTGAGTAAGATCGCTCATCACTGATATGTAGAGGCCGAGGATGGGTTCACCCCATTGGGTTTGGTACTGGCTCATGGTGTTTCTTTCTCGTGTTTCATGGTTAATTCCAACAGGATTCCCCAACATGCCCGGCAGTGATGCTCAAGGAAGTGGGCTGCAGCTTCTCGTGGGGTGACACCCCCCAACGGGGTATCCCACACTGGTTCCGGTATCCCCTTAAGGGGATGCTCTGGGTCGAACATCAGGCCGCCTTGAACTTGTTGCACCCGCAGCGGGTATAGAAATGCCCCACCTCACGGCAGAATGTTTTGTGAAGACCACACCCAACACACACCCGGCAATACCCCGACCACCGGTGATGACCATCAACCAGATGAGAACAAGTACACAATGGAATCCCCTGTGGTTGTGCCAAATAACGCAGTCTTATGTCAGGCTGTCAACTCGGAGCGATGTAAGGTTCTACCAACCAGGTAGGCACCGATCAGTTGCGAGTCGAATGACGAATACTGCCTGCGTTCCTTGATGCCCATCGACTCCACGACGGCTTGGACCATTGCTATGTAACGTCTCTGATCAGTGCGTTCGTGATACCAAGGCCAGACTGCACCAATGTCAGCATCGTGCGCCGCCTTGGCTGCTGCCTCTATCCAGTTCATTTTTAAGACTCCTTGCTGAATGCCGATAAACGTTGCGCTATGCCGGTGTTTGCATGCGGTTCAGGGTGTTCCGCGCCCACCCCAAATAACAGGTGAAGCGTTGCGCATCCTCTGTGTGGGTTGGGTCGGGGTCCGCCCGGTACGCCGCAGCCTCGGCCTGCAGCTCCGCTAGCAGCAGCCGCATCCGCACCAACTGGGTATCAACATCAACCGGGATAAGAGTCATGCTGTTTTCCTCCTTGCAGAGCACAGTGAGTACAGTTCGTTCGGGACGGGAATGTTGTTGCGGCGCATCGACGCCGCCAGCGAATCCGGCAGCAACCCCAACCGGCGCGGCAACTCCAACAACGGGATACCGATACTGATCGCATCCTCGTACCGCTCCAGAAACGACGCATACCGGTCTCCCAGGTTGGGGGTTTCGTTGGGGTCGTCGATGCAATCCCAACCCAGCGGCGGCGGCCACCCCGACGCGTGGGCGTAGTTGCGGGCACGCACCGACTTCCCCGGCGTCATGCACAACTCGCGGAACAACGCATCGATCGCGCGGGCCTTATCAGCGCGTATCCGTTTGTGCTGCATGGTGTGCCACAACCGTTGAGGCGTCATCTTCAACCGGCGGGCGCACTCGGCCTGTGACCACCCGATCGCCATCAACGCCTGGATCCGGCGGGCCGACCCCAGCGAATCCACCATCCCATCACCATCCACGACGGGGATGGACATGATGGCGGTGTACGTGGCGCGTTGGACTGTTCGGGCGCCACGGATGTAGTACACGCCCTGATCGGTGAGCCCTGCTGCTTGGGCGATGGCCGCCCATGTCCACCCGGCCGCCCGTAAACGGTCCATGTGTGCGCGTACAGGTTGGGCTGGCATGAAACCGGTGTCTGGTGAGGCGATGTAGTGCTTGTAGCACAACCCGGCTCGTTCTACCTTGTAGGGGCATTTCGGCCGGGAGCACTTCACTTCTCACCCCCGGGTACACCCCATTCCAGGCATGCTTGCTTGTACTGGGCGCGCAGGTAGGCGAGTTGTTGGAGGGCTTCGTCCCGCTCCCCCCGAACAAGCCTGTACGCGTTCTCCAAAGCCTCGTTGACCGCCAGCTTGGCCTGCAAGGCGTCGATGATCTCCTGCGATGACGCACCCGTGCCGCACGCTCCGTCGAATGCCAGCATGAGCACATCCACCCATTCCGACAGGTCGTTACCCGAATCGACCACCTCGACCAGTTCCTTGCGGATGTGATCGACAACGCCAGCCAGTCGGGGGTAGGGGCCGAACGTGTTCTCGCTCCATGTCCGCTGCCGGTCGAGATGGGCAGCGTCGATGGCGGCAGCTGGCGGGTCAGGCTCAGGGATATTGGCGCCGTTGAGTTCCAATCCCATCGCCTGCTTGATGTCACGCACGAGGCATCGGGTGGTAACGCTGTTGTACGAGTCGTAGAGGTCGGGATCGCGCAGAACCTCGCGGATGCGGGCCAGCTTCCGTGCGTCGTCGGTGCGGTCGTTCATGGCTTTCCTCCTGGTGATATTTCGTACCGATAAGTGGGCGGTATGCCGTGTTAGGTGCAGATGATTTCGCCGATTGGGTACGGCTCGGTGTCTTCGATGTACTTGATGCACAAGCACCGTTCGCAATGTTTTTCGGGGTGTGCTGGGTGACCACACAAGCAGTCCAGCAACATGTGAAACCAAGGAACACGACTCACGGTGCGGCCTCCAGGTTCTCGGCGTCACCCGTCGGGTGAAGTTGGCATGGAAGCGCGTAATGCTCTCCGTCGCGCTCGACCGGGCACCAGCACGCGTCCTGCCACGTGAGCCTGAACCTGGCCTTGGCCCCTTTCCGCCACCCCTTACGTTCGGGGCGGCTGAATACGCCTTCCATGTCCCATGAGTCGCCGCATTCGAGACAGTGAAAATCCGGCCCATACCAAGGGCTGCGCTCCATACGCACGATGCGGGACTGCCATCCCTTCGGGCACTTGCCGTAGCACTTCCCGATCTGCCGCTGCCGCGCCCCGCCACGGGTTGGCTGGCAGACGATCACCCCGCCATAGCTTGTGCAGCTCATGCGCCGCGCCCTCCAACCTTCATGGTTTCTGGGCAGTACGCTTCCACCGCGGCATCCACCAACACCCCCACCAACGACAACGGCAGTTTGTCCGCCGCAGACGCTGCGGCCGCAACGACATCCCTCCGCGACAACCCAGATAGGAGGGCCTCACAAATCGTGTGCCCCACCTCAATCGCATCCGACGCAGACGTATACGCAATGTGGTTGCGGTCCAACACCATCAGAAACCCGATATCCTCATACGGGCCGGCGTGGGCTGGTGGTATACACGCGGCCAGGGGGAACATCCACATCCCCACCAAGCACACGAAACCGAACGCTGTGCGCATCATCCCTCCCATGGATACCGGCCGCCATACGCCACCGGCCCCCGCGGGCGCGGCCGATCAAGACGCTCGTAGTCGGAGAAGGACTTCCACCCGGTCTCTCCGCGGTCGTCGGCGGTGTGTCCGCAGCACGGGGTCTTCCACATCGAGCAGTCGATGTAGCGGGCGGTCACTTCAACGGTGCCGAGGTCGTAGATGCCTGAGCACCAACGGCAGCGGACGGGCTGCGACATACCTTCGATATGCGTGCTCATGCTGCACCGTCCATGCGGTTGATGAGTTCACCGTCGCCGGCCCACTCCCACAACACATCAAACGACGGCCACACCGGTTCCCCCGAAACCAACGGGGTATCCAGGAAGTCGTAGAGGGCCACCAGGCGGTCCCCGGCCGCGTCAAGTTCATGCGGCCAAAACCACTCCCCCAACCCGCCAACAACGTCATCAATCAACGACTGAAAGCGGGCCTCCAACTCGTCGACACGGACATGGAACTCCAACACCGCGTTACGCTCCACCATCTCCGGCGGGGCCACGAGGGTGGGAAGGTCAGACCACTTCGACTGAAACCCGGGCGGGAATGACGGGATGATCCTCGGCAACTCGATAGTCATTTCACCGGCTCCGCTTCCAGGATGGCGAGGGCCTCAGCGGGCCAGTACGTTCCCGAGCCCCACCCCCCAGTCTGCTTCTTGGGGTCCCATCCAGGGGTGTCCGATTGCCATGTCCAGCAATCGATGATGTCCCCGTCGACATCCAGTTCCGGGATAGCCCAGGTGGATGCCAGGTAGACGTACGTGTCGTCCTCGGGTACAGGTTGGCCGTCGGCGAATATCTCCCCGCCAGTCCATTCCCAGTCGCCGGACAACCCGGCGGACGCATCCTGCGCCCCGCGTTCCGTGATGATCTTGGCGGCTTTTACCCAGTCGAACACACGGACCGGGTTGCCGCGGTTGGCGTCGCCCATTGCGAACGCCGTCATGCTCCGGGACCGCCCCGCATTACGGCGTTACCCGTGGGTCCAGGACCGCCGGCCGGCCCGTGTTCGGGCACAACCTGATCACCGGCTCCAGCACACCCCTTGGCGTTCTTCTCCAAAGCGTGATAGCCGATATCGCGGTTGCATTCAGGGCATTTCATTTCGTCACCTTTCGTTGGATTCGTTGTTCTGCTTGGACCATGTCCATGACCAGCTCGGCTACATGCCCGGCATGCGCCCTCCTGGTTGACTGGGTGAATTCCCCCCAGGCTGTCCAGGACCAGGAACACCCGGTGCAGTACCCGAACATCACCGTGGAGCGTTGATGGAATTGGTGGTAGTCGACGAGTTCCGCGATGTGGTCTAGGAGTTGGTTGGCGTCGCCCCACGGTGGGGACCCGAAGGTCTCGCCCACCGTGGGGCTGGTGTCTGCGGTATCCCCAACCACAGAACCCGAAGCCGCAGCGGCAGTGGCCGCTGCTATCGGAGCGCAATCCAGGAAGTCGTGCATCTGAGGTTCCTTGCCGCCAAGTTGGCAGCCACGGCACCAAGCTCGCCGCTCGGCGTACTTGCGCGCCCCACAGTCGGCTTCGTGGTCGTCTAGGTCGGCTGCCTGAAACGACCGGCAATCACACCCCGGAAAATCCGACGGACCCAACACCTCCTCCTCGGCCTCGGTTTCCTGCAGCCACACCTCAGCCCGTGTCGCTTCCCGCTTCCACGACGGCTCCAACACAGAACGAAACAACCTGCACCACATCAAAACGGCCTGTAATCGGAGTAGGACTCGACGGTCTTGAAGTGCTGCTTGCAGTTAGGGCACGTCGGACCTCTGACATCGCCACGGGCAGCCGCCCGAATTAACGATGGAAGTGCCTTGGAAAGCCACACCTGCCAGCACTTGATGCACTTAAAGAACGGTGGATGTCCCCCAGGCGGGCGTCCCGGGCATGGATGCCCCCAGCTCCGCAACTGCGCTGTGGCACCACAATCCTCGCAGGGAATGTCGTGGTCGAGGAGGTGTTCCAGGTCTGGTGTTGTCTCAACATCACGGTTCATGGTCACCGCCTCCCCCGAATCGAGTCGACGACCGTGGCTATCGACCATCCCACCGCGAGGATGAGGAAGAACGTGGCCACGGGATGTTCGAATACCAACTGCCAGAACGTCATGGTGTCTCCGTTGCGTATTGGGCTGCGTCTTCGGGATTGTGGAAGAACAGGTAGGGGTGCCAGTTCCGTCTAGTTCTGCGGGATAGGACCCATTGGTTGTGTTCCGGTGATATGAGCCATTGCCCGTCACGGGATGTCCAGGAGTAGCCATGACACACCCACAACGCCGGGTTCATTGGATTACTCCTGGGTATAGGTAGGTGTTGTAAACCCAGTAGGCGGTCACCCAGAAGGCGGACGGGCCGTACATCGCCAGCATGTACAGCAGCCGGGTTTTCATCGGGGTCTCCAGAGTTCGTCTGGCCAGGCATCCGGTCCCGGCCAGGTATCACACTTCGATTCCATATCCCGCCACGCCTCCCCAAGAATCCACCGCACGGACAGAGCCAGCGCCGCAGCACCGGCCACAACGAGCGCGGTCATATCTGCCTCCCGTTGCATGCCTTCGCTACCGCAGTCGCCAACACCGAATCCCGTGCAGCAGCCGCAGCTTTCAAAGCGTCGTTCTCGACGGTCAACTCCTCCACCTGTGCCCGCAACGCCATGTTCTCCTGATCCACAACAGCGAAATCCCGGAGAAGGACAGCGTGCTCGGATTGCAGTTCATCCAACCGGCGGAAAGCCCCGGCCGTCGAAAGAGCGTCACTCATCGGACTACCTGCTTCCGGATCAACCCGCACCGCTCACAAACCGCCGTGTCAGCCCGCACCAGATCCACCTTGAAGCGGTGCCCCGATGAATCGATACATGCAGGGAGTTGGACATACATATGGAGGTTGGTTACACCAGAAGCCCACGTATCCGGGGGCGTTGGCTTCGTGCATAACGCCCGTGCAGAAGCACGGCATTCCTTCGTTGGGGCACCTGCTCATTTCGAGGCTTCTTTCTTGCCAGCCTCGTATCCCCGCCGATAGTCTTCGGCTCGGTTCCTCTGTTCGTGCGCGTTCAGCGCAGCCATCACATCGGCGAGGGACCAGTCCGTTGCGTACTCCCGTAGCCGATCCGTGAACACTCCGATGAGGATGTGCCCGTGGGCATCCCGACGCACGAGACTGATTCCGCCATAGCCCGGTTTCAGCCACAGCTCGGATCCCAACTGGACCAGTTCCGTGCTGGTGCTCATGCTTTGTGTCCGTTCTTTGATGTGTATAGGGGTTGTCTGGGTTTAGGCCAGTGCTGAACCTTCGGGCGGGGACGCGCGTGCCAACTCATGACGCCACCAGATAGGCGATGCCCCAACAGATCGCCGCGACGCTGGCGGCAAAGACGACAGCCAGGCCCAACGCCTCGAAGAACGCTTCTGCGTCTTCGTGGATCAAGTACCAGATGAAGGCCAGTATCGGTACCGCCCCCAGCAGTATCGCTGCCACAGCGAGCACGCTCATGATGCACCGCCCCTGTGGTCCCACAGCACAACACCCGCCACCAACACCACCACCGAGACACCCACCCACAACGTCGGAAACCCCGACCGTGTGTGCCCGGACAGCAACTGCACCAACGCACTACCCAACACACACCCCGCCACTACGGCGAGGATGAGTTCGGTGAGGTGGTGTCGGTGATGCCGCCGACAATCACGGGACAGTTGAGCACGCAGATCCTGGACCTGATCGCCGCTCATCACGACGCCCTCGGCTCAATCGTGGGAAGCCGGTCCGCATAGCGGTCCAACTCGCGCCGGTCGATAACCGTCCGGCGACCATCTTTCTTGGCGCACAACACACCAGAAGCAATGAGGCGGTCGATTTCACTGAGCGACTTATCCAGGTAGATACCGGCGTCCTTGCGGGAGAACAGGCGCCGCTTGCTGTCTTCGGCGCTCATGAGCGGGCCGCCTGCCTGCCTAGCCATGCCTCGCCATACCGTGACGTGCCTGGCCATGCGGAACCTCGACTGGCCCCGACAGGACTGGCCTGCCGCGACACGCCACGCCTAGACGGAACGAACCACACCAATCCATGCCAAGTAGTGCCTGCCAAACCATGCCCAGCCACACCAAGCGCATCCATGCCACGCCCTCCCCAGCCTGCCGTTCTCATGAGGCCAGCTCCGCGGCCTCACTGCGCACCCAGGAGATGTAGTCCTCCAGGTGCCCGTACTTGCGTTTCAGGTCAGCGATCTCGCGCTTGAAAGCCTGCTGCAGGATCCTCGTCGCCAACTCGTCCTGGACGATCTCATCGGTCGGGACATACCCCGCCCGCTCCGCTTCCCCTGACTCTCGGAGGGAATGGAACGCCCTGATGTGTTTCCGCTCACCGGTCTTGTTATCAGAGAAGGTGATCCGCACCGACCTGATCAACTCTGCGGCCTGCGTGCGCCGATACGCCTCCCCCGCAACCGCGTCATCCCACTCAAACCGGTGATGTAGTTCCGACGTTTCCGGCCTCGCCTCATCCACAACGATCTGCGGAGTCAGCTCACCGTTCTTCTCATCTGCCGCGCCTTGACATACCTCGCCTGGACAAGCCCTGCCCGACCCGGCCAAACCCGGCCCAGCCTGCCGAGTCATGCTGAAAACCCATCAGCCGCTAGGTCCCACACCCAGACCGGCCACGAGTTGACCTCGCCGTACAACTGGTGCTGAACCGGATTCGGCGCGATACCGCGGCTGCGCCCGATACGACCCGCGCAGCCACCCAGCCGCTTGAGGTACGTCGTGTGCGTCGGCAGGCCATTGATCCGCGCGTACGCCAGTGCCGACAACCAGTCATGGCGGCCCTCAATCGCAGCAAGCCGATCATCGGTGCGCTGCGCGATGGCCTTTGCGTCCGCCGCATCGCGCTGCGCAGCCTCAATCTGATCCAGCGCCGCCCGCAACACGTCGAGCTGATTCATTGCCGGCGCCGCAGCCCGCTGATTGAAGTAGGCGTCGAGAGCCGCCGCGGCTTCCCTCTGGTACGCCACCAATTGCGACCTCGCGTCATCAGCGACACGACGCTCATCGATGGTCGCCAACCACATAGGGATCGTTGAGCGGTCGATGACGGTTGTCTGGTAGTTCTTCCCGTCGCCAGCAGTCATGGTCGTGACTGCCATAACTGCCCATGACCTGCCCTTGAGGCGCTTCAACTGGGCGGAGTAGTCGATACCGAGCGTCTCGCACATCGGCTTCAGCGCCGCCCACTGATTGCCGTTGAACTCAGTGGCCATGAGGTCGTCGGCTCCGGGAACGGGAACACATACCAGTTCGGTGGTCATGCGACAGCCCCCTTCTGCTCAATGGGGCGCTCTAGAACGGAAACGGGCACCTTCAGTGCGACGGCGAGCTTCTTGGTCACGGTGGCGTTAGGCCAGCGGTCTCCGTTCTCCAGCTGGGAGAGATAAGGAGCCGAGATGGTGCTGGCTTTGGAGAGTTCAGCCGAGGACCAACCGGTGCGTTCTCGGATGACGCGAAGCTCCTGCCATACCCCGTAGCTCTTCTTGGACATGTTGCAAACCGTACTGCGAACAAGTGCAAACCGCAAGTGTTTGCGCGAACTTTCTGCCAACATTGCGCTGACCTGCGGTGTTCGATAACTACATCGGCGTGATTGCAAAGAATCCGGCGGGTGCAACGGGTGGACTTTGCACCTGTTCGCAGGCGAACATTGGCGGCGTGGAAGAGGAACGGGTTCGCGAAGACTGGCCATTTGGACCAGCGCTGCGGCGTCACCGCGAAGAAGCTGGTTTGTCGCAGCGCGAAGCCTCCCGGCGGACCGCGACAGTAACCGGCGGCAAGCCGGTCGTGAGTGCCGGCCGCTGGAAGCAGTTGGAAACTGGATGGCAGAAAAACAAGGGCCTATTGATCCCGATCGGCACCACCCCGGCGACGGTGTGCGCCGCAGCGAAGGCCGTTGGCTGGGACCGTGACGAAGCGCTGCAAACCGCTGGCTTCGACGTGGACGCAGACTCCCAGCCCGCACCCACCGACTGGGAGTCCTTTTATGGAGCCCCGCTGTCCCCTGCGGCGCTCAGCATCGAAGGACACCGCCACGTCGCACAGCACACCTGGGAAGCGGCGAGGAACCTTACCGAGGTAGTACTCGAAGACCCGACACCACGCCCCCAATTACTGATCGCAACCAGGCTGGCCATTCATGTCATCAACAGCATGATCGTCCAGCGACTGTTGGAGAGCCCGTACGTCGTCGAGTTGGGTCCAGAACTCCAGAACCTGTATGCCGACCTGATCCACCAAACCGAGAAACTGACAGGAGCTGAAAGCCATGAAGTACCTGCTACTCAAGCCGCGGAATCGCCAGCATCGCCGGAAGGCAACAAAGTCAAGGAGGTGCTAGTCGTCGCGGACCAGGTGGATGACGGAGCCACCATCGACGCCGATGTTGGAACGAAGGCGGATGACCCGGGAGTGGACGGGGCAAAGGACGGCGAGGAGGGCCATGACCTCCCGGGTGCTTAGGTCGTCGTACCGGATCCGGGAGAGCACTTCTTTCAGTTCCCAGCGAACGTGTGCGTCGAGGTTAGCCTCGCCTTCCTCGTCCGGCATGAGTGCGAGCGCTGCTTCGATCTGGCTGCCGTATGGCGCTGGGGGCCTGTCTGATTCGTTCTGGAGCACAGGCGTAGCCCTCCCCTGTAAAGGACTTTCCCCGGCCCACGCAGTGAACTGTAATTGACATCACAGGCAAATTCCAGAAAACGGACGACGCGTGTCCTCAACCTCTGGTAGAGGCTCAGGCTGGCCGCAGGTCAGGCTATAAGCTCGGCCAGATTCGTCAGGGCAGCGCGGGTTTGCGTCTGATCTATGTGGACGTACGCCGCATGCGCAGCAACGGACGACTGACCCATGATCGCCATCCGCACCTCTTCGGGCACACCGGCCGCCTGCAGCATCGTGGCGGTCGAGTGCCGGGCCGAGTGCATCGGAATCGTCATGCCTGGTTCGGTGAGGCCCGCGGCGGTGAGGAGCTGCTGCCATATCTCGTGGTCGTCGGTCGGCGATAGGGGACGCCCGTCTGGGTGATGCCAGACGAGGCCGTGCGGGTTTGGTTCCTGCCGTGCGGCGTGGGTGCGGAGCATCTCCACCAGGCCGGGCAGGAGTGGTACGACGCGCTTGCCGGTGCGGGTCTTCGGGCGCGTCCAGACGAGGGACTTGTAGCACTCGCGGTACTCGAAGCCGTCTTCGAAGTCCCACCGGGATTGCGGGCAGTACGCGGCGCGCTGGCGCTTGGCCCGATTCACCTCACACGGATAGACCCCGTCAGTAGGGTCACCGCACCCGTGGACTTTCTTGAGCTGTTGGAGCTGCCATGAGAAGTCGGCGGTGCCGCGGTCGAGGTCGACACGGCTCCACTCCAAGCCCAGAAGTTCGGCCTGACGGGCGCCGGTGAGGAACGCGGCCGCCCACCTCGTGCCGACCGCCGGACCATCACCTTCAGCATCGATGGCCGCCCGGATGATCGCCCTTGCTTGGTCGACGGTGAAGGCCGACCGTACGGCGGGGAGATGCTTGGGCTTGCGCACTGCCTCGCACACGTTGCGTTCCACCATCCCGTCGATGACGGCGGCCTTCAGCGCCAGCGACAGCACCTGGTGGGCCCGCTGCTTGTTCCGGCCCGTGGCGATCGTTGAAAGCATGGACCGGACATCGATGGGGGTGAGGCGGTCGAGTCGCTTCTTCCCGATGGCCGGGGTGAGATGAAGGCGCACGGCCTCCTCGTAGAACTGATAGGTCTTTGGCCGGACGTGCGGGCCGTGCACCTCAGTGAGCCAGTAAGACAACCACTTACCCACCGTCATCGTGGTGCTGGGGATGACACCCTTGGACACGTTGTCCTTGAGGGCATCGAGTTTGTCTCTGGCTTGCCCGTAGTCCTTGGAGTAGACGCGCTTCTGTCGGCGGGAGCCGTCAGTGGTGGGGATGTCGACGACACCAACCCACATCCCGTCCTTGCGTTTGTAGAGTCCGCCTTCACCGGGTGCGCGACGCTTGGAGGTTGTCGTTTTCGCCATCTGTTATCCCCTACTGACCACACGCGACTGACCACACAAACTGTACACAACGGTCGGGTTTTGCTGACGCTTCCACGGTCGTCGCGAATGTGCAGACCACCTGTATAAATCGAGGTCATAGACGGTTTTTGCCCGTTGCCGCATACTCGCGATTGTATCGTAAAGGATGGCTCTTAATCAGCGGGTCCGGGGTTCGAAACCCTGACGGCGCACCACAAGCAAAAGCCCTGCTTCGGCGGGGCTTTTGTCGTTACGGACAGCAGGTGTCCCCACGCCAGGCGTCGCGGCCCTCCTTGACCGCCACTGCCGCGATCACCAGGCCGGCGATCGGGTCGGCCCAGAACCAGCCGAGCAGGCTGTTGAGCACCAACCCGGCGAGCACCACGCCCGACAGGTAGGTGCACAGCAGGGTCTGCTTGGAATCGGCGACCGCCGATCGGGAGCCCAATTCCCGACCGGCCCGGCGTTGCGCATACGACAGCACCGGCATGATCACCAAACTGGCTGCCGCCAAGACGATCCCGACGATGGAATGCTCGGGTCGGCCCACACCCCGCAAGGCCTGGACGGCGTCGACCGTCACGTAGGCGGCCAGCCCGAAGAACGACAGCGCGATGATGCGCAACGCGGTCCTCTCGCGCGTCTCGGGATCAGCGGCGGCGAACTGCCAGGCCACCGCGGCTGCCGAGGCGACTTCGACGACAGAGTCCAGCCCGAAGCCGATCAGCGCGGTCGACGACGCGCGCGCCCCCTCGGCGATCGCCACGACGGCCTCCAGCACGTTGTAGGAAATGGTCGCGGCCACCAGGATCCGGATGCGGCGGGCCAGCAGCGCGCGACGGTCCCGTGTCGAAGCACCGGTCATCCGCAACCGCATTCCCGGCCGTCCGGCCCTACGCAGGTGCAATCCGGGTCGACGGCCAGCACCAGTCCCATGAGGTCGTTAAGGGCGTGCCCGATGCGCGGGTCGGCCAGTTCATAGCGCATGCGCCTGCCCTCGGGCACCGCGACCACCAGGCCACACCCGCGCAGACAGGCCAGGTGGTTGGACAGGATCTGCCGAGTCACGCCGATCTGGTCGGCGAGCTCCGACGGGTAACTCGGCGCGTGGTTGAGGCTGAGCAAGATCCGGGTCCGGGTGGGGTCGGCCAGGGCGTGCCCGAAGCGGGCCAGGGCATCGCTGTGGGTCAGGGTCTCCACACCGGCGACAGTACAGGAATTTCTGTATCAAGAAACGGCGCGCACGAGAATTCGCCGGGCGAACCGGCACCGCTGCACCAAAAATCCGACAAAGCCCACGCAGCGCGGGAGGGTCTGCCAAGATATGCCGTGCAGCAGCAAACTAATTGACGTTAGCTACAATTATTTGCTCTGTCAACGGGGAGTCGGGTGCGACAACGCAGGCCACCGGGAGGGACGCACTGTGACACACCCCGGCGTGCGTTGGTCTCGCGGCGTTTTACCGCTCGTGTTGGTGGCCGCCGCCGTCGTCATCATCCGCGGCCAAGAACCTCCCGAGAGAGCGCCGGCGCCGACATCTGTCGCGGTGGCCCCGGCACCGTCGGTCACCACGCGCGCCACTGCACCGGCTTCTCCGGCCGTCGTCGCGGCGGCAGCACCGGTTGCAACCCCACCTCCGCGCGGCGCGCCCGCCCCGCCACCGCCGGCGAACGTCGCACGTTCCGCGCCGCCC
>NZ_LQOL01000071.1 GCF_002101555.1 Mycolicibacterium canariasense
ACACACCCAGCCAACCAGACACCCCAATCACAGGCCGACAGCAGCTGACCGTTCTACACCCTCAATCATGAAGAGCCCGATTACGGCTGGCCGCAACAGGAAGGGCCGTGCAGCAGCAACGGTTGTGGTGACACACTGCCCCCGCTGTGGGCGTATCACCACACCTTGCCGCCGGCCAACGTCGGTTCCATCACCTCGGTGCTGTACTACGACGGCACCACCCTGCCCGAGGAATACCGCAACAAGGTGTTCGTCGCCGACTATTCCGTGGGCTGGATCAAGATGCTCACCCTCGACGACCAGTTCGAGAGTGTCATCGACGAGAAGACCCTGGACACTTCCGCCGGAGCGACCGTCCAGCTCAAGCAGGGCATCGACGGCAACATCTACCAGCTGAGCATCTACCCCGGCACGCTGAGCGTCATCACGGCATCCGGCGGCAACAAGGCGCCGGTCGCCGATATCGACGCCTCGGCCACCTATTCCGGAAACGACTCGCTGACTGTCGAATTCGACGGCACCGGCTCCTCCGACCCGGACGGCCCGACCCTCACCTACCAGTGGAACTTCGGTAACGGCCAAACCTCGACCTCGGCAACGCCGACCGTCACCTTCACCAACACCGACGCGAACTACACCGCCTACACCGTGACGCTGACGGTCACCGATGAGGGCGGCAAGACCAACACCGCCACCCAGCGCATCGTGGTGGGTAGCGTCCCGCCCAGCATCCAGCTCGGCAACATCGTGAACAACTACAACGCCGGTGACACCATCACCTTCAGCGCCCAAGCGAGCGATGCTGAGGACGGTGCGGTGTTGCCGCCCAGCGCCTTCGAATGGAAGGTGGTGTTCCATCACAACACCCATACCCACCCGTTCGTCGACAGCATCGTCGGCACCGATGGCAGCGTCACCATCCCCACCACCGCCGACCAGCTGGCCACCACGTGGTATCGGATCCAACTGACCGTCACCGACAGCAGCGGACTCAAGACCACGACCTACAAGGACGTGCTCCCGAATCTGGTGGACTTCACCGTCACGGCGAGCAACCCGGACGCCACCTTCACCGTGGACGGCGTGCCGCATACCGGGTCATTCAGCGAGCAGGGCGTGGTCGGGGTGCAACGCGTGCTGAGCGCACCGTCGACACAGCACACCGCGGCCGGTGAATTGATCTTCATCGGCTGGGGTGACGGCGGGGCGCAGACCCACACCGTCACCACGCCCGCCGGTAACGCCAACTATTCGGTGATCTTCGGGTTGGCGCCCGCGCTAGTCTGAGCGTTCTCGGCCACCACCCCGGCGACCGCCCGTACCTGCCCGACATCCGAGGACGTCGGGATGAGATGGACTTCGTCGGTGCCGATCTCGGCGAACCTGGCCAGCACGGCGGCCAGTTCGTCCTCGGTGCCGGCCCAGCCGGTGTTCGGGGCCATGGCGTCGACATACTCCGCGGGAATCCAGTTCATGTAGCGACGCAGATGGCGGTGAATCTGGTGGCGCGCGGCGTCCTGATCCCCGAGCGCGAACCAGAACGATGTGGCCAACTGCGGTGCGGGCCGGCCCGCCTGCGCCCACGCGGTCCTGGCCACGTCGAACAGTTCGTTCTGTTTGGCGACGTCCAGATCCAGTGTGGTGCCGGCCAATCCGGCCGCCCAGCTGGCGGCGCTGCGCACGGTTTTCGGTCCGAGGGTGCCGATCCACAGCGGTGGACCGCCGGGTTGCACCGGTGCCGGACCGACCGGCAGCACCGAGTCGGTCACCTTTTCCGCGTTCCACACCCGCCGCATCACCGCCACCCGGTCGGCCATCTGCCGCATGGTCTGGGTGGCCGGGTCGGCGCCGGCCGCGAGGTAATCCTCCCGGCGTCCGCCGACGCCGAGCCCGACGGTCAGCCGGCCACCACTGAGCACATCACCGGTCGCGAGCGCTTTGGCCAGCAGCACCGGGTCGTGCAGCTGCGGCACCAGCACGGTGGTCACCAGCCGCACCCGATCGGTCCATGCCGACAGCGCCCCCAGCAGGGTCAGGGCGTCCGGATTGTCGAAGGCGACGCGTTCGCCCCAGCACAGCGACGAGAACGGTCCGTCGTCGACGACCGTCGCCCACCGTTTGAGCACCGCCGCATCCAGGTCCGGTTCCATCACCGGCATCGTCATTCCCACCTGCACCTCCCGGATTCTGGCATGCGCCCCCGCTGCGAAGATGGCGTCATGACGATCTCGACCACATCGATCTCGCACGTGCGACTCACGGTCACCGATATCGAACGCTCCCGGCACTTCTACGAGGGTGTGTTCGGCTGGCCCGTGCTGGTCGAGTTGCCACCGGGCGCCGACGCCGCGACCAGGGAAGCCTTGGCGTTCCTCTACGGCGGGGTGATCTACGACCTGGGCGGCACGCTGATCGGGCTGCGACCGGTGGGAGCGGACCGGTTCGACGAGGACCGCACCGGCCTGGACCATCTTGCCTTCCGGCTGGCGGACAAGGCCGAGCTGGATGCGGCGGCCGAGCATCTGGACGCCCTCGGCATCGTCCACGAACCCGTCAAGGACATCGGCCCGCTGTACGTCCTGGAGTTCCGCGACCCGGACAACATCGCACTGGAGCTCACCGCCCCCAAGTGAGCGGGGGTTATCCCCCGCACGGTTCGGCGGAAAACGCGGTGTCGCCGGGCAGCGCGTATCCATAGGTTGGTCTCATGGTCGCAATCACGTCTAGTACCCCCGCAGATACCGCCGAGCGCACCGACGCCGCCACGACCGTGGTTCCCCACCACCGCACGATCGGGGTGGTGCCCACCGCCTCCATGGTCGCCGGCGCGGCGATCGGCACGGTGTGGTTCTGGATTCCGTTGACCATCATGGTGATCGGCATCTCGTCGATCCCCTCGGTGATCGGCTTCGTGGTATCCGCGGTGGTGTTCGTGTACCTGATGCGCGGCGTGGAATGGATCGAGCGGCTGCGCAGCGAGGCGGTGTTCGGCCAGCAGATCCCGGTACCGCCGCGCCACCTGTCGCCGTACACGGGTTTCCAGCGTTGGGCGCATCAACTGTGGCTCGATGTCAGCAGCAGCCGGTTCTGGAAGGCCACCAGCCAGCACTATCTCCGGATGATCTACGACCTCGCGGTGTGCGGGATCGCGCTGGGCCTGCTGGCGTTCGCCATCCTGGCCCCCGCCTTCGCCTCGGCGATCCGGCGCAGTGACCCCGATTCCGGACTGACCTTCATCTCCCCGCCGCTGGCCTGGCTGCTGGCCATCGTCGCGCTGGCCGCCGCCGTCGCGCTGCTGGTGTTCGGCCCGGCCGTCGACGCGAAGATCGACCGCTGGTTGCTGGCCGCCTCCCCCACCGCCGCCCTCAAATACCAGGTCAGCGCCCTGGCTCAGGCGCGCCAGGGCGCGGTGTCCTCGGCGCAGACCGAACGTCACCGCATCGAACGCGATCTGCACGACAGCGTGCAGCCCCGGCTGGTGTCGCTGGCCATGACCATCGGGCTGGCGCAGACCAAACTCGACACCGACCCGGCCGCGGCCAAGCAGCTCATCGGCGAGGCGCACGCCGACGCGATGAGCGCCCTTGCCGAACTGCGCAACGTGGTGCGCGGGATCGCGCCGACCATCCTCACCGACCGCGGCCTGGACGCGGCACTGTCGGCGGTGGTGCAGCGCACCCAGATCTCCGGGGTACCAACCACCCTCGACGTGCACCTGCCCAGGCGGTTGCCCGACGAAGTCGAATCGGTCGCCTATTTCGTGGTGGCCGAAGCTCTGACGAACGTGGCCAAGCACGCCCAGGCCGGTCAGGCCGTGGTGACGGTGCGTTATGACGAGGCGGGCCGGGTGCTGCACGTGTCGGTGTACGACGACGGCCGGGGCGGAGCCGAGATCGGCGCCGACGAGGACGCCACCGGATTGCGCGGGCTGACCGAACGGGTGCGCGCAGCCGGCGGCACGTTCACGGTGTCCAGCCCGGTCACCGGCCCCACCATCGTGACGGCGGTGCTGCCATGCGGATCGTGATCGCGGAGGATTCGGCGCTGCTGCGGGCCGGGATCGAGCGCATCCTCGCCGACGCCGGCCACGAGGTGGTGGCCGGTGTTCCCGACGCCACCGGGTTGCTGCACCTGGTCAACGAGCAGCACCCCGATCTGGCCATCGTGGACGTCCGGATGCCGCCGACCTTTACCGACGAGGGCATTCGGGCGGCTGCGCTGCTGCGCTCGCAGAACCCGGAATCCCCCGTGCTGGTGCTCTCGCATTATGTCGAGGAGCGCTATGCGGCCGACCTGATCGCCTCGGACACCAAGGGATTCGGCTACCTGCTCAAGGACCGGGTGGCCGATGTCCCCGCTTTCCTCGATGCGGTCGAGGTGGTCGGCACCGGCGGCACCGTGCTCGACCCGGAGGTCGTCTCGCAGATCCTGGTCCGGTCCCGGCGCGGAGCGGCCCTCGACGAGCTGACGCCACGGGAACGGGATGTCTTGCAGCTCATGGCCGAAGGCAAGTCGAACTCGGCGATCAGCGCGGCGCTGCACATCTCGGTCGGTTCGGCCGAGAAGCACATCGCGTCGATCTTCTCCAAGTTGGCACTCACCCCCGATGACAGCGAGAACCGCCGTGTGCTGGCCGTCCTGCGCTACCTCGAATCCTGAAAGGGCTCTCCAGTGACCATCACCTCTCCCGGCACACTCACCCCGCCCGCACCGACCGACCCACCCCAACTGTCCGCCGGCGGACGCGGCGTCATCCGCGTGCTGCTGGTCGGCGTCGCCGTCGTCGTCATCGTCGGCGCGGTCGCCGGACTGGGGGCGCTGGCCTGGGGGCTCAGCGCATTCCGGGTCGTCACCGACCACCAGACGCTGCCCGCGGCCATCCGGTCACTCACCGTCGACACCGCCGATTCGCCGGTGGCCGTGCGCATCACCGCCGACCGCAACGCCACCGAACCCCGCATCGATCTGCGCATGGTGGCCTCCACCCGCAACAGCGACCAGCACTTGCGAGTGACCAACGACGGCAGCGGAACTCACGTCGTCGTCGCCGGCGCGGCGGACGGGCTCTTCGACTTCGGCGACCCGGGCGAGGTCACCGTCACCCTGCCGCCGGAGACCGGGCGCCGGCTCGCGCTGACGGTGCGCCAGAACACCGGGGTGTTGCTGGCCCAGGCCGACCTGGATCAGCTGACCGCGAGCACGTCGGACGGCGCCGTCGTGCTGCGCGGTGCGGTCCGTCGCATCGAGGTGCGCGCCCAGGACGGCGACATCACCGCGCGCGAACCCATCTCGGTGGGCGAATCGTTCGACGCGGCAACCACCCAGGGTGACATCTCGGTGAACTTCGCCGACGTGGCACCGCGCCAGGTGCAGGCGGTGACCCGCGACGGCGACATCTCGCTGTCCGTGCCGGCGCCCGGCCCCTACCTGGTGCACGCCCAGTCCGGCGGGTCCGCCACCGTTCGGGTGCCCGAGACCGGAGACGCCGCCCGCGCCGCCGGGCAGATCACCGCCCGCTCCGACGACGGGAACGTGACCATCGACACGCTCAGGTGAGCGCGGCGATGATCTCCGCGGCCGGGCCGGAGGTGACCTGGCGGAAGCCGGTGCCGGCCCAGATGTTGGTGGCCTGCGGATCCCCGGCCCGCACCGACGCGGCGCGCACGGGGCTGGTCAGGTAATGCGGCTCTTCACAGATGAGGGTGTAGAGGTGGTTGGCGCGTCGTTGCCGGGATAGAGGTCGAGGTCTCTCGAAAATGAG
>NZ_LQOL01000072.1 GCF_002101555.1 Mycolicibacterium canariasense
CTCATTTTCGAGAGACCTCGACCTCTATCCCGGCAACGACGCGCCAACCACCTCTACACCCTCATCTGTGAAGAGCCGACAAACTACGGATGCGATAGTCGATATGACCGCCCTATCCGGTTGTCGATATCTGCCGGAAGCGGATTCAGATATCGGCTTACGTCACTTTTGACAAGCAGCATGATGTCTGTCGTCGGAAACTCTATGTGTTCGCCGTGAATCGTGAACCGCGCGGTAGTTGCGATGTGAAGCACTGTGTACCCGCTGGTAGCCTGCAATGGCAATCCAACAGATGGGGTAATTCCAATGGCCGAACGTGTCGTCCGCCAACTAATTGACGACTTGGATGGTTCCGAGATTCCAAATGGCGGCGGGGAGCGTATCGAGTTCTCGCTGCGCGGCGTCGAGTACCAGATCGACCTGGCTGCCGGCAACATCGCCAAGCTGGACAAAGCACTGAAGCCGTATATCGATGCGGCGGTAAAGGTTCGCGGCGGGCGTTCGCGGCGGGCGGTGAAATCTATTTCTACCAACGGTAGCGGTAGCGCGAGTGGGTCAAAAGAACAGCTCGCGGCCATTCGTAAGTGGGCAAGGAAGAACGGGTACGAGGTTTCCGATCGGGGTCGTATCAAGGCCGAGGTCCTCGAGGCTTTCGAGGCCGCTCACTAGACTTTCGCCCCCGAATGCCGTGGCATTCGGGGGCGAATCGTCATCCGGTTGGGTTATTCCGATGTGGTGGTGCCCGTTGATGCACTCGCAGCGGCGCTCGACCGGCTATCCGATGCCGTCGCCGGACTGCCGGACGCAGTCTCGGGCGAGTGCGGCTTGGTGTCGCGCTTGCTCTTGACGCCCGCCTTGGGCTTCACGGGCTTGACACCGCTCTGGCTGGTTCCGAATTTCGCACCGGGCCGGGTGACCTTTTCACCGGTGGTGGAGTTGTCCGCTTTCGGTGTCGAGGCATCGGAGCCCTTCGCATCAGACTTCGAATCCGCTTTGGTATCCGGCTTCGGTGTCGTGCCCGAGTCGGACTTGGTGTCGGAGGCGGTGTCGGAGGCGGTGTCGGTCTTCGGATCCGTCTTCGGATCGGTTGTCGTGTCGACCTTCGGATCGGTTGTGGTGTCGACCTCGGGATCCGAAGCAGTGGTCGGCGTTGGATCGGCGGTCGGTTCGGTGGTGGCGGTCGGTTCGGTGGTGGCGACCGGTTCGGTGGTCGCAACCGGTTCGGTGGTGGCCACCGGTTCCGTCGCGGTGACCTCGGTGGCGGCCGTCTCCTCGGCCGTCGGGACGGTGGTCGCCGCCTCGTCTTGGGCATCCGGAACCTCGGATGCCTTTGTCTGCGTGGCCGTTTCGCTGTGCTTGACGGTCTCGGATGTGGTGTCGGAATCCGTGGTGTCCTTGGCGGTGACCGAATCCGCTGTGACGACCGCTGTGGTCACGGCGTCGGTGGCGGCCGCCGCCTTTTTAGCGCTTGCAACGCTCGACGTGGTCTTGACCCCGAAGAGTCCACCGAGCAGGTTCTTGACCACGTTCACCACTGTCGACAGCGCCATCGGGACGAAGTTGACGATATTGCTCACCACGGTGGCCACGGCGGTGAAAAGCTGCTGCACCAAGCCACCCAGACCGGTCGCCGGTGTCCCGGGCGGGTTGGTCGGGGGTGTGGTCCCGGTCAACTCCAGGATCAGTTGCCGGATCGCGTCGGCGGCTGCCTTGGGATTCCAGTTGTAGTCGAACAGCCCAAGGTGGTCTTCCTTGGTGGTGCTGTTCTGCGGTCCGGTGTCCTTGAGGTTGTAGATGAAGATCGGGCCACCGTTGAGGAACTTCTGCCAGGACCGGACCATGTCCTCCAGATACTTGACCTGCTTCTCCTGGTCCTCCGGGGTGCCGGTGAGCGTCGGCTGGCCGTACTCGCTGATCCAGATCTTCAGATCGGAGTCGCCCTTGACGTCCATCAGGGCGCGAATGGCCTGCAACTGCGCCAGTGCCGAGGTGCCGGGCCAGGTGTTGGCCGGGCCCTGGCTGAATGGCAGCGTGTAGTTGTACGGGTGGAACGAGAGGGCGTCGAAGTAACCCTTGGCCCCGTTGGCGTACATCTGCGTGATGAAGCTGACCGGGTCCAGGGACAGATTGCCGATAGTCAGGCCGGCGCCGACGACACCACCGATGACCTTGATGTCCTGATTGGTCGTCGTGGCCACCGCTTTGATCGCGGTATAGGCCTTCTTCAGCATCTCCGTATAGGAAGCGGCGTCGACGGGGTTCCATTCGAAGATGGCGTTGGGCTCGTTCCAGATTTCGTACGCGGAGATCTTGCCCGCGTAGCGCTGCGCGACGGTGGCGGCGAATTTGGCGTACGCGTCGGGATCGGGGTGTCCGTTGGCGATGTTGCCGGCCCAAGCGGGCGTCTGGTTCAGCACACCGAGGATTCCCATCCCGCGATCGGCGGCGGCCTTGACGATGTAATCGGTCTTGGCCCAGTCATAGCTGGTGGAGTTGAGCGGCTGGACGGTGCGCCAGAAGACGCCGATGCGGACGTTGGTGACCCCGAGGGACAGCATCTTGTCCAGCGCCTTGTCCACGTCGGCGTTGCTCATGCTGTAGAGGTTGGACTCCGCGACACCGATCGTGGTCGGGGACTCTTCGATGGTCGCGGTGTTGATCACCTCATACGAGGCGTGACGCATGGTGGGCAACAGGTATTGGCTTGTCGTTGCTGCGAATAGCGATATCGCAACCACCGCAATCGTGGATCTTACGGCGATGCGCCGGATCGGTCTGCGGGCATGATTCATCGCGGTGACCCCCGTTCTGACTCTGAGTGGTTCGAGCACCTGGCTGAAGACTGCTGCAAAACTTACGGGCTTGTCAGCAAATCAGCAAAATTTGTGAAAATCGGCTTTGACCTGGGAATTGCTACTCCCGAGTAAGGACTTACAGCAAATGGTCTAACTAGCGCACCAATTCGTGAGATGTGACCCATAAGCCGGGTTATGGCAAGCGAAGGGGCGACACGCCGAAGCGATGCCGGCGAGGTGCGCGCTTGCTCGGAGAATTGCCGTAATAGCAAGGTGTACAACCGATTTCATTGCCCGGCCGGGATGGTGTGGGGCTGAACGGATATGGAACGATTCAGTACCTTGCATATTGGCAAATTTTGGTGCACTGTCCGCCGTTCGGCGGGCAGGCGCGATATTTACATTCTGGACAATTTTCTGTCGATACATCCGTGTATCGCTGCCCGCGGGCGCTCTTGTCGTCGCCTCGACTATCCGCAGGTCAACCCGCCCCGTGGGGAAAGAACTCTTAGAGTTTGCTTAGTAAAATCTTACTTTCCTTATTCTTGCGGTACTGTCCGAGGAGGCACTGTCCGATCGAAATAGTGGTGAGCCGGATGGATCAGGTGAGGGAACATGCCGTGGTCATGGGAGCGGGTCCGGCCGGACTTCTCGCGGCACGGGTGCTGTCCGAGTTCTATCGGAGTGTGACGCTCGTCGAACGTGATCGTCTGGGCGAACAACCAGCTCAGCGCAGGGGTATCCCGCAGGGGCGGCATCTGCACAGTCTGCTCAGCCGCGGCTCGGCCGCATTGGAGGAATTGTTCCCGGGGCTGCTGGCCGGGCTTTCCGAAGCCGGGGCGCACGTCCTCGACGAAGGAGACCTGTCGCGGGTGGACTTCAGATTTGGCTCCTACGGGTTCAACCGTAGGGCGAAGTTCGCCGAGCCCGCAGCCTTGGTGCAGTATCTGGCCAGCCGACCGCTCATCGAGTTCCACCTTCGCCGCCGGGTACGCGCACTGAGCAATGTGCGGTTCTTGGACGGCCATGACGTGATCGAGCCGATCGTCGCGAACAGAGGTCGTGTCGTCGGGGTTGCGGTGGCGAACCGGGGCAGCGGCGCCCGGACTTTGCTTGAAGCAGATCTGGTGGTGGACGCGATGGGACGTGCGACCCGCACGCCGGCCTTTCTGGACGGGTTGGGATATCCGCGTCCGGTTCAGCACCGGTCGGCCTCAGATGCGACCTACTTCAGCCAATTGATCGGCATGCCGGCCGACGCGATCACCGAGCGGCTGGTGCTGGTCCGCGCGGAAACGGCCGCGGGCGGTCTGGTGGCGTACGAGAACGGCACCTGGATGCTGACCGTCACCCGGGCCGACGGCCCCCTCGACCCTCCCACCGACCTGGCCCAGCTGCGGGCTCTGGCCGCACCGCTGCTGACACCGTCGGTCGCGGCGGCGCTGCGTACGGCCGAGCCGCGGGGCGAGATTGCGGTGTTCCGGCACGCCGGTGGGACGTGGCGGCGCTACGACAAGCTGGACACCTTCCCGGAGGGGCTCCTCGTCATGGGAGACGCGCTCTGTGCGCTCAACCCCATCTGGGGACAGGGCATGACGCTGACGGCTATCCAGGCGCTGCTGTTGCGGGACTGCCTGAGCCAGGGCGGTACGCAGTTGGCGCCCCGCTTCTTCGGCGCCGCCGCCGCCACCATCGGACCGATCTGGGCGGTGAACCAGATGCGTGAGAGCTCGGCGCGGGAAGTCGGTTCGGTGTCCCGGCGCGTGGTCGGGTGGCTCACCGGGCAGGCTTTCCGGGCGGCCCGCCATGACATTGTCCTCACTGAGCGGTTTCTGCGGGCCGCCAACCTCATCGACCCGCCGCGGCGTGCGCGGGAACCGGCGCTCCTGGCCCGGGCGCTGGCGCTGTGCGTCAAGCGCACCGCGGTTGTTCGTGTCAGGCACGCACGCCGACTGGTGCGTCGCGCCGCGTGATGGCCGGGCTGACCACCCGGCCCCGGCAGCACCGATTGTTACCCTGGCTCACGTGTCCGATGAGAACGAGCCCGACGGCGAGAACGTATCCGAGGATGCCGCGCCGGAAGCCGAGGAGGCCAAGTCCGGTTCGAATTTCGGCCCCGGGGTGTTGGCCACGATCGCGATGCTCGTGGCAATCGCCACGCTCGGCGCCTCCGCGTGGATGTGGCGCAATCCCATACAGGGCGACGCCCCGGCTCCCACCGAGGCCGCGTCGCCGACCTTCTCCGATACCGAGAAGAGCGACGCCAAGACCAAACTGTGCGCCGCGTTCGAACTCGTCCGGGCCGGCGTGGCCAACAGCAGCGCACTGCAGGCACCTGGCGGTGACCAGGACGTGTCGGGCGCACTGGCGGTGGCGGCCAACGCCCGGTTGGCGCTCTACGGCGGCGGCCAGTATCTGCTGGCCCGGATCGAGCCCGCCGCGCCGCCGGAGATCGCCGACGCGGCCCGTAAGTTCGGTAACACGCTGATGGACATCGGCGCGGCCGCCATGGCGCAGGTGCCCAAGAGCGACCCCGGTCAGGATGCCCGGCTCAAGGACGCCGACGCCCAGAACGCCGCGGTCGAGGAGCTCTGCAAGTAGCGGGAACCACCCGGGCGTGACGATCCGCTGCTCGCAGGCAAAGACGATGGCCGAGGCTCGGTCGCGTAGGGCGAGTTTGGTGAAGATGCGCCCGACATGGGTCTTGACGGTCAACTCGGAGATGAACAGCTCGCCGGCCATCTCCGTGTTTGTCCTCCCCTTGGTAATCAGGATCAGCACATCGCGTTCGCGTGGAGTGAGTTCGTTCAGCGCCGAACCGTCGGTGGTCGGTGCGCCTCAACTGCGATAGGTGTCCAGCACGCGGGCGGTCACCGCCGGGTCGCCTCGATACCGTCCACTCTCTTCATCCGCAGGTCCATCACCACCACGTCGGGGTGCAGTTTGTCGACGGCACCCCTCGTCCGCGTCGGAACATTCGCCCACCACGCGGACGCCGTGTTTCTCCCGCAGGATCAGGGTCAGACCGGACCGCACCAGCTCTTGGTCGTCGACGATCAGCGCGGTGACGATCTGCCCCGGCCCGGTCACGACGTGTGCACCCGGTGCGGCGCTTCGGCGCCCGGGGCATAGGTACGGGATGACCAGGGTTGCGTTGTCGGCCATGATGTGCGGCTTCCACTTCGGTCATCTCTCGACGTCGGACATCGGCGATTCGGCGGCCGGTAGCGGTATCGGCCGTGTGAGAAAAAATCTCACGGATGTGTGGACAAGTCACAAGCGGTGTCATAGATTCACACGCAATGAAAGAAGCGGCTGCAGATTGGCCAGTCAAGGTCACTGTTAATGTGAATTTTACACATCGGTGTGAGAGGTGACGGTGGACGCGAAAACCCGCCGCGATCGCATCGAGCAGCGACTCAGAAGCGATTTCGAGGTCGGTTACGCCGAACTCGCGGCCGAGTTCGACGTGTCCGAGATGACCATCCGGCGCGACGTGGAGGCCCTGGAGGCGCTCGGCGTGCTGCGCCGGGTGGTGGGCGGCGCGATCGCCGTCAAAGGCAAGGACGCCGAGCCGTCGTTCGCGACGCGGGTGGCCGACGCGGCCGAGGAGAAGCGGCATATCGCCGACGCCGTCGCCGATCTGGTGAGCCACGGCGAGACGCTGATCCTGGACTCCGGCAGCACCGCGCTGGCGGTGGCCCGGTCCCTGCGTGGCCGCCGGCTCGGCCTGACGATCGTCACGCCGAGCATCCTGGTGGCCCTGGAACTCGTCGACGAGCCCGACACCACCGTGGTGCTGACCGGCGGCGAAGTGCGCCCCGGCGAGCTGAGTCTGGTCGGGCCCACCGCCGAGGACACGCTGGCCAACTACAACTGCGACACCTTCGTCATGGGCGTCGCCGGCATCGACGTCGACCGCGGAATCTCGGACTACCACCACGGCGAGAGCCGGGTGAAGCGCTCGGCCAGCCGCCGCGTGGACCGGGTCATCGTCGCCGCCGACAAGAGCAAGCTGGGCCGGGTCACCTTCGTCAGCATCGCCGCACTGGCCGATATCGGCGTCATCGTCACCGACGGTGAGCCCGACCATCCCGCCCTGGTCGCGGCCAGGGGAGCGGGCGTAGAGGTCATCTGCGTGGCCGGCGGTGCGGCATGAGCGACTACACCATCGGCGTCGACATCGGCACCACCGGCACCAAGACGGTGCTGCTGCACACCGACCAGGGCATCGTCGCCACCGCCTCCCGGGAAACGGCCTTGCATTCCACCGGGCCGGGCATCGCCGAGGCCGACACCGCGCAGTGGCACCGCAACGTCGTCGAGTCCATCCGCGAAGTCCTGGCATCCGCCGAGATTCCTGCCGATGCCGTCGGGGCGGTCGCGACATCGGGCATGGTGCCCGCCGTCGTCCCGGTGGATCGGGCCGGAAAACCGTTGCGGCGAGCCATCCTCCAGAACGACGCCAGGGCACACCGCCAGGTGGCCGCGCTGGCGACGGAGCTGTCCGGGGTGGACCTGGTCACCCTCACCGGATCGGCGCTCACCCAACAGTCGGTGGCCCCGACCACGATGTGGCTGCGCGAGCACGAACCCGACGTGTACGCCCGCACCGCGCACTGGGTCGGGTCCTATGACTGGGTCCTCACCGTCCTCGGGGCGCCCTGTCACGTCGAGCAGAACTGGGCGCTGGAGTCGGGGCTGTTCACCATCGACGGACCGGTCGCCGGCGCCGTGCTGTCGGCCGCCGGTCTCGATCCGGGCACCCTCGCGCCCGTGCACCGCCCCGGTACCCGCGTCGGCGAAGTCAGCCCGCAGGCCGCCGAACGCACCGGGTTACGGGCGGGCACGCCCTTGATCGTCGGCGGCGCCGATCACGTGCTCTCGGCGTACGCTGCCGGCGTCAACCGGCCCGGCGACGCGTTGGTGAAACTCGGTGGCGCCGGCGACATCCTGGTCGCCAGCGACAGCCAGGTGGTCGACGAACGCCTGTATTTGGACGCGCACCCGGTGCCAGGACATTGGCTGCCCAACGGATGCATGGCCACCAGCGGTAGCCTGATCCGCTGGTTCCAGGCGCTGGTCGGCGGTGCCGAACTCACCACGCTCGACGACGAGGCGGCGCGGCGGGCACCGGCCGAAATTCTGTGCCTGCCCTATTTCCTCGGCGAGAAGAGCCCGCTGCACGACCCGGATCTGCGCGGCACGTTCGCCGGCCTGCACCTGGGACACACCAGGGCCGACATGTACCGGTCGGTGCTCGAGGCGATCGCCTTCGGCTTCCGCCACCACGTCGACGTCTTCACCGATATCGGGATCCCGCTGAGCCGAGTGATGATCACCAACGGCGGCTCGAAATCCACCCTGTGGAAGCAGATTCACGCCGATGTGCTGGGCCTGGAGATGCTGCCGGTGCGCGGGCATCCGGGGGCTTCGCTGGGCGCGGCGGTGATCGCGGCCATCGGAATCGGGGCACTGGACGATTGGTCTGACGCCGCCCGGTTCATCACCTTGGACCCGCCGTACGTACCCGATCCGGCTCGTGCGGCGGCGTACGACACCGCTTACGCGACCTGGCGCGAACTCGGCGCCGCGATGGCACCGATATCGCACCGATTGGCCCGAACCTCCCGATGATCACGAAAGGAACCGTGCCGCAATGAAAATCACCACCACCCCGACACCAGGGCGGAGGCGGCCGTTCGTTCTGGCCGCCGTCGCCGCCCTGGTGTCCGTGGTCGCACTGCTGCTGAGCGCCTGTGCCGGCAGCGGCGGCCCCGAGCAGACCCAGGCCACCGGCACGGGCGAGATCCCCAAGAACACCTCGGGCACCGTACGCATCCTGATGGAGAACGTCCCGGACAGCGACATCGTGAAATCGATGGTGGCCGACTTCAACAAGGACTACCCGGACATCAAGGTCGACATCGAGCAGCTGACCTATGATCAGATGCGCGACAAGCTGGTGTCCTCCTTCCAATCCAGCACCCCCAACTATGACCTGATCGTGGTGGACAACCCGTGGATGGTGGACTTCGCCAAGGCGAAGTTCCTGCAGCCACTGGACGCCCGTATCGACAGCACCCCTGACTACGACGCGGCCGACTTCTTCAAGCCGCTCACCGACGTCACCACCGTCGACGGCGTCCGCTACGCGGTGCCGTTCTACAACTACGCGCTCGGATACCTCTACAACACCGACGATTTGGCGCAGGCCAAGCAGACGGTGCCGACCACGCTGGACCAGCTGGTGAGCACGTCGAAGGCGCTCAAGTCCGGTGACCGCGCCGGGATCGCGATGCAGCCGCAGCGCGGGTACAAGATCTTCGAGGAGTGGGGCAACTGGTTGTTCGCCGCGGGCGGCTCCATCTACGGCCCTGACGGCAAGCCCACCCTGAACACGCCGGAAGCCAAGCGCGCGCTGGAGGCGTACATCGACACCTACAAGAACGCCGCCCCGCCGAACAGCCTGAACTGGAGCATGGACGAGGCCCAGCGCTCACTGGCCGCCGGGCAGTCCGCGTCGATGATCAACTACAACTGGCAGCTGCCTGCCGTCAACGAGCCGGGTTCCGGTCCGTCTGCGGGCAAGTTCAAGCTGGCCACCATCCCGGGCGGCAAGCAGGTGCTGGGATCGTGGAGCTGGGCCATCCCGGCCAACTCGGGCGCTTCGGACGCCGCCTGGGCGTTCGCCTCCTGGATCACCGCCAAGCCACACGATATCGCCCGCACCGAGAAGGGCGGCGCCGCAATCCGGCAGAGCACACTCAAGGACCCGGCAGTCCTGAACGGCAAGTTCGGCGCGGACTATTACCAGACGGTGGAGAAGCTGCTGGCCGATTCCGCTCCGCTGAGCCAGGGTCCGAGCGGCGAGGAGATGATCCAGGCGGTCGGCACCGAGCTCAACGAGGCCGTGGCCGGCACCAAGAGCGTCGACGATGCGCTGGCCGCCGCGCAAGCCGCCGTCGAGAAGATCCAGGGCTAGCTGACCCCTCGCAGCTGCCCTCCCCGAAACCGACCACCCCGCGAAAGGAGCGATGACCATGATGGCGTTCAAGCACGGCATGGTCGCCCCCCTGATTGCCCTTTTCGTCGGGGTGGTCGGTTTCCCTTTGGCTTACGCCTTCTACCTGAGCGTCACCGATTACAAGCTCACCGATCACGGGACGCCGAAACTGGTGGCCGCCGACAACTACGTGGCCACGTTCGGTGACGCCGGGTTCTGGCACGCCTTCGGCACCACCGCGCTGTACGTGCTGGTTGCCGTCGGGCTGGAACTGACCATCGGGCTGGCCATCGCCCTTGCCCTGCAAAAGCAGCGCTGGGCACGCGATCTCACCCGCTCCATGCTGCTCGCACCGATGTTCATCACCCCCATCGCGGTCGGCCTGATCTTCCGCTTCCTGCTCAACGATCAACTCGGCGCCATCCCGCATCTGCTGCGCGGCATCGGCATCGACTACGACTTCTTCGGTCCCGGCCGCGCCCTGTTCACCATGGCGTTCATCGACGTCTGGCAGTGGACGCCGTTCATGGTGCTGCTCCTGCTGGCCGGGCTGGAATCCATTCCGCGCCAACCACTGGAGGCGGCTCGGGTGGACGGCGCCGGCGGCTGGTATGTGCTGCGGCGGGTGACGCTGCCGCTGCTGGCCCCGGTTCTGGTGGTGGCCATCATGCTGCGGTCACTGGACGCCATGAAGGTGTTCGAGTACGTCTTCGCCACCACGCGCGGGGGACCGGGCACCGAAACCGAGACGCTGCAGTACTTCATCTACCAGACCGGCATCCAGTTCTTCCGGCTCGGCTCGGCGTCGTCGATGGCGTTCGTGGTGCTGGTACTGGTGCTGACGGTCATCGTGATCGCCTTCCGCCGGATGGAGAAGGCGCGAACGCAACAGGCGGGACAGTCATGAAGAACTCTCTCGCGCTGACCATCTGCCGAGTGGCCTTGCTGTGGGCGGCCGCCATCACGGTGCTGTTCCCGGTGCTGTGGATCGCGCTGGCGAGCGTGAAAACACCGCAGCAGCTCAATGATCCGTTCCTGCTGAGCTTCACCCCGGTGCTGGACAGTTGGCGCACCGTGCTGTCCTCGGACATCCTCGGCGCCGCCGGCCGCAGCGCCCTGGTCGCCCTCGTCACCGTCGGCACCAGCGTGGTGGTCGGCAGCATGGGCGCCTACGCCATCGCCCGGTTCCGCGCCGGCGGCACCGCCACCCGGTTCGGCATGCTGGCCGCCCAGGTGCTGCCGCCCGCGGTTCTGGTGTTCCCGTTCCTCACCATGGCGTATGCGTTGCGCCTCAACGACACCGTAGTACCGGTCATCTTCGCGCACCTGAGTTTCGTTCTGCCCGTTGTCACCTGGTTCTTGATCGGCTTCTTCGAAGCGGTGCCGCGCTCACTGGAGGAGCAGGCCCAGGTTGACGGATTCACCCGTTTCCAGGCGTTCCGGATGGTGGTGCTGCCCCAGGTGTATCCCGGCATCGGCGCGGCCGCCATCTTCGGTTTCACCCTGTCGTGGAACGACCTGTTCTACGGCCTCATCCTGGCGCCGGGCAAGGCCGCCATCCTGCCGGTGGCCATCGCCGGATTCAACACCTTCCGCGGGGTGCAGATCGGCTCGATGAGCGCGGCGATCCTCATCGCGGTGGTACCCGTCGTCGTTGCCAGCTTCTTCATCCAGCGCCGGCTCGTGCAGGGCATCAGCGGCGGCGCGGTCAAGTTCTAAAGATTGGTGAGCACAGCGTCATGGCTACAGTCCGATTCTCCGGAGTCAACAAATCCTACGGATCCACCACCATCGTCGAGGACCTGAATCTCGAACTGCCCGACGGCTCTTTCACCGTGCTGGTCGGCCCGTCCGGGTGCGGCAAGTCCACCTCCCTGCGCATGCTCGCCGGTCTGGAATCCGTCACCTCGGGGACCATCACCATCGGTGATCGGGACGTCACGCAGCTGCAGCCCCGGGACCGGGACGTGGCCATGGTGTTCCAGAACTACGCGCTCTACCCGCACCTGACCGTGCGGGAGAACATCGCCTTCCCGCTGCGGGCCTCCAAGACACCGCGGGCCGAGGCGCTGCGCCGCGCCGACGAGGTGGCCGCATCACTCGGGCTGGAAAAGCTGTTGGGCCGCAAGCCCAAAGACCTCAGCGGCGGCCAGCAACAGCGGGTGGCCATCGGCCGGGCCATCATCCGGCAGCCGTCGGTGTTCCTGTTCGACGAGCCGCTGTCCAACCTGGACGCCAAGCTGCGCGTCGAAACCCGCACCGAATTACTGCAGATCCAGCGCAGGCTCGGCATCACCTCGGTGTACGTCACGCACGACCAGGAGGAGGCGATGACGCTGTCCGACCGCATGGTGGTGCTGCGGGACGGCCGCATCGCGCAGCAGGGCGCCCCGCTCGAGGTGTACAACACCCCCGCCGACACCTTCGTGGCGTCGTTCGTCGGCAGCCCCAAGATGAACCTGCTCGACGGCGAACTGACGGGGCGCACCTTCACCCTGACCAACGGATTGACCCTCGACGTCGACGGGATCACCGCGCACGGACCGATCACCCTCGGGGTGCGGCCCGACGATCTGGTGCCCACCGCCGCGCCCGAGGCCGTTGCGACGGTCACCCTGATCGAACTGCTGGGGCCCCGCGCCATCGTCACCCTCTCGGCCCGCGGTACCGAGCTGACCAGCGTGGTCGACACGTCCCGGCTCACCGGTATCACCGAGGGCGCCGCGGTGGCGTTGTCGATCCGTCCCGGTGGCGCACACGCATTCGACGCACGAACCCATCTGCGCCTCACTGGCGCAGCTCGGTGAAAAAGGAAGAGGAACAAGCACAGTTATGACCAAGACAGTCGTGGTGACCGGCGCCGGATCGGGCATCGGCCGGGCCATCGCCACCACCCTCGCCGCCCGGGACTGGCGCGTCGTCGTCACCGATATCAACGGTGATGCCGCTCGCGAGGTCGCCGCCGGGCTGCCCAACCAGGATGCCGGGCACGAATCGGCGGTCCTCAACGTCAGCGCGCCCGAGGACGCCGCCACCGTGGCCTACGGCATCGCCGACCGGCTCGGCCTGGACGCGTGGGTGAGCAATGCCGGGATCTCGTTCATGCACAAGTTCCTCGACGCCCCGGTGGCCCATTACGACCAGACCATGGACGTCAACCTCAAGGGCGTGTTCGTATGCGGGCAGGCCGCGGCCAGGGCCATGGTGCGCAGCGGGACCGCGGGCAGCATCGTCAACACCGCGTCGATGGCGGGCAAGCAGGGCCGCGTGCCCTACCTGTCGGACTACGTGGCGTCCAAGTTCGGTGTCGTCGGTCTCACCCAGGCCATGGCGTACGAGCTCGGTGAGCACGGCATCACCGTCAACTGCGTGTGCCCCGGATACGTCGAAACACCCATGCAGACAAGAGAACTCGAGTGGGAGGCGCAGTTGCGCGGCAGCACACCCGAGGGCGTGCGCGCCATGATGATCCAGGACACGCCGTTGGGCCGTCTCGAGCAGCCCGACGATGTCGCCCGCGTGGTGGCCTTCCTGCTGTCCGACGACGCGCGCTTCGTCACCGGTGAGGCGCTGGCCGTCAACGGCGGCGCCTACATGGACTGACCTGTCCTGGAAAAGACTTCGCATTCAACGCAGAAAGAAAGGCACTTCAGTGACCACCACCTGGCTCGACGACGTTTTCGGAGTTCGGAAGCCCGTCATCGCCATGCTCCACCTCAGCGCACTGCCCGGCGATCCCGGTTACGACACCGCGGGCGGTATCGCCGCCGTCGTCGACCGGGCCCGGGCCGAACTGGACGCCCTGCAGTCCGGCGGCGTGGACGGCGTGATGATCAGCAACGAGTTCAGCCTGCCCTACCTGACCAAGACCGAGCCGATCACCGCGATCACCATGGCCCGCATCATCGGCGAGCTGCTGCCGGACCTGTTCGTGCCCTACGGCGTCAACGTGCTGTGGGACGGCCGCGCCTCCATCGACCTGGCCGTGGCCACCGGCGCGAAATTCGTCAGGGAGATCTTCACCGGCGTGTATGCCAGTGATTTCGGGTTGTGGGACACCAACATCGGCGAGGTGGCCCGGCACCGCACCCGGGTCGGCGGGTCGGCGGTGAAGCTGCTGTTCAACATCGTGCCGGAGTCGGCCACCTACCTTGCCGCACGGGATCTCGCGTCGATCACCCGCACCACCGTGTTCGCCACGCTGCCCGACGCCATCTGCGTCTCCGGTGCCACCGCCGGCGCGCCGACCGACACCGAGGCACTGCGCGTGGTGAAGTCGGCGGCCGGCACCGTGCCGGTGTTCGTCAACACCGGGGTGCGGGCCGAGAATGTGGCCACACAGCTCGACATCGCCGACGGTGCCGTGGTGGGAACGTATTTCAAGCAGGACGGCGTCTTCGAGAACCGGGCTGACCAGAAGCGCGTCGAGGAGTTGATGCTGGCCGCCAGGGCCTTCCGCGACCAGCTGGTGTGACCCGAGCCGCGCCGGGTTTGCGTTTGAACCCGGCGCGACCGGGCACTCCTGGCTGGACGGCCACGTCGATCGCCGCACGTGCCCGGTGGAAGGTTCGATGAGCGACACCGACCGACGTCGCCTGGGCGCGTCCGACAGTCCGATAGAAGACGAGCTGGAGTACGCCTTCAGCAGGATGGTCAGCGAAGGCACCCAACGGCTGCACCGTACCTGGCGGGAAGTACTGGTCACCGGTTTCTTCGGCGGCACCGAAGTGGCGATGGGCGTGCTGGCCTACTTGTCGGTGCTGGACGCCACGGACAATTCACTGCTGGCCGGGCTGGCGTTCTCGATCGGCTTCCTGGCGCTGTTGTTGGGCCGCAGCGAGCTGTTCACCGAGGGTTTCCTGATTCCGGTGACCACCGTTGCCGCCAAACGGGCCAGCTTCGCCCAACTGTGCAAGCTGTGGGGCGGCACCTTGGTCGCCAATCTGGCCGGCGGCTGGCTGATCATGTGGTTGATCATCATCGCCTTCCCGAAGCTGCACGACACGACCATCGAGGCGGCCACGCATTACGCCACCGCGCCCATGTCCGTGCACACGGTGACGCTGGCCGTCCTGGGCGGCATGGCGATCACGCTGATGACCCGAATGCAGCACGGCACCGACGCGGTGATCGGCAAGATCGCCGCAGCCGTCGCCGGTGCCTTCCTGCTTGCCGGACTGCAGATGTTCCACTCGATCCTGGACTCACTGTTGATCTTCGGGGCGATGTTCACCGGCCACGCGCCATTCGGCTACCTTGACTGGCTCACCTGGTTCGGTTACACCGTGGTCGGCAACATGATCGGGGGACTGGGATTGGTGACGCTGCTGCGCCTGCTGCGAAGCAAGGACCGCCTGCAACAAGAACGCGTCGCCGCCGAGACCACGGACTGAACCGGGCCGGATGACATCGGGCGCGCATCAGGACGCCCTGTCCCCGTTGTTTGGGCACGACTTCGGTGTCGCCGAAGTAGCCCAGCAGGAGTTGGCGCCGTCAGCTGGCCCGCGAGGTGTTCTTCCCGGAGGATCGCGGCCGGTCCGGGCTGCTGTCCTCGCACGGGCAGTGCCGCGGGCACACCACGATTGACGCGGTCGTCAAGGTGCGCGCCCACGCGGCGTTCCTTTGCTGTAGTTTCCACCCATGATGTTCGGCGGGCTCGTCACCATTGCCAGAATCGCATGCACATGGTGAGTTTGCTGGCCGCCGCGCTGCGTGACCGGTTGTCGGGCAGCACGAATCACCTGGTGCTGCTCGAGGACGACGTCTGGGTCCGGCACCCGTGGCCGGAGATCTACGCCCGCGCCGAGAACGTGGCCGCATGGGCGTCCGACTCCGGAGTCGAATCCCTGGGATTGGTGGGTGAGCCGACCGCGGAGTTCGTCGCGGCGATCATCGGCGCCCAACTCGCCGGTGCGGCGGTCGCGATCCTGCCCGGACCGATCCGCGGTGCGGACCCGGCGGACTGGGCGCGGATCACGCTGTCCCGCTTCGGCGGGATCGCCGTCGAGCGGGTGCTCAGCCAGGGCAGCTACCTGCAGCGCCTGGCCGCGGAGTCGCCGGAGGCGGTCGATCTCACCGGCGTTGCCCACCCGCGGCGTTCGGCCACCTTTGCGCTCCCCGACGGGCCCGCGCCGGTCGCCGTGCTGCAAGGCACCGCCGGGTCCACCGGAACCCCGCGCACCGTCGCGCTCTCACCCGCCGCCGTGCTGGCCAACCTGTGCGGCCTCAACGACCGCATCGACGTCCAGACCAGCGATACCGGCTGCTCCTGGCTGCCGTTGTATCACGACATGGGCCTGAGTTTCCTGCTCTCGGGCGCCCTCGCCGGCACCGACGTGTGGCAGGCGCCGACGTCGGCGTTCCAGGCGTCCCCGTTCCGGTGGCTGCACTGGCTGTCCGAGAGCCGGGCCACCATCACCGCAGCGCCCAACATGGCCTACGGCATGATCGGCAAGTACTCGCGCCGAGTCGCCGATGTCGACCTGTCCGCACTGCGTTTCGCGCTCAACGGCGGCGAGCCCGTCGACTGCGCCCTCACCGCGCGGTTCGGCACCGAGATGGCGCGCTTCGGGTTCCCCACCGGGGCGCTGTCCCCGTCCTACGGGATGGCCGAATCCAACTGTGCCGTCACGGTTCCGGAGCCCGGCCTGGGATTGCGGGCCGTGCAGACGGCCACCGGTACGCACGCTGTGCTCGGGGCGCCGATCGCCGGTATGGAGGTGCGGATCGACCCGGTCGAGGGGGCGCACGGTGACGTGGGGGAGATCGTCATCCGCGGCACGTCCATGATGACGGGCTACCTCGGCGATGATCCACTGGCCGACGGATCCTGGTTCCGCACCGGTGATCTCGGCTTCCTCGCCGACGGCGGGCTGGTGGTCTGCGGCCGGGCAAAGGAGATCATCACCGTCGCCGGGCGCAATATCTTCCCGACCGAGGTCGAGCAGTTGGCCGCCCAGGTCCCCGGTGTGCGGGAAGGTGCGGTGGTGGCCGTCGGCGTCGGGGAGGGGTCGATCCGACCCGCCCTGCTGATCACCGCCGAGTTCCGCGGGCCCGACGAGGCCGGGGCCCGGGCCCAACTGATCCAGCATGTGGCCTCGGGTTGCGGGGTGGTGCCCGCCGACGTCATCTTCGTCAAACCCGGCACCCTGCCCAGGACGTCCTCGGGCAAGCTGCGCCGGCTGCAGGTCAAACGCGATCTGGAGCACCGGTAGCTACAGTCGAGTCATCATGGTTAGACGTACTCACAACCGCGGTCCGCTCACAGCACTGGCGGTGCGGGTGTCCGCCGCCAAGGCCGGTCTGGGCCCGCCGACGACGCGCTACACCGTCAGCCGCGATATCGACGTCGTCACCCGTGACGGCGAACGGCTGCGCACCGATCTGTACACGCCGTCGGACCCCCTTGGCACCGTACTCATGCGCACCCCGTACGGCCGCGCGAACCTGCCCGCGACCGTCATCGCCGGGCTCTACGCCGAGCGTGGCTACCGGGTCGTCCTGCAAAGCGTGCGAGGCACTTTCGGCTCCACCGGCACCTTCGAGCCAGGAGTGAGCGAGGCGGCCGACGCCGCGGACACGGTGGCCTGGATGCGCACCCAACCGTGGTTCGACGGCCGGTTCGCCACCGCCGGGGCGTCCTACCTCGGCTTCACCCAGTGGGCGCTGCTGTCCGACCCGCCACCGGAGCTGACCACCTCGATCATCGCCATGGCACCGCATGACTTCGCCGAATCGGGTTGGAGCACCGGTTCGTTCGCTCTCGCTGATTTTCTGACCTGGAGCTACCAGGTGGCCCACCAGGAGAACGGCGGGACGCTGCGCACGCTGGCGCGGGCGCTCACCACGTCGCGCCGGTTGCGCACCCCGCTGCGCACCGTTCCGCTGCGCGACGCCGGCCGGCGCATCCTCAAAGGACGGGCCGGCTGGCATGAATCGTGGCTGCGCACCCCCGACACGGCGCACCCGTACTGGCAGCCCAGCCGGCTCGGCGGCGCGCTGCAGCGGGTCGGCGTGCCGGTGCTGCTGGTCACCGGCTGGCAGGACGTCTTCCTGCCCCAGACCCTGGAGCAGTACCGCCGCCTCGTCGACCGCGGCGCCGAGCCGGCGCTGATCGTCGGCCCGTGGACCCACGGCGAGGGCGGCGGTGACGTCATCCGGGAGTCGCTGGCATGGCTGGCCGGGGCCCGATGGTCCGGGGCGCGGATCCACGTCACCGGCAGCGCGGAGTGGCGGGACATGCCCGAATGGCCGCCCGCCACCGAGGATTCCGTGCTGTACCTGGGCCCCAGGGCCGCGTTGGGGGACCGGCGCCCGGACGGTGACGGCGTACTGGCCCGGTTCGTGTTCGATCCGGCCGATCCGACCCCGACCGTCGGTGGCCGGCTGCTGTTCACCCCCAGCGGCTATCGCGACGACGGCACCTTGGCCGCGCGCGCCGACGTGGTCACCTTCAGCACCGCGCCGCTGCCGGACGCGCTGGAGGTGCTCGGCACGCCGCGGATCGAACTTGTGCACCGCACCGACACCGGATTCGCCGACGTGTGGGTGCGGATCAGCGAGGTCGGCGCCGACGGGTGCTCTCGCAACGTCAGCGACGGCTACGTGCGCCGGACGGCCGGGGCGCCGTCGGCGCTGCAGTTGGATCTCGACCCGATCGCGCACCGGTTCGCGCGTGGATCCCGGATCCGGGTGATGATCGCGGGCGGATCGCATCCGCGCTATGCCCGCAATCACGGCACCGGAGAGCCGATGTGGAACGCGACGCGGATGGTGCCCACGACCCACGAGGTCGGTGCCGGGTCGCGGCTGCTGCTGCCGGTGCCGCGCTAACGTACCTTCAACACGACTTTGCCGGTGGCGCTGCGGTTTTCCATCGAGGCGATGGCCTCACCGGCCCGCTCGAACGGATACACCACCGGCTCGGGCGCGGGCACCGCGCCGGAGGCCAGCAGCGGGGCCAGCTCCGCCCACTGCTGAGCCAGATATCCCGGGTGGGTCATCGTCCAGGCGCCCCAGCCGACGCCGATCGCGTCGACGTTGTTGAGCAGTAACCGATTCACCTTCACCGTGGGGATCTCCCCGCCGGTGAAGCCGACCACGAGCAGCCGCCCGCCCGGGGCCAGCGAACGCAGTGAATCGGTGAACCGGTCCCCGCCGACCGGGTCCAACACGATGTCCACCCCGCAGCCGCCGGTCAGCTCGGCCACCGCGTCCTTGAACCCGTCGGCCGGCACCACGTCGGTGGCACCCGCCGCCCGGGCGATCTCACCCTTGGCCTCGGTGCTCACCACCGCGATCACGCGGGCGGCGCCCAGCGCCGGGGCCAGCCGTAGCGTCGAGGTGCCGATCCCGCCGGCGCCACCGTGCACCAGTACCGTCTCGCCGGCGGCCAGCCTGCCGCGGGTGCGCAACGCGAAGTGCACGGTCAGGTCGTTGAACAGCACGCCGGCACCCGCCTCGAAGGACACCGAGTCGGGCAGTGCGAACACCCGCTCCGGCGGCAGCGCCACCACCTCGGCCATCGCGCCGGTCAGCAGTGTCAACCCGGCGACCCGGTCCCCGGGTGCCACCGGCGCATCCCGCGGTGCGCTGCGCACCACCCCGGCGACCTCCGCACCGGGGATGTACGGCAGTGGCGCCTTGTACTGGTACAGGCCGCGGGTCTGCAGGGCGTCGGGAAACGCGACGCCGGCAGCGTGCACCTCGATGACCACCCCGTCGGCGCCCGGTTCGGGGATGTCCACGACCTCCGCCGCCGACGGTCCGTCCAACCGGGGGATGTGTATGGCGCGCATGACGCACCATTTAACAACCCGGTGCCGAGGCGCTCCACGACGGCCGCCGCGTAGACTGACCACCCCGGCAACGTGGCCGGGGACGATTGGAGCCCGCAGATGACGCTTCCACCGCTGCCCGCCGGCCGCACCGTGGCCGTCCGCTCGAATGACGGCACCCGGCTGCACACCCAGGTCTTCGGCCCGGACCACGGTTACCCGATCGTGCTGGCCCACGGCATCACCTGCGCCATCGGGGTGTGGGCGCATCAGATCGCCGAGCTGGCCGGCCAGTACCGCGTCATCGCCTATGACCACCGCGGGCACGGTCGCAGCGAGACTCCGCGTGAGCGCCGCCGGTACAGCCTCAACCATCTGGCCAGCGATCTGGACGCGGTGCTCGATGCGACATTGGCGCCGGGGGAGCGCGCCGTCATCGCCGGACACTCGATGGGCGGTATCGCGATCACGTCATGGTCGCAGCGCTACCCACGGCGGGTGCTTCACTGCGCCGACGCCGTGGCGTTGATCAACACCACCACCGGGGACCTGCTGCGTGACGTGCAACTGGCCCCGGTGCCCGCACCGCTGTCACAGGCCCGGATCCGGACCGCCGGCACGTTCCTGAAAACCTTCGGTGCCACCCCGATCCCCAAACTGGCGGGTGGACCCAACAAGCGGTTCGTCGAGTACCTGGCCGTCGGGCGCGACGCGGACCCGGAGGTGGGCGACCTGGTGTACCGGCTGTTCGCCGCCACCCCACCGGCCGGTCGCGGCGGCTGGGCCCGCGTGTTGGTGGACAGCCTTGGTGCCAACCACATTTCGCTGCGCAACCTGACGGTGCCGACGCTGGTGATCGGCAGCAGCAAAGACCGGCTGTTGCCGATCAACGCCTCCCGTCACATCGCCGGCCACCTGCCGAACCTGGCGGGATTCGTCGAGCTGCCCGGCGGGCACTGCGCCATCCTGGAACGGCCGGCCGAGGTGACCCAGCAGCTGCGGGCGTTGGCCGAATCGGCTGCCCGCCAACGGCTCAGCTCGTGAGGTACCCGGCCGCCTCGGTCGCGGCGCGCTGACCGGAGCGCACCGCGCCGTCCAGGAATCCCGTCCATTCGTCGGCCGTCTCGGTACCGGCCCAGAACACGCCGTCGACGGGGGCGCGCAGCGCGTGCCCGTAACTGGTCCAGGCGCCGGGCGGTACCGCAGCCGTCGGCCCGCCCGGCGCGAATTCCTCTGTGCCCCAACAATGGTCGAGATAATCGATGGGTGTCGCGGCGGCGTCGCCGAACAGCGCGGCGAAATTGCGCAGCGCGCGGTCGCGACGTTGCTGCGGGGGCAGCGGGTCGAAGCTGCGGGAGTCGGCGAATCCCAACAGCACGCCGGGGCCGTCGTCACCGGGGCTGACGTCGAAGGTGATGAACACCGGTCCCTCATCCGACAGCGCCTCGCCCGAGCAGCCGTCGGCCCGCCAGAACGGCTTGTCGTAGGCGGCGTAAGCCTTGCTCAGATTGCCTTGCGGCCAATGCGCGATCAGGGCCCGATGGTCGTCGGGCAGCCCCGGTTCGAAGGTGATCGCGCCGCGGTGCGCCGGCGGGACGGCCACGATCACGGCACGTGCCTGCCAGGACTCGGTGTCGGATTCGACGCGATACCCCGCGGTGTCCCGGATGACGCGGCGTACCACGGTGTTCAGCCGCACGGTCAGGTCCTCGGCCATCCGGACGGCGATCTGCTGGGTCCCACCCGGGAAGCGGTCCTGTTGGGCACCGCCCTCGACGTCGAGCATGGGCCCCAGACCGCCTGCTGCCTTCACGTAGCGCACCGCGTGCAGCATGGACACCGCGTCCGGCTCGCAACCCCATGTCACCCGCGACATGATCGCCATCAGATTCCGGGTCGACGCGTTGGCGTGCACCGAGCGCAACCAGCTGTCCAGGCTGCGCCGGTCCAACCGCTCGGCCGCGGGCGCCGCCCACGGGTCGGTCACCGGGATCAGCTTGGCCAGCCGTTCGAACCGCCACTGGATCCGGGACACGTCGAACAGTTCGATCAGCGACAGCTTCGGGATGGTGCTGCGGTAGGACCGCACCCGCCCGTGCCAGTCGATCAGATTCTTGCCGCGGGAGTACGTGGGCACGGTGGCGCAGCCCAGTTCGGCCGCCAGTTTCAGCACGGCGGTCTGCGTGGGGCCGACGAAGGTGGCACCGAGGTCCACCGGCACCCCGGCGATCGTCGTCGTGTGCGAGCGTCCGCCGACCCGGTCGCGCCCCTCCAGCACGACCACGTCGTGGCCTCGTCTGGTCAGTTCGCGCGCCGCCACCAGCCCCGCGAACCCGGCTCCCACCACGATCACATCGCCCACGGCCTCAGTCTGCACCGAAGCACCGGCGCCGCGCACTAGGGTGAGCCGCTGTGAAGGTGATGACGGCGTTGTACGGGCCCACCGATGCCATCGAGCGTGCGCGGACGTTGCGCGATGCCGGTGCCAGCGGGGTGTTCACCTTCGAAGGACCCCATGACGTGTTCACCCCGCTGACCCTGGCCTCGACGGTCGGTGGGCTGGACCTGATGACCAATGTGGCGATCGCGTTCCCACGCAATCCGATTCACCTCGCGCACCAGGCGATCGACCATCAGATCCTCACCAGCGGCCGGTTCACACTGGGGCTGGGCACCCAGATCCGCACCCAGATCGAGAAGCGGTTCGGCGCCGATTTCGACCGGCCGGTGGAGAGGATGACCGAACTGGTGGCCGCCCTGCGGGCCATCTTCACCGCCTGGTCGACGGGCGAACGGCTGAACTTCCGGGGCGAGTTCTACCGGCACACCCTGATGACCCCGACCTTCACCCCGCGCGACAACGTCTACGGGCCACCGCCCATCTATGTCGGGGCGCTCGGGCCAAAGCTGACCCGCGCGGTCGCCGAGCATGCCGACGGACTGCTGGTGATGCCGTTCGGGTCGAAACGCTTCCTCGACGAGGTGACCATGGCCTCGGTGGACGCCGGGCTGCGCGCGGCAGGTCGTCGTCGCGAGGACCTCGCGATCGTCCCCGAGGTCATCGTGTCGGTCAGCTCCGACAGCAATCCCGACCACGCCGCCACCCGCCAGTTGCTGGCCTTCTACGGGTCCACCCCGGCGTACCGGCCGGTGCTGGAGGTGCACGGCTGGGGTGAGCTGCAGCCCGAACTGAACGCGCTGTCCAAACAGGGCCGCTGGGCCGAGATGGGCGGGCTGATCGACGACGACGTGCTGCACACCATCGCCGCCTGCGGCACCCCCGCCGAGGTCGCCGCCCACATCGCAGACCGGGTGCGCGGGGTGTCCGACCGGGTGTGCATCTACCAGCCCGGACCGATCGCGGCGGATTCGCTGGCCCAGATCGTTGACGCGCTGCGTACCTGAGCACCTATGGTGGTGGTACGGCGCAGGACCACGAGGAGGTTGTCCATGGGCGAGGAGCAGGTCGAGTCCGGGTTGATCCCCGGCTTCGCCCCCGAATTCACCCCCGAATTCACTGATGTGCTGATCATCGGGGCGGGCATCTCCGGCATCAACGCCGCCTACCGCATCCACGAGCAGAACCCGCGGCTGACCTACGCCATCCTGGAGCGCCGCGAACGCCTCGGCGGTACCTGGGATCTGTTCCGCTACCCCGGCATTCGTTCCGACAGCGATATCTTCACCCTCAGCTTCCCGTACGAGCCGTGGACCCGCGAAGAACATGTCGCCGACGGGGCCGATATCCGTGACTACCTCGCGCACACCGCGCACAAACACGGCATCGACCGGCACATCCGCTTCAACACCAGGGTGCTCTCGGCGGACTGGGATTCGGCCACCGACACCTGGTCGGTGCGCACCGAGGTCGACGGCGTGCCGGCCATCCACCGGGCCCGCTTCCTGTTCTTCGGCACCGGGTACTACGACTACGACCACCCGCACACCCCGCCGATCGCCGGGATGCACGATTTCGCCGGTCCGGTGGTGCACCCGCAGTTCTGGCCCGAATCGCTGGACTACACCGGCAAGAACATCGTGGTGGTCGGGAGCGGAGCCACCGCGATCAGCCTGGTGCCCGCGCTGGCCCGCAAGGCCGGTCACGTCACCATGCTGCAACGTTCACCCACCTACATGATGGCCATGCCGGCAGTCCCCGCCGTCATGCAGACCGTCCGGAAGCTGTTGCCGGCCAAGCTCGCTCACCGTTTCATCCGATTCCGCAACGCGTGGATGCACTATGCGCTGCTCCTGTTCTTCAGGAAGGCGCCGGGCCTGGGACGGCGCCTGATCCGCAACAGGACCATCGCGCGCCTCCCGGCGGGCTATCCCGTCGACGTGCACTTCAAGCCCCGCTATCGACCATGGGACCAGCGGATGTGTCTGGTGCTCGACGGTGACCTGTACGAGGATCTCAGCGCCGGGCGAGCCGACATCGTCACCGATCACATCGATCACGTCGATGCCGCCGGCATCGTGCTGGCCGGTGGTGGCCGGCTGGATGCCGACATCATCGTCACCGCAACGGGGTTACAGCTGCAGGCACTGGGCGGGATCGAGTTGCGCATCGACGGCCGCACGATCGACCCCACCGACCGGTTCGTCTACAAGGAGCACCTGCTCGAAGAGGTGCCGAACATGGCGTGGTGTGTCGGGTACACCAACGCGTCGTGGACGCTGCGCGCCGACATGACCGCCAAGGCGGTGGCAAAGCTGTTGGCGTACATGGATGCGCACGGCTATACGCACGCCTACCCGCATCGCAACGGTGTGCCGGTACAGGAGAAGCCGGCCTGGGACATCAACGCCGGCTACGTGCAGCGGGCGCCGCACGCGCTGCCCAAGTCCGGTACCCGCCGGCCCTGGAACGTGCGGCACAACTACGGGCTGGACGTGATCGACCATCGGTTCGACCGGATCGAGGAGTCGATGGTGTTCGGCCGCGCGCCGGCCCGCGAGCTAGCCGAACCGGCTCCGGTACAGGTGGTAGGCCAGCAGGGCAACGTGTAACGGTCCCCATTCACCGGGGATGTAGTCGCGCGCGGGGCGCAACCGCCGGGCCAGCGTCGGTGCCTCGTCGCGAACGATCTGTCGCGCCCGGCGCGCGTGAAAGGTGTTGGACGCGACCTTGATCGCGCGGCTGTCGGCCATCAGCGGGATCGAGTTCACGATGTTCTGCACGGTGTTTCGCGACCGATCCTCCACGGTGACGTTCGCCGGCGGTACCCCGAGCCGGTTGACCGCGTAGTCGGCCATCAGCGCCGCCTCCGGCACCGGTGTGCGCACCGCGCCCCCGGAGAAGATGAATTGCGCCGTCGACGGATCGGTGGAGCGGACCGCGATGCGAACCCGCCACTTCCACAGCGCGGTGATCGGGCACCCCAGCACCAGGACGGTTTCTCCGGGCACCGCGGCATCATCGGCACGCACGGTGTGCTCGCGTGAAGCCTTCCACGTCGCCCACTCCGCCGCGCCGAAGATGGCCAGAACGGCCGGTGCCCATACCCACTTCGACGCCATCGCTCCATTCGACCACAACTTCATTCGACCACAACGGGCCGCGGGTTCAGGAAGTCCGGATGGTCAGCCCCGTCGCCAGCAACCGAGTGGCCGACAATCCGAATGTCGTCTTGAACCGGTCGGCCAGGTGCGACGGGCTGGCGAAGCCGGCTTCGGCCGCGGCGGTGGTGAGATTGTGCCCGGCCGCGAGTTCGGCGCCGGCGCGGATCAGCCGACACCACAACCGGTAGCGACGCAGGCTCGACCCGGTCTCCTGACGGAACAGGTGCAGGAAACGCGACTCGGACAGGCCGGCGGACGCCGCCAGCTCGCGCGCCGGGGTCTGCGTGGCGGGATCGTCGCGAATCTGCTTGGCCACCAGCCCGATCCGGGCATCGATGGCGTTCATCGCGACCGGCGCCGCCGCCGCCAGCCACCGCGTCGCCGCGGCGTCATCCGGTGGCACGGTGACGAGCTCCGGCTGTGCGTGGTGGTGCACGCCGACCTGGTGATGGAACTCGGTGAACTGGCGCCGGCACGACCGGGTGCGCTCGGACACGGGATCGAGGTAACACGACACCAGGCGGCCGTCGACCGCCAGATGGTGGGTGAGCCGGGGCGGGACGAGCACGGAGCGCGCGACGATTCGCCGGGTAGCGACGGTGACGGTCAACGGGGCGTCGACGCCCACGGCCAGACACCACACCGACCCGGAGTGCGGTTGCAGGCCCAGCCCGGGGCCGGCATAGAGCGCCTGTCCGGGGTACAGCCACACCGCGGGATAGCAGGTTTGTGGAAGCGCCGCCGGGTTCGCGCTGGGCATGCTGGACTCCTGATCGCTGACGAAACAGGAGGTTACCGTGGCCGAAGTGGTCATTGCGGTGTTCTTCGCCGGGATGGGCGTCTACGCACTGGCCGCGCCGGCGGCCATGCTGGGTCCGTTCGGCGTCACGCTCGGCACCGCGACCGCGCGCTCGGAGGTGCGTGCGGTCTACGGCGGATTCGGCCTGGCCGTCGCCGCGGTGCTGATCTACGCCGCCCGCGTGCCCGAGCTGCGCACCGGTGTCCTCGTCACCGTCGGAGCCGCCCTGGCCGGGATGGCCGTCGGGCGGCTGGTGTCGGTGTTCGGTGAGCGGACACCGTTCTACCCCAACTGGTTCTATTGCCTGGTCGAAGCCGTGGGCGCGGTGGTGGCATTCTGGGCCGTCTAGGGAGCCACGGTCAGCCAGTCGGCGAACCCGGACGGGTCGTGCCGGCCCAGCGCGCCGTGCTCGAACAGCCCCCACCCCTCGGCCGGGGCGCGGTCACCCTCGGTGCACACCGCCCGGCCGACATGGTCGATCACGCCGAAGCCGGACCGCCCGATGATGGCCGGATCGGTCATGTCGTAGGTGAACCGTTCGGTGAACTTCTCGCCGCGCCACACGCCATGCGTCCAGTCCGGATCACCGCCGTAGCCGCCGCCGACGTGAATCGGCACCGGCAGTTTGGATTCCACGTCGAACCGGACCGGTGACCCGTCCGGCGCGGTCGCGTCGATCGTCGCTCCGGTAGGGATGCGGGTGCCGGAGCGGTAGTGGATCCGCACCCGCGGCCAGCCCAACTGTTCCACCCGCCCGTCCTTCCAGATCCGGGTGCAGTCGTTCAACGACCGGAATCCGTTGGGCTCCTCCTGGATGATCAGCGCGATGGAGAAGTCGTCGAACGCCATCGGCACGTACAGCCACCACATGCCCTCGAACGGCGGATCCGCCGGCCGCCCGGCCGGTTCGGTCTCACCGATCGGCCGGATACCCCAGGACCGGTCCCGGGATCCGATCCACACCGCGGGATCGACGGTGATCCGCTGCCCGTCGATCTCCAAAGTTCCACTCCATGAACCCAGTTGGGCGAACCGCTGGGCGTCCAGCGTCACCCGGTTGCCCTGCCGCATGATATGCGGTTGTTCCTGCACGACGTCGAACAGTCCCGTCCAGGTGAGATCGGCGGCGATGCCGTCGGTCTCGTCGAGGGTGATGCGCAGCGAGTGCAGCGGGTCGGTCACCTCGACGCGGTAACCCAGCACATGCTGGTGGAGCCGGTCGGCGTCGATGGCATCGGACAGGTGCACCGCCGTCTGGGTGTCACCGCTTCCGCCGAATGTGCCGCTGCCGCGGCGGGCAACCAGGAGGAAGGCGTCCTTCACCCCGAGGTTGGGGTAGTAACCGATCCCGGTGATGACGAAGATGTCACCGGTGCGGTCGTGGGCGTTGAAGTAGGACCTGTCGTAGAAGTTGCGGTCCGACGTTCCCGGCCAGGCAATCGGTTTCGGAAGCTGGTGGACGGGAAACTCATCCATGGGGCCGAGCATCAGCGTTCCTTTCCCCGGGTCGCTGCGCCGCTGCCCGCCGGACCCTCCTCGAGAAGTCGTCGCAGCAGCGAGGCATGGTAGAACGTCGACTCCACATCCTCGGGTTTGTCCATCTCGCCGAAATGCACCCGCCGGGCGGTGGTGCGCATGAACACACAACACCAGATCACCCCGGAGTAGATGTAGAACCAGCGCAGGTCACCGAGGGTGACGCCGGTCAGCCCTTCGTAGGTGGCGCGCACGTCGTCCTCGCGCAGGACATCCGGCAGGCCCGGTAGTCCGGCCAACCCGGCCAATTCCTGGAACACCATGTGGGCGAAGATGATCCACGAGACATCGAGCTCGCGGGGGCCGACGGTGGCCATCTCCCAGTCCAGCACCGCGGCCGGCCGGAAATCCCGGTACAGGACATTGCCGATGCGGGAGTCTCCCCAGGCCAGCACCGGGATGGCGGCGGCGACGTCGGCCGGGAAGTTGTCCTCCAGCCAACCCAACGCCCGTTCGACGAGCTCGGAGCGGCCGATGTCCGGGACGGCGAACTCGTACCAGTCCTGGAGCCAACAGAAATGCCGGCGCAGCGGGGTGTCCCCGGCGGGATCGGACTCGATGAGGAACGAGAACCGCTGGGCCGCATCGGGAATGGAATGCAGTTTGGCGAGCACTTCGACGGTGGAGTCCTGCAGTTCGCGCCGGCGCTGGGCCGGTGCGTCGGCGAACCAGTTGCCGCCGAAGGTGTAGGGCATGACATCGGGCGGGACCACGCCGTCGACCCGGTCCATCAGGAAGAACGGCGTGCCCAGCACGTCACCTGTGGTGTCGATCCAGCGGACCCGGGGGACCGGGACGTCGGTGAGCTCGCCGACCTGGCGCATCAACTCGAATTGATGGTCCAGTCGGTAGGACGAGAACACCGGCACGTCGGCGGGGGTGGGGGCCACCCGCGCCACGAGGTGTTGCTGCGTGCCGTTCCAATCGACGGTCAGCAGCAGGGTCTCCGAGGACATGCCGTTGGCGTCGACACCGCTTTCGACCGTGACGACCGGCGTGCGGTTACCGGGGCTCTGCGTCGCCAGCCATTGTGCGATCGCGGCGGGCACGGTGCTCATATCTCGGCTGGAGTGCTGGAGGCGGCTGACGTCTTCGACGGCCGGTTCGTTCGACACGGTGTTCCTTCCCGTACCCATTACGCTACGATCGGTAGCGATATGAAAGCAGACGCACCTACGGTTGACAAGGGGGCAGGCCGCCCCCGCGATCCCCGCATCGACGCTGCCATACTCGGCGCCACCGCGGATCTGCTTGTGCAGATCGGCTATTCGAACCTGACCATGGCCGCCGTCGCCGAACGGGCCGGCACCACCAAGACGGCGCTGTACCGCCGGTGGTCGAGCAAGGCCGAACTGGTGCACGAGGCGGCGTTCCCCACCGCGCCGACCGCGCTGAGCATGCCGGAGGGCGATATCGCCACCGATATCCGGGCCATGATCGCCGCCGCCGGAGCGGTGTTCACCAGCCCTGTGGTGCGTGCCGCGCTCCCCGGCGTCATCGCCGACATGGCCGCCGACCCGGAGCTCAGCCAGCGGGTGATGAGCCGCTTCACCGGCCTTTTCGACATCGTGCGGGACCGGCTCGTGCATGCCGTCGACCGCGGGGAGGTACACCCCGATATCGACCCGGACCGGCTCATCGAGGTGATCGGCGGGGCCAACCTGCTGCGCATGCTGCTGGTGCCCGGCTGGGAAATCGACGATGCCTGGATAGACCAGACCACCGCCATCGTGGTGCACGGCGTCATCCGCTGACCCCCCTCCCGCCCAAATGCACATTTGGGCGGGAAAGTCCGAGTGGATCTTGGCAAGACGTCGAACTCGGCGGCCGACGCTGGGCTGCGGCCATGCGTATGGTCGTTGGCGTGTCCGTATTATCGACGCCCGTCATCGCCGATGCGCTTGCGCGCTTGTGCGCCCGCGTGGTCAATCCGAGTCCGAAACCGGGGGTGCGGTTTCCCGAGTTTGCCGCCGACACCACCGAGGTCAGCATCCCCACCCGGCACGGCGACACCCCGGCCACCGTGTACCGCCCCGACGGTCCGCCGGCCGGGGTGTACGTCAACATCCACGGCGGTGGTTTCGTGATCGGACACCGCGAACAGGACGACCCCTGGTGCCGCTTCCTGGCGGCGCGCGCCGGCGTCACGGTGATCAACACCGACTATCTGCTTGCCCCCCACCACCGTTTTCCGACGCCGGTGGAACAGCTCTACGACGTGGTGGCCTGGGCGGCAGCCGAAGAGGCCGGCGACGCGCTCTGCGTCGGCGGGCAGAGCGCGGGCGGCAACCTCTCCGCCGCCGTCTGCCGGATGGCGCTGTCGCAGGCAGGCCCGTCGATCGCGTTGCAGGTTTTGCACTATGCCCCCTCGATTTGGTGACCGCGACCGCCGAGAAGCGGTCACCGCTGGCCGCCAGGGCCGTCATGAAACCGTGGATGGGGGAGGTGTTCGACACCGCCTACATACCCGAGATCGCGCGGCGCCGGGACCCGTTGGCCTCACCGGCATGGGGTGACAACGCCGACGACATCGCCGGGATCGCACCCGCTTTGGTGATCGCCTGCGAGTACGACCGGTTGCGTGACGAAGCGGCCGCCTACGCCAAGAGCCTTGATACGGTCGGTGCCCTCGTCGATTACGTCGAGGTGCCCGCCGTCGACCACGGCTACAACATCATGAGCGACGCCACCGAGGTGACCCGCGGCATGTATGAACTGATCGCCGGACAGGTGCGCCGGGCCGTCAGCCGGTGAACTGCTGACCGTTGACCAGATCCAGCAAGGGCTGGGGCAACGCGCCCAGCGCGAAGGTGACGGCCGCGGTGATCGTCACCGTCGCCGAACTCAGCATGCTGGGCACGACCACGATCGGCGCGTCCTCGGGCGGATCGGTGAAGAACATCAGCACGATCACCCGCACATAGAAGTAGGCGGCCACGGCGCTGGCCACCACACCGACGATCACCAACGGTGCGGCTCCGCCTTGGGCGGCCGCCTTGAACACCGCGAACTTGCTGACGAAACCACTGGTCAGCGGGATCCCGGCGAACGCCAGCAGGAACAACGAAAAGACCACGCCCACCACGGGATAACGCCGCCCCAACCCGGCCCACCGGGCCAGCGCGGTGGCCTCCTCGCCGTCGGCGCCGCGCACCAGTCCGGCCAGCGCGAACGCACCCAGCGTGCTGAAACCATAGGCGAACAGATAGAACAGAGTCGCCGCCAAGCCGGCATCGTTGAGCGCGATGACGCCGGTCAGGATGAACCCGGCATGGGCCACCGACGAGTAGGCCAGCATCCGTTTCACGTCGTTCTGGGACACCGCGGTGACGGTGCCGACGACCATCGTGACGATCGCGATCACCCACAACACCGGACGCCAGTCGTCGGCCAGGCCGGGCAGCGCCACGTAGAACAGCCGCAGCATGGCGCCGAATGCCGCGATCTTGGTGGCGGCGGCCATGAATGCCGTCACGGGCGTGGGGGCGCCCTGATAGACGTCGGGTATCCAGGAATGGAACGGCACCGCGCCGACCTTGAACAGCACCCCGACCGACACCAGCGCCACACCGACCAGCGCCATCGAGGTGCCGCCGCCGGTCCGCACCGCCGACGCGATGCCACCGAGGCTGAAGGTGCCGGAGAAGCCGTACAGCAGCGCGATCCCGTACAGGAAGAACGCCGATGAGAATGCGCCCAGCAGAAAGTATTTCAGCGCGGCCTCCTGGGACAGCAGCCGGCGCCGGCGCGCCAGCCCGCACATCAGGTACAGCGGCAGCGAAAACACCTCCAGGGCCACGAACATCGTCAGCAGATCGTCGGCGGCCGGAAACAGCATCATGCCGGCGACCGCGAACATGGTCAGCGGGAACACCTCGGTCTGGGCCACCACCGCTTTCGCGGCGATCTTCTCCGCCACACTGCCCGGCACCGCCGCGGCTTGTGGGGTGAAGGCGTCCAGGCCGCGTTCCTCTCCGGCGGGTATCCGTCGTTCGGCGATCAGCAACGTGCCCAGGATGCCCACCAGCAGCAGGGTGCCCTGCAGGAACAGGGCCGGCCGGTCCACGGCGACGGCACCGACCGCGGCGGGCGCACCCGGACCGTCGAGCGCAAACGTCACCAGCACCACCGCCGCCAGGGCGGCCAACTGGCCGCCGATCGCGAGCGCCAGCTGCGCGGCGTAGCGGACGCCGCGCGGCAGGAACGCCTCCACCAGCACCCCGGCCACCGCCACCCCGAGGACGATGAGAACCGGTGAGAGCTGGAAGTATTCGATCGACGGTGCCTCTAGTTTCATCGGGACGCGCCCTCCGCGGTCGGGACGGGATCCTGCTGGTGGATGGTGCGCAGGGTGTGGTCGACGGCCGGGTTGATGACATCGAGCGCGGGTTTGGGATAGATCCCCAGCACCAGCAGCAGCGCGATGAGCGGCGTCACCACGATGAGCTCGCGGGGCACCAGATCCCGCAACCGCTCGTTACCCTCCTTGACCGGGCCCGTCATCATCCGCTGGTAGGCCCACAGGATGTAGATGGCCGAGAGCACCAGCGCGGTCACCGCGAACACCGCCATCGCCGGGTAGCGGGTGAACGTGCCGACCAGCACCAGGAATTCGGAGATGAACGGCGCCAAGCCCGGCAACGACAGCGTGGCCAGCCCGGCGATCAGGAATGTGCCGGCCAGCACCGGTGCCACCTTCTGCACGCCACCGAAGTCGGCGATCAGGCGGGATCCGCGCCGGGACACCAGGAATCCGGCGATCAGGAACAGCGCCGCCGTGGAGATGCCGTGGTTGACCATGTACAGCGTGGATCCGGACTGGCCCTGACTGGTCATCACGAAGATGCCCAGGATGATGAAACCGAAATGCGAAATCGAGGTGTAGGCGATCAGCCGCATCACGTCGGTCTGGCCGATCGCCACGATCGCGCCGTAGACGATGCCGATCACCGCCAGGGTGATGACCAACGGCCGGAACGTCATCGACGCGTCGGGGAACAGTTGTAGGCAGTACCGCAACATGCCGAATGTGCCGACCTTGTCGACGACGGCCATCATCAGCACGGCCGTGGCGGGGGTGGCCTCCACCGCCGAGTCGGGTAGCCAACGGTGGAACGGCCACAGGGGAGCCTTCACCGCGAAGGCGAACATGAACCCGAGGAACAAGGCGTTGAGCATGGCGGGGCTGGCGCCCAGTTCACCGCGCGACGCGGCACCGGCGATGGCCCGGAAATCGAACGTGCCACCGAGCGGATCCGCCGTCACCACGTACAGCCCGATCAACGCGGCCAGCATGATGAGCCCACCGAACAGGTTGTACAACAGGAATTTCACCGCCGCGGCCGACCGATTGGCCCCACCGAATCCGCCGATGAGGAAGTACATGGGAATGAGCATCGCCTCGAAGAACACGTAGAACAGCAGCACGTCCAGGGCCACCAGCGAGATCAGCACCATGCCCTCGACCGCGAGCGTCAGCGCCAGATAGCTCTGGGTGGACCGGGTACCGAAACCGGTATCGCTGGCCCCGGTATTCCAGCCCGCGATCAACAGCAACGGCACCAACACCGCGGTGAGCAGCACCAGAGCCAGCGCGATCCCGTCGACGCCGAGCAGGTAACCGGTGCCGAACGACGGAATCCATTGGTGTTCTTCGACGAACTGGAATTGCGGCCCGCCCGGATCGAACCGGACCGCAAGCACCAGCGCGATGGCCAACACGACCAGCGAGATGGCCAGAGCCAGGTAGCGGGCGATCTGCTTGCCGGGCAACACGATCACCACCGCGGCCCCGACCATCGGTACCGCCCACAGCGCGCTCAGCCAGCCGATGCCGTTCACCAGACCCTCACCACCAGGAACGCTCCGATCACCAGGGCCGCACCGCCGAGCATCGACAGCGCGTACGAGCGGGCGAATCCGGTCTGCCACGACGTCATCCGCCGGGACACGTCGCCGATGCCGGCGGCCAGCCCTCGCGTCACCCCTTCCACGGCGTCGTCGTCGATCTCGACCAGGCCCGCGGTGAGCTGCCGGCCGGGCCGCATGAAGACGGTTTCGTTGAACCGGTCGCCGTACAGGTCGGCCCGGGCGGCGGCGGTCAAAGCCGAAGCCGCCGGCGCGGTTTCAGGAACGGGCCGGGTCGCGTACATCCGGTAGGCGATGCCGACGCCGACCGCCACCACCGACAAGGTGATCACCGTCATCACCCAGACCGGGACGGCGCCGTGCGCCTCGTGGCCGCCGGCCGGATTCACCACGGGCTCCAGCCAGTTCGCCAGGGTGCCGCCGACGGCCAGCAGCGCACCGGCGCCGACGGAACCGACGGCCAGCACGATCATCGGGGCGGTCATGATGCCCGGGGACTCGTGCGGATGAGCGGTTTCTTCCCAGCGCTTGTCACCGAAGAACGTCATGAGCATCACCCGGGTCATGTAGAACGCTGTGATCCCCGCGCCCAGCAGCGCCGCCCCGCCGAGCAGCCAGCCGCGCGCCCCGCCCGTCGCGAACGCGGTCTCGATGATGGCGTCCTTGGAGAAGAACCCGGCGAACGGTGGCACGCCGATGATCGCCAGGTAGCCCAGCCCGAACGTCACGAAGGTCACCGGCATGTACGTGCGCAATCCGCCGTACCGGCGCATGTCGGTTTCATCCTGCATGCCATGCATCACCGAGCCCGCGCCCAGGAACAGCCCGGCCTTGAAGAAACCGTGGGTGAGCAGATGCATGATCGCCACCGCGTACCCGGCCGGTCCCAGCCCGGCCGCCAGCACCATGTAGCCGATCTGCGACATGGTCGACGCGGCAAGGGCCTTCTTGATGTCATCCTTGGCACAGCCGATGACGGCACCGAACAGCAGCGTCACCGCACCGACGATGGTGACGGCCAGCTGCGCCTCCGGTGCCAGGTTGAAGACCGGCCCGGACCGCACGATCAGGTAGACACCCGCGGTGACCATGGTGGCTGCGTGGATGAGTGCCGAGACCGGCGTGGGGCCTTCCATCGCATCGCCCAGCCAGGATTGCAGCGGCACCTGCGCGGACTTGCCGCAGGCGGCGAGCAGCAACAGCAGGCCGATCGCGTTGAGCGACCCCTCCGACAGCGCCGGTGCCGCCTGGAAAAGGCCGGCGTACGAGACGGTTCCGGCCGCACTGAACATCACCATCAGAGCCAGCGCCAGGCCCATGTCACCGACACGGTTGACGACGAACGCCTTCTTGGCCGCGGTCGCCGCCGACGGCTTGTGCGACCAGAACCCGATGAGCAGGTAGGACGCCAGGCCCACGCCCTCCCAACCCATGTACAAGCCGAGGTAGTTGTCGGCGAGCACCAGCAGCAGCATGGCGGCGACGAACAGGTTGAGGTAGGCGAAAAACCTTCTGCGGTCCGGATCGTGTGCCATATAGCCGATGGAGTACAGGTGGATCAACGATCCGACCCCGGTGATCAGCAGCACGAAACAGATGGACAGCGCATCGACCTGCAGCCCGAAGTCGACGTGCAGCGCCCCGACCGGCACCCAGGTGAACAGGGTCTGCTGGATCACCCGGTCCTCGGCACCGCGGCCCAGTAGATCGGCGAACAACACCACACCCACAACGAAAGATGCCAGCACCGTTGCGCATCCGAGCAGGTGCCCCCAGGCGTCGGTGGCCCGGCCGCCGAGCAGCAGCACGGCCGCACCGGCCAAGGGAAGGGCGATCAGCAGCCAGGTCATCAGTTCCTCAGCAGACTGGCCGCATCCACCGAGGCCGAGCGTCTGGCCCGGAAGATGGTCATGATGATGGCCAGCCCGACCACCACCTCGCATGCCGCCACCACCATCGTGAAGAACGCCACCACCTGACCGCCCAGATGACCGTGCATGCGGGAGAAGGTGACGAAGGCCAGATTGGCCGCGTTGAGCATCAGCTCGACGCACATGAACATGACGATCGCGTTGCGCCGCAACAACACTCCCGCCGCACCGATGGTGAACAGCAACGCCGACAGGTACAGGTAGTTGGCCGGGTCCATCACTTCCTCCCGTCGCTGTGTGTGGATTGCTCCTCGCGTCCGCGGGGTAGGAGGACGGTGCTCACCGATGTCCGTGCGGCGGTGCCGTCGGGCAGCCGGGCCGGCATGTCCACGGCGTTGTGCCGGGCATACACCCCGGGGTTGGGCAGCGTGGTCGGATACCCGCCCGGGCCGAACCTTTCGACGGCAAGCTCGCGCTGAGTCTTGCGGCGGTCGAACCTCTCCCGGTGCGCCAGCACCATCGCACCCAGGGTGGCGGTGATCAACAGGGCGCTGGTGAGCTCGAACGCCCACACGTAGCGGGTGAAGATCAACACGGCCAGGCCCTGGACGTTGCCGCCACCGTTCGCGGACTCAAGGCCGGTGAACCCGTTGACCGACACGTTGCCGATACCGCCGATCAACAGCACGCCGAAACCGATACCGGCGATGATGGCCGCAACCCGTTGGCCGCGAATCGTTTCGACCAACGACTCGGACGAGTCGACACCGATGAGCATGAGCACGAACAGAAAGAGCATCATCACCGCGCCGGTGTAGACCACCACCTGCACGATGCCGAGGAACAGGGCGTCCTGGGCGATGTAGAGGACCGCCAGGTTGATCATCGTGATGGCCAGGAACAGCGCCGAGTACACGGCCTTGGTGGCGGCCACCACGCCGAGCGCACCCAACACGGCGAGCGTCCCGACGATCCAGAAGGTGACCGCCTCCGCGGTGGAGGTCATTGCGCCGACTCCCGTTGGCGGGCCAGCCCGGTGGCGGTGATGTTGCCGCGGTAGTAGTCCTCGTCGGTACTGCCGGGGGCCATCTCGTGCGGTGGTGCTGTCATCTCCGGCGTCAACGGCGCCAACAGTTTGTCCTTGCCGTAGATCAGGTCGGCGCGGTTGTCGTCGGCCATCTCGTAGTCGTTGGTCATGGTCAGCGCGCGGGTGGGGCAGGCCTCGATGCACAGCCCGCAGCCGATGCAACGCAGATAGTTGATCTGGTATACCCGCCCGTAGCGTTCGCCCGGCGAAAACCGTTGTCCCTCCTCGTTGTCGGCGCCCTCGACGAAGATCGCGTCGGCCGGACAAGCCCAGGCGCACAGTTCGCACCCGATGCATTTCTCCAGGCCGTCGGCGTACCGGTTGAGTTGGTGGCGGCCGTGATAGCGCGGCGCCACCGGCCCTGGCTCTTCCGGATACTGTTCGGTGATCGGCTTTTTGAACATCGTCTTGAAGGTGACGCCGAATCCGGCGAGTGCATCACCGACCTTGGACATCTGCGACCTCCTTGTTCGGGAGCGGTGGCACCGGGAAGGCCCCGGCGTCAAGTGGTGGTGGCGCGACGGTGGTGTTGTGCCGCACCGCATGCCAGATCAGCAGTAACAACGCGGCTCCGGCGAGTGCGCCGATGCTGACCACCGCGGTCATCCAGGACGGACTGCCCTCGGCCCGCAGCTGATGCGTCACCGCGACGACGACGATCCAGCCCAGCGACAGCGGGATCAGCACCTTCCAGCCCAGCGCCATGAACTGGTCGTAGCGCAGCCGGGGCAGGGTGGCCCGCAGCCAGATGTAGAAGAACAGGAACGTCCACACCTTGGCGACGAACCACACCAGCGGCCACCACCCGGAGTTCGCCCCGTCGATCAGGTTGAACGGGAACGGCGCGTGCCAGCCGCCGAGGAACATCGTGGTGGCCAGCGCGGAGACGGTGGTCATGTTGACGTACTCGGCGAGCATGAACATCGCGAACTTCAGCGACGAGTATTCGGTGTGGAAGCCGCCCACCAGTTCGCCCTCGGCCTCCGGGAGGTCGAACGGTGCCCGGTTGGTCTCGCCCACCATCGACGTGACGTACACCAGGAACGACGGCAACAGCAGGAACACATACCAGGTGTCGTGCTGGGCGGCCACGATGCCCGACGTCGACATGGTGCCCGCGTACAGGAACACCGCGGCGAACGACAGGGCCATCGCGATCTCGTAGGAGATGACCTGGGCGCTGGAGCGTAACCCGCCCAGCAGCGGATAGGTGGACCCGGATGCCCAGCCCGCCAACACGATTCCGTACACCCCGATGGAGGTGACCGCCAGAACGTACAGCACCGCCACCGGCAGGTCGGTCAGCTGCAGCGGCGTGGTGTGCCCGAACACCGACACGGTGCCACCCATCGGGATGACGGCGAAGGCCATGACCGCCGGGATCACCGAGAGGATCGGGGCCAGCAGGTAGATCGGCTTGTCCACGCCGGCCGGGATCAGGCCCTCCTTGAGGGCGAGCTTGATGCCGTCGGCCAGGCTCTGCAGCAATCCGAACGGGCCGACCCGGTTGGGGCCGAACCGCATCTGCATGCGGCCCAGCAGCTTCCGTTCCACCAGGATGGCCACCAGCGCCGTGAGCAGCAGGAAGACGAAGATGCCGAGGGCCTTGGCGATCATCAGCCACCACGGATCGTGGCCGAACGCACTCAAATCCGGCGCGTTCATGGGCGATCTCGCTTCGCTTCTCGCTTGTTCATGCGCGATCCCGCTTCGCTTCTCGCGTGTTCATGGGCGATCCCGCTTCGCTTCTCGCGTGTTCATGCGCGATCTCGCTTCGCTTCTCGCTTGTCTCATGCCGGCTCGATTCGCACGATCGATCCGATGCCCGCCCCGAGCGTGCCGTGCACGCGCGAGCCAGGTGAGTTCAGCGGCAGCCACACCACCCGGTCCGGCATATCGGTGATCTCCAAGGGAAGGGTGATCGCGCCGCGGTCGGTGCTGACCCGGACCGTGTCGCTGCACCCGGTTTCGGCGGCTGTGGCGGCGGAGAGCCGGGCCACCGCCGGCCGCGCGGTACCGGCCAGATACGGTTCGCCGTCCTGCAGTCGGCCGGCGTCCAGCAGCATCCGCCACGACGCCAGCACCGCCTCGCCCGGTCCCGGTCGTGGTGGGTCGACGGCGTCGACGTCAGGGGCGGGCACCGGCACCCCGTGCCACACCCCCAACCGGGCGATGTCGGCACGCACCCGCGCGGCGTCGGTGAGGCCGAGGTCGACACCCACCTCGTCGGCCAGTGCGGCGAGTACCCGCATATCGGAGGTCGCCGACGGCGGCAGGGCGGCATCGAACGGGCGCGGCCGACCCTCCCAGTCGACGAAGGTGCCGCTCTTCTCGGCCACCGGCGCGACGGGGAAGACCACGTCGGCGCGTTCGGTGATGGCGCTGTGCCGCACCTCCAGGCTGACCACGAAGCCGGCGGCCTCGACAGCGGCCAGCGCCGCGGCCGGGTCGGGCAGGTCGTCGACCTCCACGCCGCCCACCAGCACGGCGTGGATGTCACCGGCCGCGGCGGCGGTCAAGATCCCCGCCGTGTCCCGGCCCGGACGGTCGGGTAGCTCTTCGACATTCCAGGCGGCGGCGACCTCCGCACGCGCGGCCGGATCGGCGATCGGCCGGCCGCCGGGCAGCAGGTTCGGCGCGGCACCGACCTCCAGCGCGCCCCGATCCCCGGCGCGCCGCGGCACCCAGCCCACCCTGGCGCCGGTGGCCTCGGCCAGGCGCACGACCGCCGAGTAGGCGCCGGGTGCGGCCGTCAGCCGCTCACCGACCAAGATGATGCTCCCGGTCGGCAACTCGGTACGCAGGCCGTCCAGGGCGTTGGCCTCGCCACCGGGTGCGGTGCTGACCAGTCGGCCGTTCAACTTCGCCAGCCCGCGGCCGGCGAACGGTGCGACGGCGATCACCGGCAGCCCGGCCTTGCGGACGGCCTTGCGCAGTCGCAGGAAGATGATGGGGGATTCCTCCTCGGGTTCCAGTCCGGCCAGCACCACCGCGGGAGCGGTTTCCAGGTCGGCATAGGTCACCGCGAACGACCGCCCCGCCACCGCGTGCGCGAGGAACTGGGCCTCCTCCTCCGAACCGGCCCTGGCTCGGAAGTCGATGTCGTTGCTGCCCAGCATGATCCGGGCGAACTTGGCGTAACCGTAGGCGTCCTCGAGGGTGAGGCGGCCGCCGGTCAGCACCCCGGCGGGTCCGGCGGTCAGTCCGCGTAGCGCCACCGCCACCGCCTCGGACCAAGAGGCCGGCCGCTGGCTGCCGTCGGCGTCCCGTACCAGCGGCGTGGTGATCCGGTCACCCTGGGTGGCGTACGCGAAAGCCCAGCGGCCCTTGTCGCAGTTCCACTCCTCGTTGACCTCCGGATCGTCGCCGGCCAACCGGCGCAACACCTTGCCGCGTCGATGATCGGTGCGCTGCGCACACCCCGAGGCGCAGTGCTCGCACACGCTGGGGGTGGACACCAGGTCGAACGGGCGCGCCCGGAATCGGTAGGCGGTGCCGGTGAGCGCGCCGACCGGGCAGATCTGCACGGTGTTGCCGGAGAAGTACGAGTCGAAGGGTTCACCGTCGGCGATGCCCACCTGCTGCAGCGCGCCGCGTTCGAGCAGCTCGATGAACGGGTCCCCGGCGATCTGGTTGGAGAACCGGGTGCAGCGCGCACACAGCACGCAGCGTTCCCGGTCCAACAGCACCTGCGAGGACAGGTTGATCGGCTTGGGGTAGGTGCGCTTGGCGTCGGTGAAGCGGGAGTCACTGCGGCCGTTGGACATCGCCTGGTTCTGCAGCGGGCATTCACCACCCTTGTCACACACCGGGCAGTCCAGCGGATGGTTGATCAGCAGCAGCTCCATCACCCCGCGCTGGGCCTTGTCGGCGGCCTGCGAGGTGAGCTGGGTGCGCACCACCATGTCCGGGGTGACGGTGGTGGTGCAGGACGCCAACGGTTTGCGCTGCCCTTCCACCTCGACCAGGCACTGCCGGCAGGCGCCCACCGGGTCCAGCAGCGGGTGATCGCAGAAGCGCGGGATCTGGATGCCCATCAGCTCGGCGGCGCGGATCACCAACGTGCCCTTGGGCACGCTGATCTCGTGACCGTCGATGGTCAGTGTCACCATGTCGACCGCCGACGTCTCCCGGGCTCCTTCGGCCAGCGTCATGCGCGCACCTCCTCCGTGTGTGCGGTTTCGTTCGCGACACGCCGCCGCGCGCGGATGAGAACGCACAATGACGTCGTCATACGCGCACCCCTTCCGTCGCGAACACCGTCGAGGCATACGGGTCGAACGGGCAGCCCGCACCCAGGTGCGCCTCGTACTCGGCGCGGAAATACTTGAGCGAGGAGATGATCGGGCTCGCGGCACCGTCGCCGAGCGCGCAGAACGACTTGCCCAGGATGGCATCGGCGATGTCGAGCAGCGTGTCGATATCCGTTCGGCTGCCGGACCCGGTCTCCAGCCGTTCGAAGATCTGGGCCAGCCAATAGGTGCCCTCGCGGCACGGTGTGCACTTGCCGCAGGACTCGTGGGCGTAGAACTGCGTCCACCGCCGCACCGCCCGCACCACGCATGTCGTCTCGTCGAAGATCTGCAGCGCCTTGGTGCCCAGCATGGAACCGGCCCCACCCATACCCTCGTAATCCAATGGCACGTCCAGGTGTTCGGGTGTCAGCATGGGCGTCGACGATCCGCCGGGGGTCCAGAACTTCAGCTGATGCCCGGCGCGCACGCCGCCGGCGAACTCCAGCAGTTCGCGCAGCGTGATCCCGAGCGGGGCCTCGTACTGGCCGGGCCGGGTGACGTGACCCGACAGCGAGTACAGCGTGAACCCGGGCGACTTGTCCGACCCCATCGACTTGAACCAGTCCACCCCGTTGCGCACGATGGGTGGCACGCTGGCAATGGATTCCACGTTGTTGACCACCGTCGGGCAGGCGTACAGCCCGGCCACCGCGGGGAACGGCGGCCGCAGCCGCGGCTGCCCGCGCCGGCCCTCCAGCGAATCCAGCAGCGCGGTCTCCTCACCGCAGATGTAGGCGCCGGCCCCCGCGTGCACCACCAGATCCAGGTCGAATCCCGAGCCGAGGATGTCGCGGCCCAGATACCCCGCCTCGTACGCTTCGGCGACGGCCGCCCGCAACCGGCGCAGCACCGGCACCACCTCACCGCGCACGTAGATGAAGGCCTGCCTGGCCCGGATCGCATACGAGGCGATGATGGCGCCCTCCACCAGCACGTGCGGGGTGGCCATCATCAGCGGAATGTCCTTGCACGTACCGGGTTCGGACTCGTCGGCGTTGATCACCAGATAGTGCGGCTTGGGGTCCGCCTGATTGATGAACGACCACTTCTGCCCGGTCGGGAAACCGGCGCCGCCGCGGCCGCGCAGCCCGGAATCCTTCACCAGCGCGATGACGGCGTCGGGGTCCATGTCGAGCGCGGCGTCGAGCGCCTGGTACCCGTCATGGCGCAGGTATGTGGCCAGTGTCCACGACTGCGGCTCGTCCCAGTAGCTGCTCAGCACCGGTGTCAGGGCGGTCATCGTCGCTCCTTGGCGATCCGCAGCCCGGCCAGCGTCGCCGCACCGGGCGGCGAGGTGTCCGGCGCACCCGGATCCACCCCGGCCAGGATGCGCGCCGTCTGCCGGAAGGTGCACAGCGGGGCGCCGCGGCTCGGGGTCACCGGTGTGCCCCCGCGCAGGTGGTCGACGAGGTCGCGCACCGACGACGGGGTTTGGTTGTCGAAGAACTCCCAGTTCACCATGACCACGGGTGCGAAATCGCATGCGGCGTTGCACTCGATGTGCTCCAGGGTGATCGCGCCGTCGGGGGTGGTCTCGCCGGCGTGCACACCGAGGTGTTCCTGCAGCACCTCCAACAGCGCGTCACCGCCCATGATCGCGCACAACGTGTTGGTGCACACCCCGACCAGATAGTCCCCGGTCGGGGTGCGCCGATACATGGAATAGAACGTGGCCACGGCGGTGACCTCGGCCGGACTGAGGGCCAGTTGTGCCGCACAGAACTCGACGCCGGCCGGGGTCAGGTAGCCGTCTTCGGCCTGCACCAGATGCAGCAACGGCAGCAGCGCCGAGCGCGGCTGCGGGTAGCGGGCGATGATCTGCTCGGCCTCACCCGCCAGCCGCGCGGTCACCTGCGCCGAATACGATTGCGGCCCGGCCGATATCGGGGGCCCCGGTTCGTCCGGCCGCTGCCCCAGCCTCAGGTCGATCGCCGTCACCTGTCAACGCCTCCCATCACCGGGTCGATCGACGCCACCGCCGAGATCGCGTCGGCCACCATGCCGCCCTCGCACATCGCCGCCACCGCCTGCAGATTGGTGAACGACGGATCGCGGTAGTGCACGCGGTAGGGCCGGGTGCCGCCGTCGCTGACCATGTGCACGCCCAGTTCCCCGCGCGGAGATTCGACGGCCACGTACACCTGCCCGGCCGGGACCCGGATCCCCTCGGTGACCAGCTTGAAATGATGGATCAACGCTTCCATCGACGACCCCATGATCTTCGCGATGTGCGCCGGGGAATTACCCAGACCGTCCGGCCCCAGCTTCAGGTCCGCGGGCCAGGCGAGCTTCTTGTCGGTCAGCATCACCGGGCCGGGCTTCAACCTGTCCACACACTGTTCGACGATCCGCAGTGACTGTTTCATCTCTTCGACACGAATCAGGTAGCGGCCGTAGGCATCACATCCGTCGTCGGTGCAGACGTCGAACTGGTAGGTCTCGTACCCGCAGTAGGGCTGCGCCTTGCGCAGATCGTGGGGCAGGCCGGTGGAGCGCAGCACCGGACCGGTCACCCCGAGCGCCATACAGCCGGTCAGGTCGAGATACCCGATGCCCTTGGTGCGGGCCTTCCAGATGTAGTTGTCCCGCAGCAGGTTCTCCATATCGCGGAGCCGGCCGGGCAGGATCCTTATCAGTTCGCGCAACTGCGGCATGGCCTCGTCGGGCAGGTCGGCGGCCAGGCCGCCCGGCCGGATGTAGGCGTGGTTCATCCGCAGGCCGGTGATGGTTTCGAACATGGTGAGGATCAGTTCGCGTTCCCGGAACCCGAAGAACATCGCCGACATGGCCCCGAGTTCCATGCCGCCGGTGGCCAGGGCGACCAGATGGCTGGAGATGCGGTTCAGTTCCATCAGCAGCACCCGGATGACGCTGGCGCGCTCGGGGATATCGTCGGTGACACCGAGCAGTTTCTCCACACCCAGGCAGTACGCGGTCTCGTTGAAGAACGGTGACAGGTAGTCCATCCGGGTCACGAACGTGACGCCCTGCGTCCAGGTGCGGTACTCCAGGTTTTTCTCGATCCCGGTGTGCAGGTAGCCGATTCCGCAGCGGGCCTCGGTGATCGTCTCGCCCTCGATCTCCAGGATCAACCTGAGCACGCCGTGCGTGGACGGATGCTGCGGGCCCATGTTGACGACGATCCGTTCCCCGGCGTGTTCTGCGGCCGCGGCGACGACGGCATCCCAGTCCTGACCCCCGACCATGACGACGGGCGGTTCGTGATCGGTGGTCATCAGTTGTACGACCTCCGCTGATCGGGCGGTGGGATCTGCGCGCCGTGGTACTCCACCGGGATGCCACCCAGCGGATAGTCCTTACGCTGCGGGTGTCCCACCCAGTCGTCGGGCATCTCGATCCGGGTCAGCGCCGGATGGCCGTCGAAGAGGATGCCGAAGAAATCGTAGGTTTCGCGTTCGTGCCAGTCGGTGGTCGGATAGACCGAAAACAGCGACGGCACATGCGGATCGGCGTCCGGTGCGGTGACCTCCAACCGGATCCGGCGGTTGTGGGTGATCGACATCAGCGGATACACCGCGTGCAGTTCGCGTCCGCGCTCGTCGGGATAGTGCACACCGGACACTCCGAGGCACAGCTCGAAACGCAGCGCCGGATCGTCGCGTAGGGTCTGGGCAACCGCCATCAGGTGTTCGCGGCGCACCTCCAGGGTCAACTCGTCGCGGAACACCACCACGCGCTCGACGGCCGCGTCGAAGGTCTCCTGGCCGAGCACGGTGGTCAGCCGGTCGACAACCTCGTCGAAGTAGCCGCCATAGGGTCGTGGCGAACTGCCCGGCAGCGCCACCTCGCGGACCAGGCGGCCGTATCCGGATGTGTCACCCGAACCCTGCACGCCGAACATGCCGCGCCGGGTGCCGATGACTTCGACATCGGGTTCGTCGGTCACCGCAAAAGCCCCGTCAGTTCGATGGTCGGCCGGGATGCCAGCGCGGCCTGCTCGGCAGCGGCGACGGCCTCGGCGCGGTTCACCCCCAGCGGCATTTCGGCAATCTTGGCGTGCAGCTTGAGGATTGCGTTGAGCAGCATCTCGGGCCGGGGCGGGCACCCGGGCAGGTAGATGTCCACCGGCACCACGTGGTCGACACCTTGGACCACCGCGTAGTTGTTGAACATGCCGCCCGATGACGCGCACACGCCCATGGCGAGCACCCATTTGGGCTCAGCCATCTGGTCGTACACCTGGCGCAGCACCGGTGCCATCTTCTGGCTGACCCGGCCGGCCACGATCATCAGGTCGGCCTGCCGCGGCGTGGCCGAGAACCGCTCCATGCCGAACCGGGCGATGTCGAACCGTGGGCCGGCCGTCGCCATCATCTCGATGGCGCAGCAGGCCAGCCCGAACGTTGCCGGCCACAACGACCCTTTGCGGACGTAGCCGGCGACCTTCTCCACGGTGGACAGCAGGATGCCGCCGGGCAGCTGTTCCTCTAGTCCCATGACAGGCCCCCGCGCCGCCACACGTAGGCATAGGCGACGAACACCGTCAGCATGAACAGCAACATCTCGACCAGCGCGAACAAGCCGAGTGAGTCGAACGAGACCGCCCACGGATAGAGGAAGACGATCTCGATGTCGAACACGATGAACAACATCGCCGTCAGGTAGTACTTGATCGGAAATCTTTGGCCCGTCGCCAGCTTGGCGTCCTCGGCGGGCCGCAGCGGTTCGATACCGCATTCGTAGGCTTCGAGTTTGGCTCGGTTGTAGCGGCGCGGGCCGATGAGAACGGCGATACCGACCGAGCCGACCGCGAACAATGCCGCGATCCCCCCGAGAAACAGAATGGGTAGGTAGATGTCCATAGCTCCCTCGCTGGGCTTTCGATGTGAGCTAGAACACAGCTTAGTCACGCTACCGGTGGCGCCGGCGCATTTTGGCTAGGATGAAACGAACAGCTGGGTCGCCCCGTCGTCACCGATGACGACGTGAAGAATTAACGGCCACAGCGGTTTTCGTGCTGCTTAGACAGCGCCCGCGCGCAACAGGCTGGCCACGGTCTCGCCGAGGACGATCGGATCGATCGGATGTGACACCGCGGCTTCGGCCCGCGACCACGACGCCAGCCAGGCATCATCGGCCCGCCCGGTGAGCACCAGGATCGGCGGACAGTCGGTGATCTCGTCCTTGAGCTGTTTGGCCAGCCCCAGCCCGCCGGCGGGCGCCGCCTCACCGTCCAGGATGGCCAGATCGAAGTCCCCGTCGGCGATCTGCTCGACGACCATCGGTGCGGTCGCGACGTCGAGATAACTCAATTCGGGCAGGTCCGGGTGCACCCGGCGGCCGAGTGCGGACCGCACGGCGTCGCGGGTGCGGGTATCGGAGCTGTACACGAGAATCCGGACCTGCGCATCGGTGTCGGCCACGCCTGCGATGCTACGACTGCCGGATCAGCACCGCGGTGGCTTCGATATTCACCGCTTCACCCATCATGCCCAGCAGATTGCCGTCCACACCGTAGTGCAGCCGGTTCAGGGTGGTGGTGGTCTGCAGACGCAGCGCGCCGTCGTCGGCCGACCGCACATGGGTGGCGAGCTCGAGGTCGCGCTGGGCGTCTTTGACCGACAGCGTGGCCTGCAGCAGCACCCATCCCGTGCCGGTGACCTCGCCGGAGTGCACCACCACGCTGATGCTGGGAAATCTCTGTACGTCGAAGAAATCGGGCGAACACAGATGCGTGTCGCGTTTCTTGATCCCGGTCTTCAGCGACGTCGCGTCGATGTCCAGTCGGCCGGTCACGTCGATCCCGTCCTCGGCCGCGGCGACCCGCCCGGATCCGCTGACCCCGCCGAAGGTGCCCTTGACGTGGGCCAGACCCCAGAAGGTCGGGCTGTGGAACTCGATGGTGGTGCGTTGTGGGTCCAGCTGCCAGTCGCCGATCCAGTTGGTGTCCGTCATGGCATCAACGGTGCCATACCCGCCGGGTCGAAGTACTCGTCGATCCGGTTGATCAGGCCGTCGTCACCCACTTCGGCGACGATGCAGACCCACGGGTGCCTCGACACCGGCGTAGTCGCCGGCCTTCATGGCGCTGAACAACTGATTCGCCACGTCGACGATCATCTGCCCTCCTGCGGTTGACCTCAAGCATTGTTCAGGTTGAAGACTGGATGCCATGAGAGACCGCTTCACCGCCGCATACGAGACGAACACCGCGCCCTGGGTGATCGGTGAACCCCAACCCGCCATCGTGGAATTGGAGCGATCCGGTGTCCTGCACGGCCGCATCCTGGACGTGGGATGCGGCCTCGGTGAGCACACCATCCTGCTGACCCGGCTGGGCTACGACGTCCGCGGAATCGACTATGTCGCCGAGGCGATCGCGCAAGCCCGGCGCAATGCGCGGGACAACGGCGTCGACGCGCGCTTCGAGGTGGCCGATGCGCTCGACCTGGCCGCCGACCCGAGCTATGACACGATCCTGGACAGCGCGCTGTTCCACATCTTCTCCGACGACGACCGTCCCCGCTACGTCGCGAGTCTGCATCGCGCCTGCGCCCCCGGCGGCAGGGTACACGTGCTGGCCCTCTCCGACGCCGGGCGCGGGTTCGGGCCGCAGGTCAGCGAAGAGACGATCCGCTCGGCATTCGGCACCGGCTGGGAACTGGAACGGTTGGACGCCAGCACCTACCGGGGTGTGGTGGGGGAGGCACACGCCGGGCCCCTCGGTCTCCCGGCGGGGACCGTCGTCGACGAGCCGGCCTGGCTGGCCACCGTGCGCCACCTCTAGCTCACTCCTGTTGGTAGCCGGGATGCGCGACGGCCAACCGGTGCGCCACCAGCGCGTGCAGCGCGGGCAGCACCTCGTCACCGGTGGCGCCGGATCTGATGGCCGCGGCCAACGCGGCTTCGTCGTCGAAGCCCAGCGCGTCCATGGCCCGGCGGGCGATGTCGGCGGTGTCGTCGAGCAGCTCGCGCTCCACGGTGCGAAGGACATTGGCCGCGACGCGGGCACGGAAGTTGACCGCCCCGCTGGTGCCCTCGCGCACCTCGGTTTCCAGGAACTCCGCGACCGCTGCCACCAGTTCGGCCGCGGTCGGCTTGTAGTGCAGGTTCACCTGTTCTCACTCCCCACGTCGCGGCGCTCCTGCCCGTCGAAGCCCTCCAACAAGCTCAGCAGGTCGTATTCGGTCTCGCACACCCGGCGCCCGATGGCGGCCAGCTCCACCGACCGGGTTTGCCCGCAACGGTGCCGCTCGTACTGATAACGGCAGATGACGCCCCAGCGCAGGGTGGCCAGCACCAGCCACCAGTGCAGTGCGCCGCGGTCGACGGCGGCGCCGCCGGCGTCCTGGTAGGCGGTGACGAAATCGTCGATGCTGCCAAGGCCACCCGCGCCCAGCTCCTTGGGAGCGCCGAAGCGCCAGGCCCGGATGCAGAACCACGCCAGATCCTCGGCCGCCGCCCCCATGTGGCTGAGCTCCCAGTCCAGGACCGCCGCCAACCGGCCGGCGTCGACGATCAGGTTGCCCATCCGGAAGTCGCCGTGCACCAGCACGGGCGGCGCCGGTGCCGGACGGTGGTTCTCCAGCCAGCGGAACGCATACTCGAAAGTGGCTGTGGTGTCGCCCATTTCGTCAAGTCGACGACGCGAGTCCGGCAGCGGGTCGAGCACCGGCAGCCCGATGCCGTCGGGGTCGGCGCGGTGGATGGCCGCCAGCGCGCGGGCGCACTGGGTCAGCAGTGCGGTCCGGGATGCGTCGTCGAGCGTGCGGGCGATCTTGCGGACGATGGTCTCGCCCTCGATGAACTCGCAGACCAGATACGGATCACCCAGGGGCTCGGTCGAGTCGGACGCGGCCAGGACGGCCGGTACCGGGGCCCCGGCCGCCGCCGCGCGGCGTAGCGCCGCGGCCTCCAATTCCATTCCGGCGTGGATCTCGCCGGGCGGACCGGTGCGCAGGATCAGCGGCCGGTCGTCGGCAGTGAAGGCCCAGGTTGCTCGGCTGGCGCCGCCGGTGAGCACCCGCAGGTTCTCGACGCGGGTCGCGTCGAGAACCGATGCCAGCGCCGCGGGCAGGGCCTGGGCGTCGATCACGTGCGTCCGAACTTGAGCATCCGCTGGGCGACGCGGCGAATCTGGATCTCCTCGGCCCCCTCGGTGATCCGGTACCGACGGTGGTGCCGGTAGATGTGCTCGAACGGTTCGTGACGGCTGTACCCGATGCCACCGTGGATCTGCATGGCCCGGTCGGCCGCCTCGCACACCAATCGGTTGGCCCGGTAGTTGGCCATCGACACCTTGTCCGAGACCTCCATGTGGTGATCCCGGTCCAGATGCCACGCGGCGTAATACACCAGCAGCCGCACCATCTGCGCCTCGGTCTGCAACTCGGCCAGCGGCCACTGCACCGCCTGGTTCACCGCCAGCGGCTTGCCGAAAACGATGCGCTCACGGGCGTATTGGGCCGCCCGGTCGATGCAGTACTGCGCCGCGCCCAGACTGCTGGCGGCCTGTCGGATCCGGTTCTCGTGCAGGAACGTCTGGCCGACCTCCAGGCCGTGGTCCACCTCGCCGAGCACGGCATCGTCGGGTACCCGGACGTTCGTGAGTTCCACCTCGCCGTGATCGCTGGGCATGTTGAACGTCCACCAGTAGTAGGGGACGTGAAATCCCGGCGCGTCGGTGGGCACCAGGAAAGCGGTGATGCCGGTGGCCGATCCATCGTGTCCCGAGGTGCGCGCGAAAATCAGGTCGTGCGTGGCGCGGTGTACCCCGGTGTTCCAGCGCTTGGCGCCGTTGATGATCCAGCCGTCGCCGTCGCGGACCGCGGAGGTGGCCAGCCAGGTGGCGTCGCTGCCGTGATCGGGTTCGGTCAGGCCGAAGGCCATGGAGCGCTGCCCGGTCAGCATCGCCTCGACCCATTCGGCCTTCTGCGCCTCGGTGCCGAACCGGCTCATCATGATGACCTGTGGGAAGTTACCGACGATCGACGACTCGTCCTGCAGGTCGTTGTGCAGGCCCAAACCCATGTGCGCCAGATGCTCCCGGATGACGGCCATATCGAGGTTGCTGCCGCCGCGGCCACCGAACTCTTCGGGTAATCCGTAGCGCAGCCAGCCCGCCGCGTCGGCACGGCGGCGCATCTCGTCGAGCAGGTCCTCCCATTCCCTGGCGGGTACACCGCCGGCCGCCAGGTCGGTGCGGGCGAACTCGCGGCGCCGGTCGAAGTACTGCATGTGCTGGCGTTCCAGTGGCTTGATCTCGGCCTCGATGAAGGCGTCCATCTCGGCCAGCAGCCCCGGAAGGTGTTCGGGTAAGGCGAAATCCACGCTGATCTCTCTTTCGTCCGCTAGGCGCCGTACAGGGTCTTCTTCCAGATCGTCGACAGTGTCTTGATGGCGTCCTCGTCGCTGATCTGCAGCTCCGACCCGGGATTGCCCACCACGACGACGGTGAAGTTCTCGAACAGCAACGCGATCGCCGCGGCGATGTGCTCGGGGTCGAGGTCCTGGGCGTAGCCCTGCTCGACGGCCCGACGCACCGAATCGGCCACCATGTCCATCCCGAAACGGCGAAACGCGTGCTGCACCTTGGCGAATCGCGGCTGGGTGGCGCCCAATTGGGCGACGGCGATCATGATGCCGATGTTCTGCTTGAACAGATTCCAGTATCCCGTCACCACCGTGGTGAAGTACTCGGTGTCCGCGGGGGAGTCGGGCAGCGGTACCCGGGTGCCGGACGGCTCCACGATATCGTGCAGGAAGGATTCGGCCAGCGAGGCCAGCAGGTCCTCCTTGTCGTCGAAATAGCGATAGAACACCGCCGAGGACTTGCCCGCCGCCGAGGTGATATCGGCCAACGTGGTGCCGTGGAAACCGCGTTCGGCGAACAACTTCCGGGCCGCCAGTTCGATGGCTCCGCGGGTTTGCCGGCCTTTGGCGGTCAGGGCGTCGGCGGGCGTCATATCAGGCCAGGATGCGGTCGCCGGCACGCAGCAGCGCGCTGGGTAGCCGATGGCCGACGGCGTCTTGGGCGACCTTGGCGGCCGCGATCGCGCGGTCCAGGTCGACGTCGACGTCGATATCGCTGTCCCGCAGCAGGTACACCAGATCCTCGGTGGCGATGTTGCCCGAGGCGCCGGGCGCGAACGGGCAGCCGCCGAGGCCACCGACGGCCGCATCCAACCGGGTCACGCCGGCTTGCACGGCCGCGTACGCGCTGGCCAGTCCGGCCCCGCGGGTGTTGTGGAAATGCGCCCCGAGCGGGATATCCCCGATGAGCGGGCGCACCTTCGCGATCAGCGCGTCGACCCGCCGCGGCGTGGTGGTGCCGATGGTGTCGGCGATGGCGATCCGATCCACACCCAATTCGACCGCGGCGGTGATGATGTCGAGCACCCGGGCCGGCGGTGTCGGACCGTCGAACGGGCAGTCCCATGCGGTGGCGACGATGACCTCCACCGTGGCGCCCTCGTCGTGTGCGATGCGGGTGACGTCGGCGATGGCCGCCGTGGCCTCTGCGGTGTCGCGTCCCACGTTGGCGCGGCTGTGGGCGTCGGAGGCCGACACCACGTACTCGAGGGACCGCAACCCGGCCGTGACGGCACGGTTGGCGCCGTTGGCGCTGGCCACCAGCGCGGAGAACTCGACGTCCGGGAACCGGTACAACTCGGCGGCCAGTTCGGCGGCGTCGGCCAGTGCCGGCACCTTGGATGGCGAGACGAAGGCGGTGGCCTCGATCTCGCGTACCCCGGTGGCGACGATCGCCTCCAGTAGTTCGATCTTGGCGGCCAACGGAATCGGGGTCTCGATCTGCAGGCCGTCGCGCAGACATACCTCGCGGATGGCAACCTTGTCCGGGCAAGTCACAGCACGCCCTCCTCCCGTAGTGCGGCGATATCGTCGCCCGACAGCCCGAGCAGGCCGGAGTACACCTCGTCATTGTGCTGCCCGGGCCGGGCCGAACCCGCGTGGCGCACCGAGCCGGGAGACTCGGAGAGCACCGGGACGACGCCGGGGCCCTTGACGTTTCGTCCGATGCGCTCGTCGAAGTGGTCGGCGATCATGCCGCGGGCCAGTAGCTGCGGATCGGTGACCACCTCGGCCACGGTGTTGATGGGCCCGCTGATCACGCCGGCCTCCGAGAGCGTGTCGATGATCTCGGTGGGCTGCCGCTGGGCCGCCCAGGCGGCGATGATCGCATCCAGCTCGTCCTGATTACGCCCGCGCGCAACGTGATCGGTGAAGCGCTCGTCGGTGGCCAGCTCGGGTCGGCCCATCGCCGTGCAGAGCCGCCGGAACACCGTGTCCTGATTGGCGGCGATCACCACCCAGCTGCCGTTGGCGCTCTGGTAGATGTTCGACGGCGCGATGCCCTCCAACCGGGTGCCCGACGGTCCGCGTACCACACCGCCGACGTCGTAGTCCGGAATGGTGGATTCCTGGATGGCCAGACATGATTCGGTCAGCGCGGTGTCGACCACCTGTCCGACTCCGGTGACGCTGCGCCGGTACAGCGCCGCCAGCGCCCCCTGGGCGGCGAACATCCCGGCCAGGCTGTCGCCGAGGGACAACGCCAGCCGCGGGGGAGGGCCGCCGGGGAAGCCGTTCATGTGCCGCAGCCCGCTGGCCGCCTCGGCGACCGAGGCGTAGCCGGCCTTCGCGGCGTCCGGGCCGGTCTGTCCGTACCCCGAGACCCGCACCAGAATGATGCCCTCGTTGCGATCGCGCAGCACGTCGTAGCCCAGATCCCACTTCTCCAGCGTGCCGGGGCGGAAGTTCTCCACGATGATGTCGGAGCGGTCCACCAGGTCCAGGAACAGCTCACGGCCGCGTGCCGTGCGCAGGTCCAGGGTGATGGCTTTCTTGTTGCGGGCGTGCACCGTCCAGAAGAAGTGGTGCCCGTCCCGTTCGGCCTGCCCCCAGGTGCGCAGCGGGTCGGGGGACGTGGGCAGTTCGATCTTGAGCACCTCGGCGCCCATATCGCCGAGCAGCCGGCCGGCGAACGGGCCGGAGATGAGGGTGCCCAGTTCGAGCACCCGGATGCCGTCCAGGGCTCCGGTTGCTGTCATGCCGAGAATCCGTGCCGGTGCAGCCAGTCGGTGCAGATGCCGACGGCCTGGCGCAACGTGTGGCGCTGGTCGGGTCCGGAGTAGTAGTGATTGGCGCCGGGGATCTCGTGCATCTCCTTGTCCGGATGTCCGATGGCCTGGAACAGGCGGCGGGTGTGGCTCGGGGTGCACGCGTCATCGGCGAGATTGCCGATCACCAGCGCGGGCACTGCGATGTCGGGACCGGCCTTCACCGCGTCACCGTGGGCGTCGTCATAACTCCACTGTGACAGCCAGCTGCGCAGGGTGCAGAAGCGGGCGAGCCCCACCGGGCTCATGTTGACCACCTGCGGGTCGCCCAGATAGCACTGGCCGGGGGTGCGTTCGTTGGGGTCGACGGTCGGGTCCAGCCAACGGGGGTCGGCCATGGTGCCGTGCACGACGAACGCGAACTCGTCGTCGGGTCGGCCTTGCTCGGCCAGCTCCGCCAATTTTTCCTTCACCCACTTGGTGATTCGCCGATTCCTGGCGATCTGGGCCTGCCGGTAGCGGTCCAGGAACGCCGGCGTGTAGGGCGGCTGGTTGGGGTTGTCCGGGTTGTACAGGTCCAGTTCGGGGTCACGCCGGGACGGGTCGTGCTCGTCCAGGATGGAGGCGTCCAGCCACTCGGTCATGGTGCCGTGCCGGCTGATGTGGGCGGCCAGCAGCATGATGCCGTCGGCCGGGATCAGGCCGAGCGTGGTGAGGTCGGGTCCGTCGCCGGACGGGCTGGCGGTGACCGTCGGGTGCTGGGCCTGCTGCTGGTAGAACACCGACAGCGAGCCGCCGCCGCTCCACCCGGCCAGTACCACCTTGGTGTAGCCGAGCCGGTTCTTGGCGTCCTTGATGCACTCGCCGAGGTCTTCGACCACCTTCTCCATCAGCAAGGCGGAGTCGGTGCCGCGGAACCGGCTGTTGCAGTAGATGACGTGATGCCCGGCGCGGGCCAGCGCGTTGATCATCGGCAGGTATGCGCCGCCGCCGATCGGGTGCATGAACACCAGCACGGTATCCGATGTCTTCGTCTTCGGTCTCAGCAGATAGCTTTCCAGCACCACCAGCTCGGCGACGCCGCCGTACACGTCTCGGACCGACGAATTGTTCTGGTAGGCAACCAGGTACGGGATGCGATCGTATTCGTGCTTCACGGTCACCGGTGCTGCCCCAGATCGTTGGCCAGGATGTCGGCGGACGGCACCAGCCGGCGTCGGGTGTCGATGGCGATCACCGACCAGTCCACCCGGTCGTAGTCGTCGAACTTGCGCCGGGCCCGTTCCCGTGCCTTCTCCGGTGCGCCGTGGTGAACTCCCTGCGGCGCATGCGAAATCAGCCCGGGTGGCATCGGGATGCCGTACAGCGACCCGGAGTGGAAGAAGGCGATCTCGTCGTAGTCGACGTTGCGGTGATACCACGGCGTGCGTTCGGTGCCCGGCACGCTCTCGGCCGGTTTGGGTAGGAAGTTCATCACGTAGACACCGGTGGCCTGCATGAAGAGGTGCACCGTCGGCGGTAGGTGCACGCTCTCGGAGGTGATCACGGTGTAGTCCGCGATGTTGAACGTGAACGGGAAGTTGTCCCCGCGCCACCCTTCCACGTCGAGTGGATGGTGTTGGTAGAAAAGCGAAGTCGGCCCACCATCATGGATGAGTCGGACTTCGTATTCGGCCCTGCCGTCATCGTCGATGGGGGCCGGCTCGGGGATGATCACCTGGGCCGGGTCGAACGGGAAGTGCCGGCCGAGGGCACCCGGCGGCGGCACCCGGAAGTCGTCGGTGGCCTGGATCATGAGCCATGTGCTTTCGGTGTCGGGTACCTGGCGGAAGGTGCAGGCCTTGGGGAGGTAGATCCAGTCGCCCTCGCGGTAGCGCAGCGGCCCGAACTCGGTCTCCAGCAGGCCCGCACCGGCGTGCACGAACAGCAGCAGGTCGCCGTCGACGTAGCGGACGAAGAACGGCATCTCGACGCTGCGCCGGCTCAGCAGCACCTGGCAGTCGGTGTTGGAGAACAGCAGTAGGGGACCGCCCTGGGGGTCGGTGGCGTCGGTGGGCTTGAGTTCGGAAGACAGCACGTCGGTCGGGCGCAGCGGGCCGACGGCGCGGTACGCGGTGGGGTCGTGGCGCCGGTACATGTTGGCGGTGCGCCCGACGAAGCCGCCGCGGCCGAGCTCATCGTCTTTCAGGCCGCCGATGTCGCCGAGGTCGGCGTGGACTCGCTTGGGGGTCTTGCCTTTGCGCAGGTGGACAAAGGATTCCATCTCGCTCCTCAGGATCGGCGCTTGGAACTAAAAGTGACATTACTTTTTGTTTTGGAGGATCACAAGGGCCCGCCGAGGCTGAAGTCAGGGACGGTTCGGCGTTGAGATTCGTACCTGGGTTCAGTCTCGCTGCGTGCGAATCCCTCGATGCCGCACCGCGCTCAGATCATCGACGTTCGTGGGATCTTCATGCCGAGGGCCAGTGCGCCGGCGAGTTCCCGGCTGGTGTCGTAGTCGAACACCACATGCCCGGCCAGCACGTCGACATCGCGTTTGAAGCGCTGCAGTGGACTGGACAGGAAATGGATGCTGGCCCCGCCCGCGCCCAGCAGTTCGGCGATCACCGCCCGCGATTCCGCGACGATATGGGCCGCGGCCAGCCGGGCCCGCGCGCGGACCGGCTTTTCGACGGTGTCGCCGCGCTGCACGATGGCCTCGATCTCGCCGACGGTGTCGGCGAGCAAGCCGTGCAGGGCCCGCAATCGGACGTCGGCCCCGGCCAGGTGTGCCTGGGCGATCGGCTTGTCCTTCTGTATGACGCCCTCGTACGGCAGGACGCGTTCGGCCAACCGGTCGGCGTACAGCCGGCTGACCCGCTCGGCGCTGCCCAGCGCAGGCATCGCGGCCAGCAGCGCCAGCGCCGGCACCATCGGCCAGCGGTAGGTCGCGGCGTCGTGCAAGCCGGCTCCGGGTGCGGTGCCCGCGTAGATGTCGGTGACCTTGACCAGTCGATGCTCGGGCACGAAGGCGTCGGTGATGACGGCGTCGTTGGAGCCGGTGGCCCGCATCCCGTCGGTGTGCCAGACGTCGGCGACGGTGACCGCACTCATCGGCAGCAGTGCCAGCGCCGGGTAGGGCGCATCATCGGATCCGCAGAGGGCGACCACGATGATCCAGTTGCCGTGCATCACCCCGGTGGCCCAGGACCATCGGCCGGTCAGCCGGATGCCGCCGTCCACGGGCACGCCCCGGCCGGTGGGGGCCAGCGGCGCCGGTGCCAGGAACGGCCTGCTGCCGAAGGCCTCGTCCTGGGCCTGCTCGCCGAACAGCGCCAGCATCCAGTTGTGCAGGGCGAAGAAGCCGATGGTCCAGGCGCTCGACGTGCAGCCGTGCGCGAGCCGCCGGACCGGGTCGAGAAGGGCCGGAAAGGGGGCCTGCTGTCCTCCGTATCGGACCGGAACCAGCAGATCGGTGAAACCGGACGCCAGCAGGTCCCCGACCGTGGCCTCGGGCAGCCGGCGCAGCGTTTCGGCGTCGGCGGCCCGGTCGGCGAGCGCGGCGACGAACGCATCGGTGATTGCGGGCTGCGTGGTGAGCATGGCCGCACGCTAACATACTTTTTGGTATGGAAGTCAGCGCGCGAGCATGAGATCCAGGAATCGTTCGCTGCGTGCGACCTGGCCGGGGTGCGGCGTGGGCCCGGAGAGATGGAGTAGCCCGATCCCCACGGCGAACGTCGCGTCGGCCCGCAGCTCGGCCTCGTCGGCGTCGAACCCGTAGTCCGCGAAGGCGCGCCGCACCGCGGCCAGCACACGGCGGTCGGCGGCGCGCACGCTGGCCGCGACCGTGTCGTCGGTGCGTGCCCACTCGCGCATCGCCCGCTCCAGCGTCCAGTGCCGGGGACTGATCAGCGCGCCCATCATGTGGCGCAACCGGTCGCGAGGAGGCAACGATCCGATCTCTTCCCAGGCCCGGCGATCCGCGTCACGCAGCTCACCCCAACCCTGAATGAGCGCTGTGCGATAGCTGGACATGCCCGCGAAGTGCCAGTAGAAACTGCCCTTCGTCACCTCGAGTCGCTGGCACAAACGGTCGATTTTCAGGGCTTTTATCCCCTCTTCCGCCAGTATTGCGTAGCCGGCCTGCAACCAGTCGTCCACCGACAAACGGTTGCTGGGAGAGGATCGATCGCCGGTCATGAAGCGAAGCCTACGGCGGCACGCCGCGACCCCGGACTTTCTGAACCCGCTGGCTGCATGTTTTACTGCAAGCCGCGACAACTGAAATTCTCGGTCCGCTCTGCTGCCACAACCCGAGGGTCGAGCGGACGCGTGATACCGCCGTGCAACGTCGCAGAGCGGTATTGCTGGGTGGTGCCGGCCTCGTGGTCTCCGCTGCCCAGGGGCGAGCGTGACCGTGAACAAGCTTGAGTTGGGATGGATTTATGCAGAACGTTGTAGGCCGATGGATGCGCCGGATCGGGGCTGCTGCCGCCGCGGCGCTCGTCATTCCGGGTGCGGTCGCCATGACCGGCGAAACCGCGACCGCCGGTGCTTTCTCGCGCCCCGGTTTGCCGGTTGAGTACCTCCAGGTGCCCTCGCCGTCGATGGGTCGCGACATCAAGATCCAGTTCCAGAGCGGAGGCGAGGGGGCACCCGCCGTCTACCTGCTCGACGGCCTGCGCGCCCAGGACGACTTCAACGGCTGGGATATCAACACCCCGGCGTTCGAGTGGTTCCTCAACAGCGGCCTGTCGGCGATCATGCCGGTCGGTGGGCAGTCCAGCTTCTACTCGGACTGGTACGCCCCGGCTCGCAACAAGGGCCCGACCCTGACCTACAAGTGGGAGACCTTCCTGACCCAGGAACTCCCGCAGTGGCTGCAGGCCAACCGTGGGGTCAAGCCCACCGGCAGCGCCGCGGTCGGTCTGTCGATGGCCGGCTCGGCCTCGCTGACCCTGGCCATCTGGCACCCGCAGCAGTTCACCTACGCCGGCTCGCTGTCGGGCTTCCTCAACCCCTCCGAGGGCTGGTGGCCGTTCCTCATCAACATCTCCATGGGTGACGCCGGTGGCTTCAAGGCCGACGACATGTGGGGCAAGACCGAGGATCCGAACAGCGCCTGGAAGCGCAACGACCCGATGGTCAACATCGACCGCCTGGTGGCCAACAACACCCGCATCTGGATCTACTGCGGTAACGGCCAGCCCGACGAGCTCGGCGGCGGCGATCTGCCTGCCACCTTCCTGGAGGGTCTGACCATCCGCACCAACATCACCTTCCGCGACAACTACCTGGCCGCGGGCGGTAAGAACGGCGTCTTCAACTTCCCGGACAACGGCACGCACAACTGGGCGTACTGGGGTCGGGAGCTGCAGGCGATGATCCCCGACATGCAGCGCACGCTCGGCTGAGCTGACGCGTAGCGAAATCCCCCGGGACCGTATGGTCCTGGGGGATTCTGCGTTCGGGCCGATCGCGGTCGTCAGGGACCGGCTGACGGGATCGGTTGCGCCGCAACGGGCGCGGACACGCGACGGCGCTGGTTGACCCGCGCCGTCCGGGTGACGAAGCCGGGCCGGCACAGCCGCAGCGGCGAATCGAGCATGCCGGTGACCCGCAACAACTGCATCGCGGTGTCCTCATCGACCTCGGCCGCCCGCATCACCCAATCGAGATAGGCGTTCGACAGCCGCATGGGCAGCGGGCGGCGACCGGACACCTCGGGCAGGGCGAGATCGGATCCCACCGCGGTCTGCCATGCCACCCGGAGCCGGCGCGCGCTCGCCCGGAAGAAGCGGCGGCCCAGATCATGATCGCCGTGACCCAGGCACTCCCGCAGGATGACCGACTCGATTGCCGCGACTGTCATGCCCTGTCCGTAGATGGGGTTGAAGCTGCAGATCGCATCGCCGAACACGAGCAGGCCCCGCGGGAAACGCTTCATCTTGTCGTAGCGCCGCCAGCGGTTGGACGGCACCCGGTAGTGTTCGACGTCGCTGAGGGGGACGGCGGCGCGCACCGCGGCCAGGGCGTGCGGCGGCGCGAAACCCTCACCGAAAGCCAGCAACTCGGCTCGGTCGGCCGGTGGCTCGTGCCCGACCATCGAACCCACGGTCATCATCCAGGTGTCGTCCTCGTAGCCGACGAGGGTCCACGTCCGGGGACGGTCCGGTGCCGGGAAGAGCCCGATCATCTGCTCGTGCAGGGTGCCGGGCGGGATGCGCAGCAGTTGGCTGGCGTAGGCGAGCTTGACGACGAGCTCGTCTTCGCGCGGGCGACCGTAGCCGAGTCCGTCGAGGAAAACCGGTGTCCGCGAGCCGCGCCCCGTCGCGTCCACGACGATATCGGCACCCACGATCCCGCGGTCGTCACCACCGTGTCGGGCCACCCGGACACCGGTGACGTCACCGGCTCCGTCCGACGAGAGATCGATGACGTCGTGACCGTCCAGCATCGTCACGTTGGGAATGCCACGCACCCGCCGGCGGATGTTGCGCTCCAGCAGCGCACGGCTGGGAAAGTACAGCGGCGGGGCGCCCGGCGAGACGACGTCGCGGTGGTGCGCGAGTTCGTGGCCGCCGATGGCGATATGAATCCGGGTCAGCTCGGTGGTCACCGCCGCCACCCCGTCGGCAGCCAGCTCGTCGCCGAACCCGGGGAAGAGTTCGGTGAGGATCTGGGCACCCCGGGCCAGCAGCGCGTGCCCGTGTCGGCCCTGCGGGACACCGCGACGCGCGACGGCTTCGTCGTCGAGCACATCGCGTTCGACGATGATGACGTCGCGATACCGTTCGGACAGCACCCGCGCCGCCAGGAGGCCGCCGACGCTGGCGCCCAGCACGACCGCGCGATCACCGATGATCTCCATTTCTGGAGTGTCCGTGCGCGGTCCCGGGCGGCATAGAGTATGCCGGTACTCGAAAACGCCGACGGCGTCCGTGCGAATCCCGCACGGACGCCGCCGATCGTGTCGGACGCTACTTCAGCTGCGCCGAGGACAGCCCCAGCAGTCGCCGGGCGACCACCAGCTGCTGAATCTGTTGCGTGCCTTCGAAGATGTCCAGGATCTTGGAGTCCCGCGCCCACTTCTCCAGCAGTGCCTCCTCGGAATAGCCGGCGGTACCGGCCATCTCGACGGTCTTGAGGGTGACGTCGGTTCCCACCCGGGCGGCCTTGGCCTTACCCATCGAGGCTTCCTTGGAGTTGGGGATCTTGTTGTCGGCCTGCCACGCCGAGCGCACCGTCAGCAGGTAACCCGCCTCCCAGTCGGCTTCCATCCGCAGGAACTCCGCGGCGGCGGCGCTCTGCGCATGGGCGGGCTTGTCGTAGGAGATCTCGACCCCGGCCTCGGTGAGGATGGTCCGCAGCTCCTCCAGCGCCGCGCGGGCCACACCGACGGCCATTGCCGCGACGATGGGCCGGGTGTTGTCGAAGGTCTCCATGACCCCGGCAAACCCCTTGTCCACCTTGATCTCCGGATCGCCCAGCAGGTTGTCCTTGGGGATGCGGGCGTTCTCGAAGCGGATCACCGCGGTGTCGGAGGCCTTGATACCGAGCTTGTGCTCGAGGCGCTCCACCGTCACCCCGGGATGCTCCCGAGGCACGACGAACGACTTGATCGCCGCGCGGCCCTTCGATTTGTCCAGCGTCGCCCACACCACGATGTGGGTGGCCCGCGAACCGGCCGTCACGAAGATCTTCTCGCCGTTGATGACGTACTCGTCGCCGTCGAGGGTGGCCGTCGTCGACACCGCCGCCGAATCCGAACCGAACGACGGCTCGGTGATCGCCATCGCGGCCCACACCTTGCCGAAGCTTTCCAGCTGTTCCTTGCTGGCCACGCTGGAAATCGCGGCGTTGCCCAGGCCCTGGTAGGGCACCGACAGCAGCAGCGCGACGTCACCCCAGCTGATCTCCAGCGCGTTCAACAGCGCGGACATGTTGGCGCCGTTGATGTTCTGGCCGGTGCTGTCGCCGGAGGCGAATGCCTCGGCCCCGGCGAACGAGATGGTCTTGGCCTCCGAGATGCCCTCGAAGAGGGTGGCCAGGGTGTCCAGCTCGACGGGGTAGGCGTGCTCGGCTTTGTCGTACTTGCGGGAGATGGGACGCAGCATCTCGGCCGCGCCCTGATGCCCCTTCTCGATGACCGCTTGCAGTTTGCGGGGCATTTCCAGATTGATCGCCATTGTTCAAAGCCTTTCTAAAGGACCACGACACCCTCGGCGACACCGATTGCCCGCAGATCGCGGTACCAGCGTTCGACCGGGTGTTCCTTGGTGTAGCCGTGCCCGCCGAGCAGTTGGACACCGTCCAGACCGATCTGCATGGCCTTGTCGGCGCCGAACTTGTGGGCCAGGGCGGCCTCGCGGATGAACGACAGGCCCTGCTCGGCCCGCGACGCCCCGCGCCAGGTGATCAGCCGCAACCCGTCGAGCTCGATGGCGATGTTGGCGGCCATGAACGCCACCGACTGGCGGTGCGCGATCGGCTCACCGAACGCCTCGCGTTCCTTGATGTAGGGGATGACGTAGTCGAGCACGGCGTGCGAGGTGCCGACGGCCAGTGCGGCCCAACCCAATCGGGCCAGGGCGACGGCCTCGGAGTAATCGCCGTCGGACGCTTCGTCCTCACCGAGCCGGTTGTGCAGCGGCACCGCGACGTTGTCCAGTTCCACCTTGCCCAGCGCCGCGGCGCGGATGCCCATGCTCGGGTCGGCCTTGACGGTCAGACCCTCCGACGACGATTCGACGATGAACAGCGCCGGCTTGCCGTTCAGTTGCGCGCCGATGATGAACAGCTCGGCGTCGGCGGCGGCGGGCACCAGCGACTTCACCCCGGAGAGCCGGTATCCACCGGGGGTCCGGACCGCGGTGGTCTTCAGTGCCGTCGGGTCGAACAGCGCGTGCGGCTCGGCGATCGCCACGCAGGCCTGCGGCACGTTCTCACCGGCGAATTCGGGCAGATAGGTGGCCTGCTGGTCGGCGCTGCCCCAGTGGGTCAGGGCCGAGGCGACACCGCCGGGCGCGAGGATCGGCAGCGCCAACCCCATGTCGCCGTAGGCCAGGGCCTCGGCGACCAGCGCGGTGGTGACGGTGGAGCGATGCGCGGCGATCCCGTCGAAATCCTCGGGGATGTTGATCGCGGTGATACCGAGCTCGGCGGCCTTGGCGATCAGGTCCTTCGGGTAGCTCGCGGCGTCGTCGGCGTCGTGCGCGGCGGGCCGCAGGATCTCCTCGGCGAACTCCTGGACCGTCTCGACGATCAGCTTCTGATCCTCGTCGGGGGTGAGGTCGAAGTAGTCGGAACCGCTGGGCTTGAGCCGCGTCGCCGGTTTGCCGAGGCCCTGGACCCGCTTGATCTGGCGGGTCGTCGCGCCGGCGGCGGAGAACGCCGTCTTGACGCCGTAGCGCAGGGTCTTGTTCAGCGGGTCGCGCAGACCGTAGCGGTCCAGGAATTCCTGGCCGACCAGGGGCGTGATCAGCGCCAATCCGATATCGGTCGCTGTCCTCTTGTGCTTGTGCAGCCCGACGGCACTCTCCGGTCCGGTGCGCTTCGGGCGGGATTCGATCTGGGTCATGTCACAGCCTCATTCAGTAGGTGCGGTGCGCCATGACCGTATCTTACTCCAGAGTAAGGTCGGCAAAATCTGTTACGAAGTTCACACCAGGCGGCGCAGCACCTGCTCGTGCAGCAAACCGTTGGTCGCCAGCGCGCTACCGCCGTGCGGCCCGGGCCGACCGTCGACACTGCTGAAGGTGCCGCCGGCCTCTCGGATCAGGATGTCCAGCGGGGCGATGTCCCAGACCTTCACCTCGGGCTCACACGCGATGTCGACCGCGCCCTCGGCGACCATGCAGTACGACCAGAAGTCGCCGTAGGCGCGCACTCGCCACACCTCGTCGGTGAGGGCGACGAACTTCTCGCGGCGGTCCTCCCAGCCGGTGGTCAGATCCGAGTAGGACAGGCTCGCCGCGCTCAGCTCGCTCACCCCGGACACCTGGATCCGCCGGGTCGTCCCGTTGAACGAGACGTACGCCCCCTCGCCGGCGGCCGCCCACCAACGCCGCCCGAGCGCCGGCGCGCTCACCACGCCGACGATCGGCACGCCGTCGTCGACCAGGGCGATCAGGGTGCACCAGACCGGCACCCCGCGCACGAAATTCTTGGTCCCGTCGATCGGGTCGATGATCCAGGTGCGGCCCGCTGTGGTCCCGGAAGTCGTTGCGCCGCCGAATTCTTCACCGAAAACCGCATCGGCGGGCCGGGCCTGGGTCAGGGTCGCGCGCAGCGCCTGCTCGGCGCCCTGGTCGGCGTCGGTCACCGGGGTCAGATCCGGCTTGGTCTCCACCCGCAGATCCAGTGCGCCGAAACGTTCCATGGTCAACGCGTCGGCCTGATCGGCGAGTTCCAGGGCGAGAGTCAGATCGGTGCTCACCCGTGCAGTCCTACCATGGTCGTCATGTGGGAATTCGCTATGGTGTTGCTGTTGATCGGGGCACTGGTGCTGCTGGCCGGACCGTGGATCCGTAAGCGTCAAGGCCGCGGCGGCGGTGTCGCCAGCGGTTGGCAGTCCGGCAACCTGCTCGTGACGGGCGTCAGCCCGCGCCCGGACGCGACCGGCGAGCAGTTCGTCACCATCACCGGCGTGATCAACGGACCGACCGTGGCCGAGCATGTGGTGTATCAGCAACTGACCGTCGACGTGAACGACTGGCCGACCATGGGGCAGCTCATTCCCGTCGTCTATTCGCCGAAGAATCCGGACAATTGGCGCTTTGCGCCCCCGCAGGTGCCGGACAATCCGGCCGGCTTGTATTAGTCAGACCGCGAGATTGCGGCTGTTGCGCGGAAGTTCGAGTGGCGAGCGCAAGAACTGCAACTTCGCGGCGAGTCCGGCGCGGCAGGGATGTGCCGGCCCGAGCCTGCCGTCCCAGCCCCTGGCGACGAGAGCGCGATAGGCGCGCTCGACGATCATCCAGTCGGTGTCCTCTTTGATCACCCGCAGGACGTTCCAGCCCAGCGCGTCGAGTCGGGGGAGTACCCGCAGATCTTTCACGTACTGAAATCTGTTGGTGCGGTGCTGATCACCGTCGTACTCGATGACGACCTTGAACTTTTCCCACCCCATATCGACGGTGCGGAGCACCCGCGCGCCGTCCGTCACCGGAAGCTGGGTGGCCGGCTTCGGGAAACCGGTGTCCAGGAGTAGTAGACGCAGCCGGCTCTCCTGGGGTGAGGCAGCACCGGAATCGACGAGGGGAAGCAGTGCGCGTAGCTGTTTGAGCCCGCGGGCGCCCCGGTGACGCTCGATCAAGGTGGATACCTCGTCGGCGTCGAAAGCCGTGACCCGCTGGAGTTCGTCCATTCTGGCGAGCGCTTCGGTTCGCGGGCGGTGGCGCCCGAGGTCGAACGCAGTACGGGCCGGCGTCGTCAACCGAACACCGGCAAGCATCACCTCGTCGGATTCCAGCCGATCGCGGCGCACCACGATGCCTGCAGGCGGCCTGCTGATCTCCCAGATCAACTCGATGGGGATCTCGTCATCGATCCAGCACGCGCCGTGCAGGGCGGAGGCGGCTACGCCGGCGATGACACCGCCCTGATGCGATCGAAGCCATGCCGCGGCAATCCGGTCAGCGAGCGTCAGCACCTGGCCCTTGGGTGCGTATACGTCGCGGTGCACGCGATCGTGGTGGCGCCGCAACTCGTAACCGGTCATGCCGCCCCGGCGCGCTTGGCTGCCGACGATGAGCTTTCCCATGCCGGGATACTCGGCCCCGGCACCGACATCCGGTCGCGAGATTGCGGTTGTTGTGCACAAGTGCGAGTGGCGAGCGCGACAACTGCAATCTCGCGGGGGCGCGGGAATGATCAGCCGTGTGCGATGCCGAGCATGTCGGCGACACTGACCAGCTTGACCCGCGGCCGGTTCTGAGCCTCCCCGACGGCCCGCTCGTGGGCGTCGATGCGTTGCCAATGATCGTCGGTGACCAATTTGGGTTGGCGCTCCAGCAGCCACGCGACCAACTCGGACGCGTGGTCCTCGGCGAATCCGGGCTCGCCGAGATCGGCCAGCAGCGTCTCGACGGTGTCCGCCGAATCCTTCTTGTTCGACCCGATGACGCCGGACGGGCCGCGCTTGATCCAGCCCACGACGTACTCGTTGCGGCTACCGTCGACGCGCCCGCCGGTATGCGGGATGGTGCCGGAGCGGTCGTCGAAGGGCAGCCCGGCCAGCGGCACCCCGCGATAACCGACCGCGCGCACCACCAGCTGAACCGGGATCTCTTCCCGCTCGCCGGTGTCCTTGGCCACCACCCTGCCACCCTCGTCGACAAGTTCGTTGCGGCCCAATACTATTGACTCGACGCGGGCATTGCCGCGAATCTCGATCGGCGACGTCGCGAACTTGAACACCACCCGCCGCTTCACCTCGGTCGGTGTCAGCTCGGCGTACTCGCGCAGCACCTTGACGTTCTGCTTGACGGTCTTGTCGGCCGCCTCCAGCTCTTCGTCGGTGATGGCGTCGAAATCCGCGCGGTCCACCACGATGTCCACGTCGGCCATCTGTTCCAGGTGGCCGAGCTCGCGCAGTTCCAGCGTCGTGAACGGGGCCTGCAGCGGACCGCGCCGGCCGACCACGATCACCTCCTTGATCCCGCGCACGCCGAGCGAGTCCAACGCGTGGTCGGCGATATCGGTCTGGGCCAGAATTTCCGGATCGCTGATCAGGATTCGCGCGACGTCCAGGGCCACGTTGCCGTTGCCGATCACGACGGCACGCTCGGCGTTCAGATCGGGGGCGATGCCCTCGAAATGCGGATGCGCGTTGTACCAACCCACGAAGTCCACCGCGGCCACGCTGCCCGGCAAATCCTCGCCGGGAATCCCGAGTGCCCGGTCGGATTGCGCGCCGACGGCGTACACGACCGCGTCGTAGCGCTGCGCCAACTCGGCCGCCTGGACGTGTTCGCCGACGGTGATGTTGCCGAAGAACCGGAACCGGGGGTCCTCGGACGTCTTCCCGAACTGTGCGCTGATCGACTTGATCTTCGGATGGTCGGGTGCCACCCCGGACCGCACCAGCCCCCACGGCGTGGGCAGCATCTCCAGCATGTCGACGCGAACGTCTCGATCCGACTTCAACAGCGACGCGGCAGCGAAGAACCCCGAGGGGCCCGAGCCGACGATCGCCACGTGGTACGGGCGCATACACAAAGCCTTTTCGTCAGGCTGACCGGCGGCGCGCTATGGGCTGTCGCGACGTCGCCGGACCGCTTACCAGCCCGATGCTAGCCGCGGCGCGGCCATCGAGGGCGGAGTCTGGACAAGCGGCCGGTACCCTGAACTTTCGTGGATCCCGACCTACTTGCAGATATCGCCGCCCTCGACGCAACGCTCACCACCGTGGAGCGGGTGCTCGATGTCGACGGTCTGCGCGCCCGCATCGCCACGCTGGAGGCCGAGGCCACCGACCCCAACCTGTGGAACGACCAGGCCAACGCCCAGAAGGTGACGAGCAGCCTGTCGCATGCCCAGAGCGAGCTGCGCCGCGTCGAGGAACTGCGCCGCCGTATCGACGATCTGCCGGTCCTCTACGAACTGGCGGCCGAAGAAGGCGGTGAGGACGCCAAAGCCGAAGCGGACGCCGAACGTGCGCAGCTGCGCGAAGACCTGGAGGCCCTCGAGGTTCGTACCCTGCTGTCGGGGGAGTACGACGAGCGCGAGGCCGTCGTCACCATCCGCTCCGGCGCGGGCGGGGTGGACGCCGCCGACTGGGCGGAGATGCTGATGCGGATGTACATCCGCTGGGCCGAGGCCCACAAGTACCCCGTCGAGATCTTCGACACCTCCTACGCCGAGGAGGCCGGCATCAAGAGCGCCACCTTCGCGGTGCACGCGCCCTACGCCTACGGCACGCTGTCGGTGGAACAGGGCACACACCGGCTGGTCCGGATCAGCCCCTTCGACAACCAGGGCCGCCGACAGACCTCCTTCGCCGACGTCGAGGTGCTGCCGGTGGTCGAGACCACCGACCACATCGACATCCCGGAAGGTGACCTGCGCGTCGACGTCTACCGCTCCAGCGGCCCCGGCGGGCAGTCGGTCAACACCACCGACTCGGCGGTGCGGCTCACCCATATCCCCACCGGCATCGTCGTCACCTGCCAGAACGAGAAGTCCCAGCTGCAGAACAAGGTGTCGGCCATGCGGGTGCTGCAGGCCAAACTCCTGGAGCGCAAGCGTCAGGAGGAACGCGCCGAGATGGACGCGCTCAAGGGTGACGGCGGCAGCTCGTGGGGCAACCAGATGCGGTCTTACGTGTTGCACCCCTATCAGATGGTCAAGGACCTGCGCACCGAATACGAGGTGGGCAGCCCGTCGGCGGTGCTCGACGGCGATATCGACGGGTTCCTGGAAGCCGGGATCCGGTGGCGTAACCGTAAAGATGACGAGTAGCCCTTGAACTGGTCGCAGCATTGGCACGGCTTCTGGCAAGGCCAGATCGGCGAATGGATCCTCACCCGGGGATTGCGGATCGTCATGCTCGTGCTTGCCGCGATGCTGGCCGCCCGATTCGTGAACTGGATCGCGCAGAAGGTCACCCAGCGCATCGACGCCGACTTCCGGGAGAGCGATGCGCTGGTCCGCTCGGAGACCACCAAGCACCGGCAAGCCGTCGCCTCGGTGATCTCCTGGGTGACCATCGCGATGCTCGTGGTCATCGTGTTCGTGGAGTTCACCGACATCCTGGCCATCCCGATCGCCTCGTTGGTGGCGCCCGCGGCGGTGATCGGTGCCGCGCTCGGTTTCGGTGCCCAGCGGCTGGTGCAGGACCTGCTGTCGGGCTTCTTCATCATCACCGAGAAGCAGTACGGGTTCGGTGACCTGGTCGCGTTGACCGTCTCCGGAATCGCGCTGCCGGCCGAAGGCACGGTCATCGACGTCACACTGCGGGTGACCAAGCTGCGCTCCTCCGAGGGTGAGATGTTGACCATCCCGAACGGCCAGATCGTCAAGACGGTGAACCTGTCCAAGGACTGGGCCCGCGCCGTGGTGGACATCCCGGTGCCGGTGACCGCCGACCTGCACACGGTGAACGATCTGCTCAACGGGGTATGTGAGTCCGCGATGAACGATCCACAAATGCGCGAACTACTCCTGGACAAGCCGCAGGTGATGGGCGTGGAGAGCATCCAGGTCGACACCGTGAACCTGCGGATGGTGGCCCGGACCCTGCCCGGTAAACAGTTCGAGGTGGGCCGGAGGTTGCGGCTGCTGGTGATCGCGGCGTTGGCCGGTGCGGGTATCGCCTCGCCCGCCGAGACCTCGACGCTGGCCCCGGCGGTGGCACAGGAGCCCAAGCAGTGAAATTCCAGTTGCGCCGCGAGGGGGAGAACCGGCACTGGCCGCACTATCTGTTCTGGGGCCGGATGCGGACGTCCACCTTCGCCCTGATCGTCGCCTTCTTCTTCACCTGGTGGCTGTACTCCACCTATGCACCGGCACCCGCACCGCCGCCGGCCCCGGCCCAGCAGGTGGTTCCGCCGGGCTTCGTGCCCGACCCGGAGTACACCTGGGTGCCGCGCACCAAGGTGGAGACCCCGCGCAGCACCTACCGCACCACGACCACGACCACCCCGACCACGACCACCCCGACCACCGAGCCCACCCCGACAACCGAGACCACGCCGCCCACCGACACCACCACGCCGGGTACGCCGCCGACCGCCACCACGCCGGCCCCGCCCACCACGACGGTGATCGATCCCGACGGCCCCGGCCCGATTCCGCCGCTGACCTTGCCGGTCCTGCCGGGGGCGGCGCCGCCACCGACGACGCAGACGACGATCGATCCCGGCGTGCCCCCGGCGACACCTCCGCCGCCGGCACGCAGCGCGAACTGACCCGCGGCCCCGTCCGGCTACACTGGCGTGCCGTGATGATCACGCTCGACAAAGTCAGTAAGCAGTACAAATCCTCGGCGCGGCCCGCGCTCGACGATGTGTCGCTCAAAATCGACAAGGGCGAGTTCGTCTTCCTCATCGGCCCCTCCGGGTCGGGCAAGTCGACGTTCATGCGGTTGCTGCTGGCCGCCGAACACCCGACCAAGGGCGATATCCGCGTCTCCAAATTCCACGTCAACAAGCTCTCCGGCCGCCACGTCCCGCAGCTGCGTCAGGTGATCGGCTGCGTGTTCCAGGACTTCCGGCTGCTGCAGCAGAAGACGGTCTTCGACAACGTGGCGTTCGCGCTCGAGGTGATCGGCAAGCGCGGTGACGTCATCAACCGGGTGGTGCCCGACGTGCTGGAGATGGTCGGGCTATCCGGCAAGGCCAACCGGCTGCCCAACGAGCTCTCCGGTGGCGAGCAGCAGCGGGTGGCGATCGCGCGGGCGTTCGTCAACCGGCCGCTGGTGCTGCTGGCCGACGAGCCGACCGGCAACCTGGACCCCGAGACCAGTAAAGACATCATGGATCTGCTCGAGCGGATCAACCGCACCGGCACCACCGTGCTGATGGCCACGCACGACCACCACATCGTGGATTCCATGCGTCAGCGTGTCATCGAACTCGAACTGGGCCGGCTCATCCGCGACGAACAGCGCGGCGTCTACGGAATGGATCGCTAAGTGCGTTTTGGCTTCCTCATCAACGAGGTTCTGACCGGTTTCCGCCGCAACGTCACCATGACGGTGGCGATGATCCTGACCACAGCCATCTCCATCGGCTTGTTCGGCGGTGGTCTGCTGGTGGTCCGGCTGGCCGACCAGTCCCGCGCCATCTACCTGGACCGGGTGGAGAGTCAGGTCTTCCTGACCAACGACGTCTCGGCCAACGACCTCACCTGCGACTCGGATCCGTGCAAGGCGCTGCGCGCCCGGATCGAGGCGCGCGACGACGTGAAGTCGGTCCGCTTCCTCAACCGTGACGAGGCCTACGAGGACGCGGTCAAGAAGTTCCCGCAGTACAAGGACGTTGCCGGCAAGGACGCGTTCCCGGCGTCGTTCGTCGTCAAGCTGGACAACCCGGAGCAGCACAAGGACTTCGATCAGGCCATGCAGGGCCAGCCCGGGGTGCTCAACGTGCTCAATCAGAAAGACCTGATCGACCGGCTGTTCGCCGTGCTGGACGGGATGAGCAATGTCGCGTTCGCGGTGGCGCTGGTGCAGGCGATCGGCGCGGTGTTGTTGATCGCGAACATGGTGCAGGTGGCCGCGTACACCCGGCGCACCGAGATCGGCATCATGCGGCTGGTCGGCGCGACCCGCTGGTACACGCAGCTGCCCTTCCTGGTGGAGGCCATGCTCGCCGCGTTAATCGGTGTCGTGTTGGCCGTCATCGGGCTTATTGTGGTGCGGGCCGTGTTCCTGGAAAAGGCGCTCGACCAGTTCTACCAAGCCAATCTGATCGCCAATGTCGACTACGCGGACGTGCTGTACTACAGCGCTCCGCGGATGCTGCTCCTCGGCATGGCGATGGCTGGCATCACGGCCTATGTCACCCTCCGCAGTTACGTCCGAAGATAGAGATGGCTACCACGAGTAAGAAGCCAGGCAAAGCTGCCGACAAGACCAACAACCAGGTCGTCGCGACCAATCGCAAAGCCCGGCACAATTATTCGATCCTGGAGACGTTCGAGGCCGGGGTGGTGCTGGTCGGCACCGAGGTCAAGAGCCTGCGTGAGGGGCAGGCCTCGCTGGTCGACGCCTTCGCGACGGTCGACGACGGCGAGGTGTGGCTGCGCAATCTGCACATCGCCGAGTATCACCACGGCACCTGGACCAACCACGCGCCGCGGCGCAACCGCAAGCTGTTGCTGCACCGCCGCCAGATCGACACGCTGGTCGGCAAGATCCGGGACGGCAATCTGACCCTGGTGCCGCTGTCGCTGTACTTCACCGACGGCAAGGTGAAGGTCGAACTGGCGCTGGCCCGCGGTAAAGAGGCTCGCGACAAGCGCCAGGACCTCGCCAAGCGGGACGCTCAGCGCGAGATCAGTCGCGAGATGGGCCGACGGGCCAAGGGTATGCGCTGATCGGCGTCGCGCTCGCGCTGGTGTCGGCGATCGGCTACGGCGTGAGCGACTTCGTCGGGGGTATCGCCTCGCGCCGGGTGGCGGCGCTGCGGGTGGTCATCGTCTCCTATCCGTTGGCCTTGGTGCTGCTGACCGGGCTGGCTTTTGTTGTCGGCGGTCATATTTCACAACCGGCGGTGTTCTGGGGCGTGCTGTGCGGGTTGGCCCAGGCGTTCGGGGTGTGGTGGTTCTACGCCGCGCTGGGGGCGGGCCCGATCTCGGTGGTGTCGCCGCTGACGGCGATCCTGGTGGCCGGTGTCCCGGTCGGGTTCGGTGTCGTGATGGGGGAGCGACCCGGCGCGGTCGCGCTCGTCGGCATCGCGGTGGCGCTGGTCGCGGTGGTGTTGGTGTCCCGGGGTGTCACCGATGAGGATGTCACCGAGCACCGGTTCACCACCAAGGTGGCCTGGCTGACCGTCGGATCCGGGTTGGCGTTCGGGCTGAACTTCGTGGTGATCGACCAGGCCCCGCACCAGGCGGGGTTGTGGCCGCTGGTGTTCGCGCGGCTGTCGGCGTCGCTGTTGGTGGTATTCATCGCGCTGGCCGCCCGCCAGCTGCGGGTTCCGACGGGGGTCCCGTTGTGGCTCGCCCTGTCCGCCGCGGTGCTGGACACCATGGCCAACGTGGCCATGCTGCTGGCGCTGCAGAACTCGCTGCTCTCGTTGACCGGCGTGCTGATCGCGCTGTATCCGGCCGGCACGGTGGCCCTGGCACTGGTGGTGCTCAAGGAGAAGGTCACCCGCTGGCAGGTGGTCGGGATGGTCGCCGCCCTCGCCGCGGTCGCCATGATCGCCGGCGGTTAGTGGTTCTCCCGCGAGCGCCCGTGTTTGCACGCGACACGCCGCGAAATGTTGGCATTTTGGGGCCGCTCGCGATCACACGCGACGCAATTGCCACCGCGTGACGACGGCGAACGTGAGGGCGAGCAGTCCCAGCATCGCCATGTCGAACCACCAGGCGGCGGCCGTGTGCTGCCAATGCCCGTCCTGTGCGATGCCGACCACCAGGTTGCTCAGATCCGCCGTCGACGCCGAGGCGGAAAAGCCCCACCGTGCCGGGGTGACCGACGCGAGCGCCGAGAGGGTCGGTCGGTCGGTCACCGGGATGAAGCCTCCGGCCAGCACCAGTTGCGCGGTCAGTGCCACCGCGAGCAGCGGCATCACCTGATCGACGGTCCGCGCCGCGGCCGAGATGGCCAGGCCGAGGATCGCGGCCACCACCGCCGTGGTGGCGACACCGACCCCGAGTTCCAGCACGGGGCTACCCAGGGTTGTGGCCTCGGTGGGTGCTGGTTTGCCGATGCAGACGATCAGGACCAGCAACGTCGCTTGCGCGGCCGCGACCGTGCCGAACACCGCGATCTTGGCCAGCAGGTAGGCACCGGCCGACAGGCCGGCCGCACGTTCCCTGGCGTAGATCGCCCGCTCGCCGGTCAGATCACGCACCGTCAAGGTGGTGCCCATCAGGATGGCGGCGAAGTTGGTCAGCGCGATCACCTGCTTGGCCTCGAACGGAGCCGACATCGCCGAGCTGAGGAACCCGGCGTGCCCGGACACCGTCAGGGGCAGGATGCCCACCAGCACGGGCAGCACCGCCAGGAATGCCAGATAGCCGCGGTCGGCGGTCAGCAGCCGGACCTGACGGCGGGCCACGGTGCGCAACTGCCCGACGGTGCCCTGGCGGCGGGGCGGTCGCGGTGAGCGGGCCAACACCGGGGTGTGCGGGTAATGCCGTTGCGCCCCGTGCGGATCCGCGCACAGCCGGGCGAAGATCTCGGCCCAGTCCGTGCTGCCCAGCACCAGCCCGAGGTCCGCGGGCGTGCCGTAGTAGGCCGTCTTGCCGCCGGGTGCGAGCAACAACACCTGGTCGCACACATCCAGGAAAGCCAGCGAGTGCGTGACGACGATGACGACCCGGCCGGCGTCGGCGAGTCGACGCAGCAGCGTCATCACCTGGCGGTCGAGGGCCGGATCCAGCCCGGTGGTCGGCTCGTCCAGGATGAGCAGTGACGGGCCGGTCAGCAGTTCCAGAGCCACCGAGACCCGTTTGCGTTGCCCGCCGGACAGTTTGTCGATTCGGGTACCGGCATGCGGCGTGAGTTCCAGTTCGGCGAGCACGTCGGCGATCGCCGTGGGTGCCGTGCCGCGTAGCTCGGCGGCGTAACCCAAAGCCTCTGCGACGGTGAGTTTTCCGTGCAGGATGTCCTCCTGAGGCACCATGCCGACGGTGCCCTCGAAGTGCACGGCACCAGAGTCGGGCCGGGTCACCCCGGCCAGGACGCGGGCCAGGGTGGACTTGCCGGCTCCCGACGGGCCGATGAGGGCGGTGAGCGTGCCCGGCCGCGCGGAGAACGACACCTGGTCCAGGCGGGTATCGAGGGTGACGCCGTGGACGTCCACACCGCGGGAGATCGTTTGCGTTTTCATGTCAGTACACACACCAGGGGTAGGGCCAACAGGAGGGAGTCGATGCGGTCGAGCAGGCCGCCGAAACCGGGCAGCCAGGCGCCGGCGTCTTTGACCTGAGCTTGGCGCTTGAGCATCGATTCGAGCAGATCGCCGAACAAACCGCCCACGGCGACCGCCAGCACCAGCCCGACCGAGACGGTGCCGAGCACGAACAGCACCGCCGTGGCACCGAGCACCGCGCCGACGACACCGCCGAGGGTTTTGTTCGGACTCAACGGGGAGATGGGGCGGCGGGCCCACGCCATACGCCGCAACCCTTTGCCGCCGCACCACGCGGCCACGTCGGTGGCGGCCACGGCGAAGCAGACCAGGAAGGCATCCGGCCACACCAGCACCAGGTGAGCCAGCGACCAACAGATCCACACCGAGCCGAAGGCGGTGAAAGCGGTTCGGCGCGAACCCGTCTCGATATCACCGGACAACACCGACGGCACCGCGCACAACACCACCAGCAGCGGCGTCAGCGCCAGCAGCGACGGGCGCAGCCACGCCGCGACCGGATAACCCACCGCCAGCACCAGCAGCACCGCGGTGTCGGCGCGGCGCAGGCCGATCAGCCGGCCGTATTCCAGCACGGCCACCGCGGCGAGTGCGGCGGCGAACGCGGCGGTGGTGCCGGGCCCGAGCACCGTCGGGATGCCGACGGCGGGGGCGATCAGCACCCAGGTACGCCACTTGCGGATCAGGTCGGGCTGGCGCGAGAACAGCACCGCGATACCGGCGACGGCCAGGATGCCGACGGTGAGTGCGGGCAGGAACCAGGCCGGTCGGCCGAAGTCCACGGTGTCAAGCAGCGAGGGCATGGTGCTCTCCGGTACGCAGCGCCAGCACCGCGTCGCGCAACCGCGCGGCCGTCGTGTGGTGTGGGTCGACGGGGTCGCCGAGGTGCACCCGCATCGGGGACCCGGGGGCGAACGTGCCGCCCTTGGGCAGCACATCGGCGGTGCCGAGCACGGCGACCGGGACGATCGGCACACCGCAGTCGCGGGCCAGTCGCACGGCGCCGGAACGGAATTCGGCGATGCTGCCGTCGGTGGACCTGGTGCCTTCCGGGTAGATGACGATGGTGTGGCCGGCCTTCAGCAGCGGGCCGGCCGCCCGCAGCAGGGCGTCGTAGCTGCCGCCGCCGCTGCGCCGCAGCGGTAGCACGCCGATGAGCGAGGTGGCGATGAGCCGGCGCACCGGCACGTCGAACCAGTAGTCGGCGGCCGCAGCGAACATCACCTTGGCCGACGGGGGAAGGGCGGCCAGCAGTACCGCGGTGTCGGCGTGCGAGGCGTGGTTGGCGACGACCACCGCACCACCGCGGACCCGCCAGCGACCGGTGACCGTCAGCCCGCCCGAGGCGGCACACACCGTGCGCCACAGCCAGTGTCGGAGCGCGCTCATGGGTTGCCGATTCGCTCGGCGAGCCTCGCTCATGGATTGCCGATTCGCTCGGCGAGCCTCGCTCATGCCGCCACCGCCCGCATCGGCCGGGTGGGCAGGTTGGACGCGGCGATCCGCGGGCGGGTCATCGGCACCGTCACCGGATCGTCCTCGACGGCCTGCGCCGTCAACTCGCGATGCGCGCTGCGCAGCCGCAGGGCAGTGGTGATCAGTGAGCCGTTGACCAGCTGGGCCAGCAGGATCGGCATCAGACCGGGGAACGCGGTGGCCAGCACGGTGAACACGCAGCGTTCGGTCTTTCCGAGCGGCCCACCGTTGATCCGGGACGCCCCGGCCCCGGCGGCGGCCAGCGATGCGAAGGTGGGCAGCGTCGCAGCCAGTGCCGCGATCACGACCTGCAGCACCGTCCAGGACAGCCACTGCAGGCCCGGCCCGTGCTGACGCGCGGCCCACACGGCCAGCCCGCCGAAGGTGAGCAGATCGGCTGCGCGGTCACCGATTTCGTTGACCACGAAGCCCCACGGCCGGCTGACACCGCGAGCCCGGGCGACCGCGCCGTCCAAGTTGGCGCCGGCCAGCCGCAGCACCAGGAACACCGCGGCCAGGTGCCACCAGCCGAGGGCGATGAACCCGCCGGCCACGCCGGCGGCGAGCACCCCGGCGGCGGTGAAGACATCGGGTGAGATGCGGTGCGCGACAGCGGTGTCGAGGATGGGGGTGAGGCGCGCGGTGAACCACGGCTTCAGCGCGTAGAGGCCGGCCATGCGGCGTCGTTGCGGGGAAGGCACATACCGGTTCATGGCTGGCTCCTTTCGTGATGGGTGTCTCGGTCACGAAAAGGTTGCGGCCAGGTGCTTGGCGGATTCTTGTGGGCGTCAGTCCCCAGTGCGGGTGAAGGTCTCGTCGAACTCGGTCTTCATCGCGCACGGCGCGGATTCTTCCCAGGTGCCGTGCCCCAACAGCAGGTTGATCGGGTTCTGCGCGGGCTGCGGCAGGGGGTACTGCCCGGTGGCGGTGAGCTTGATGACGGTGCCGTCGCAGACCGCCTCGGACTGGCTGTTGAGCGACCAGGTGCCGTTGGCGAAGAGCAGCGGACGGTAGTCCTCGGGTTTGTGGAAGTAGCTCATGCACCGCTCGCCGGTGCGCAAGCAGTCGGTCCGGACGGTGTAGTCCCCCTGGATCGGGGGCAGGCCGTTACGGAAGGTGCGGGTGCTCCGGTAACTGCCGTGGAGGGCTGCGGCGGGGGAGACGACGCGGGCCGGCAGCGCAGCTGGGTCGGGCAGGGTGGCCGGGTCGACGTCGGTGGTGCGGTTGAAGGTGATGGTCGCCCGGCCCGAACAGGAATTGCCCGCGGTGCCGGTGAACTGGCCGGTGAGGGCGCCGTCCGGGCGTTCCCGCAGCGTGAAGACATACCAGATCTCGTCGGCGATATCGTGGCATTGCTCGGCGGCCAGTGCGACCGCGACCCACTGCCCGTCGATCTGATCGAATTCCAGTTTGGCGACCGGTGGACCACCGTCACCGCTTTGGCGCTCCGCGACCGCCACGCACCCGTCCGGCCGGCAGCTCGAGCGCACCGCCCACATCGCCGTCGTGGGTTTGGCGCCGTCCAGCGGGCCGCCGTCGATCAGCGTCGGTGCGCTGAACACGGCCTGATACACGCCGCCGAAGGCGGACACCGGGGGTGCGCTCAACGTGGTCGACGGCGCCGCGGCTGGGGCGTCCTTCTTGGTGAGGGCCAGGCTGGCGACGACCCCGCCGGCCACCAGCACGACGACGGCCGCCACGGCGGTGAGGATCAACCCGGTGCGGCTCTTCTTCTCGGGTTTCGGCGGCGGTGTCCAGGCCTGTGTCGGAGCGGCGTCGCTCGGGTACGTGAGTGCCCGCTGCGCCGCGCCGGCCAGATCCACGGTGGTGGGGAAGCGGTCGGTGGGGTGCTTGGCCAAACCGGTGGCGATCACCTGGTCCATGGCGGCCGGGATGGTAGGCAGGTCCCGCGACGGCCGCGGCGGGGGCATCATCATGTGGCTCACCGCGACCTGCTCCAGGGTGTCCCCGGGGAAGGGCAGGTTGCCGGTGAGGCACTGGTAGAGCACGCACGCCAGGGCGTAGATATCGGAGCTGGGGCCGCTTTCACCGGTGCTGAAGCGTTCGGGTGCCATGTAGGCCCAGGTGCCGACGGTGGTGTTGGCCGATGTGAGCGCGGTATCGGTGTTGGCGCGCGCAATACCGAAGTCGATCAGATAGGCAAAGTCGTTGTCGCCCAAGAGAATATTGGACGGCTTCACGTCGCGGTGCACCAACCCGGCCTGGTGGGCGCTGTGCAGCGCCGAGGCGATCTGGCCGATGATGTACACCGCGCGGGCGGGTTCCAGCGGGCCGTTGTTGATCAGGGTCTGCAGGTCGGCGCCGTTGATCAGTCGCATGGTGACATACAGGCGCCCGTCGATCTCACCGACGTCGTGGATCGGCACGATGTGCGGGTCGTCCAGCCGGGCCGCGGCCCGGGCCTCGCGCCGGAACCTCTTCTCGTAATCGGGGTCCCGGGCGAAGTGCGGCAGCAGCATCTTCAGCGCGACGACGCGGTCGATCTCGGTGTCGTAGGCGCGCCATACCTCGCCCATCCCGCCCCGGCCCAGCAATTCGATCAGCTGGTAGCGGCCGAACGGCGTCCCCTGCACCGAATCACGATAAACCAGCAGGCCCACGGCTTCAGGGTGGTTGATCGACGGGAGCAAATGGGTAGCCGGAACAAATATTGGCTGGCCGCCGTTGAAGAACACGGTATGATGGACTGTCCTGCCGAAAGTCGGCAGGGATGCGAGGGGCCGAACGGTTTCGACATCGCGCATCGAATCAAGGGAAGCGTGCCGGTGCAGGCAAGAGACCACCGTAAGCGTCGTTGCAACCAATTAAGCGCCGATTCTCATCAGCGCGACTACGCACTCGCTGCCTAAGCGACTGCGTGTCTGTCAGACCGGGAGCGCCCTCGGCCCGGACCCTGGCATCAGCTAGAGGGACCCACCCACGGGTTCGGTCGCGGGACCCGTGGGGACATCAAACAGCGACTGGGATCGTCATCTCGGCTCGTCTGCGTGACCGGGAGATCCGAGTAGAGGCATAGCGGACTGCGCACGGAGAAGTCTTGAGGGAATGCCGTTGGACCCGGGTTCAATTCCCGGCGGCTCCACAAGAGAAGGCCAGGGCACACGCCCTGGCCTTCTTTCGTCTGGTCGGCCTGGCCGCGTTTGTGCGGTTTCATCCGCGACGCGCCGCGACGGGCGGATGAAACCGCACAAAGCCCGAACCTATAGCGGTGTGTAGACGACGATCTGGAATTCCGGCTGATCCGAGGGGCGCAGCTGGTGATGCTCGTAGCGGACCACGCCGAGCTCCGGGTGGTGGAAGACCCGCTCGCGCGATTCGAACCCGCGGATGTCGTGACGCTGCCACCCGGCCCGGAAATCGGCGCTGGCCTCCGATAGTCGCGCCACCAGATCGAGCAAGGCCGGATCGCCCAGTCGCGAACCGATCTCGGCGCGGAACTCCGCCAGGAAACGCTGACTGGTCACCTGCCAGTCATCGAGGAGGTCCCGCACGGCCGGATCGGTGAACACCACCCACAGCAGATTGCGTTCGGTTGGCGGGGTGGTGGCGACATTCGGGTAGAGCCGTTGGTAGGCGGCATTCCAGCCGGCGATGCCCCATTCCGGCGTCAGCGCGTAGGCCGGGTTGTCGCCGATGGCGTCGAGGAAGCGCTGGACGTGCGGTGGCACCGTCGTCGTGACGTCGCTGGCCGCCCCTGCCGGCAGGGGCGCGAACCCCGCCAGGCTCAGGACGTAGCGGTGTTCGGGTACACCCAAGCGCAGCGTGCGGCTGACGGCGTCGAGTACCTGCCGGGACGGATTGATGTCCCGGCCCTGCTCCAGCCAGGTGTACCAGGTGACGCTCACCCCGGACAGGTAGGAGACCTCTTCGCGCCGCAGCCCCACCGTCCGACCTCGCCCGGCAGCAGGCAGGCCGAAGTCGGCGCGGATCAGGCGTTCACGGGTGGAGCGCAAGAAGGCGCCCAGCTCGGTGCGGCGTTCCTCGTCGGTGGGCATACCGAAGCCTATTACTCTCACTACTAGTATTGAAGGCGTCTTCCCAGCGTGCGACCCACCCCCGACAGTGGAGGCATGATCCCGCTGCGTTCCCGCACCGTCACCCATGGTCGCAACATGGCCGGAGCTCGCGCCCTGCTGCGCGCCGCCGGCGTCGCCCGCGAGGACTTCGGCAAGCCGATCGTGGCGGTGGCCAACAGCTTCACCGAGTTCGTGCCCGGCCACACCCACCTGCAACCGGTCGGGCGCATCGTGTCCGAGGCGATCAAGAATGCCGGCGGTATCCCGCGCGAGTTCAACACCATCGCCGTCGACGACGGCATCGCCATGGGACACAGCGGGATGCTGTACTCGTTGCCGTCACGCGACCTGATCGCCGATTCGGTGGAGTACATGGTCGAGGCGCACAAGGCCGACGCCCTGGTCTGTATCTCCAACTGCGACAAGATCACTCCGGGCATGCTGATGGCCGCGCTGCGGCTCGACATCCCGACCGTGTTCGTCTCCGGCGGCCCGATGGAGGGTGGGCGCGCCACCCTGGTCGACGGTCGGGTGCGCAGCGGGCTACACCTGATCGACTCGATGTCCGGCGCCGCCGACCCGTCGGTCTCGGACGAAGATTTGGCGCGCATCGAGGAGGCGGCCTGCCCGACGTGCGGGTCGTGTTCGGGGATGTTCACCGCGAACTCGATGAACTGCCTGGTCGAGGCCTTGGGCCTGGCGCTGCCCGGCAATGGCTCGGTGCTGGCCACCCATACCGCACGGCGCGCCCTGTACGAGAAAGCAGGCGCCGCCGTCGTCGAGCTGGCCACCCGGTATTACGGCCAGGGCGATGTCTCGGTGTTGCCGAGGGCCGTCGCGTCGCGGTCGGCGTTCGAGAACGCCATGGCGATGGATGTGGCGATGGGTGGTTCCACCAATACCGTGCTGCACCTGCTGGCCGCCGCGCACGAGGCGGAACTGGACTTCGCCATCACCGAGATCGACGAGATCTCCCGCCGAGTGCCGTGCCTGTGCAAGGTGGCCCCCAATGGCTCCTATCTCATGGAGGACGTGCACCGAGCCGGTGGCATTCCGGCCATTCTCGGGGAACTGCACCGGGCGGGGTTGTTGGCCAAGGATGTTCACGCTGTGCACGCCTCGACTCTCGACGAGTGGCTGGCCGACTGGGACATCCGGGGTGCGGATCCCTGCGGTGAAGCGTTGGAGCTGTTCCACGCCGCGCCCGGTGGACGCCGCAGCGCCACCGCGTTCTCTCAATCCGAACGCTGGGAAACCCTGGACACAGACGCCGCGAACGGCTGCATTCGCGATGTCGCCCATGCCTATTCACCCGACGGCGGGTTGGCGATCCTCACCGGCAATCTCGCCCCCGACGGGGGTGTCATCAAGACCGCCGGCGTCGACCCCGGCGCGTTGACGTTCGAAGGGCCCGCGGTCGTCGTCGAATCACAGGAGGAGGCGGTCGACGCGATCCTGGGTGGCCGCGTCACCGCCGGCGACGTCGTGGTGGTGCGGTACGAGGGCCCGCGGGGCGGGCCCGGCATGCAGGAAATGCTGTATCCCACTTCCTTTTTGAAGGGTCGCGGGCTCGGCAAGTCGTGCGCCTTGATCACCGACGGGCGGTTCTCCGGTGGCACCTCCGGCTTGTCGATCGGGCACGTGTCGCCGGAGGCCGCGGCCGGCGGTCCGATCGCCCTGGTGCGCGACGGTGACCGTATCCGCATCGACATCCCGTCGCGCGCCATCACACTCGGCGTCGCCGACGAGGAACTGGAGCGGCGGCGCGCTGAGTGCAACGGGGTGTACCGGCCGCGGGATCGTGACCGGCCGGTGTCCACGGCGCTGCGGGCATATGCGATGTTGGCGACGTCCGCGGATCGTGGGGCGGTGCGGGAGATCCCGGGCTGACACGTCGGGCTGTCCGCGTGTGTGCGGTTTCGTCGGACGTGGGGGACACTCGGTTCGTCGAGCGATCCGACGATCCGAGCTCCCCAAAATGTCGATCGATCAGCTGATCATCGTCGATGCCATGCGTAATGAATGTTGGTCATGATATTAACGAGCTAGCAAATGTGGTCGCCGTGTTTCTTCGATAAGAAGGACTCCTTCGGCCACCGCGGGGTACCGGGTCGTTGTATAGGGGATGTTGCAATGACAAACTCTTGGGACACGCCAGGGGAAATACCTCGAAATCGGATCGCGTCCACGGCGCTGTGTCCTCAAGGACATGTCAATGCGGCTCTTCATGATTGAGGGTGTAGAACGGTCAGCTGCTGTCGGCCTGTGATTGGGGTGTCTGGTTGGCTGGGTGTGT
>NZ_LQOL01000073.1 GCF_002101555.1 Mycolicibacterium canariasense
CTCATTTTCGAGAGACCTCGACCTCTATCCCGGCAACGACGCGCCAACCACCTCTACACCCTCATCTGTGAAGAGCCACTTAGATGACCGAAATCGCTCCGCCATCTCGGTGACTATCATGGAAAAGGCGCCGCTAGAAGCGGTGACGTTCGCCATCCAGTTTGACAATCGACAGCCGCCGCCGCCGCCACCCGCCCCTCCAGGCAGAAATTGGTGTCACGACTGCTGCTGCCGCCGCTGGCTGGCCGCCGCTTTTTTCAGTAATCGCTGCTGCCCCCGCTGTTGTGACAACCTCCACGGCGGCTCCTGTAGATCTCAAGACATGGGCACATGCGCGAACGGTGTCATCGGGTTGGCGTCGCAGGAAGAGAACCCGAAAATTGTGGGCAGAACATCCTCACCATTTCGATCCAGTCCGAGGTGGCACTTTCGCTGATGGGGATTTCACCCGTTTGAACGTATTTGCACGCACTGGTGCCCATATAGACGGCTATTCCGACCATAAGTCCGCGATCTGCATCCGGCACAGAGTCTTCAATTTTGCTACATGCCAACTTCACATAGGCCTCGACGGACCCCGGAATTAATTGTTGGTAGTAATAGTCGAACAAATGATCAATCTCAACAGCTTGAAATCCTGCCGCCTCGGGATATGCGTCCTTGATCCGTTGCGCCTCGCGGCGGGCCTCAGCCAGCTTCGGGTTCGGCCCGCGGAATCCGCAGGTTGTGTCTTGTAGTGACGGCTGTGGCGCCGAACCCGAGGTAGATTCAAGCGGAACCGTCGACGAACCACCGCTACAAGCTCCTGCGGCAACAACTAGAAACAGGGAAGCGGTAGCCACGCGGATAACCGGCCGTCCGTCCATCAAAATGGAGCTTCGTAACTCGTGACGGACACTGCCGATTCCGATGCGGCCCAGCACGTTCACCAACCGGCAGCGCCCGAACGACGTGCCTTTCATGTAAGCCTCCCAGGCAATCGGCGGTCAGGCCACGATACGCCCCCGCTGCATCCGCGGCTGTGCTCGATGATGTGGGTGTGCCGCGGTTGATCGCTCCCGCCATGGCGTCGGGTTCACGGTGGAGGCGGGGCGGTGTGGCGTAACCATCCGCCGTTCGGGGTGAAGCGCAGGACGTCGATGTTCGTGGTGACGATCAGGACATCGATGTCGTCGGGCAGTCGCAGCGCGGCGGCAGGGACTTCGCCCGGCGTCTCCCGCAGGGTGTGGATCAGGCCCGCGGCGGGGCCGTCGAGGCTGGCCATGAGGACCAGGACGTGGATCCCGGCGCGGCCGGCCAGCGACTGTCGGGCGTTCGTGGACTGCTCGGAATCCAGCCAGTCCTGCAGGAAGGCGGTGACGTCGTAGTCGAGGTCGAGAGTGCGCGCTTGCCCGCTGATGGTGCCAGACAGCAGGATCCCCGGCCCCAATGGGCTGTCCGGCACTACAGCGCAATTAGAGTAGAAGCCAAGCGCTTTCGCGTACTTGGGGAAGTTCTCGTGGTCGGCGAGCGAGTTGATGATCCCGCGGGATTCGAGGTCCTCGATCAGCTGGGTCGACGTCGCGATCAACGTCTTCACCTCGGGGGTCTTGGGGTTGCCGCCGTATGCGCCGGCCGCGCGCGAGACGTCCACCGACACCGCCCACAGGTAGCGGAAACTATATTTGGGGATGTACCGCTGCGGCAGTGCCTCGTAGAGGTCGATGAATCGGCGCAACGCTTGGCTGGTCAGTTCCTTGACCTCGACGACGTGGCGCCGTGACCTGAAGTCGGGGATGGCTCCGCCGGCGACCGCCTCGTCCTGGTCGCAGACGCGGGTGAGGTCCGGATCGTCGAGCGCGGTGGAGGCCAACAGCTGTGCCCGCACCTCGCTCGGCTTGAGTCGGCAGCCGCGATGGCCGCACGGGGCGGGCGTGGTGTCGTCGACCTTCTTCACCGCAGCCTCACTCAGTTGCGCATGTTGGCGAAGGGGCGCAACCCGTGGTGGGCGCGGAACCGGGCGATCATCTCGGTCTCCATCGCGGCTGCCTCTTCGTCGTCGGTGACGCGCCAGCCTACGAGGAGGTCGGCGTGGTCAGCGAGTTGCCAGATCCGGCGGCCCCCGGAATGGCCGATCGGCTCGCCGGCACCAAACCGACGGAACTCGTCGAGCCGCTTGTACAGCCCACGCCCTTGGCCGGCTCCGTGATTGGCCTTGCCGATGTAGACCACGCGGGTGCCGGACACCCACAGCTGCTCCAGCTCGGCCACGGGCACGGTGGGGTCCTTGCCCTTGAAGTGTCCTGCCGGCGAGACGTCGAGGAACGTTGGCGGGTCGTCGGTGGGTCGCACTATGACGTACACACCCGGCCCGGTCGGGACGCCGGCGGTGGGCAGCGCGGCGAACGGCACCCACCCAGCGAAGTCGTCGAGGTCAATCGACTCGGTCCTCATCGGCTCACGCGTCCCGCTCCGTGATCTCTATCATTGCGGCGCAACCCGTTCGGGAGCCTTGTTCCGTTCACACCGTGATTATCCTTGGACGGGACGGTTCGATGATGGGATTTCTGACTGTGGACTTAAACGTGCGGTCCTGCACAGCCGTATCGTTCCAATTTCCGCCACTTGGATGAGAAAAACGGCTGCGCCATCTCCGTGAGAAACACGCAAAGGCGCAGCTAGAGGCGTCGACTTTCGCCATCCAGTTTGAGAATCGACAACCTGGCCACCACAGGTGACGGTCGCCAGACGTCTTCCGATCACTTCCCATGTCGGCAGCGCACGTTCGCATTGGAAGTCGGAATCGATTGCGCTTCAGCGTAAGTCTTTGATCATTGCGAGCCCGAGCGGGCCGTTGCCTTGGCCGACGACGCGGAACCCGTTGCGTTCGTAGAGGTGTTTGGCGGGATTGCGGATGTGGACGTTGGTCACATCGCGTTGTGGTCTCTTGCAAGGGTGGTGAAGAGCGCGTCGAGCAGCACGGCACCGATGCCGGCCCCGCGGTACCCTGGTGCCACTGCGATGCACAGTTCGGGCAGGGGCGTCCCCGCGGCGTCGCAGTGCAGTGGTGGGTTGCCGTAGTAGGTCCACACGGCACCGACGGGTGTGCCCGTGTGATCGGCGGCAATAATCGGCGCCACCCCGTCAGGGGGGAGCATCTCCAGCACTTCGTCGTCATCGGGGTGGGGAAGAGGCCTGTCTTCGATGACGCAGGCGTGACGAGCCATCTCGACGATGAAAGAGGCATCTTCCGTCGTCGCCGCACGAAGCACGATTTGCTGAGGTGTCATCGCCGGAAGTGTGGCAGATGGCGTGTGCGCGACACACCTGGTTTTCGCAGCCGCAGCGCTGGCGCCATCCTCGCCACCGAGTTGGCTGCTTGCCGCCTTTGAACCCTGTGCGATCGCACTCCGTGCCAGGCTTCGGTAAGGCGCTACCGCTGGCGGCGGCGAGTTGTGGTCGACAGACGTCTGCCGTCTGCCATCTGGTGGCGCTGCGCACGGCAACCAGTCCACCCGCTGCTGGGTAAGCGGCATCTAGCCAGGTGGCGCGGGCCAGGAAGACAGCGCTTCTGCTGAGCCGCGGGATCAGGCAAAGTGCGGCGGCTCTGTTGCTGGCCGTCAATAGCACATACGATCCCGGTGTGGGCGCATCGAAGGCTGGCGCATCGGTATTGCTGCTTCTGGCAGTGGGACCTCTATTACTGCTTGCTCCTTGGTGGCCCCTACCGTCACTCTTATTGGCTCCGCTGGTTGCCCTCGCGGCGGTCTACTTGGCGTTCATCTTCGCGCTGGGCTGTAAATGGTGGGCCAAGCGCCAACGAGAACAGACAGTGTCAGCATCCGCATCCGCGTCCGAATCGCGTGCGCATTGGCAGGCCGGCCGCTGGGACATCGACCCGCGTCACGCTTACCTAGCCAATGTCGGTGACGCCACCGCTTACGACGTGAGTGTCACGCTGTCCGACAAGGTGGTTTGCACGGCTGAGACAGTTCCGCCGTTCAGCGCCGAGCGGCTGTCTTCGTCGTCGGGACTGCCGTGCTACGTGAACCTTTCTGTCCGTCAGCGATTCGGTGCTTCGCTCGCCATGACGATGGGTCGTCGCGGAAGCGGCAACGCCGTCACGGAAGCGTCCGCGGTTGAGGTGCAGGTCAGATGGCGTGCGGCATCTGGTGAGTGGCACAACCAAAGCGCAGCGATCTGCTAGTGCGGGCCTGCACGGCATCCGTGGGCTGGCGCACCGCTGCGCGAAGTTTGCGATGCAATCGCAGGAATGTGTCGGTGCGGGAGCCGTCAGATAGACAGATCGAGCGCGTCGAATCTGTGGTGAGCCCAGAGTCGGCGCGACGATTCCTCCGGGTAGGGGCGATCGGTCGGGCGCTGTAGATGCGTGTAGTGCGGGTGCCTGACGGCTCACAGGGGGGGGGCCACCTGGGCGCACCGTGGCTGGCGAAGTCCCACCCAATCCGTCCGCATGGTGTGTGAGAGCTGCTCGTATTCGTCTGCCGTGCCGGGAAGGGCTGACGGATGGCTGGTGATGTCGTCGCGCGTGAGTGTGCCGAAGACGAGCAGCATGTCCAGGCTGTGACACCTTCGTCGCTGATATGGCTAAGTCTTTTCGGAAGCGAGCCGGGGGACACATCGCCGTGGGTACCTCATGGCGCGGAACTCTTCGCTTGGGACGGCGGAGCCCGCCGGTGAGAGAATGGAGGTCGGCGCGCGATGGCGACCCTGGCGGCGTCCACCCACGCATCGGGGCTCACCGATAATCTGCAGGTGTGCGGATGAGTTCAGCGGACTGCGACCGTGTCTTTGAGGCGGTTGCCGCCGAGCGCCGCGAGATCGCCGCATTGGTTGAGAGTCTGGACGCCGGGCAGCTGGCCATACCTAGCCTTTGCGCGGGCTGGGATGTCAAAACTGTTGCAGCACACCTGGTCAGTGACTTTGCTGACGGATTTTGGGGCTTCCTGGCCAGCGGTGTACGACATCGCAGCGGAGATCGCGGGATTGATGCCCTCGCCCGACGCCGCGCAATGGCATCTGCGGCCGACATCGCGGACGCTCTTCGCTGTGGTGCCGATTATCGGCTTAGCCCACCGATCACCGGTCCGGTAGCTGGCTTGACCGATGTGTTGGTCCACGGTTGCGATATGCGGATCCCGCTGGCCGTTGTGCACCGCCCAAACCCAGAACTTGTCGCGCTAGTGCTCGATTTCCTCACTGGCCGAACCCAACTCGGGTTCTTCCCGCGCGGAAGACTACGCGGTATCGCACTCTTTGATGAAGACACGGGGCGAGAGTGGGGGACCGGTGACGCGCTTGTCGGGTCCGCAGAGGCATTGATGCTGGCTGCCTGCGGACGTACCGTCGCGCTCGATCACCTCGCTGGCCCCGCAGTACCCGTATTGCGCGCCAGGCTTCGGTAAACGCCCTCGTCAGGCCCGGCGATGAGATGGGCACCGTACTAATGGCGACCACCGGAAGTGACGTGGGAGTCTATGCGTATGGCTGGCGGGAACCTCATGCACTGGGTACAGCAGCTCGACGAGCTCGAACAGGTCGTCAAGAACTTGGCCGACGCGATGCGGCTTCACCCGCGGCAGGATGAGTGGATCGCCGGTGACCCGTCACAGGCGTTGCGGGAAACCACGCCGGGGGACTATCTGCGTGACCTCCCCCGTCTGAACACCGCCGACGACCCGGAGCTGCAACGAGCATCGTTGGCACTCGCACTCGCCATCCGTGCCGTCACCGGTCGTCGGCAGCGCTGGACGGCACGAGAACTCGTGCCGGCCCTCGATGCGATCTGCGCCGGGATCGCGCCGATGCGTGCGGCCCTCACCGCACCGGCGGCCACGCCGGCGACGTTGGAATCCATTGTTGCGGAACTGCGCAGTGAGTTCACGCTGTCCTTGGCGGTGATGCTCAGCGGGCAGTACGCCGTGGTCACCAAGCTCTACGAGTGGTACTCCGCGGCGTCTGGTGTTCCTGGAGACGCCTACCTCGATGTCCGACGATTCGAGATCGTCGACCAGGCCGGGCCAGGCTGCATCCCCATGCGCGATCTCGAAATTGCCACGCACGGCGGGGTCACGATGCTGACACCGCAGACCGGGTTCGTGAGCTTCGACCGGTTCTCGCCAGTCCAGCAGCTGCTCTACGGCCAGTGGTTCGCCTACATGCACTCGCTGTGGGATGAGCAATACCGTGGGCGCGTGGCCGCCGCGCACGGCACCGCACCGGATGGCAGTCCCTGGGACTCGCGAGACATCCGCGTGCCGATCTTCGGAGACATCCGCCGAATCCGCAACGACTACATCCACAACAAGGGAATCGTCGACGAAGCGAGCGAGACAGAAGTCCTTACATGGTTCACCGAGGGCAAGGCCGCGGCGATCACGCCCGAACAGATGATGTCGTTGCTCACCATGTTCCCTGAATCAGACCTACTCGAGAAACCCACGCCAGCAGCGAAGCACAGTCGCAAACCCTTACCTTGGAGCGCCGAACCGAACGTCATCGAACACGTGCAGCAACGAGCACGCCAACTCGGGCTCAATCGGAAGGCCCGCAAGGACATCGGCGCCGCGGCACTGGATCTGTGGCTGGCGGCCAACCCAGTTCCCACAGCTGACGACTGAGACCACGACCCGTATCTCGACTTTTCAGAGCCAAACGAACCCGCATGCCGCGCCATCACGGCCGGGGGCCGGCCTGCGGCGGTGCTTGAGAACCCGCCGCACACGCGGCCAGGGGAGGACGCGATGCATGGTCCTGCATCACCGTACCGTTCCAACTTCTGCCACTTGGATGAGAAAAATGACTGTGCCATCGCAATGAGAAACCTGTGTAGGCGCAGCTAGAGTCAGTGGCATGTGCCGTCCAGTCTGAGAATCGACACCTGCCCGCAGATGTGTCGATTGTCAAAGTGGATTTCATTTCGTCATTTGACATGACGCAAGTGTCACTTAGATGACGAAACCTTAGCCGCCCTCCGTATCGCCCCAGGGTAGCTGTGGAGGCGTCACTTCGTGATTGGCGTTGATTTGGCCGCCACTTGTCTCCGTCGTCTATTGATGGATCAGGCGCGTAAGCGGGGCTGTCGGCGGCGGCTGTAGGTTCTCATGCCTGATGTCATCTTCGCATCCGCAAAGTCATGTGGATGCCATTTCTCGAACCAGCTCGCATCGACCCCCGCGCCGGCTACCGGTTCTCGCCAAAGAGGGCGTATCGACAAAGTGTACTATGTAGTACAGTATGCAACTGCCGAACTCGGGCTGACTTTGACCAATCGGCGACACGAAGTCGCCGAAACGATGTACTGAGCAGCCGGCCACCACTGATTTGGATACGTACCTGTCCGCCCATTTCGCCTGGGGCACAGCAAGGAAGGTTCCCCACATCGTCTCGTTGACTGCGGTAGCGATCGTCTCAGTCGTCGCCTTGCTTGCGCCGCTCAGCGTGAGGGTGTTCCGGCTCGCCGTGCCGGCGATCGTGCTCGAAATTCTTCTCGGCGTCATCCTGGGGCCACAGGTACTCGGCTGGTTGCACATGGACGCTGCGCTGCAGGTGATGTCGACGATTGGCCTGAGTTTCCTGCTGTTGCTCGCTGGGCTGGAAATCGACGTACGTCTTTTGCGAGGGGCGCTGCTGCGCCGCGCTGCCGGGGCGTTCGCGGTGTCGTTCGCTCTTGCGGTGGGAGTGGGTGTCAGCCTCGGGATGTTGGGCCTCGCTCGATCACCGGTGCTGATGGCCCTGATCCTCTCGGCAACCGGGCTCGGCATCATACTTCCGGTCCTCAAGGACGCGGGGATCGTGGAAACCCGAGCGGGGCAAGTCATCGTGGCTGGTGCATCGATTGCCGAGGTCGTACCCATAGTGCTTCTTTCCCTGTTGTTTTCCGAAGACACATCAGTCGGGCTCGGGGCCAGGTTGACGCTGCTGGCGGCGTTTCTCGGCTTCACGGGTGTCGTCATCACGGTCGTTCTCGGCCTGGAGCGTGCCCGTACCTTGTGCAAGACGATGCTCGACCTGCAGGACACCACCGCCGAGATTCGAGTCCGCGGAACGATGGCCCTACTCTTGGTATTTGCTTCTCTCGCGACAGCGTTCGGACTCGAGTCGATCCTGGGAGCGTTCCTCGCCGGGACGGCTCTGACGCTCCTCGACCGCGATGACGACATGACCCACACCCAGTTCTATACCAAGCTGCATGCGGTCGGATTCGGTGTATTCATCCCGTTCTTCTTCGTCGCAACCGGGGTGTCACTCGACATTCGCGCACTTGTCGACCACGCCTCCTCCTTGGCCAAGATCCCTGTCTTCCTTGCTGCCCTCCTGATCGTGCGAGCGTTGCCGGCCATCGTCTACCGTCCGTTACTCGCCGGTGGCCGCGACGTTCTGGCCGCGGGCCTACTGCAGGCCACGTCGCTGAGCATTCCGGTGGTGGCCGGGGGCATCGGCGTGGAGCTGGGCCTGCTGGAACCGGCCAATTACGCCGCGCTGGTCGCCGCCGGCTTGTTGTCAGTCATCGTGTTTCCCCGACTGGCTGTCTTCCTACTGGCGCGGGGCGCTGAAGCATCCGCTCCGGGCGTGCGCGCAGACGGCAGCCTCAGTGGCGATGACCGACCGCGTCCTGGCCCGTGAAGACTGTCCGGACGACTTCGAACTTGGGTCGGCCGAGCGCGGAATGACCACACTCACGGCGGCGTCGCAGGTCGCGACCACGGCAGCGATTCTCGCCTATCTCATGTGGAGCAACGTCGGTCCGCAGCGAGCCAGAGGGCGTTCCGGAAGACCGGTCCGGGCCGCGGTCGCCTTCGCCGTCTTCGTGGGCTGCAATGCGTCGATTCAAAACGGGAACACCCGCATCTTGCTGGTGCTGGTGCTGTGCGCTCCCATCGCAGTGGTGGTGAGGCACCTCCGCAGGGAAACCCTATGCGGTCATGGATCGGGTTGCGGCCGGTCGTGATCCTGGTCGGGCGTGGTCGTCCATCCGCGGAAGGTGTCGAGGAGGCGCTCGCGGAAGCCCTCGTCGAGTTGATCGGACGGAACCCGCCCCAAGGTGCTGATCGTCGACCGGAACTGATCGAGGTAGTTGACGCAGCCATCACATTCCAGCAGGTGTGCGTCGAACCTGGCTCGGACGTCGGGATCGAGCGCACCGTCGAGGTAGTCGGTCACCAGTTCCACGAGTTGCTCGCAGATGATCTCGTCGGCGTTCATGCGGTCGTCCCAAGGTAGTTTTCCAGCTCTTGGCGAACCACGGCTCTGCCGCGATGTAGTAGCACCCGCTGGTTGGCCGCGCTGATGTCCAACAATTGGCATACCTCCTGGGAACTGAACCCCTGTACGTCACGCAGAGTGACCACCTCACGTTGGCGCGCCGGCAAGCGCTGCAGTCCCGCGGTGGCGACCTGTGTGAGTTCCCCGCTGAGCAGCGACCCCTCGGGCGTGTCCGGGAACGGGGCGGGTGGTTCCTTCCAATGACCGGGCAGGGGATCGCCCGCGTCGCGGAACCGGTCCGGATCGACGGTGCCGCCGGTCATGACGCGCACGGCGGTGTCGGTGTATCGGCGTTCAGCGAGGCCGTGTTTCTTGGCGACGTTGATCAAGATGGTGAAGATCCACGTCCGTAGTGAGGCCCGACCCTCGAACTTGTCGATGCCCTTGAAGATCGCGATCCACGTCTCCTGCACAACGTCCTCGGCGAGCTCGTTGCTGGACACGTATCCGCGCGCCACTCGTTGCATCGAGGGCCCGTAAAGGTCGAGGAGCTTGCTGAACGCCTCCGGATCACCATTGCGCAGTCGGTCGGCCAGCGCCGCGGTGCCCACCGGTTCCAGCATGTCGGAATCCCCTCGTCGGCCGTGCGTGAGCGATCGCTACCCGGCCGCCGCGCCATAAGCGCCGAAGTCACCAGTGAATAGCACAGTAGATGGCTCGTGCGGATTGTGTCCGGTATCTGCTCCTGGCTGGGCAACGGAGGGTGACGAGGGGACGTGCCGGGTAGATCGGTCTCGACGCCGTGGTGGTGCGAGGTCCGATGCGAACTGTACCGGGAGGTACACCTGACTGCGTAGAGGTCGCAGTCTTGGCGACTGACCGAGAAGCTATCGTGGACTGATGGCAGCAACGCGGGCGCCCGAGAAGGCGGCAACGGGCGAGAGCCCAAGGCCGTCTTTGTCCCCGCGGGGGCTGCGCAGCCGTGCAGCGATTGTCGACGCGGCTGCGACCATGATGCGTCAAAGTGGCGTGGCGTCGACCAGCCTCGATGACGTGCTGGCGGCCGCGGGCTGCGGCAAGTCGCAGCTGTACCACTACTTCGACGACAGGGCCGACCTCATTCGGGCGGTCATCGACCGTCAGGTCGAACTCATCTTGGCGGCGCAACCAGCGATACACCACGCCGACTCCTGGGCGGGCCTGAAGCGGTGGTCTGAGCAGGTGATGGAGAGCCATCGTGTCCTGGATGGGCCGTTCGCGTGCCCGCTCGGATCGATGGCCGCCGAACTGAAGAACGATCCCGCTTATCTTCCACATTTGGACGCCGCCTTCCGGCGCTGGGAGGAGCCGCTGGCACGCGGCTTGGAAGTCATGCGCGAGCGAGGTCAGCTCACACGGCAGTCAGATCCCGATAGATTGGCCCAATCGATCGTCGCGGCCGTGCAGGGTGGGTTGATGATGGCCCAAATCCACGACGATGGCACGGTTTTCGAGGATGCGGTGGAGAACGCGCTGCTGTCTCTGCGTCGCAGGGCAACACCGCGGCGACGGACGGTCGCGGCGAAGAGCTGACCGAGTCGGGTCGTGGGCACGTTGACCAGATCCTGGCTCAGACCTGGTAACGCCGCAGCGCCGCCACCGCGTCTTCGAGCACGTCGCGCATGATCTCGATCCGGCCGTGGACAGAGGCGAGGAGGTATCCGCCTTGCAGAGCCGCGAGAAGGCTGGCGGCAAGGCGGTCTGGATTGGCGTCGGAATCCATCTCGCCGCAAGTCTGAATCCGGCGTAAGCCTGCGGCCAGATGTCCCTCCCAAGTGCGGAAAGCAGCATCCAACGCAGGTTGGTACTCCGGAGAGTTTCTCAGTTCCGCAGCCAAGGTCCCGAGGGGACAGGCGAACGGGCCATCCTCGGCCGGTTGGGCGTCCACCACGCGCGTCACCCACGTATCGAGTCCGTCCCATGAATTGATCTCCGCGGCGGCAACTTGGCCGTCGAGTAAGGCCGCCAGTTCCCGGTCTATGACCGCTCGGACCAGTTCAGTTTTATCGCGAAAATGGCGATCAAGCTCTCGGACCTCTGCGCCAGATGCGTGGGAGACATCACCGATCGACGTAGCGGCGACGCCGCGGTGGTACATCATCGAGGCGGCAGCATTGACGATCGCCGCACGTGCATGCCGGTGATGTTGTGTGCCCGAAGTGTTGCAGACAGTCCCCGGGGTCGAGCATTCGTTCATCAGAACTCTCCAATCGTCTTTCGTTTGGAACCTCGCCACCCCACGGCACTGTGACTGGTTGGCGTTCGGTCGTAATGCCACAGGCGCCTTCTCGGCGGCTGTATGACTGCTATCCCACAGCCCGGGGCAGTGATGTCCGCGTGACATCTGTTGTACTCACCGGTACAGTTTCATCGCACTGGTGGCGGTTGAGTCTTGCTCCTTCGAGTGGGTCGCCCGATCAGTCCGGCTCGGCTGCATGGGCGCCGCGCGATGATCAGACGTAGGGGAGTGTCGGTGTGGGTAGCTTCCGTTACACGTCGGGTCGGAATGCATCCCCAGCTCCCAAAAGTCGATCGGTCGACGCCGTCGTGTAACGCCACGCCCGACCGGAAGCACTCATGATCTGGAGACGGCCTACTCAACGATAGAAGGAAGGCCAATGTCATTGGAAAATGCCATATCTCGCCTGTATTGTTCACCCATCGCCTCTCGGGTGGCCCCGGCCGGGGAAGTTGCGGTGCGGTACGCACTCGTGTTCGTCATCGCGTGGATCGGCGCACTGAAGTTCACCACCTATGAGGCCAATGCCATCCAACCGCTGGTCGCGAGCAGCCCCCTGATGAGCTGGGTGTACGACATCTTCTCGGTGACGACCTTCTCGGCAGTGCTGGGTGTCGTCGAACTGGCGACTGCCGCGCTTATTGCCGTTAAGCCATGGGCGCCCAGGGCATCCATTGTGGGCAGTGTGATGGCAATCGGGATGTTCGTCGTAACGCTCAGCTTCATGTTCACCACTCCCGGAGTGATGGCGCTCGAAGCCGGCGGGTTCCCGGTGCTGTCCATGGTGGGCAACTTCTTGGTGAAGGACGTCGTCCTCCTCGCAGTGGCGCTGTGGACTCTCGGTGACGCCGTGCGGACGCTGCGCGCGGAACCGCTGGGTCAATGACAGTCCGCCGCGTTCTGACCCAAGGCCTTCTGTCTGGTCGCCATCCCGGGGACAAACTGTTCTGTGTAGTACATTTCACTCGCAATCGTCCTCAGCCGAGGGAGGCACATGAGCACCTCAGCCCGAACGGTCTTCCGCGGCAGTAGCGGCGAATTGACCGGCAAGTTGGAGATGCCGATCGGCGATCCGAAAGCCTGGGCGCTGTTCGCGCACTGCTTCACCTGCGGCAAGGATAACGCTGCAGCAGGCCGGATCTCGCGTGCCTTGGCGGCGCAGGGGATCGCGGTACTGCGGTTCGACTTCACCGGCCTGGGGGAGTCCGAGGGTGAGTTCGCCGCGACCGGCTTCAGTTCCAACGTCGAAGATTTGGTGCATGCCGCAGACCATCTCCGCGACCAATTCAGTGCCCCAGCCGTGCTGATCGGGCATTCGCTGGGCGGGGCGGCAGTCTTGGCAGCCGCATCTCGAATTCCCGAGGTTCGCGCGGTCGTCACCATCGGTGCACCGGCTGACCCCTTCCACGTCGTCGGATTGCTGGGCGACGCGCTACCCGGCGTCGAAGCGGGCGAGGCCACGGTATCGATCGGGGGTCGACCGTTTCGGGTGCGTCGCGAATTTCTCGACGACATCGCGATGCAACCGCAGTGCGAGCGCATCGCCGCCCTCGACACTGCGCTACTCGTCATGCATTCCCCGCTCGACGAGGTGGTGTCGGTGAACAACGCGCGGATCATCTTCGACACCGCGCGGCACCCGAAATCGTTCATCACTCTCGACGGCGCCGACCACCTTCTCAGCAATCGGGCCGACGCGGGGTACACGGCGAGCGTCCTTGCCGCTTGGCTGAGTAGGTACGTGGCGGCACCTACGGCGACCCGCGACCTGAACACCGATGACTTGGCCGACGGTGCCGTGCGGGTCGCCGAAAGCGGACCCGGCAGACTCACCCAGCAGATCGGTACGCGCCGGCATCGACTGACCGCGGACGAACCCCGACCCATCGGCGATGACGCCGGCCCAACACCGTACGACCTTCTCCTGGCCGCGCTCGGCGCCTGCACGTCGATGACGGTGCGGATGTACGCCGATCGGAAGCAGTGGCCGCTCGAACGCATCGTCGTCGATTCGCGCCACTCCCGCGTCCACGCCAAGGATTGCGCCGAATGTGAGACCGCCACGGGGATGGTCGACCGGATCGAACGCGACATCACCCTCATCGGCCCGCTCGACGGCGACCAACGTGCCAAGCTGCTCGACATCGCCGACCGGTGCCCGGTGCATCGCACCCTTCGCTCCGAAGTGTCCATTCATACCGCTGACGCACGAGCCGACCGAGACAGAGGCTGACATGACTGAAGATTCAGAATTCGACGTAGTCGTGATCGGTGGCGGGCCTGGCGGCGCGTCAGCGGCGCAATACCTCATCGCCGAAGGGCTCGAGGTGGCCCTGGTGGAGGAGCGCCTCATCGGCGGTGAATGCCACTACTGGGCATGTAATCCGACCAAGACGCTACTGCGCCCGATCGAAGTACTGGCCCTGGCGAAGGCCGTCCCCGGCGTCCGGGAAGCTGTGGGGTCGGGGCAGCTCGACGTCGCTGCCGTCTTCGCCAAACGCGACGCCATCGTCGATCATCTCAACGATGAGGGTGTCACCGCCGCTCTGCAGCAAAGCGGCCTCACGGTGTTGCACGCCCACGGCCGGCTCGCAGGCCCCCGCGTGGTCACCGTCACCCACCCCGGCGGCCGCGAGGAGACTGTCCGCGCGCGGCAGGCGGTCGTGCTCGCCACCGGTACCCGCCCCGCCATCCCCGACGTACCAGGGCTGGCCGACGCGCGCCCCTGGACCAACCGCGACCTGGCGGCCATGACGCACGTACCGCCACGGACCCTGATCATCGGCGGCGGCGTCGTCGCCGTCGAGTTCGCCACCATCCTGGCCGGTCTGGGCTCCAAGGTGACGCTGCTCGCGCGGGGCCGGACCCTGCTGCGCAACTCCGAGACCGTCGCCAGCGAGATGGTCACCGAGTCGTTGCGACGCAACGGAGTTGACCTTCGCTTTGAAGCTCACCCATCCGGAGTGGTCCGATCCGTCGCGGGCGGCACGGTCTCCGCCACCGTCGGGGACGAGACCATCGAGATCGACGAGGTCGTCGTCGCCGCAGGACGGGTGGTCAACACCGATTCCCTCGGCTTGGAATCCGTGGGGCTGCGTAGCGGAGAGTTCGTGCCCGTCGACGACCATCTGCAGGCACTCGGAGTCGACGGCACCTGGCTGTACGCGATGGGTGACACCACCGGACGCGCGCTCTTATCGCACCTGTCGCAATACCACGCAGTCGTCGTCGCCGATATCATCGCCGCCCGCGCACAAGGCCGTCGGCTCGGCGCCGATGAACTCATCGCCCGCGACCCACACAACCTGCCCCAGGTCATCTACACCGACCCCCAGGTCGTCGAGGTGGGACGAACCGAAAGTCAGGCGCGCGCCGACGGATTCACGGTCACGACGACCACCGCGCGGTACCCGGAGTCCGTGCCCGACCTCGCCATCTTCCGCGACGGCTTCGACGCCTGGGCGAAACTGGTCATCGACGCCGACACGGACACCCTGCTCGGCGCGACGTTCGTCGGACCCGAGTTCGCCGAACTCGCCCAAGCGGCCACCCTCGCCATCGTCGCCAAGGTACCAGTCGAGACACTCCGCCACGTCGTGGCACCGCACCCGTCGATCAACCAGATCTGGAACCCGCTCCTCGCCCGACGAAGGGGTCATTCAGGTGGCCCGACCAGCTGACCCTGAAAGGGAGAGCCGCTGTCGAGACTGGATTTTGGAATACACCGTACTCAGTGTCAGCGCACACAGAGACGCGCGTGACACGCGAAGGAGCTTGCTATGGCAGTGATCAACAGCGGATTCGGTAACCGTCGCGGCGCCGGCGACTCACGGTTGCCACCGGGCCAGACGCTCGTCGACGACTGGCCGGTCCTGACGGCCGGCCTGACACCCGATATCGGGGCGCACGAGTGGACGTTCACCATCACGACCGAGACGGGCACCGAGCACGGATGGGATTGGAACGCGCTCCAGAACGTGGGCGTGGAGGACATCGTCACCAACATTCACTGCGTCACCCACTGGTCCAAGCTTGACATGGCCTGGCGCGGGGTCTCTTTGGATCGGCTGTTCGAGGACGTCGAGACCTCCTGCGACTACGTCCTGGTCCGAAGCCACGGCGGTTACACCACCAATCTGCCCCTCGACGATCTGCTCGAAGGCCAGGCGTGGATCGCCACCGAGGCAGAGGGTGAGCCCTTGACTCCTGAGCACGGGGGGCCGGCGCGTCTTCTCGTGCCCCATCTGTACTTCTGGAAGAGCGCCAAGTGGGTCCGCGAGATACGGATGATGCCGAGCGACGAGCCCGGGTTCTGGGAACAGAACGGATACCATCTCCGTGGTGATCCGTGGCGGGAGGAACGCTACTGGTGACGTCTCCGATCCGCGCGAGCTGGCATGTCGGACGCGTCGTCAGCCGCCGTCGAGAGACCGCATCGGCGGTCCGAATCGAGCTGGACGTGCCGACCTGGCCGGGAAACCATGCCGGTTCCCACCTCGACGTCCGCCTCACCGCCCCGGACGGCTATCAGGCGGTCCGGTCCTACTCGGTCGCGTCGCCGGGCGAGACGACACGAGTCATCCTGGCGATCGACGAACTCCCCGCGGGTGAAGTCTCGCCCTACCTCGTGCACCAGCTCGCAGAGGGCGACGAGCTCGAGGTGCACGGCCCACTGGGACGATACTTCGTCTGGATCCCATCAGAACCCGACCGTTCCCCGGTTCAGCTCATCGCCGGTGGATCCGGCGTGGTCCCGCTGTTCGCGATGGCCATGGCACGTGAGCACGAGGCGAACCACGCCGAGTTCCGACTGCTGTACTCGGTCCGGGCGCCCGAGGACGTGCTCTTCGCCGAGGAGCTCTCGGCGCTCTCACAGACCACCATCGACATCGTGCACACACGAAGATGCCCTCCGGGATCACTGCGTCCCCCCGGGCGACTGACTCGAGAGTCGTTGGCCGGTTTTGTCTTTCCCGCCACGGCGGCACCGCGCATCTTCCTCTGCGGCCCTACACCGTTCGTCGAGACGATCGCCGGTTGGCTTCTCCAACTAGGCCATGACCCCGGACGAATACGCACGGAACGCTTCGGAGGCAGTGGATGACCCACCTCGACGGAAACGCGCTTGCCGGACTCTTCGCCGACACTCTCGGCATCGAGATCACCGCCGCCATTGGACGATGCAGAAGCTGTCATCTCGTATTCGAACTGGCGCGCGCCCACGCCTTCGTGACCGCCATCGGGTCGGTCCTGCGATGCGAGCATTGCCAGGGCGTGCTCGCCGTCATAGTCCAAAAGCCGCATGAAGTACTCGTCAACCTCTCGGGGCTGGCACACGTCTCAATCCCAGGGCCATGACCCGAAGTCGCGTCGCTGTCCAGTGCCTATTGGGCAAGAGGGCGGCGATTTGACCAGGCTTCCGAACCGTCGGTGAAGTCTGCCAGCTGTGCGCGGAGTCGAACGCGGCTCCGCGACAGGCGGGACATGACCGTGCCAACTGGAATCCCCAAGAGGATCGCAGTGTCGGCACAGGTGAGATCCTCGACGCCAACGTAGTACAGCACCTTCTGGAAGCCCTCCGGCAGCGATCGGAATGCTTCTTCTATTCGATGGTCGGACAGACCGTCCATGGCTTCGTCTTCTGCCGAACGCTCGAACCGATTCGAACGAGAAGCAAAGCCAGCGATACCGTCATCGGTAATCGCGTCGACGCAAAAGGTTTCTGGACGACGTTGTTTCATCCGGTGGACGCTGATCCATCGGTTGTGCATTATCCGATACAGCCACGCTCTCAGATTGGTGCCAGGCTGGAAACGGTCGAATCCGAGAAATGCGTTCATCATGGTGTCCTGGATCAGATCCTCGGCATCAGCCTCCCGGCGTGTAAGTCGCCGGGCGGTGCAGAGGAGGGCGGCGCGGTACGGCATCGCTTCACGTTCGAACCGCTCGGCCAGTGCCGAGAGTGACTCGGCGGGACACTCGGCTTTGGGCGCAGTTCGAACTGTCGGCGCCGGTTTCGACCGTGCCGCGTCGATGCTCACGTACGACGTCATTTTCGCCTCAGTCCTCTCGTCAGCGGATGTGTGTAGTGCTCGCCCAGTAGGACGAATCGTCGCCGGCAACTCATGGTCAGGCTGTTACGTCGCTGCCAGTGCGCGAACAGCGAATACCGCTGCCTCTAAGGCCATTCCGTTGCTCTTATAGGCGCTGTGCGCTGCACGATCCAGGCCGCCGGGGGAGCAGACTGGGTCGCCGACTGCGCATAGCTGAATCGTCCTGGCCGCGTAGGGATTGCCGATGGTGATGGGCGGTGCGCTGCGTTGGACGAGAGCCAGGAAACCGGCATCTGGTGTGCCGAACAGCGCCACCGCCGCGATGTGGTTGGCCATCGCCGCGGGCATGGGACCGGTGATGCCGGTCGGTAATTCGTAGTCGGCCGGGATCGTGTCGGCGAGGGTGTAGCCGGCCACCGCTGCGCCTTGTGAGTAACCGCCGAGGACGATCTTGGTACTGGGGCAGGTCGCTGCGATGGACTCGACTTTGTTGCGGACGTCGGCGATGCCGTCGGCAGCGTGCTTGAAGTCGAGCGACGCAGGGTAATCCGCCGCATATACGTGGACGGACTTGCCGCTCAGGCGGTCGCTCAAAGCGTCGACGAAGGCTTGCCCGGTCGCACCCACGCCTGGCTGTTCAAACGTCCCGCGAGCGAAAACTATCTGGGCATACGGGCAGGCGAGTTCCGCCTTGGCGAGACCGGTAGCCGAGGTTTGCGGAATGAGCATCGCGACAGCGGAAAGAACAGCGGCGGAGAACCTTCCGCCGGTCCACGGTCGAGTGGCACCGTGCGCAGCGGGACTGATTTTCATGATCGTTCCTTTGCGTAGCAGTCGTGAGGTTCGGGGCGTACCGGCTTGTTGCTGAGAGCATCGATGACGGTTGCAGGCTAGCCATGTCGTGAACTTGAGAGGGCGTGTCTGCTTTCGTCGTGAATCCCCCGTGTTACCAAGCGATGTCGGCATGAACCACCGTGGCGCCTATTTCGGCTCGACCGCCATGCGGAGATCGGACGCTTCCCAATGCGTGTTCACGTCAGCCTTGCATGGATCAGCCGCCTACAGCAATACTGTACTACACAGTACAACTACTGAGTGGCGCGGTTCAGGCCGGCTGACCTCGGCAAAAGGACCCGCCACGACACTTCCGTTCCTGACTCGCTTCGGCGACCCGGGCCATAGACAGGACACTCAACGTGAACGAGATCCCGACGCCCCACAACAACGCCGCACCCTCCTTTGATGGTCTGCGAGCAGTGTTCGTCAACTGCACTTTGAAGAAGTCGCCTGAGCGCAGCCACAGCCAAGGTCTGGCCGATATCAGTAGCGCACTGATGGAAAAGCATGGCGTCGAGGTAGATCAGATTCGCGCCATTGATCATGACATCGCCGCCGGGGTCTACCCGGACATGACAGAGCATGGTTGGGAAACCGATGATTGGCCCGCACTCTACGAACGCATCATCGCCGCCGATATCCTCGTCCTCGTCGGACCGATATGGCTTGGCGACAACAGTTCAGTGATGAAGGCGGTCATCGAACGGCTCTATGGATGCTCGGGATTGCTCAATGACGCTGGGCAATACGCCTATTACGGACGCGTCGCCGGGTGTCTCATCACCGGTAACGAGGACGGTATCAAGCACTGCGCGATGAACCTTCTCTACAGTCTGCAGCACTTGGGCTACGTGATTCCGCCTCAAGCGGATGCGGGGTGGGTGGGCCCTGCAGGGCCGGGTCCCTCCTACCTCGACGAGGGGTCCGGCGGGCCGGACAACGACTTCACCAACCGCAACACCACTTTTATGACCTACAACCTGATGCACATCGCATCGCTACTGCGCACAGCCGGCGGAGTGCCCGCATACGGCAATCAACGCGCCGAGTGGGATGCCGGTTCACGATTCGGATTTGCCAACCCCGAGTACCGGTGACTGCGGGCCCCATATAGGGCATCGAAACCTACTTGCAGACGCCTCGCATGCGGTGAATCGAAGGGAAGGCCCCTCGCTAGCGGCGGCGCTTGCGTATCTATCCCGCTTGTTGGTGAGTATCCGAGGCTGGCCCCGACGGAAGGCCAGGAGTTCAAGAATCCGACCGAGAACCTCAAGGGCTCACAGGTGGGAAAGACGAGCCCTGCAGCGTGCCGCTTGCCACCATCGCCGGCCTGACCGGACTCGGCTTTGACACCCTGGCTCCCGGTGGCCGATCGCTGACGAGCGCGCCCGAGACGGCTATGTCAACTCGAATTGGCGCCGATCGAGGGACTCTCCGATCTTGGTTGCGCCACGGCCTAATCCCTCAGCCCCGCATCGGGAATCCGGATCCAATCGGCGCTGCCGCGTTCATATCTGGAGAAACCTCGTAGCCGGACACATCTAGGCCTCCGATGTGGTGATGGAATCGCGGGAATGTGGCGGTGGGCGCCGTCAGGGAGGGAGATCGAGCACATTGGATGTGTGGTGCGCCCAGCGGCGGCGGGACGATTCCTCCCGAATTCGCGGCGCTCGCTGCAGCAGACCCCCAGACTGTCGGGCTCATCATTGCCGACATCGAACCGCACTCGCGACCGTTCGATCTGCGCGGCTGGGATGCACGCATGAAAGCGGTGGTGAGTGGGGAATACGCCTCGTTGTTCGGGCTGGGCGAGCCATTAGCGCCGGGCACGAAGTGGCGCGTTGTCCACGGTGGCTCCCTGGTTTAGGGCACCGCGCCGATGACTGGCACCACCGTACCGTTTCCAACTTCTGCCACTTGGATGACCACAATCGCTGCGCCATCTCCGTGACTGAATGACAACGACGCAGGTAGGAGTGGCGACAATCGCCATCCACTTTGACGATCGACCTTCCGCGTCAGAGATCGGTAACCAGGACTCGGTTTTAATTCTCCGCATTTTTGCTGGTTCGATCACCGGACCGGA
>NZ_LQOL01000074.1 GCF_002101555.1 Mycolicibacterium canariasense
TCATAACGAGACTTAAAAGACATCAAAGCGCCCTCAGCGCCCGGACGTGCATAAACAGTCACGGTTGATCTCCTGCCCTGTGAATGACTGTGTCGGTCGTCACTCAAAGTAGTTTGCAACCCGTTGCAGCACCGTTGGGAAAAATCGCAACGTTGGTGCAACGTCAGGACAGGGCGGTGTCCAGCGCGGTCAGGTGCCCACGAGTCTGGGCCCGCGTCAGTTCGTCGGTGCCGTGGTGATCATGCAGCGTCTGCCAGCCCTGGCGGTCGTCGCGTGCCTCGGGCAGGTCGAGCCAGCGGCGCAGCACGTGCGCGTCACCGGCCGAACTGGCTGCCAGCACCGCGCCGCGCAGACTGGCGCTCAATTCGGTGCGCAGCCGCGCGACGGCCGGTGAGCCGGACCGCGGCAGCAGTTGTCCGCGATAGCTGTCCAGCGCGGCGTTGACGTCGCCGCGGCGCAGCGCCGCGAAGACTTCACCCATATCGCTGTCCATCGGGCCGAGCAGCCGATACGGCCGGGAGCCGATGGTGTCCACGCCGACGATGCGGCGCAGCCGCGACAATTCCGCGCGGATGGTGACGGCGTCCAGTTCGCGTTCGTCGAGCAGCATGGCGAGGTGGTCACCGCTGAGCCCCTCCGAATGCTGGAGCAGCAGCACGAGGATCTCGGCATGCCGGCCGGAGAGCTGCTGGGCGCGGGCACGTCCCTGTTCGTCCACGGTGTGCCAGCTGGGCCGGTCCGGTCCGAGCACCGTCAGGCGGCCCGGCGACACGACCGGAGTCGGCGGAATGTGGGTGTAGGACAAGGCAAGTCGGTGCTCGACGGCGACGGCGGTGGCACGCACCAGGGCCAACGTCTGCGCCGAGGCGATCGACGATCCACCGGTGAGGTCGATGCTGCCGACGACCAGACCGGTCACCGGATCGTGGACCGGCACCGCGGTACAGGTCCACGGCCGGACCAGCCGGGAAAAGTGTTCCTCGCCTTCGATCTGCACCTCGCGGTCCAGCGCCAGCGCGATGCCGGGGGCGTTGGTGCCGGCGCCCTGTTCGCTCCAGTCCGCACCCGGCACGAAGTTCATCGCGGCCACCTTGCGGCACGCCTCGACGTCACCTTCCACCCACAGCATGGTGCCGTCGGCCGCGGTGACGGCCACGACGACGCCGGAGTCGACGGCGTAGTCCACCAGCAGCTTGCGAATCACCGGCAGCGCGGCGGCCAGCGGATGACCGTTGCGCAGTTCGGAGAGTCGGGCCGCTTCGGCGGCTTCGCGGGCGCCGCTGTCGGGGTCGACACCGATCGCCAGGCTGCGCTGCCAGCTCTCCGCGACGAAGCGCCGCAACGGCGTCTGACCCGCCACGATCAGATCGGCAGCAGGACGTGCCGCATCGGGCGGCGGCTTCACCGACCTCGTCTCATCTGCCACGACGTTCACGCTCCTGACGCCAGTGTCAACTACTCGCTGGCCATCGGGCCTTCGGGTCAGAATACCCGCACGTCAGGGCGACCGCGGCAAATCGTGGGCACCTTCGTGCGGGCCTACGACGACGGAGCGTCGTCGATACGTCGCCGGGTCTCGGCGACGGCGCGCCGGATTTCGGCGTTGTCCCGGCGCCCGGCGGCGAACTCCCGGTCGGCCCGCTCCGTCACGCGCCGCAGTCGGTCGCGCTCCCGCTGTTCGGTGGCACCCTCGCGTTCGTCGGCGCGGACTTCGCGTTCGTCGGCGGCCTGGTCGCGTTCGTCGGCGATCCGGTCGCGCTCGTCGGCTATGCGATCACGCTCATCGGCCACCCAATCGCGCCTGGCCATCTCGGCCTCGTGTCGCGCCATCAGGTTCTCACGCCGGTCCAGGTCGGCCATCCGCCGATCCAGTTCGCCCGACCGGACGGCCCGTTCGTCATCGACCACACCTCACCGTAACGCCAGGTGGGACCGACCGCATCGTCCTCGCGCCGGGGCCCGCGAACCCTGAGCGACGACTGTGGGCCGTACGCACGAAAAGCGCACCATTCGCGTGCACAGCACCCACGCTGGGCATCCCGGGCCCGCTAGACGTTGAAGCGGAACTCCACCACATCCCCGTCGGCCATCACGTAATCCTTGCCCTCCATCCGGACCTTGCCGGCGGCCTTGGCGGCGGCCATCGAGCCGGCCTCCATCAGGTCATCGAAGGACACCACCTCGGCCTTGATGAAGCCCTTCTCGAAGTCGCTGTGGATCACCCCGGCGGCCTTCGGCGCGGTGTCGCCGCGGTGAATCGTCCAGGCGCGCGCCTCTTTCGGGCCCGCGGTCAGGTAGGTCTGCAGGTTCAGGGTGTGAAAACCGGCCCGCGCCAACGCATCCAGCCCACGCTCGGTCTGACCGATCGACTCCAGCAGCTCGGCGGCCGACTCGTCGTCGAGCTCCTGCAACTCGGCCTCGATCTTGGCGTCCAAGAACACGGCGTCGGCCGGGGCCACCAGCTCCCGCAACTCCGCGACGCGAGCCGAGTCGGTCAGCACGGACTCGTCGGCGTTGAACACGTACAGGAACGGCTTGGTGGTCAACAGGTTCAGCTCCCGCAGCACCGACCAGTCCTGTCCGGTCGAGAAGAGGGTCTTTCCGCCGTCGAACACGGCCTGGGCCGCGAGCGCCGCATCCAGCACCGGCTTGCGGTCCTTGTTGTTGCGGGCCTCCTTCTCCAGCCGCGGCACCGCCTTCTCCAGCGTCTGCATATCGGCCAGGATCAGCTCGGTCTCGATCACCTCGATATCGGAGCGCGGATCCACCCGGCCGTCCACGTGCACCACGTCGTCGTCGGCGAACACCCGCACCACCTGACAGATGGCGTCACACTCGCGGATGTTGGCCAGGAACTTGTTGCCCAGCCCGGCACCCTCGGACGCACCTTTGACGATGCCGGCGATATCGACGAAGGTCACCGGCGCCGGCACGGTCTTCTCCGAGCCGAACACCTTGGCCAGCGCGTCCAGCCGGGGGTCCGGCAGCGCGACCACGCCCTCGTTGGGTTCGATCGTCGCGAACGGGTAGTTGGCCGCCAGCACGTCGTTCCGGGTCAACGCGTTGAAGAGCGTCGACTTGCCCACGTTCGGTAATCCGACGATTCCCAGGTTCAAGCTCACGGACTCCAGAGTCTAGAAGAAGAACGTGCGGGGCTTGCCACAGAACCACCGAGCGGCTCGCCGCAGCGTGCTGGGCGGACGCTCGCAGCAGAAGCCGGTACGGTCAACGTGTGTCAGCTCAGCCCGCAGAGCAGGCGGACGCGGTGGTCGACCGCTCCGCGCTCCCCCGTGTCCCGGGGTTGCCGTGGTGGAGCGCCGTGGTGATCGCGGTGGTCTTCACCGCGATCGGATTCGCCTTCGACGCCGGTTCCGGCCACAAGGAGCTCGGCGCGGTCTTCGCGACGTGTTACGTGCTCGGCTGCGTGCTGGCGGTCCTGGCCGTTCGCCAATCCGCGGTGTTCACCGCCGTCATCCAGCCGCCGCTCATCCTGTTCGTCGCCGTCCCCGGCGCTTACTTCATGTTCCACAGCGCCGAGATCGGCGGGATCAAGGACATCTTGATCAACTGCGGATATCCGCTGATCGAGCGGTTCCCGCTGATGTTCTTCACCGCCGCGGCCGTGCTGATCATCGGCATGGTGCGCTGGTACATCGGGGCGTCGAACAAGCGGCTGTGGCCCGACAAGCCGGCGGCGCACGTCTCCGCGGCGGCCGCCGCGGATGCTCCGGCACGCCGGGTGGCGCGGCGTTTCGCCCAGAAGTCGGTCACCGACGAGGACACCGATGACGCCGCCGACGACCAGGCCCCGGCCGCACCGCCACGCCGCAGGCCGGCGCGTCGTCCCAACCCGGACGCCGCACCCCCGGCGGCGCGGCGCGGCACCCGGTCGGGTGAGCCGTCCCGGGCCCGCCACACCCGGCCGCCGGACAACGACATCGCCGCATCGGCGGCGGCAGCCGACCGCCGGGAGCGGATGGCGGCGCGGGAACGTCCGGCCCGCAGCCGCCGCGAGGCCGAGCCACCGATCGACCCGGCCCGTCAACCGCGCCGTCCCCGGCCGTCCAGCCGCGAGCCCCGCCGGCCGGCACCGACTCCTTATGAACCGGCCGACCACTACGAACGGCCGCGCCGCCCGAAGAGCCCGGATGCCTACGAGCGCTACGGGCGCGATCCGCGTTACGACGAGCGGCCGCGCCCACCGGCCGGCACCGACCACCACCCGGTTTCGCGGGTGCGCTACCGCAGCAGCGACGAGGAGCACCGGCCGCGCCCGACGCGGCGGTTCGACGAGGAGAGCTAGCCGCTTATCCGCGCGGCGGACGGATCTCGCGCGGCAGGGCGAACACCAGCGTCTCGTTCGCGGTTGTCACCGGCTGCACGGTGTCGTAGCCGTACTCGGCCAGGCGTTCCAGCACGCCGCGCACCAGGATCTCCGGCACCGAGGCGCCCGAGGTGACACCGATGGTCGTCACCCCGGAGAACCACGCCGGATCGATATCGTCGGCATAGTCCACCAGATAGGCGTGCTGCGAACCGGCGCCCAGCGCCACCTCGACCAGGCGCACCGAGTTCGACGAGTTCTTCGAGCCGACCACGATCACCAGCTCGCACTCCGGCGCCATGGCCTTCACCGCGACCTGGCGGTTCTGGGTGGCGTAGCAGATGTCGTCGCTCGGCGGGTCCTGCAGCGTCGGGAACTTCTCCCGCAACCGGCGCACGGTTTCCATGGTCTCGTCGACGCTCAGCGTGGTCTGGGACAACCAGATGACCTTGTCGGGGTCGCGCACGGTCACCGTGTCCACGGCGTCGGGATTGTCGACGACCTGCACGTGATCGGGTGCCTCACCGGCGGTGCCGACCACCTCTTCGTGCCCGGTGTGCCCGACGAGCAGGATGTCGTAGTCGTCGCGCGCGAAGCGCTTGGCCTCGTTGTGCACCTTGGTGACCAGCGGGCAGGTGGCGTCGATGGTCCGCAGATTGCGGGCCGCCGCCTCCTCGTGCACGGTCGGGGCGACGCCGTGCGCGGAGAACACCACGATGGCGCCTTCGGGCACCTCATCGGTCTGCTCGACGAAGACGGCACCGGCCTTGGCCAGGGTGTCGACGACATAGCGGTTGTGCACGATCTCGTGCCGGACGTAGATCGGGGCGCCGTGCTTCTCCAGTGCGCGTTCGACGGTCTCGACGGCGCGGTCCACACCGGCGCAGTATCCGCGCGGCTCGGCGAGCAACACACGTTTGCCGGCCACCCCCGAACTCACCGAGCTCGAGGCGCCCGGAATACCCATGTTGACGGTTGGTGGCATACCTTCCAGGGTACTTACCTGCCCCCGCAGCGGGCCAGCCGTAGGCTGGCAGCCATGTCGACAGCACCGTACGGAGTCCGACTGCTGGTGGGTGTCGCGGTGACCGCCCTGGACGAGACCCGCAAGCTCCCGCAGACCATCCTGGCCTACCCGATGACGGTCGCCAGTCAGGTCGCGCAACTGGTGATGAAAGTGCAGCAGGACGTGGCCGACCTGGTGATCCGTGGCGACGAAACACTAGAAAGCCTGTTCCCCCCGAAGGATGAGCAGCCCGAATGGGCGACGTTCGACGAGGATCTGCCGGCCGACGACGGTGATGCGGTCGACGTCCCGGTCACGCGCAACGAAGGCCGCTTTGCGCTCTACAGCGAAGGCGAACCGGAACGCCCGGCCGCGGACAACGCGGCGCCACGCACCAACGGCTCGGCCCCGGCCGTGGTCGCCGAACTCGGGTACGACGCGCTGACGCTGGCCCAGCTGCGCGCCCGGATGACCTCCCTGAAGGTGGACGAGCTCGAGGCACTGCTGGCCTACGAGGAGGCCACCAAGGCCCGCGCACCGTTCCAGACCCTGCTCGCCAACAGGATCACCCGCGCGACGGCGAAGTGAGCGATCCCGGCCAGTCACCGGAGAACCCCTGGCCGGTCAGGGCGGTGGCCACCCGGGTGGCCAAGTGGATCGACCGACTGGGCACCGTGTGGGTGGAGGGCCAGATCGCCCAGCTGACCATGCGGCCCGGTTCGGGCACGGTGTTCATGGTGCTGCGCGACCCGGCGGCCGACATGTCCCTGACCATCACGTGCGCCCGGGATCTGGTGGTGAACGCCCCGGTGAAACTGGCCGAGGGCACCCAGGTGATCGTCTACGGCAAACCGGTGTTCTACACCGGTCGCGGCACGTTTTCGCTGCGGGTCACCGACATCCGCGCGGTCGGCATCGGTGAGCTGCTGGCCCGTATCGAGCGCCTGCGCCGGTTGCTGGACGCCGAAGGTTTGTTCGACCCACGGTTGAAACGCCCGATTCCGTTCCTGCCCGGCACCGTCGGGCTGATCACCGGGCGCGCGTCGGCCGCCGAACACGACGTCATCGCGGTGGCGTCGGCCCGCTGGCCGGCGGTGCGGTTCGCCGTCCGCAACACCGTCGTGCAGGGGCCGAACGCGGTGCCGCAGATCGTCGAGGAACTCCGCGCCCTCGACGCCGACCCCGAGGTCGACGTCATCGTGCTGGCCCGCGGCGGCGGCAGCGTCGAGGATCTGCTGCCGTTCTCCGACGAGACGCTGTGCCGCGCCATCGCCGCCTGCACCACGCCGGTGATCAGTGCCGTCGGGCACGAACCGGACAACCCGCTGTGTGACCTGGTGGCCGATCTGCGCGCCGCCACCCCGACCGACGCCGCCAAACGCCTGGTGCCCGACGCGGCCGCCGAACAGGCCATGGTGGACGACCTGCGCAGGCGCGCCGCGCACGCGCTGCGGCACTGGGTGCATCGCGAGGAGCGCCTGATCGACCAGCTGCGCACCCGCCCGGTGCTGGCCCAGCCGTTACTGGCGTTGGATGCCCGCGCCGACGACGTGCAGCGGGCCCGCGCCGCCGCCCGCCGCGATATCAACCGGCTCATCGCCGCCGAGAGCGACCGGTTGGGGCACCTGGCGGCCCGGCTGTCGACGTTGGGGCCGGCCGCCACCCTGGCCAGGGGGTACGCCGTCGTGCAGGTCTTGTCCGACGAGGCACCCGTGCTGCGGTCCATCTCCGAAGCCCCGGCGGGCACCCGGCTGCGAGTCCGCGTCGCCGACGGCGCCGTCATCACCACGAGCGAGGGATCAGATGAAGCCCATTAGTCAATTGGGGTACGAAGAGGCACGCGACGAGCTGGTCGAGGTTGTGCGCACCCTCGAGCAGGGTGGCCTGGACCTGGACGCCTCGCTCAAACTCTGGGAACGGGGCGAGGAGCTGGCCAAACGGTGCGAAGAACACCTGGCTGGGGCACGGAAACGGGTCGAGGACGCACTGGGCGCCGCCGGCGTCGAGGATGATTGATTTCGCAATCACCTCGGGCCGGCTTCACCGGCCGCCTTTAAAATTAGAACACGTTTCATTTATGCTCTCGGAATGGGTGATGCAGCACTGACGACCGAACTTGGCCACATCCTGGTGACCGGAGGCTCCGGATTCGTCGGCGCCAACCTGGTCACCACGCTGCTGGAACGCGGCCACCAGGTGCGCTCCTTCGACCGGGTCCCGTCTCCCCTGCCGGATCATCCGAAGCTGCAGACCGTCGTCGGAGACATCACCGACACCGACGACGTGGCCGAGGCCGTCGCCGGCATCGACACCGTCTTCCACACCGCCGCGATCATCGATCTGATGGGCGGGGCGTCGGTCACCGACGAGTACCGCAAGCGCAGCTTCTCGGTGAACGTCGAGGGCACCAAGAACCTCGTGCACGCCGGCCAGGCGGCGGGGGTGCGGCGTTTCGTCTACACCGCGTCCAACAGCGTGGTGATGGGCGGTCAGGACATTGCCGACGGTGACGAAACCCTGCCGTACACCAACCGGTTCAACGACCTCTACACCGAAACCAAGGTGGTGGCCGAGAAGTTCGTGCTGACCGAGAACGGCGAGCGGGGCATGCTCACCTGCTCCATCCGCCCCAGCGGCATCTGGGGCCGCGGTGATCAGACGATGTTCCGCAAGGTCTTCGAGAACGTGCTCGCCGGGCACGTCAAGGTGCTGGTCGGCAACAAGGACATCAAGCTGGACAACTCGTACGTGCACAACCTGATTCACGGATTCATCCTGGCCGCGCAGCACTTGGTGCCGGGCGGCACCGCACCCGGCCAGGCGTACTTCATCAACGACGCCGATCCCATCAACATGTTCGAGTTCGCCCGCCCGGTGCTCGCCGCATGCGGCCGCCCGCTGCCCACCTTCCGGGTGTCCGGCCGGCTGGTGCACAAGGCGATGATGGCCTGGCAGTGGCTGCACTTCAGGTTCGGGATTCCCGAGCCGTTGATCGAACCCCTTGCGGTGGAACGGCTTTACCTGAACAACTACTTCTCGGTGGCCAAGGCCGAGCGCGATCTGGGGTACCGGCCGCTGTTCAGCACCGAGCAAGCCATGGCCGAATGCCTGCCTTACTACACCGACCTGTTCCACCAGATGGCGAACAAGGCTACCCAGCCCGCGGCCGTGTGACCGGATCGGGTGCAGAAGATGGACGAGGCCGGCAGTGCTGTAGCACCCCGGCCTCTGGTTTCTCGCTCGGCGTCTACAGTGCCGGGGAAACTTGACGTCCAGAATACGGCACCCGGCGACGGCCGACCAAACCGTTACCGGCGCGAGACCCCCCGACCGCCCAGAATCGCCCGCAGCATCGGCACACTGAGCGGATTGGCGGTGGCCGCGACGGCGGTCAGCACTCGGTATGCATCGAGCTTGGTGGCGCTGGGCGGCACGATGTACAGCAACGAATGCCGGTTGTGCGTACCCATCAGGTAGATGGTGTCGCGGGCGATCATCGAGTACGCGTCGATCGCCACCGCGCTGGACCCGCGCATGACGCGGGCGGGTGCGCTGTCCCATTGGGCCGGGTCATAGAGCACCCGCCGAACCGGGCCGATCCGTAGCCCGAGTACGGCTACCAGATCGGCGAGTCCGGTGCCCAGTTGGCGGTCGGGGGGCCACCACGCGCCCGCGACGGTACCTTGCAGGCCCGGATAGTTGGACAGGGCCAATCGAGTGGTGCCTGCATCATCGACCATCGACGACGATGTTCCCGTCTACCGGTAGATCAACCGCAGATGGTGTCCGATAACTCGGCACTCGACAAACCCACGATGCTGCCAGCCTAGCAAATTGGCCGCTCAGCACCGGCGCACGCTGCGGCCGCCGTAACGGCTTGGTGTACAACAGCGTTCGCGCGGCCCGAAGCCTCCGGCCTGGCCGCGCAGCGTCCCGATGTGTCGACTCGCCCGGCTCGATCTGCAAATGCGGTGCGCATCCGTTCGCTAGGGTTGGAACACGTTCTAATCCCCGACGGAGGGCCCATGACCGACACCGTGCTGGTAACCGGCGCCTTCGGGCTGGTCGGGTCGGCCACCGTGCGCCGGCTGATCGCCGACGGCCACCGGGTGGTGGCCACCGATCTCGATACTCCCGCCAACCGCAAGGCGGCGGCCGCGCTCCCCGCCGGGGTGACGGTGCGCTGGGCCGATCTCACCGACCCGGCCGCCGTCGGCGCGCTGGTGTCCGAGACGGCACCGTCGGCCATCGTCCACCTGGCCGCGGTCATCCCACCGTTCATCTACCAGCGCCGCAGTCTGGCCGAGAAGGTCAACGTCGGCGCCACTGCCACCCTGCTGGCGGCGGCCGAAAAACTAGCCGGCCCACCACGATTCGTCCTGGCCTCGAGCGTCGCGGTATACGGCTCCCGCAATCCGCACACGCAGACCGGGCTGCTCACCTCGGACACCCCGGTCAATCCGGCCGACATCTACGGCGACCACAAGGTCAGAGCCGAGGCGCTGGTGCGGTCGTCCGCACTGGACTGGGTGATCCTGCGGCTCGGCGGTGTCCTGACGGCCAACCCGGGCTCCTACGTGAACATGGACAACTTCTTCTTCGAGGGCATGCTGCCCACCGACGGTCGGCTGCAGACCGTCGACGTGCGCGATGTCGCCTCCGCATTCGCCGCCGCCACCACCGCCGACGCCGTCGGGGAAACCCTGTTGATCGGCGGCGACGGCACCCACCGGCTGCTGCAGGGCGAGGTGGCCGCGGCGATGGCCGCCGCCATGGGCCTGGTCGGTGGATTGCCCACCGGGCTCAAGGGCGACCCGCGCAACGACGACGGCTGGTTCGCCACCGATTGGATGGACACCGCCAGGGCGCAGGAAGCGCTTGGCTTCCAACATCATTCCTGGCCGCAGATGCTCATCGAGACCGCCGAGAATGCCGGTATCAAACGTCCGCTGCTGCGGCTGATCGCGCCGTTGGCCCGCCAGATCCTGCAGCGCCGCACGGCGTATCACGGCACCGGCCGCCGGTACGCCGATCCCTGGGAAGCGATCAAGGCCAAGTGGGGCGATCCACGCCCGGACGGGAGCCGGCCATGACCACCCCCACGCCTCGATCGGCCGTCGTCATCGGTGGCGCCTCCGGTATCGGGTGGGCCGCGGCCCGGGCGCTGGCCGCCGGCGGGTACCGCGTCGTCATCGCCGACCGCAACGCCGGCGGCGCGCACGCCCGCGCCGCCGAGCTCGGCACGCCGCACACCGGCGTCGTCGCCGATGTCACCGACGAAGACTCCGTCGCAACGCTTTTCGAGAACTGCACCGACGTCGCCGCCGTGGTGAACTGTGCGGGCTTCTCCAATATCGGCCTCATCGTGGACATGCCGGCCGAGGACTTCCGCGCCGTTGTCGACGTGTGCCTCAACGGCGCGTTCATCGTGGCCAAGCACGCCGGCCGGCGCCTCGTGGAGGGTGGCTCGCTGGTGTCGGTCTCCTCGCTGAACGGACGGCAGCCGGCGGCGGGGATGAGCGCCTACTGCGCGGCCAAGGCCGGGTTGTCCATGCTGACCCAGGTGGCCGCACTGGAATTCGCGCCACGCGGGATCAGGGTCAACGCCGTCGCCCCCGGTTTCGTGCACACCCCGCTCACCGAAGGCGCCGCCCTGGTGCCCGGTGTCGTCGAGGACTACGTCGAGAACACCCCGCTGGGCCGGGCCGGCACCCCCGAGGACGTCGCCGAGGCCGTCATGTTTCTCACCGCGGCGTCGTGGCTCACCGGCGAGGTGCTCGATCTCAACGGCGGCGCCCATCTCCGGCGCTACCCCGATCTGCTCGGGCATATCCAGAAACTCGCGGCGCAGTGACCGATCAGGTGAGATAGCCCTGTGAATACCGAGTTCACCGTCACCCAGAAGCGGGCGCTGGCCATCGCGACCGTGGTCGCCATCGCCTTCGGGGCGTACTTCCTGCGCGGCTTTTTCATCCTGATCGTGGTGGCCGCGGTGGTGGCATACCTGTTCGACCCGCTCTACACCCGGTTGAACAAGCACGTCGGCAGCGGCCTGTCCGCGACGCTGACCCTGCTCGCCGCGCTGGCCATCGTGATCGTCCCGATCGCCGGTGCCGTGGCCATCGGCGTCGTGCAGATCGGCGTGATGGTCCGCAGCGTCACCGACTGGGTGGGCAAGACCGACCTCAGTTCGCTCGGCGATCGGGGACTGCGGATGGTCAATGAACTGCTGGACCGGGTGCCGTTCCTGCGGGACACCGACGTCACCCCCGAGTCGCTGCAGAAATGGGTGGCGACGTTCGCGCAGCGCGCCGGACAGTGGGGCCTGGAGTTCTTGCAGAGCGCGGCGGGCGGCTTGTTCGGCGGCCTGACCGCCGCCGTCATCTTCCTCTACGTCTTCATCTCGATGCTGGTCAAAGGCGACGAACTGCGGCTGTTGATCCGCCGGCTCAATCCGCTCGGCGAGGAGGTCACCGACCTGTACCTGGCCAAGATGGCGGCCATGGTCCGCGGCACCGTGCAGGGCCAGTTCGTCATTGCCCTGGCCCAGGGCGTGGCCGGCGCCATCTCCATCTACATCGCCGGATTCCACGAGGGATTCTTCATCTTCGCCCTGCTGCTGTCGGCGTTGTCGGTCATCCCGCTCGGCGGCGGCATCGTGACCATCCCGTTCGGGATCGGGATGGCGGTGTTCGGCAATATCGGCGGCGGCATCTTCGTCGTCGCGTTCCACCTGCTGGTGGTCACCAATATCGACAATGTGCTGCGGCCGATCCTGGTACCCAAGGAAGCCAAGCTTGATTCGGCGCTGATGCTGCTGTCGGTGTTCGCCGGGATCACCATGTTCGGTTTTCTCGGCATCGTGATCGGTCCGGTCGTGATGATCGTCATCGTCACCACCATCAGCGTGTACCTGTGGGTGTACAAGGGCGTGCCGATGGACGTGGGTACCGAGGACGACGACGAGCCGAAACGGCCCGGCCGGCTCAGCCGGCTGATCGCCTACGCGCGGCTGGCCGCCCGACGGACCCGGCCCGGTATCCCGGCACCGGCCAGTTCACCGCCGGTCGCCGGAGACTAGGCCGGCAGCGGCTTTGCGGTCTGCGCCGCCTTGGCCAGCACCCGGAATTCGTCGGCGCTGCCGGCGCCGGTGATGGCCAGCTGTGCACCATCCCCCAGCCGCGTCGTCCACACCGGCTCGCCCTCACCGGCCTCGTAGACCACCCACTTCACGCCGTCCACATCCTGCGCGCCGGTGGGCACCAGGTCGGTGTTGATCGAGGCGACCAGCGCGTTCTCGTCGGCGTTGCTCTGCGTCAGGGACAGATACATCCCGCTCGGCGTCAGGTAGCCCACCCGCGAGGTCACCGCGCGGACCTTCTGTCCGGTCGCTGCGTCGACGCGGCCGCCGTCGATCCCGCCCCGCGCACCGGAGTTCGCCGTCCAACCCTGGGGCAGCGTCGGCAACCGGACCGGGATCTTCAGCGCGGCGGCGTCGGCCTTCAGCGCGGCCGACGCGTCGTAGTTCGGGGCGGGCCCCGCACCCGGACCGCTGGGCTGGAACGAGCACATCCCCAGAACCCCCGCCAGCACCACGCAGGCCAGCACCAACGGCGCCATCGACCAGAACATGTCGCGGCCGTCCTGCAACAGCCGATCCTTGGCGGGCGCGGGCACCGGCACCACGATCGGCGTGTCGGTATCCGGGTCCCGCGGGGTACTCATGCCAGCCAGTATCCCAGTTCCCAAACTGAGAGCCGCTAATGGGACAATCTGCAGCTATGACGCCTACGCGCCGGGAAGCGCCGGACCGCAACCTTGCCCTCGAACTCGTCCGTGTCACCGAGGCCGGGGCCATGGCCGCCGGTCGATGGGTGGGCCGCGGGGACAAGGAAGGCGGGGACGGGGCCGCCGTCGACGCCATGCGCGAGCTGGTGAACTCGGTCTCGATGCGCGGTGTGGTGGTCATCGGCGAGGGCGAGAAGGACAACGCCCCCATGCTCTACAACGGCGAAGAGGTCGGCAACGGCGACGGGCCGGACTGCGATTTCGCCGTCGACCCGGTCGACGGCACCACCCTGATGAGCAAGGGCATGCCCAATGCCATCTCGGTGCTGGCGGTGGCCGAACGCGGCGCGATGTTCGACCCGTCTGCGGTGTTCTACATGAACAAGATCGCCGGTGGACCCGACATCGCCGACTTCATCGACATCACCTCCCCGATCGCGGCCAACATCCAGCGCATCGCCAAGGTCCGCAAGGCGTCGGTCTCCGACATCACCGTCTGCATCCTGGACCGTCCGCGGCACACCAAGCTGATGGCCGAGGTCCGCGAGGCCGGGGCGCGGATCCGGCTGATCTCCGACGGCGATGTCGCGGGTGCGATCTCGGCCTGCCGGCCGGATTCGGGAACCGACCTGCTGGCCGGTATCGGCGGTACCCCCGAAGGCATCATCACCGCGGCCGCGATCCGCTGCATGGGCGGCGAGATCCAGGCCACCCTCGCGCCGACCGACGACGAGGAACGCCAGAAGGCCATCGACCGCGGTCACGACCTGGACCGGGTGCTGACCACCAAGGATCTGGTGTCCGGCGAGAACGTCTTCTTCTGTGCCACCGGTGTCACCGACGGCGATCTGCTCAAGGGTGTGCGCTACTTCGGCGGCGGCTGCACCACGCAGTCGATCGTGATGCGGTCGAAGTCCGGGACCGTCCGGATGATCGACGCCTACCACCGGCTCTCCAAGCTCAACGAGTACTCCGCGGTGGACTTCACCGGGGACAAGTCCGCGGCCTATCCGCTCCCCTAAGAAAGGCAATTGATGACCGACAGCGCAGTCGACGGCGAGTACCGCATCGAGCACGACACCATGGGCGAGGTCCGGGTTCCGGCCAAAGCCCTGTGGCGGGCCCAGACGCAGCGGGCGGTGGAGAATTTCCCGATCTCGTTCCGCGGCCTGGAGCGCACCCAGATCCGTGCCCTGGGCCTGCTCAAAGGCGCCTGCGCACAGGTGAACAAGGATCTCGGGCTGCTCGCAGCGGAGAAGGCCGACGCGATCATCGCCGCGGCCGGTGAGATCGCCGACGGGCTGCACGACGACCAGTTCCCCATCGACGTCTTCCAGACCGGTTCGGGCACCAGCTCGAACATGAACGCCAATGAGGTGATCGCCTCCATCGCGGCGGCCAACGGCGTGACGGTGCACCCCAACGACGACGTCAACATGTCGCAGAGCTCCAACGACACTTTCCCCACCGCGACCCACATCGCGGCCACCGAAGCCGCCGTGCGCCACCTGATTCCGGCGCTGGAGATCCTGCACGAGTCGCTGGCGGCCAAGGCCAAGCAGTGGCGCACCGTGGTGAAGTCCGGCCGCACGCACCTGATGGACGCGGTCCCGGTGACCCTGGGTCAGGAGTTCGGCGGCTACGCCCGCCAGGTCGAGGCCGGCATCGAACGGGTCAAGGCCACGCTGCCCCGGCTCGGCGAGTTGGCCATCGGTGGCACCGCCGTCGGCACCGGGCTCAACGCCCCGGACGGGTTCGGCGCCAAGGTGGTCGAGGTGCTGGTGGCTCAGACCGGTATCGCCGAATTGCGCACCGCCAAGGACTCTTTCGAGGCGCAGGCGGCCCGCGACGGTCTGGTCGAGGCATCCGGCGCGCTGAAGACGATCGCGGCGTCGCTGACCAAGATCGCCAACGATGTGCGCTGGATGGGTTCCGGCCCGCTGACCGGCCTGGGCGAGATCCAGCTGCCGGACCTGCAGCCGGGCAGTTCGATCATGCCTGGCAAGGTGAATCCCGTTTTGCCCGAGGCGGTTACCCAGGTGGCCGCCCAGGTCATCGGCAACGACGCCGCCGTCACCGTCGGCGGCCTGTCCGGCGCCTTCGAGCTGAACGTGTACATCCCGATGATGGCGCGCAATGTGCTGGAGTCGTTCACCCTGCTGTCGAATGTGTCGAAGTTGTTCGCCACCAAGTGCATCGACGGCCTGGTGGCCAACGAGGCGCACCTGCGCGAGCTGGCCGAGTCGTCGCCGTCCATCGTGACGCCGCTGAACTCGGCGATCGGCTACGAAGAAGCGGCCAAGGTCGCCAAGGAAGCCTTGAAGGAACGCAAGACGATCCGCCAGACCGTCATCGACCGCGGCCTGATCGGCGACAAGCTCTCCGAGGCCGAACTGGACAAGCGCCTCGACGTGCTGGCCATGGCCAAGGTGAAGCCGGGCGAGTAACGAAGTTTCGCCGAGTGTGGACGTCGCGGCGGTTGTCGCCGCGACGTTCACACCAGCCGGGCGGGTGCGACGAATTTGATTCCCGGCCAGGCCGTCAGGCTGTGCAGCAGCAGGCTCAACGTCACGGTGATCACCACCGCTTCGGTGATGACGGCGGCGTTCTGGATGCCGCCGTGGCCGAGCACCAACAGGCCCAGCACCAAGGTGCCGATCCCCCGCGGCCCGAACCATCCGATGAACAGCCGGCTGCGCATCGGCACGTCGGTGCCGATCAGCGCCAGCTGCACCGCCACCGGGCGCACCAGCACCAGCGCGGCCACGCAGAACAGCACGGTGCGCCAATCGATCTCGCGCCAACCCAGGAACACCGCGTAGCCGCCGAAGATCGCGAACACCACCAGCTCGAGCACCTGCCCGGCGGCGTCGGACACCTGGGTGGGCACCGAGGTCTGCGCGTGCCGGGCCACCGCGGCGAAACCCAGGCCGCCGACGAACGCGGCGACGAAGCCGCTGGAATGCACCCGCTCGGCCAGCCCGAAACAGACCAAAGCCATTGCCACGGTGGCCAACTGGGCCCAGGTTTCGTTCATCCAGCCGCGCCGCCATGACGCCACCACGACCACTCCGCCGACCAGCCCGATGACCACCCCGAATGCGACCGCGACCAGCTCGGTGTGCACCAGGTACCAGCTCCAGTGGCCCACACCGCCGTCGGTGTGTTCGGAGGCCAGCGCCAGCGCGGCGAGCGCTGCCGCCAGCGCGAACCCGTCGTAGCAGCCGCTTTCCACCGACAGCGCGTGCCGGACCCGCTCCGGGATACGCTGGTCCTCCAACAGGGCATCGATCAGCGCGACCTCGGTCGGTGCCATGACGGCGGCCAGGCACACCGCCTCCCACAGCGGCAGCACGGGCAGCAACACCAGTGCCGTCGCCGTTCCCAGCAGCAACGCCAACGGGATACCGACGATGAGCAGCCGGAAGGTGGCGTGCCCGCGGCGCACCGCGGCGACCAGGTCCAGCGACGCCGCCTGGTTGAACAGGATGACGGTCAGCGCCAACTGGGCCAGGGTGGTGAAGGTGTGGGTGTCATCGGCGGCGATGACGTCGAACCCGAAGGGCCCGAGCATCATGCCCATCACGACGAACACCAGCCCCGGCGCCAGATACCAGCGACTGACCAGACCCGAGATCACGGCATAGAGCAACACCAGCAGCGTGAGGGCGAGCGCGGTACCGGTGTGCACACCGCGAGATCCTAGTTTTACCCGTCCCGATCCGCGGGGGGCGGGCGATGCGCGGCGGTGTTGAAGGCGACACCGCCGATACCGGCGGCGGCCGTCGCGATATCGATGCCGGCGCTGTTCGGGCCGCGCTCCGGCGGGGGCGGGGCGGGCTGCGGCGCGGCAGGCAGGTGATAGTGCCGGCTCAGCCGGTGCTCCTCCTCGGGAGTGATGCCGGCCCGCACCCGCAGGTTGGGGGCCTGTTTGATGGTGTCCTTGTCGACGGCGACGGTGACGGTGTTGCGATCACAGTGCGCGCCGGCCAACGGGACGAACGCCGACGACAGCCCGAACAGCCCGGTGCTCACCGTCACCCATTTCGGTTCGCGGGTATCCGCGTCGACGAAAATCTGGTGGATCTTGCCGATCTTGTGGCCGGTGACGTCGTACGCGGTCGCACCGACGAACTGCTGCACCGAGGTCGCCATGTTCTTTCCTCCGTTCCGGGGGCATCCGCGCAACGGGTAGCCGGTTGACACCGGCGGCTAAACATCGACGGCGTCACGCGCCGTTGTTGGGACCGCCCGAGTTGGCCCCGGGGATGTCGGTGATCGGGAAGTTCGGCATCGGCGGCGGCGACGGTGTGGCGGGCAGCGACGGGATCTCCGCGGCCGGCAGATCGGTGAGATCGTTTACCGGCGGACCGTTTTCGCGACTGCCGTAGCTGGTGCCGGGTTTGCGCTCGCCGAGCATGTGGGTGACGGTCACCACGTGGTATCCGTTGGCCTTGAGCACCGGGATGAACTGGTACACCAGATCCACGGTGGAGGAATAGGTGTCGTGGAACAACACCACCGAATTCGGCTTGATCTGGGTCATCAGCATGTACCGGGTGGCGGCGGTGTTGGCGTCGTTGAACCAGTCGAACGGGATCACATCCCAGTTGATATCGGCCAGACCCTGCTTGCCCGCCTCGGCCAGCACCGCGTCGTTGACGAGGCCGCCCGCGGTGCGCAGCAGCTTCGGCCGCTGACCGGTGGCCGACTCGATGGCGTCGCTGGCCTTGCTGAGCTGGGCCGGGATCGCCTCCGGCGGGATGGTGGTCATATTGGGGTGTTCCCAGGTGTGACTGCCGATCTCCATCCCGGCCTCTGCGATGCGTTTGGCGCCCGCCGGATTGGCCGCGACCTTGTTTCCGATCAGGAAGAAGGTCGCCTTGGAGTCGGTATCGGCGAGGATCTTCAGCAGCCGGTCGGTGTACGGGCCGGGTCCGTCGTCGAACGTCAGCGCCACGCATTTGACCTTGGCGCAGTCCACCACGTCGGGATCGTCGCGGCGGATATGGCCGGACAGCCCTCCGATGATCAGTACCGCGACGGCGGCGACGACGCCGACGACGGTCCACAGCCAGGCATGTCGTGACACCTCAGCAGCCTACCGGCTGGCGATTTGTGGAGCCGCAGCCGTAATGGTTACGGCTGCGGCTCCACACATCACGGTCAGGGCAGGGCTTCGGGGCTGATCTCCTCCAGCATCTCGGTGACCAGCGCCGCGATCGGCGAACGCTCGCTGCGCATCAGGGTGATGTGCGCGAACAGGGGGTGGCCCTTGAGCTTCTCGATCACCGCGGCCACGCCGTCATGCCGGCCCACCCGCAGGTTGTCGCGCTGGGCGACGTCGTGGGTGAGCACCACCCGCGATCCGGCGCCCAGCCGCGACAACACCGTCAGCAGCACGTTGCGTTCCAGTGACTGCGCCTCGTCGACGATGACGAACGAGTCGTGCAGTGAGCGGCCGCGAATATGGGTGAGCGGCAACACTTCCAGCATGCCGCGGGACAGCACCTCTTCCAGCACCGCCGGGCTGGCGAGGCCTTCGAGAGTGTCGAAGACGGCCTGGGCCCACGGCCCCATCTTCTCGCTCTCGCTGCCGGGCAGGTAGCCCAGATCCTGTCCGCCGACGGCGTACAGCGGGCGGAACACCACCACCTTGCGCTGGGTACGGCGCTCCAACACCGCCTCGAGTCCGGCGCACAGTGCCAGCGCCGACTTGCCGGTGCCGGCCTTGCCGCCGAGCGACACGATGCCGACCGACTCGTCGAGCAGCAGATCGAGGGCGACGCGCTGTTCGGCTGACCTTCCCCGGAGGCCGAACACTTCGCGATCACCGCGGACCAGCTGTACCCGCTTGTCGGCGTTCACCCGTGCCAGCGCCGACGAGGTGCCGCCCAGCAGCCGAACGCCGGTGTGGCAGGGCAGATCCCGCGCGGTGGCCAGGTCCAGCTCGCCGTCGGCGAACAGGGTGTCGATCTCCTCGGCGCTGACATCGAGCTCGGTCATCCCGGTCCAGCCCGACGTGACGACGTCCTGGGCGTGGTACTCGTCGGCGGTCAGGCCGACCGCGCCGGCCTTGACGCGCAGCGGGATGTCCTTGCTGACCAGGGTGACGTGCTTACCCTCGGCGGCCAGGTTGGCCGCGCACGTCAGGATGCGGGCGTCGTTGGTGTCGGTGCGGAAGCCCACCGGCAGCACCGTCGGATCGCTGTGGTTGAGCTCGATGTGCAGCCGCCCGCCCCGGGTGCCGACGGGGATCGGCTGGTCCAGCCGGCCGTGCTCCAGGCGCAGGTCGTCGAACAGGCGCAGGGCTTGTCGGGCGAACCAGCCCAGTTCGTGATGATGCCGTTTGGCTTCCAGCTCGCTGATGACCACGAGCGGCACCACGACTTCGTGTTCTGCGAAGCGGGTGCACGCCCAGGGATCGGACAGCAACACGGAAGTGTCGAGCACATAAGTCCTGATCGGCGAATCACTCACGAGGCGCTCCTCAGCCCGCGCGGCCCCGCGAAGGCAGTTCGGCGGGCGCTGCGGCACCAGGACCGGGGCCGGTCCCGTTCTGGTCGAAACGTTCGGGTACCGCCCGGACAGCAAAGCATGTCGCTAGCCATCACTTGCGACGCTACTCCCGGTGCGCACGCTGTGCGCGTCAGGCGCGCCGCGCCAACCGGCACAACGGGTTACGCGCGCGTGAACTCTCGTAACTCTGGTTCCTCGGCGAGCCCCCACGCCGTCAGCCGGTCGGCGACGACGGCGCGCAACGCGGCCTCGTCGAAGATGCCGGCCGCGGCGACCGTGGCGATCTTGTCGGCGTAGGCGTCGATATCGCCACCGACGACACCGAGCTCGCGGGCCCGGGCCGCGATGGCCGCGACCGTCTCGTCACGCTTGGTCTGCAGGCAATGCGCGACGAGGTCGGCGAAAAACACCTCGTGCCGTTCCTCGTCGGCGGCGATCTTGCCGATCAGGCCCTTGAGGATCGGCTCGTCGATCTGGGCCTGCAGGTTGCGGCAGAACACCGCGTGCTGGCGTTCGAAGAACGCCATGAAGACCAGGGTCTCGATCTGGCTGAGGCGATCGGCGCGGTAGCCCTTCATGACGTGCTCGACGCGGACGTCCTCGTTGGCCGTCGGGTCGATCTCCCGGGTCACCACCAGGTAGTTGCGCAGCGCGATGGCGTGCAGGTGCTCCTCGGCGGTCCAGCGGCCCAGCCAGCGGCCCCACTTGTCCTCCAGGATGAAGTGCTCGACCAGTTCACGGTGGTAGCCGGCCAGGTTGTCCTTGGTGATGAGCAGGATTTCGCAGGCATCGGTGACCGGCCTGGGCAGAGTGACCTGGGACGGATCCCAGTCCTTACCGCCGAGGAAAGCGAAGTTCTCGCCCTGGTCGAACGGAACGTAGTCGTGGCCGTACCACGGCTCTTCCGTCGCGAGATGGCGAGACAGGTTCTCTCCGACGACCGGCTCGAGTTCGAGGGTCAGCGCATTGGGAACAGGTTTCTGTGCCATGAGGTAACTGTAACCCTCATACACATGTTCTTAAAAATCGACGCGCCCGCACGTCAGAGCGTCAGCCCCGGGTACAACGGGTTGGCCGCCAGCAGCTCCGCCGACGCGGCGTGCACCCGGTCAGCGGTGCCGTCGGCCAGCGCGTACTTGGCCTTCGACGTTCCCTCCGCCTGCGTATTGGACAGCACCTCCACGACCAGTTCGGCCACCCGGTCGAAGTCGTCGGCGCCGAAACCGCGGGTGGTCAGCGCCGGCGTGCCGAACCGGATGCCGCTGGTGTACCAGGCCCCGTTGGGATCGTTGGGGATGGCGTTGCGGTTGGTGACGACGCCGGCGTCCAGGAGCGCCGACTCGGCCTGCCGGCCGGTCAACCCGAACGAGGTGACATCCAGCAGCACCAGGTGATTGTCGGTGCCGCCGGTCACCAGGCGCGCGCCGCGCTTGAGGAAACCGTCGGCCAGTGCCTTGGCGTTGTCGGCGATGGCCTGCGCGTAGTCGCGGAACGCGGGCTGACGCGCCTCGGCCAGCGCCACCGCCTTGGCCGCCATCACGTGACTCAGCGGTCCGCCGAGCACCATCGGGCAGCCCTTGTCGACGGCCGGCGCGTACTCCTCGGTGGCCAGCACCAGGCCGCCGCGGGGGCCGCGCAACGACTTGTGCGTCGTGGTCGTGGTGACGTGCGCGTACGGCACCGGATCCTCGTCGCCGGTGAACACCTTGCCGGCGACCAGGCCGGCGAAGTGCGCCATGTCGACCATCAGGGTGGCGCCCACCTCGTCGGCGATCTCGCGCATCTTGGCGAAGTTGATCCGGCGCGGGTAGGCCGAATAGCCGGCCACCAGGATCAGCGGCTTGAACTCGCGGGCGGCGGCGGCGACGGCGTCGTAGTCGATCAGCCCGGTCTGGGCGTCGGTGCCGTAGCTGCGCTGGTGGAACATCTTGCCCGAGATGTTGGGCCGGAAGCCGTGGGTCAGATGTCCGCCGGTGTCCAGCGACATACCCAGCAGGCGCTGGCTGCCCAGCTTGTTGCGCAGCGCCTCCCAATCCTGCTCGGACAGGTCGTTGACGTGCTTGGCGCCGAGTTCGGCCAGCCCGGGCGCCTCGATCCGGGTGGCGAGGATGGCCCAGAACGCGACCAGGTTGGCATCGATACCGGAGTGCGGTTGGGCGTAGGCGTAGGGGGTGCCGAACAGTTCACGGGCGTGCTCGGCGGCCAGCGCCTCGACGGTGTCGACGTTCTGGCAGGCCGCGTAGAAGCGGTGGCCGATGGTGCCCTCGGCGTACTTGTCGGAGAACCAGGTGCCCATGGTCAGCAGCACCGCCGGCGACGCGTAGTTCTCGCTGGCGATCAGCTTCAGCGAATCCCGTTGATCGGCAAGCTCTTTGCGGGTCGCCGCGGCGACCCGCGGTTCGACCTGCTCGATGACCTGCAGGGCGGCCTGATAGGCCTCGCTGGCGGTGGCGGCATAGTCCGCACCCAGGGCACTGACGGTCGAGTCTGCAGTCATGGCCTACAGCCTATCGCCCTCCCATGACACCGTTGACCAGGCCAAGGCCTCCTAGGCGACCCGCAGCGCCGACGGGATCAGCGGCTCGTCGAGCAGCCGCCCGAACCGCTCGGTGAGCGACACATCGGCCGGGCGGGCATCCAGCCAACCCCGCAGCAGTCGGTACCCCTCGACATAGGTGCTGGTGTAGGCGCGCCACAGCGGTGAGGACAGGAACTTCAGCATCTGCCGGGCCCGGCTCTCCGAGGTCAGCAGCCAGGTGGACAGGTAGGACACCACCTCGTCGACGTCGCTGTGTTCGTCGTGCAGCATGAGCGCTGCGTCCTGGCGCACGTCGGCCAGCGCCGCCGACGCCTCGGCCACCGCCACGGCACGCTCACCGTCGAAGCGCAGGCCGAGATCGGCGTAGATCTCCTGGGCCCACACACCCCAGTGCGCACCTTGCACGGCGTAGAGCGCCAGGTCGGCCAGCCCCTCGGCCATCAGGCACTGCGGGGTGTTGACCAGGAAGATGGTCTGCTCCGCCTGGCCCTGGCCGTCGACCAACCCGGCCTCCTTGCGGCAGTGCTCGGTGTGATGGCCGGGGTAAGACTCGTGGGCCACCAGCCGCGGCAGATTCGACATCTGCTGCTTGAGGTCGGCGTTGACCGCGACGGTGGATTTGTAGTCACCCAGGTAGTAGTTGAAGCCCGACCACGGCTTGTCGGTCACCACCTCGTAGGTGATGGTCTCGCGCTCCGGCAGCGGGAAGGTGGCCCGGACCCGGTCCCGCAGCGCGGACGAGAAGGCATGGATGGCCTCCTCCAGGCGCTGCGGCGGGATCTCCTCGGCGCTGCGGTAGGCCTGCATCCGCTCGGCCAGCGAGCCGGTGCCGCCGACCACCTCGTCGAGCTTCCGGTGCGCGTCGCGGTAGCGCTGCGGGTCGCCCTTGGTGATGTCGACGTCGAAGTACTCGCGTACCTCCTCGACGAACCCGACCTGCTCGCCGGCGAATTTGCGGCCCGCACAGGCCAGCGCCTTCAGGTGCGCCGAGAGATAGTCCGCGCGTACCGGTTCCAGACCGCTGCCCGGCACCTGCGCCAGCAGCCGGTGCGCCTGACGGGTCAACTCGGCCGGATCCGGTGCCGGCTCCGCGGCCACCTGGCGGCGCAGTTGCGGATCGCCGGTGAAGGAGTCGACGTAGCCCTCCTCCAGGCGGTCGAAGCGCAGACCGAGAAGCAGATAGTCGCGAATCAGGGACTCTGAATCCGTACCGGCGTCCATGCCCACAACCGTAGATGCAAGACTGACCGCATGCCGCGGCCGAGTGAGCCGAGCCCATATGTGGAGTTCGACAGAGCCCAGTGGCGCGCGCTGCGCAGGGCCACCCCGTTGAAACTGTCCGAGGCCGAGCTGCGCGGGTTGCGCGGCCTGGGTGAGCAGATCGACCTGCTGGAGGTCGAAGAGGTCTACCTGCCGCTGGCCCGGCTGATCCATCTGCAGGTGGCCGCCCACCAGCGGTTGTTCGCCGCCACCTCCGAGTTCCTGGGCGAGCAGACGCCCGACACCCCGGTGCCGTTCATCATCGGGGTGGCCGGCAGTGTGGCGGTGGGCAAGTCGACCACCGCCCGCGTGCTCAAGGCGTTGCTGGCCCGGTGGGAACACCACCCCCGGGTGGACCTCGTGACCACCGACGGGTTCCTCTACCCCAACGCCGAGCTGGGCCGGCGGAACATCATGCACCGCAAGGGCTTTCCGGAGAGCTACGATCGCAGGGCGCTGATGCGCTTCGTCACGGCGGTCAAGTCCGGTGCCGAAGCCGTTTCCGCGCCGGTGTATTCGCATCTGCTGTACGACATCGTGCCCGGCGAGCACCAGATCATCCGCCAGCCCGACATCCTCATCCTGGAGGGGCTCAACGTGCTGCAGACCGGTCCGGCGCTGATGGTCTCGGACCTGTTCGACTTCTCGCTGTACGTCGACGCCCGCATCGAGGACATCGAGCAGTGGTACATCTCCCGGTTCCTGTCGATGCGGGCCGGCGCCTTCGCCGACCCGGCGTCACACTTCCACCACTACTCCACGCTGACCGACGATCAGGCGATCTTCGCCGCCCGCGACATCTGGCATTCGATCAACCGGCCCAACCTGATCGACAACATCCTGCCGACCCGGCCCCGCGCAACCCTGGTGTTGCGCAAGGATTCCGACCACTCCATCAACCGGCTGCGGCTGCGCAAGCTCTGAGCCCCGCGTACTGCACGCTGCCGATCACCGCGGTGTACAGCGCGCCGCCCAGCAGCAGCGCCACGCCCCACCCGGTCAGCGGCCAGATGCCGGCGGCCTCCGCGGCGACGAAGCCGACGGTGAACAGCGCGTTGGCGGTGATGGTGGCGATCGCGCCGGGACGCACCCGCTCGCGGCCGGCCAGCCAGTACACCGTCGGGCCGTAGGCGAGGAAGAAGATCCCGAGTCCCAGTTCGACGCCGGTGGGCATCCCGGTCAACGACGCCAGCCAGCCGGGGGCGACGACGAAGGGGATACCGGTGATCCCGACCAGCACGGCGTCCAGGCGCATGGCGTAGCGCAGCAGTCCACTGCGGGCACGGGTGGTGGGGGCGGTGATTGCGGTCATGTCAGTCAGCTCCTGGCCGTCGAGGTGTGTCGGACATGCTCAAGCCTGCGGAAAACCCGCTGCCAGGTCTGCACGCGTCGCTGCCAGACACTGCCAAGGCCAGCTCAGCCGGCGTTGACCACCTGTCCGGCGCGCAGGTCCGCCGCGATCAACCGGGCTGCCGCGTTCTGCCAGTTGTGCAGCGACCGCTGCGGCACCTCGGTGGCCAGCCACTGCCAGGCCCGCCGGGCGACGGGATCCAGCCCGGCCGCGGTGGCGTTCTGGGCGTAAGCCCGCACCCCCGCGACGTACGGGAAGTACAGCGCGTTGTAGTGGCGCCACTGTTCACTGGTGCCGAAGTCGCCGCCGTCGCGTGGCTTGAGCGCGGCGATGCGGTCGGCCAGCAGCGCCTTGAGTTCGTTGGCCCGCTCCAGCGGTTGATCCGGTGCGCCGCGGGCGGCCAGTCGGGCGTCGATCACCGGCAACGCGGTCAGCGGGCTGGCCACCAACTTGGACAGGTCACCGTAGTGGCCGAGGGCGCGTCGGGTCAGCCGGGCGAACGTCTCGTCGTCGATCTGGTCCAGCGGGCTGTCCTTGCGCAGCGGCAGCGCGGCCTCGGTACGGCGCAGCGCGGCGCGATCGGCCCGCAGCACCGGAGAGCGGGAGAACGTCACCCGGTCCAGCAGTCCGGCCAGCGGGTCGGCGAGCACGTTGATGGTGACGGCCACCGCGACGCTGGTGAACAGCAACACCGTCAGCGGCAGCCGCGCCGACGGGCCCGCCACCGCCAGCCCGATCAGCACCTGCGCGCCGAACAGCAGCGCCACCACCGCCGTCGCCGCGAACGACCTGAGCATGTCGGCGCGCAGCGCCTGCCCCTCGTCGAACGCATCCGAGAGGGCAACGGCGATGCCCAGCAGCGCCACGTCGAACCCGGTGGAGGCCAAGGCAAGCCAACTCGGCACCAGTCCCAGCGGGATCACCAGGATCGCGTTGCCGAGTGCGAAGAACAGGGTGGCCACCAGCACGAAACGCCGCACCGGCGTCGGCTGCGCGGGGCGCAGCGTCGTCGCGGCCATCGCGCCCAGCGTCGGTACCGACACCGCGGCGAACATCAGCCAGTGCCCGGCGCGCAGCGGGCCCGCCACGCTGCCGGCCAGCGCCGCACCGGCGCACCCCACCGCGGCCACCACCGCGATCGCGGCGAACTCCCGCACCCGGCGGGGCGGGTTGTCTGGGGGCCTGGACAGTTCCAGCAGCACCGCGAACCAGAACACGCCGGGCAGCACCACCAGGTACACCTCGACCCGACCGAGCGCCGTGGCATCGGTGGTCACCCGCACCGCATCGAGGGCGACGACGACGGCGAAGCTCGTCAGCCCGGCCGCGGCCAGCGCCAGCACGGGCTTACGCGGATTCCGCGCGAGCAGGTACAACCCGAGCCACCAGCTGAGTGCGAACACGACCGCCGACAGCCCGGCCATGGTGGTTACAGGCCGTGGCGCCGGTGGCGCCGGGTGTAGTCGCGCAGCGCACGCAGGAAGTCGACCCGGCGGAACGCCGGCCAGTGTGCCTCGGTGAACCACATCTCCGAATATGCGCTCTGCCACAACAGGAATCCGGAGAGACGTTGCTCACCCGAGGTGCGGATCACCAGATCCGGGTCGGGTTGTCCGGAGGTGTACAGGTTCTCCGAGATGGCATCGACGGTGACCGATTCGATGAGCTGTTCGGCGCTCGCCCCGTTGGCCACCTCCTTGGCCAGCAGCGCCCGCACCGCCTCGACGATCTCCTGCCGGCCGCCGTACCCGACCGCCACGTTGACATGCAGCGAACCGGGGCCCGTGACGCCGGTGCTCACCGTGCCCTCGACCGCCTCCCGCAGCCGGCGAGCCGGCTCCTCACCGAGCAACTCCAGGTCACCGACAGTGCGCACGCTCCAGCGGTTGGCCGGGGCGCAGATCTCCTCGACGACGTCGGTGATGATCTCGATGAGCGAGGACAGCTCCTCGGGGTCGCGGCCCAGGTTCTCCGTCGACAACAGGTACACCGTGGTGAGCTCGATCCCGGCGTCCTGGCACCAGCGCAGCATCTCGGCGATCTTGGCCGCACCCTTGCGGTAGCCGTAGCTGACATCGTCATACCCGGCATCCCGTGCCCAGCGGCGGTTCCCGTCGCACAGCACCGCGATATGGCGAGGGAGTTCGGATTTCGACCGCTGCAGTTCGTTGCGCAACCGCATCTCGTACAGCCGGTACGCCGGCTCCTTGAGACGCGGGGGAATGATCTCCACGAAAATCAGACTACTGTGGCGACCAAGCTCCCCCATGCCAGTCAGTGGAGGTGACAAGACAAATGACGACACCGATCGACACCACCAAGCCGTACCGGGCCGCGGCGGGCATCGTGCCCGGCTACGACGAACCCGGAGATCTGCCCGCCGTCGTCGTCGACGGGGTGGCACAGTTCCTCGGCAGGCCGCGCGCCCGGGGCTGGATCCACGTCTACTCCGCCGTGGTCGCCTTCATCGCGGGCGCGGCACTGGTCTCGGTGTCCTGGTCGCTACAGGGCACGCGGGCCGGCCTGGCCACCCTGATCTACACCTTCACCATCGTGGCAATGTTCGCCGTCAGCGGCACCTATCACCGGGTGACGTGGAAATCGCCGAACGCCCGCAAATGGATGAAGCGGGCCGACCACTCGATGATCTTCATCTTCATCGCGGGCAGCTACACCCCGTTCGCCCTGTTGGCCCTGCCGTCGGAAAAGGGCATGGTGCTGTTCTGGATCGTCTGGGGCGGCGCGATCGCCGGGGTGCTGCTGAAATCGTTCTGGCCGTCGGCGCCGCGCTGGGTCGGGGTGCCGCTCTACATCCTGTTGGGCTGGGTGGCGGCCTGGTTCATCGGCCCGATCATGGACGGCGCCGGGGTTGCCGCGGTCGTGCTGCTGATCGTCGGCGGTGCGCTGTACAGCATCGGCGGGGTGCTCTACGGCCTCAAGTGGCCCAACCCGTGGCCGACGACGTTCGGGCACCACGAGTTCTTCCACGCCTGCACCGCGGTCGCGGCGATCTGCCACTACATCGCGATGTGGTTCGCGGTCTTCAGCGGCTAATCGTTGGTGACGTTGTCCGGACCCCAGTAGGCCTTCATCGACGTGATCTTGGCGTCCGCGTCGAAGGTCATGACGCTGATGATCTCGATGCTCATCCCGCTGCCGTTGCCGAAATCCAACGACAGCCGCCAGTAGAAGGCGGCCTCGTGGCCGAGCGCACGCAGGGTGTGGATCTCGGTCTGGCCCTTGACGTTCTCGACGTTGGCGTAGAAACCGCGGATGGCCTGCCGGCCGATGTGCACCTCGCCGCCGACCGGATCCTCGACGGTGGCGTCGGAGGCGTACAGATCGGCAACCTCGTCGGCCGCGCCGCTGGCGACCAGTTCGAGGTAGCGGTGGACGGTGGCGGTGATCTGCGCGGCACTGGGCATGGGCCGCACGCTACACGGCCCGGCTCAGCGCCGCGGCCAGATCCTCGGCCGTCGTCACCGGCAGGTCGCACACCCGGCCCCGGCACACGTAGGCGGCGTCGCGCCCACCGACGCGGTCCCGCCCGGTAAGCAGTTCGGTGCTGTCGGCCGGACCGCCCACCACGATGGCCCCGCCGGGAGCCAATGCCCGTGCCGCGGTGAGCAGTTCGGAGTGGTTCGGGTCGCAGGCGACGGCGATCTGGAGGGGTCCGCGCACCGCTGCCTCGGCGACGGCCAGCCAGTGCCCGCCAGAGCGGGCGGCCCTGGCCAGCACCGACGTGGCCGCCGACAGCGAGGCCGCGGCGGCCGACGCGTACCGCGGCGCGGAGGTCAGGTGGGCGGCCAGCTGCAATGCCTCGGTCACCAGTGACGCCCCGGACGGGGTCGCCCCGTCCAGCGGGTCGGCGGGCCGCAGCACCAACGCCTCGGCATCGTCGGCGGTGTCGAACCAGCGCCCATCTACGTCGGCGAAATGATCCAGTGCGGTGTCCAGCAGGGCGGTCGCCTCGGGCAGCCAGTCGCCACTGATCTGGTACAGGGTCAGCAACCCGGTGGCCAACGCGGCGTAGTCCTCCAGAATCCCGGCACTGTCACCGACCGCCCCACCCAGGCTGGCCCGGCGCAGCCGGCCGTCCACCAGATGCAGGCTCAGCAGCCGGCGCGCGCATTCCGTTGCGGCATCCAGGTAACCGGGGCGTCCCAGCGCCACGGCGGCCTCGGCGAGTGCGGTGATGGCCAGCCCGTTCCACGCCGTCACGATCTTCGCGTCGCGGCCCGGCTGGACCCGTCGCGCCCGCGCGGCGAGCAGGGCGTCGCGCACCCTGGCGAACCGGGCGGGGTCGTCGGGGTCGGCGCGCAGCTGCAGCACCGAGGTGCCGGCTTCGAAGGTTCCCGCCTCTGTCACACCGAAAAGCGAAGCGGCCCAGGCACCGTCGGCAGCCCCGAGCACGTCGCGCAGCTCGGCTGGTGTCCACACATACGTCGCCCCCTCCACCCCGCCGGCGTCGGCATCCAGGGACGAGGCGAACATCCCACCGTCGCCCAGGCCGTCGATGATGAACCGGGCGGTCTCGTCGGCGACCTTGCGCGCCAGGGGGTTTCCGGTCCGCCTGGCCCAGTGTGCGTACACCCGCAGCAATTGCGCGTTGTCGTACAGCATCTTCTCGAAATGCGGTACCACCCAAGCGTTGTCGACGCTGTAGCGGGCGAAGCCGCCGGCCAACTGGTCATAGATGCCGCCACGGGCCATCGCCTGGCAGGTGCGCTCCACGGCATCCAGTCCGAACCCGGTGCGCTCGTGGTGCCGCAACAGCGCCTCCAGCAGCGCCGACGGCGGGAACTTCGGTGCCCGGCCGAAGCCGCCGTAGCCGCGGTCCTCGTCGCGCAGCACCGCGGCCACCGCGTCGTCGCACAACGCGGGCTGCAGGGCCGGGCCGCCGGGCAGGCCGCCCGCCATGGCGCGCAGTTCATCGGCGATGCCGTCCGATGCTTGCTCCACTTCGTCGCGGCGCTCCCGCCAGGTCTCCTCGACGGCCGAGAGCAACTGCAGGAAAGCATCTTTCGGGTAGTAGGTGCCCGCGAAGAAGGGCCGCCCGTCCGGGGTCAGGAAACATGTCATCGGCCAGCCGCCCTGCCCGGTCAGGGCGATGGTCGCGTTCATGTACACGGCGTCCAGGTCGGGCCGTTCCTCGCGGTCGACCTTGATGCAGACGAAGTGCGCGTTGGCCACCGCGGCGACGTCGGCGGACTGGAAGGATTCATGCGCCATCACGTGGCACCAGTGGCAGGCGGCGTACCCGATGGACAGCAGGATCGGGACGTCGCGTTCGGCCGCTTCGGCCAGCGCCCGCGGACTCCACTGTTGCCAGTGCACCGGGTTGTCGGCGTGCTGGCGCAGGTACGGGCTGGTGGCCCCGCCCAGGGTGTTACCCCTTGGGCTCATCCTTGACCTCACCCGCGGTGCCCTCGTCGACGGCCTGATCCGGCTCGGGGTGGTCGGGGTCGAAGGATTCCGGTAGCCGCTTGAGGTGCCGGTTCATCGACCACACCAGCGCGAAGGTGCCGATCAGCAGCAGCACCACGATGACCAGGCCGAGCGGGCTGGCCTTGCCGAAGTCCGGCCCGGTGTCGCGCGGGCCGTCCTCGGCCAGCAGGCCGGCAACCAGGAGCAGCGTGTCGGTCATGGTTCTATCCCCGCGAACAGGTCGGTCTCGGGCAGTTGCACCGGCACGCGGGAACGGGCCAGTTCGAATTCCTCGGTCGGCCACAGTCGCTGTTGCCACTCGATGGGCGCGTGGAAGAAATCGCCGTTGGGGTCGATCTGGGTGGCATGGGCGCGCAGGGCGTCGTCACGCTGGGAAAAGTACTCGGCGCATTCCACCCGGGTGGTGACCCGGCCCTCGAAGACGTCGAATTCGGGGTCCCAGTGCTCCAGCCACTTGGTGAAGGGGCCGGTGCGGCCGTGCTTGGTGAACTCGTCCTGCAGCATCTGCATGCGCCGCCGCAGGAAACCGTGGTTGTAGTACAGCTTGGACACCGCCCACGGCTCGCCCGCATCCGGGAACCGCGCGTAGTCGGCGGCGGCCTCGTAGGCGGCGACGCTGACCTCGTGGCAGCGGATGTGGTCGGGGTGTGGATACCCGCCGTTCTCGTCGTAGGTGGTCAGCACGTGCGGCCGGAACTCGCGGATGACCCGCACCAGCCGCTCGACGGGTTCGGCCAGCGGCACCAGCGCGAAGCACCCCTCGGGCAGCGGCGGCAGGGGGTCACCCTCGGGCAGACCGGAGTCCACGAAGCCCAGCCAGTGATGCTCGACCCCGAGGATCTCCGCGGCCTTGGCCATCTCGTCGCGGCGCACCTCGGCGATCCGGCCGTGCACCTCGGGCAGGTCCATGGCCGGGTTGAGGATGTCGCCGCGCTCCCCGCCGGTCAGCGTCACCACCTTGACGCGGACGCCTTCGTCCGCGTACTTCGCGGTGGTCGCCGCGCCCTTGCTGGATTCGTCGTCGGGGTGGGCGTGTACCGCCATCAATCGCAGTTCAGTCATCTCGTCTCATTCAACGGTTTTTTTCAACAACCGCGGCCGTCGTCCCTTCATGCCCACGGTCCTATAGTTCCAGTCCTAGGAGAAGCAACCGACCGACGGGCAGCCAAAACCGTGACCATCGACCGTCCCGCCGCCCGCTACGGGCGTCAGCGATTGTCCCGCAGCACCCGGCGCCGGGTGGCGATCGGGCTCACCGCACTGATCGTGCTGGCCGGCGTCGCCCTGGCGTTCGTGGCCTTCAACCGGTTGGGCAGCGGTGACGTCAAGGGTGAACTGGGCGCATACCGGCTGGTCGACGACCAGACGGTGGCCGTCACCATCACGGTGACGCGCGCCGACCCGGCGCGCCCGGTGGTGTGCATCGTGCGGGCGCGTTCGAAGGACGGCGGCGAGGTGGGCCGCCGGGAGATCCTGGTGCCACCGTCGACCGAGACGTCGGTGCAGGTCACCACCGAGGTGAAGACGACGAAGCCGCCCGTCGTCGGCGATATCTACGGTTGCGGTACCGACGTGCCGGGGTACCTCAAGGCGCCCTGATCACGGGGTGTTCAGGCGACGGCGCAACCAACGCCGAACAGCGAAATCGTGAAAATTGGTCGACCCGCCGGTGGTAGACTGGTCCGATACACGGTTCCGGGTGGAGCCGTGTATTGCTGCTTTAGCGCGCAATATGCGGCTGCGAACGCGGCACCACGCCGCAGCACCCACGCAGCATGAGCGCAGAAGAAACAACGACAGGAGCGCGAGGATATGACCGATACCCAGGTCACCTGGCTGACCCAGGAAGCACACGACCGGTTGAAGGCGGAGCTGGACCAGCTGATCGCCAACCGGCCGGTGATCGCCGCCGAAATCAACGACCGCCGTGAAGAGGGCGACCTGCGGGAGAACGGCGGCTACCACGCCGCGCGCGAAGAGCAGGGCCAGCAGGAGGCGCGCATCCGCCAGCTGCAGGAACTGCTGAACAGCGCCAAGGTCGGCGAGGCACCCAAGCAGTCCGGCGTCGCGCTGCCCGGATCGGTGGTCAAGGTCTACTACGACGGCGACAAGAGCGATACCGAGACCTTCCTGATCGCCACCCGCCAGGAGGGCGTCAGCGACGGCAAGCTCGAGGTCTACTCCCCCAACTCCCCGCTGGGCGGCGCCCTGATCGACGCCAAGGTGGGCGAGACCCGCAGCTACACCGTGCCCAACGGCAGCACCGTCGAGGTCACCCTCGTCAGCGCGGAGCCGTATCACCCCTGAGCACACTCGCAGGGGACAGGTCCTCGGCGACGGTTAGGGTTATCGCCTGATGGCCCAGATCGCCGAGGACCTGTTTCTGTTACTGCTCGACAATTCATCGGCGCTACCCGGCCTGGAGCGCCGGCGCAGCCGTCGCGTGCTCGGCGCGGCCGTGCTGCTCGACCTGGCCCATGCCTGCCGGGTCCGTCCGGCCGTGGACGGCGAGCCCGTGGCACCCGGTCACCTGGTGGCGCTGGCCGGGACCACCCCGCTGGACCCGGTCACCGCCCCCGCGTTCGACGCGCTGGCCCGGCGCCCGCTGCGGCCGGCGGCCGCACTGACCAAGTTGGGTAACCACACCGAAGACCTGCTGGTGCAACACCTGGAGCGGGCCGGGCAGCTGCGGCGGGTGCCGCAGGGCAAGACCACACTGTTGCCGCTGCTGCGCCGGGACCGGGTGGATCCGGCCCGCGGTGCGCTGCTGGCGGCGTTGTTCGACGGCCAGCCACCGCCGCCCCCCGACCGCGGCCATCATCTCGCTGCTGCACGCGGTGGACGGACTGGGTGCGCTGCTCAGCCTGAACGACCGGGGCTGGCGCTGGGTACACGCCCGGGCCGGCGAGATCGCGCTGGGCAGTTGGGTCGACGAACAGCCCACCGGGCTGGCCGAGGTCAACCTCGCGGTGACGGCGTCGGCGCTGCGGCCGGCGCTGGCCGGTTAACCGAGGGCCTGCTCCAGGTCGCCGATCAGATCGGCGGATTCCTCGATCCCGACCGACAGCCGGACCAGGTCGTCGGGCACCTCCAGCTGCGATCCCGCCGTCGAGGCGTGCGTCATCGCGCCGGGATGCTCGATCAGCGATTCCACTCCACCCAGAGATTCGGCGAGAATGAAAATCTCGGTGCGGGCGCATAATTCGTGCGCGGCGGCCCGGCCGCCCTTGAGCCGGACCGACACCATGCCGCCGAACCCGGTCATCTGCTTGGCGGCGACGGCGTGCCCTGGGTGGCCGGCCAGCCCGGGATAGAGCACCGTGCCGACGGCGGGATGCTCGGCAAGGAATTCGGCGACCTTCGCGGCGTTCTCGCTGTGTCGTTGCATGCGCAGCACCAGGGTCTTGAGGCCCCGCATGGTCAGGTAGGCGTCGAACGGGCCCGGCACCGCCCCGGCGCCGTTCTGCAGGAACGCGAAGGCGATGTCGAGTTCCTCGTCGTTGGTCAGCAGTGCGCCACCGACCACATCGGAGTGCCCGCCGATGTACTTGGTGGTCGAGTGCAGCACGATGTCCGCACCGAGGGTGAGCGGCTGCTGCAGCGCCGGCGAGGCAAAGGTATTGTCCACCAACAGCTTTACTTTGCGCTCGCGGGCCACCTCGGCGAGCGCGGCGATATCGGCGATATTGAGCAGCGGGTTGGTGGGCGTCTCGACCCACACCAGCTTGGTCTGCGGGGTGATCGCGGCGGCGACCGCCCCGACGTCGGACAGCGGGACGGGCGTATGGGTGATGCCCCAGTGGGTGAACACCTTGTCGATCAACCGGAAGGTGCCGCCGTAGGCGTCGTCGGGGATGACGACGTGGTCCCCCGGGCGCAGTACCGCACGCAGCGCGCAGTCGGTGGCGGCCATCCCGGAACTGAAGGCGCGCCCGTAGTCCGCCTGCTCGACGGCGGCCAGCGAGGCCTCCAGCGCGGCCCTGGTGGGGTTACCGGTGCGGGCGTACTCGAATCCGCCGCGCAGGCCGCCGACGCCGTCCTGGGCGAACGTGGAGCTGGCGTAGATGGGTGCGTTGACCGCGCCGGTGGCGGCATCCGGCCGGAACCCGGCGTGGATCGCCCTGGTCGCCAATCCCTGCCAACGGTGTGCATCTTTCGCCGAACGCTGCTCGCTCATGCCGACAAGGCTAGTGCGCCCCGGGAAACGCGAAACGGGGTGGACCATCGATGGCCCACCCCGTTTCGGCGCGACGGCAGGTTACGGCGTCAGCGCGGCGACCGGTCCGCCGGTGAGCTTGCGGTAGGCGTAGACGGTGATCAGGGATACCACCGGGTAGGCGACGAGCAAGCCGACGAGGCACACCAACACACCCAGAATCGTGATGCCGATCGTCGTCAGCCACGTCAGGGCCACCGGGCCGAAATTCGCCTTGGCGAGGTTGAAGCTGGCGCTGACGCCTTCGATACCGGACACGTTGCGGTCCAGCACGATCACGGTGGTGAACATCAGCATGATGGTCGCGATGATGCCGGGGACGATGCACAGCACGATGCCGATACCGACGATGATGCCGGACACGACGGACGCGATGATCACGTTGACGACGTTGCGCGGCTTGAAGAACGAACCGATCTCGACCGGCTGTCCGTTGGCGATGTCGAGCATGCCACCGATGTATGCGGACTGCACCACGGCAGCGACCACCAGCATCACGATGCTGCCGATGATGGAGACGACGATGCCGCCGACGCCCATCGAGAAGCTCGCCGAATAGCTGGTTCCGTCATACGAGGAGCTCTCCACGGTGGTGAACAGGCTCGACACAAACTGGATGACACCCTGCAGCACCGCATAAACCAGCCCGAACACGAGGGTCGGCACGATGATGGCGGCCGCGTTCTTGCTGAATTTGTTCCACGCCCAGGACACCGCCTCACCGACGCTGTACCCCTGGCCGGGACCGCCGAAGGCGGGGCCGCCCGGGTATCCCGGCGGCGGCGCGTAACCGCCCTGCGGCGGCGGCGGGTAATTCCCTTGCGGCGGAGGGTAGTTGCCGGGGGGCGGCGGGTAGGCACCCGGGCCGGGTGGCGGCGGGTAACCACCGGGCGGAGGCGGCGGCGGATAACCACCGGGTGCGGGCGGTGGCGGATAGCCGCCGGCGGGCGGCACGTTCTCCGGTGGCGGGTAGCCGCCGGGCGGCGGATAGTTGCCCGGTGGTGGTGGTGGTGGCTGCGTCATGAACTCCCTCTCGTGAATCGGTCGTTACGGTGAAACGCCGGCCCGCGCAGTGTGTTCGCGGACCGGCGGTTTGTTCGAGCGTAGGTCAGAGTGGCAGACAGACCGTCGTCATGATCTTGTCGGCCAGCGTTTGGCGTTTCGCATCCCACAACGGGAAAAGGTATCCGATATAGCAGATGATGCCGTCGACGATGTGGGCCAGCTGCCGCACGATGGACAGGCCGAAACCGATTGGCTGGCCGGTCTTCTCGCTGACCACCTTGAACTTCATGATGCTCTTGCCAATGCTGGACCCGGTGGTGCCCTGCCGGTATCCGTAATTCCACACCAGGTACGCGATGGACAGCGCCCAGGTGATGAAGAACGACAGCTGGCCCAGGGTGGATGCGCCGCTGGCGCAGAAGTCACCGAGGTCGTATTCGGACGTGTCCGTGACACAGACGGTTTCCTGGGTGCCGAGCAGCAGGCCGTAGCCGATGCCCTCCAGGATGGCCACCGGGATGAAATCGATGAGCCAGGCCAGCACGCGGGTCAGCCACGGCGTGTAGGACTCCTTCGGCAACGCCCCCAGCGCCCCGCCCGGACCGGCCGCGCCGAACCCGGCGCCCGGAGGCGGCGGAGGCGGAAAACCACCTTGCGGCGGAGGCGGATAGCCACCCGGTGGTGGAGGCGGCGGCGGATAATTCCCAGGCGGTGGCGGAGGAGTGGTCATGGACGCCTTCCAAGGTGACGGAAATTAGCTGACTATGAGCGGTGTCACCCTACCTGAGAATTCGCCGAAAATGGCCGCCATAGCCATTTCTTCACCGGGTCGACACAATGCTCCCGGCGCGCCAATCTTTAGCGTCGATAATTGATTTCGCAATCAGCGATCCGGGCGCACCGGTCGAACCACGCGTCGTTTACCGACGTAAACCGCCCTCGGACAAGGACCCGAGAAGATCATGCCGAGTGAGCACGCCGATCGGTTTACCGTCCTCGACGACCATCAACGCGTCGTAATCGCGCAATGTCTTCGCCGCGGTACTGAGCAGTTCACCGGAACCGATTAGCGGCAGCGGGGCGCTCATATGATCGGCCACGGCGTCGACCAGTTTTGCTCGCCCTTCGAACACCGCGGAAAGCAACTCCCGCTCGGACACGCTGCCGGCCACTTCACCGGCCATCACCGGCGGCTCGGCGCCGACGACCGGCATCTGCGAGACGCCGTACTCGCGCAGGATGTTGATCGCGTCGCGCACCGTCTCCGACGGGTGGGTGTGCACCAGATCCGGCAGCGCACCGGACTTGCGGCGCAGGATGTTCCCGACGGTCAGTTCCTCGATCGAGCCGTCCAGCCGGCTACGCAGGAAGCCGTACGAGGACATCCACGCGTCGTTGAAAATCTTTGACAGGTAACCCCGTCCGCCGTCGGGCAACAACACCACGACGACGGCGTCGGGGCCTTCCCGCTCGGCCACCCGCAGCGCCGCGACGACGGCCATCCCGCACGAACCGCCGACCAGCAACGCCTCCTCGCGCGCCAGCCGGCGCGTCATGTCGAAGGAATCGGCGTCCGAGACGGCGATGATCTCGTCGGGTACCGCGGGATCGTAGGCGCTGGGCCAGAAGTCCTCACCCACGCCCTCGACCAGGTAGGGACGGCCCGTCCCGCCCGAATACACCGAGCCCTCGGGGTCGGCACCGACGATCTTGACCCGGCCACCGGACACCTCCTTGAGGTAGCGGCCGGTCCCGGTGATGGTGCCGCCGGTCCCGACGCCGGCGACGAAATGCGTGATCTTGCCGTCGGTATCGGCCCAGATCTCCGGACCGGTCGTCTCGTAGTGGCTGGCCGGCCCGTTCGGATTGGAGTACTGGTCGGGTTTCCACGCCCCTGGGATCTCCTCGACCAGCCGGTTGGAGACGCTGTAGTAGCTGTCCGGGTGATCCGGCGGCACGGCCGTCGGGCACACCACGACCTCGGCGCCGTAGGCGCGCAACACGTTCTGCTTGTCCTCGCTGACCTTGTCCGGGCAGACGAAGATGCACTTGTAACCGCGTTGCTGGGCCACCAGCGCCAGTCCCACGCCGGTGTTGCCGGAGGTCGGCTCGACGATGGTGCCACCCGGTTTCAGGGCGCCGCTGGCCTCGGCCGCGTCGATCATCTTGACGGCGATGCGGTCCTTGGAACTGCCGCCCGGATTCAGGTATTCGATCTTGGCGGCAACCAGGCCCGCGCCGGCCGGCACCACCGAGTTCAGCTGAACCAGCGGGGTATTACCGATGAGGTCACTGATGTGCCTGGCGATGCGCATGCATCCATCGTGTCAGGCGGCGCAACCGCCCACCACGCGGGGAGTCACCAGGTGGCTTCGCGGATGTAGGCGCCGATCTGACGCAGCGACCGGGTCGCTTCGTTGACGAGCGGCCCACAGATCTGGAAGACGTGCATCTGGCCAGGCCACACCCGCAACTCGACCGGCACGCCTTCGGCCGCCAGCATCCGCGCGGCCTTTCGCGCATCGGAGAGCAGAACCTCGGAACCGGACACGTGGATGAGGGTGCGGGGCAGCCCCGGCTCGATGTGGTCCAGCGGTTCGTAGACCTCTTCCCCGGTCTTGTCCGCGGCCCTGCCGATCAGTTCGGCGAGTGCACCGAACGCGTGCGCCGGGAACATCGCGTCGCTGTCGATGTTCGGATGCCTCGCGCGGCCGGCGTTGTCGATCTCGAACAGGGGCGACAGCGTCACCATGGCGGCGGGTTCTTCACCTTCGGTCAGCAGCCGCTGTGCGAGCGCCAGCGACAGGTAGCCGCCGGCCGAATCGCCGGCCAGCACGATGTGCTCGGGGGCGTACCCGGTCAGCCGGAGCCACCGGTAGGCGTCGTAGCAGTCGTCGAGCGCCTCACCGATCGAGTGTTTGGGCAGCATCCGGTAATTCACGACGAAAACCGGGCTGTCGGCGAACTTCGACAGGCTTTCCACCAGTCGGCCGTGCGAGTTCACCCCGCACGCCAGGAACGCGCCGCCGTGCAGATAGAGCACCACGCTGCGCTTGCCGTCGGCGGGCAGCACACCGTCGGCACGCACCAGCTGGGCGGTGCACTTCGGCAGCGCGATGGTGGCCCGCACGGTGCCGGGCGAGGGCCGCAGCACGCGCGCGGCGAAGTCGACGAGCCCGAACGGCCAGGGCAGCGTGGGTGCGTGGCTGCCGATTGCCAGAATCGGTTTGATGGTCATCCGGGCGGCCAGGCCGGCCAGCCGCCCCGCGATGCTGGGCCCGTCCTCGACGGCTTCGACCGGGGCCCAGTCACTGACCGGGAATCTACGTGATTGGTGGGCTCTAGCTGCGCTGATAGCAGCACGAGGAGAGCCTGAAACCTTACTTGGTGCCGTCATCGCCACCACTTCCTACGCCGTCGTAGTGCCCGGATAAGTCTGGTTACTTAGCCAACCGGTGTAACTTAGCTTGCCACCGTTAATTTGTTCAACAAATCAACGAGCCCATTTGGTACCGCACTCGATACCGCAACGTGACCGGACGGACAGCTGGGGCTCACCGACAACGGTCGTTCGGCCTCTAAAATCGAGGCGTGGGCACACCGCGTCGGTCGACCATCGCCCTGGCAGCCGCGGCCACCCTCGCATCGACGGGATCGGCCTATGTCGGGGCACGCACGCTGCTGACCGGACAAGCGGCGCAGACGCGCCGGGTCATCCCGAAGTCCTGGGACATCCCGCCGCGCGCCGACGGCGTCTACTCCCCCGGCGGTGGACCGGTCGAACGTTTTCAGCGCGATGTCCCGTTCGACCTGCATCTCATGGTGTTCGGTGATTCGACGGCGACGGGATACGGCTGCACCGTCGCCGAGGAGGTGCCCGGGGTACTGCTCGCCCGCGGCCTGGCCGAGGAGTCGGGCCTGCGGATCCGGTTGAGCACCAAGGCGATCGTCGGGGCCACGTCGAAGGGCCTGTCCGGCCAGATCGACGCCATGTACGTGGCCGGCCCGCCGCCGGACGCGGCGGTGATCATGATCGGCGCCAACGACATCACGGCGCTCAACGGCCTCAGCGCGTCGGCGCGCCGGCTGGGGGCCGCGGTCCGCCGGCTGCGCGACAGCGGGGCGGTCGTGGTCGTGGGCACCTGCCCGGATTTCGGGGTGATCACCGCGATCCCCCAGCCCCTGCGCCTGGTCACCCGCACGCTGGGGCTGCGACTTGCCCGGATGCAGGCCTCGGCGGTGCACGGCGCCGGCGGCGTGCCAGTTCCCTTCTCGGACTTGCTCGCTCCCGAGTTCTACAAGGCCCCGGACGTGCTGTTCTCCTCGGACATGTTCCACCCGTCGGCCGCCGGATACGCGCTGGCCGCCAACCAGCTGTTGCCGGCCCTGGCCCGGGCGCTGGGCCTGCTCACCGTCGACTCCGACGTCGACGAGGCGCTGGAATCACGCTCCGGGGACGGCACACTGTTGCACCGGTTGGGCAACGTCAGCCGACTGTGGCGACGCACCACCGGCGTACCCGCGCCGATCGTCGCTCCCGCCACGGGTTAGGTTCTGGGGTAGCTGTCATAGTCGAACCCTTGTAAGTGACCCGAGGAGCTCCCATGCCCGAAGCCGTCATCGTCGCCACCGCCCGCTCGCCCATCGGGCGCGCCGTCAAGGGGTCGCTGGCCACCATGCGTCCCGACGACCTGGCAAGCCAGATCGTCCGCGCCGTACTGGACAAGGTGCCCTCGCTGGATCCCACGGACATCGACGACCTGATGATGGGCTGCGCGCAGCCGGCCGGCGAGGCCGGCTACAACATCGCCCGCGCCGTCGCCGTCGAGCTGGGCTACGACTTCCTGCCCGGCACCACCGTCAACCGGTACTGCTCGTCGTCGCTGCAGACCACCCGGATGGCCTTCCACGCGATCAAGGCCGGTGAAGGCGACGTGTTCATCTCCGCGGGTGTGGAGACGGTGTCCCGCTTCGGCATCGGTGCCGCCGACGGCGCCCCCAACAGCAAGAACCCGATCTTCGACGAGGCCCAGGAGCGCACCGCCAAGTCGGCCGAGGGCGGCACCGAATGGCACGACCCGCGCCAGGACGGCCTGATCCCCGACGTCTACATCGCGATGGGCCAGACCGCCGAGAACGTGGCGCTCTACACCGGCATCAGCCGCGAGGACCAGGACCACTGGGGTGTGCGCAGCCAGAACCGCGCCGAGGACGCCATCAAGAGCGGCTTCTTCGAGCGGGAGATCACGCCGGTCACGCTGCCGGATGGCACCGTGGTGTCCACCGACGACGGCCCGCGCGCCGGCACCACTTACGAGAAGATCAGCCAGCTCAAGCCGGTGTTCCGCCCGAACGGCACGATCACCGCGGGCAACGCCTGCCCCCTCAACGACGGCGCCGCCGCCGTGGTCATCATGAGTGACACCAAGGCCAAGGAACTGGGCCTGACCCCGCTGGCACGCATCGTGTCCACCGGGGTGTCCGGGTTGTCGCCCGAGATCATGGGCCTGGGCCCGATCGAGGCCATCAAGAAGGCGCTTGCCAAGGCGGGCAAGCAGATCGGCGATATCGACCTGGTCGAGATCAACGAGGCCTTCGCGGTGCAGGTGCTCGGCTCGGCCCGTGAGCTCGGCATCGACGAGGACCGCCTGAACGTGTCCGGCGGCGCCATCGCGTTGGGGCACCCGTTCGGTATGACCGGCGCCCGCATCACCGCGACCCTGCTGAACAACCTGCAGACCCACGACAAGACCTTCGGTATCGAGTCGATGTGCGTCGGCGGCGGCCAGGGCATGGCGATGGTCGTGGAGCGCCTCTCCTGACATTGCCGTCGGGACTGCGCTGAGATCGCAACATGCGTCGTTGACGCGCGCTCAGCGCAGTGCCGATGCGCTCAGCGCAGTCCCGGCGCCCCGCTGAGCGAGCGCGGCGTGGACTCGCCGCAGCACATCGCGCGGATGGTCCTCGGAGACCACCCGGATGACGATCCAGCCCAGTCGCTCCAGTTCGGCGATACGCCGGATGTCCTTGACGTATTGCCAACGGTCCTTCCGGTGCTGATCGCCGTCGTACTCGACCGCGATCATCATGTCCGGCCAGCCCATGTCGAGATAGGCGAACGCGTATCCGTCGTCAGCACAGACCGGGATCTGGGTCTGCGGGGCGGGCCGCCGTCGACGAGGAGAAGCCGCAGCCACGTCTCTCTCGGTGATTGCGCGCCGGGATCGACGAGGGAAACCGCCCGCTCCAGCAAGCGCAGGCCGCGCACGCCGGGATGTTGTGCCGCCACCGCGAGGATGTCGCCCGGCGTGACGCCCGTGGCCCGGCAGAGGGCGTCGAGGTCGGTGACGGCCTGCCGAAGCGGAGTGCGCCGGCCCAGATCGAAGGCGGTCCGCTCCGGCGTGGTGACCGGCAAGCCGGCGACGTCGCACACCTGCGCTGTGCGCAGCGTCATCGCCGACGTGCGCACGCCACCAGGGGCACGGGCGTTACGCCACACCAGCTCCACCGGTGCCGAGTCGTCGACCCATCTCGCACCGTGTAACGCCGCCGCCGTCCGCCCCGCGATGACGCCCTCGCGATGCGACCACAGCCACGCCGCCCGCGCCCGGTGCGCGATGGTCAGCGTGAGGTCGGGGCCGACGTACACGTTGGGCAGCAGGGCACGGAAGCCCGAGCGCAGCTGATGCTTCTTGACCGCTCCGACGGCGATCGCCTCACTGCCGACGAACGGCTCGGTGTAGATGTTCATGTCCGGCAGAGTGGGCGCCGCCCCCGACACCACACGTCGTCGAGGTTGCGCACGGATCGCGATCTGTGGATGAATCGCGATCTGTGTACACAACCGAATCGCTGAACGCATGACCACTCTCGGAACGCCGCTGTCGCCGAACGCCACGCGGGTGATGCTGCTCGGCTCGGGCGAGCTGGGCCGCGAGGTGCTGATCGCACTGCAGCGCCTGGGCGTCGAGACCATCGCCGTCGACCGCTACGACAACGCGCCGGGACAGCAGATCGCCCACCGCGCGCACACCATCTCGATGACCGACCCCGAGCAACTGCGGGCGCTGATCGAGGCCGAGAAGCCCGATCTGGTGGTGCCCGAGATCGAGGCCATCGCCACCCCGGTGCTGGAGGCGCTGGAGGATGCCGGCGTGGTGACCGTGATCCCGACGGCGCGCGCCGCCCGGCTGACCATGGACCGTGAGGGCATCCGCCGGCTGGCCGCCGAAACCCTCGGCCTGCCGACCAGTCCGTACCGGTTCTGCGATTCGCTCGAAGAGTTGCAGGCCGCCGTCGACCAGATCGGTTACCCCTGCGTGGTCAAGCCGGTGATGAGCTCATCGGGCAAGGGCCAGAGCAAGATCGACGGTCCCGGCGATGTGGCGGCCGCGTGGGAGTACGCCATGTCGGGCAGCCGGGTGAGCAACACCCGGATCATCGTCGAAGGGTTCGTCGATTTCGACTACGAGATCACGCTGCTCACAGTGCGCGCGCTCGGTGCGTCCGGCGCGGTCGAGACACAGTTCTGCGCGCCCATCGGGCACCGCCAGGTCAGCGGCGACTACGTCGAGAGCTGGCAACCGCACCCGATGCCGGCCGCCGCACTGGGGCGAGCGCAGCAGATCGCGCAGGCGGTCACCGAAAACCTGGGCGGGCAGGGCATCTTCGGTGTCGAACTGTTCGTCAAGGGTGACCAGGTGTGGTTCAGCGAGGTGAGCCCGCGGCCGCACGACACCGGCATGGTGACGATGGTTTCCCAGTGGCAGAACGAATTCGAGTTGCACGCCAGGGCCATCCTCGGCCTGCCGGTGGACACCACCTTGAAATCACCGGGTGCCAGCGCGGTGATCTACGGCGGCGTCGACGCCGATGGCATCGTGTTCGACGGGGTGGACGCCGCATTGCAGGTGCCGCACACCGATATTCGGTTGTTCGGCAAACCGGAGAGCTTCACCAAGCGCCGGATGGGCGTGGCGCTGGCCTACGACGACGACGTGGACGTGGCGCGGCGCAACGCCGCGGAAGCGGCGAGCCGGGTCAAACCGCGGGCGGTCTGACCCAACCGAGGAAACGAAAAGGGCGCCCACCACCGGTGGGCGCCCTCTCTCGCAATGGAGCTAGTCGTTGTTGAAGTAACTCAACAGGCGCAGGATCTCGACGTACAGCCAAACCAGCGTGACGGTCAGGCCGAGCGCGATGCCCCAGGCCGCCTTCTCCGGCGCACCGGCGCGGATCATCTGGTCGGCGGCGTCGAAGTCGATCAGGAAGCTGAACGCCGCCAGCGCGATGCAGACCAGTGAGAAGATGATCGCGATGGTGCCACCGCTGCGCAGGCCCAGGCCCGCACCGCCGCCGACACCGAACAGCGAGAGCACCAGGTTGCCCAGCATCAGGGCCACGACGCCGAACAGGCCGGCGATGATCATCCGGGTGAACTTCGGGGTGACGCGGATGGCGCCGGTCTTGTAGACGACGAGCATGCCGACGAACACACCGATGGTGCCCAGGATGGCCTGGCTGATCAGCGCGCCCGCGCTGACGCCGGAGACGGTCAGGTTGGCCACGATGAACGAGAAGGCGCCGAGGAACAGACCCTCGAGTGCGGCGTAGGTCAGCACGATGCCGGGGTTGTCCTGCTTGCGGCCGAAGGTGGCGATCAGGACCAGCACCAGGCCGCCGAGGCTGCCGACGAGGGCGAACGGCATGGCCAGGGCCAGGTTGCCGGCCACCAGGAAGTACGAGACGACGGCGACGGCCGACAGCACCGCCAGGGTGATACCGGTCTTGGTGACCACGTCGTCGATGGTCAGCGGCCGCGAAACACCGCGCTGCTGATCCGGGTACGGCGTGACGTAGGGATCCGCGTGTACCTGCTGCGCACCGAAGCTTGCGGCTCCGGTACCGAATTGCGCGTATCCGCCCTGCCCCTTAGGCAGGGAACGGAATACCGGGTTGCTGCTCTCGCGCACCGTAGGTCCTCTCCTGTGCTTGGTGTCCGGCTTCTGCGAACACCTACTCAACGAACAACCGCCCTGTCCAGGTTCCCGAGAAATCCACAATCCCTGAGAAAGACTCTCAGGAAACGTCCAGGTTGATCTTGGTCAAACCCTACCCGTCGCCAGACCCGCCGGGGCGACGAACTAGATTGCAATCCGTGACCGAAAACGAGGACATCCTAGTAAGTGTCCGCAACGGCGTCGGGATCCTGACGCTGAACCGGCCCAAAGCGATCAACTCGCTCAACGACGTCATGGTCGCCGGCATCGCACAGGCCCTCGACGCGTGGGAACACGACGATTCCGTCACGACCGTCCTGCTCACCGGGGCCGGCGAGCGCGGCCTGTGCGCCGGTGGCGACGTCGTCGCCCTGTATCACTCCGCCCGGCAAGGCGGGGCGGCGGCGCGAAAGTTCTGGTGGGACGAATACCTGCTCAACGCCCATATCGGCCGCTACCCGAAACCGTATGTGTCCCTGATGGACGGCATCGTGATGGGCGGCGGTGTCGGGGTTGGCGCGCACGGCAACGTCCGCGTCGTCACCGAGAAGACCAAGATGGGCATGCCCGAGGTCGGCATCGGCTTCATCCCCGACGTCGGTGGCACCTATCTGCTGTCCCGAGCCCCCGGCCGGCTGGGCCTGCACGCCGCCCTGACCGGCGCCCCGTTCACCGGTGCGGACGCCATCGCGATGGGTTTCGCCGACCACTATGTCCCGCATGACCGGCTTGCCGACTTCGCCGAGGCCGTCGTCACCGACGGGCACGACGATGCCCTGCGGTCCTACGCCGAGGAACCACCGGCCAGTGACCTTGCCGCTCAGCGGGATTGGATCGACGCCTGTTACGCCGGGGACACCGTTGCCGACATCCTCACCGACCTGCGCGGCCACGACGACCCGGCGGCCAGGGCCGCGGCCGACCTGATCGCCACCCGGTCCCCCATCGCCCTGGCCGTCACCCTCACCGCGGTGCGTCGTGCGGCCCACCTGCACAGCCTGGAAGAGGTGCTGGTGCAGGAGTTCCGGGTCTCGGTGGCCTCGGTGAAATCGCACGATTTCGTCGAAGGCATCCGCGCCCAGCTGGTGGACAAGGACCGCAACCCGCAGTGGTCGCCCGCCGCGCTGGAACTCTGCGATGATGCGGCCGTCGACGCCTATTTCGCCTCCGCCGACCCCGATCTCACCTTCTCATAAGGAGACCCGATGACTGACCACGAGACCATCCTGGTGACCCGCGACGGTCGTGTCGGCACCATCACGCTGAACCGGCCCAAGGCGCTCAACGCACTCAACAGTCAAGTGATGCACGAGGTCACCTCGGCCGCAGCCGAATTCGACGCCGACCCGGGCATCGGCGCCATCATCGTCACCGGCAGCGAGAAGGCCTTCGCCGCCGGCGCCGATATCAAGGAGATGGCCGACCTGTCCTTCGCCGAGGTGTTCAGCCAGGACTTCTTCGCGTTGTGGGGCACGTTCGCCGCCACCCGCACCCCCACCATCGCCGCCGTCGCCGGCTATGCCCTGGGCGGCGGCTGCGAACTGGCCATGATGTGCGACCTGCTGATCGCCGCCGACACCGCCAAGTTCGGTCAGCCCGAGATCAAGCTCGGCGTGCTGCCCGGCATGGGCGGCAGCCAGCGGCTGACCCGGGCCATCGGCAAGGCCAAGGCCATGGACCTGATCCTGACCGGCCGCACCATCGACGCCGCCGAGGCCGAACGCAGCGGCCTGGTGTCCCGGGTGGTGCCCGCCGACAGCCTGCTGGAAGAGGCCAACGCCGTTGCCGCCACCATCGCCGGGATGTCGTTGTCGGCCGCGCGGATGGCCAAGGAGGCGGTCAACCGGGCCTTCGAGTCCACCCTGGCCGAGGGTCTGCTCTACGAGCGCCGGCTGTTCCATTCGGCCTTCGCCACCGACGACCAGACCGAGGGCATGAACGCGTTCACCGAGAAGCGCGCGCCGAACTTCACGCATCGTTAAAGTCGAGCGGTGAGCACCGCCGCCGAGACCGAAGCACCGGAACAACCGGATACACTCCCGGCGCCCAAGCGGGCCTGGTGGATTCGCCACTACACCTTCTTCGGCACCGCCGTGGGTTTGCTGTTCATCTGGCTGTCGATGACGCCGTCGCTGCTGCCGCGCGGCCCGCTGTTCCAGGGACTGGTCAGCGGCGCCGCGGGTGCGATCGGTTACCTGCTGGGCGTCTTCGCGGTGTGGCTGGTGCGGTTCATGCGCTCCAAGGACACCAGCCCGCCAGCCCCCAAATGGGCGTGGACGGTGCTCATCGTGGTCGGAATCGCCGGCCAGATCGCGGCCATCGTGTGGTTCCACGTGTGGCAGGACGACGTCCGTGATCTGTTCGGTGTGCCGCGCCTGACCTTCTGGGACCACCCGCTCACGGCGGTGCTGTCCATCGTCTTCCTGTTCGCGTTCGTCGAAATCGGCCAGCTGGTCGACAGATTGGTGCACTTCCTGGTCCGCCAGCTGGAGCGGGTCGCGCCGCCGCGGGTGTCGGCGACGGTCGCGGTGGCGCTGCTGCTGGCGCTGGGTATCGCACTGCTCAACGGTGTGGTCGTGCGCTTCGCGATGTCCACCATCAACAACACCTTCGAGTCGGTCAACAACGAGACCGATCCCGAAAATCCCGCTCCCACAACACCTTTGCGTTCGGGCGGGCCACAATCGCTGGTCAGCTGGGAGTCACTGGGCCACCAGGGCCGGATCTTCGTCTCCGGCGGCCCGTCGGTGCAAGATCTGTCGAAGTTCAACGGCGCCAACGCCGTCGAACCGATCCGGGCCTACGCCGGGCTGAACTCAGCCGAGGGCATCAAGGCGATCGCCAAGCTGGCCGCCGAGGAGCTGCGGCGCGCCGGCGGGCTGAACCGCAAGGTCATCGCCGTGGCCACCACCACCGGCACGGGTTGGATCAACGAGGCCGAGGCGTCGGCGCTGGAGTACATGTACAACGGCGACACCGCCATCGTGTCCATGCAGTACTCGTTCCTGCCCAGCTGGATTTCGTTCCTGGTGGACAAGGAGAACGCCCGTCAGGCCGGCCAGGCGCTGTTCGAACAGGTCGACGCGATGGTGCGCGAACTGCCCGAGAACAGGCGGCCCAAGCTGGTGGTGTTCGGGGAGAGCCTGGGCTCCTTCGGCGGTGAGGCGCCCTTCCTGGCCCTGAACAACCTGGTCGCCCGCACCGACGGCGCGCTGTTCTCCGGACCCACGTTCAACAACACCATCTGGACCGACCTGACCATCAATCGCGATGCGGGGTCCCCGCAGTGGCTGCCGATCTACGACAAGGGCGAGAACGCGAGGTTCGTGGCGCGGCCCGACAACCTGAACCGGCCCGCCGATCCGTGGTCGACGCCGCGGGTGGTCTACCTGCAGCACGCCTCCGACCCCATCGCGTGGTGGAACCCGGATCTGCTGTTCGCCAAACCCGATTGGCTGAAAGAGCCACGGGGCTATGACGTTTCGCCGCGCATGGAATGGATCCCGGTGGTGACGTTCCTGCAGGTGTCGGCCGACATGGCGGTGGCCGTCGACGTGCCGGACGGCCACGGCCACGTCTACGTGCGCGACGTCGCCAACGCCTGGGCGGCCGTGCTGCAGCCACCGGGCTGGACCCCGGCCAAGACCGACGCGCTGCGCCCGCTGCTACACCCGAGCGCCGGCACCTAGCACCGGGGCGAGGGCGTGATAGCCGCCCACCACATCCGTGGCCCGGTGCAGGCCCAGGTCCTGCAGGGCGGCGGCCGCCAGGCTGGAGGTGTAGCCCTCCGAGCACAGGATCACCCATTCGACGTCGTCGTCGGTGGCCTGCGGCAGCCGGGCGTCGCTGGTCGGGTCGGCCCGCCACTCCAGGACATTGCGCTCGATCAGCAGGGCGCCCGGCACCTCACCCTCGGCGGCACGCTGGGCGGCCGGCCGGATGTCGACCAGCAGCGCACCGCGTTCCAGCGCCGCCGGCACCTCGTGGGCTTCCAACCGGCGCAGCCGCGACCGGGCGGCGGCCAGCACATCGTCGATACGGCTCATGTCATCCCTCCGGTGCGTCGGTCAGCTGCGTCCGGTTGCGCCGCAATGTCTGCCGGTCGGTGACCTCGTAATAGGACATCGCGGTCAGTGGTGGTGAGTAGGCGTGCACGCTCAGCGTGATCGGGGCAGCGGGCACTCCAACCGATCCCCCGGTCGCTACGCTCCTGCCCGCCGAAACCGATCCCCCGGTCGCTACGCTCCTACCCGCCGAAACCGATCCCCCGGTCGCTACGCTCCTGCCCGCCGCAGAGGGCGCCCACACCACGTCATGCACCCAGCCCAGCGGGAACGCCGCCTGATCACCGGCGCGCAGCCGACGGCGTTTGAGCGCCTCGCCGTTCCAGCGGGTCTCGGTGAGGGCGCCCGACACCACCGTCAGCGCGCCCAGTGACCCACCGTGATCGTGCAATTCGGTGGACCGGTCCGGGACCCAGCTGATCAGCCAGATGTCGAGCTCGTCATCGCCGTAGAGACGGCTGTACCAGCGTTCGTCGGTGGGCGGACCGCCGGCGCGCAGCAACCGGTCGTACCGGCCGGACAGCACGTCGTCGGCGCAGCGGTCGGTGGCGTTGAGCAGGTCGGGCAGCCGCAGCCGGGTGGGCGCGGACACCGCGGGCGGGGAAATGGGCGCAGAAGCAGGGGCGGAAACCATGGGTGACTCCAGAAACGACGAACGGATAGCGGGCGTTGGCGCTCTCAACGAGCGCGACAACAGCCTCGGAAACCGGTCCCCTCCGTCACGACCGCGAGTGTTGCATAGATTGGGGTGCATGCGCAGCTACCCGATCCTGGTGATGGCGGCCGCGGTAACCGTCCTCGCCGGTTGTTCGTCGCACCCCGAGACACCGACCGCATCGAGCCCGACCTCTGCAACGCCGATCTCGGAGCCGCCCCCGCTGCCGCAGGAGAAGCCGCTGCCGGAGGGCGCCGTCGCGGTCTCCCCCGGCGGTGTCACCACCGCCGTCGACGTCCCCTCCGACGCCACCGAATCCCAGTACGGACAGGCCTGTCACGCCGCCAAGCTGTGGCTCGACGAGCAGCACGCCGAACCGCGCACCCTCGTCGAGGCGTACCTCAAGACCCTGCAGGCCCCCGATGCCAAGGGCCCGGGCAGCTTCAACACCCCATGGGCGCAACTGACGCCGGCCCAACAGGCCGGTGTCATCATGGCGGCCAATGCCGCGGCCAACGGCGAGTGCGGCTGAACCCTTCGAATCAGGGTGAGCAGAAGCACGCCGCGCACCGGGGCGCTCGACATACGGCAGGATGGAAGCGTGGACTTTCGCAATCGGACCGCACTGATCACCGGCGCCAGCGGCGGGATCGGTGAGGAGTTCGCGCACCAACTGTCCGGTCTCGGGGCAAACCTGGTGCTGGTCGCGCGCCGCGCGGACAAGCTCGAGGACCTGCGGGCCACCCTGTTGCGCAGCACTCCCGGCGTCACCATCGACGTGATCGCCGCCGACCTGTCCGTGCCGGGATCGGGCGCACAGCTGTTCGACCAGATTCAGCAGCTTGGCCGGCACGTCGACATCCTGATCAACAATGCCGGCGTCGGATCGTACGGCCGCTTCGCCGAACTGGACCCCGAGGCCCTGACCGCCCAGATCCAGCTGAACTGCGGGACGCTGGTCGATCTGACCGCCCGGTTCCTGCCGCCGATGATCAAGGCGGGCAACGGCTTGGTGCTCAACGTCGCCTCCACCGCGGCGTTCCAGCCCACCCCGACCATGGCGGTCTACGGTGCGACGAAGGCTTTCGTGTTGTCGTTCACCGAGGCGCTGTGGCAAGAGACCAAGGGCACCGGCGTCCGGGTGCTGGCACTGTGCCCGGGGGCCACCGAGACCGAGTTCTTCGCGCGCACCGGTAAGCAGTTCATGACCCGCGGCCGGCAGACCTCCCGGCAGGTGGTCGACACCGCGCTGGCCGCGGTGGACAGATCCGGCCCGACGGTCGTCTCCGGGCTCGTCAACACCGTGCTGGCCGCCGGCGCCCGGTTGCTGCCCGGCCGGCTGCTGGCGCCGGTGAGCCAGCGCATCATGAAGGAATCCTGACCGCCGATGCGGGTCGCCCTTGCCCTCGGCAGTGGAGGTGCGCGGGGTTACGCGCACATCGGGGTCATCAACGAGTTGACCGACCGCGGTTACGACATCGTCGGCATCGCCGGATCCTCGATGGGCGCGCTGGTCGGCGGCCTGTACGCCGCGGGCAAGCTCGACGAATTCGCCGTCTGGGCAAGCTCATTGACCCAACGGGCGGTGCTGCGGCTGCTGGATCCCTCGATCAGTTCACCCGGGGTGCTGCGGGCCGGCAAGATTCTGGATGCGGTCCGCGAGATCCTCGGCGATGCCACCATCGAGCGGCTGCCCATCCCGTACACGGCGGTGTCCACCGATCTGATCGCGGGTAAATCGGTGTGGATGCAGCGCGGCCCGCTCGACGACGCGATCCGGGCGTCCATCGCGATTCCGGGCATCTTCACCCCGCACGTGGTCGACGGCCGCCTGCTGGCCGACGGGGGCATCCTGGACCCGCTGCCGATGGCGCCGATCGCCGCCGTCAACGCCGACCTGACCATCGCCATCAGCCTGTCCGGACCGGATCCGGCCACCCGGCCCGGTGAGCCCGAACCGCGGCCGACCGCCGAGTTCCTGGGCCGAATGTGGCGCAGCACAACGGCTTTGCTGGACACCACGGCCGCCCAGCGGGTGCTGGACACGCCGGCCGCGCGGTCGGTGCTCAGCCGGTTCAGCAGCGCCGTCGAACCGGAGGGTCCCCTCGAGGAGACCCCCGGCCTGCCGTCGGCACCGCGGCTGGGCAGCTTCGAGATCATGAATCGGACCATCGACATCGCGCAGGCGGCGCTGGCGCGACACACCCTGGCGGCCTACCCGCCCGACCTGCTGATCGAGGTGCCCCGCACCGCGTGCCGCAGCCTGGAGTTCCACCGCGCCGACGAGGTCATCGAGATCGGCCAGGAGCTGGCCGCGGCCGCACTCGGCGCGCTGGACTGATTCAGCGGGACAGGAATTCGGCCACGGCCGCCGCGACCCGGCGCCCATGCGCCCGGCCCGCCTCTGCCGACGGCCGACGACACCGGGGATCGAGCGGATCGCGCCCGAATGCCACCAGCGCGTCGTCGTCGGCGAAGACGGCCATCGAGGCGCCGGGGAAGGCCGCGATCTCGTCGGCGACACCGCCACTGAACGGGGACGGGGCGTTGCGGGCGGCCGGCACCAGCACCAGCACCGCCTCGCAGTCCATGGCCGCGCTGGTGTTCACCGCGCTACGCACCCCGCCGTCCATGTAGCGGCGCGCCCCGATGCTGACCGGCGGCCAGGCGCCGGGTACCGCGCAGCTGGCGGCGACGGCGTCGACCAGCGGGACCCCCGATGTGGGTGTGAACACCGCCAGTTCGCCGGTGGCCACGTCGACGGCGGTGATCCGCAGGTCGCGGTCCGGCCAGTGCTGTGCGGGCAGCCGGTGGGCGATCACCTCACGGCGCACCGCCTCGGGCACGGTCTCGGCCGCCACCGCGATCGCACCGATCCGGCGCAGCCGGGATTCGGTGCTCCCGGATTCGCCGAGCGCGGTGACGAACAGCTGGGCCACCTCGTCGATGTCGACGCCGGGGGCGATTTCGTGCGTCTCCTCGGCGATCTGCCGGGCGTAGAGGTCAGCGAGCGCGGTGCCGCTGCTCACCTGGGCGGCGACGGCGGAGCCGGCCGAGGTGCCCAGCAACACGTCGGCGGCCAGCACGGCGGCCGCGGTGTCCGGGGCGGCGTCGGCGATACCGGCCAGCACCCCGGTCTCCCAGGCGATGCCGGCCACGCCGCCACCGGCCAGGACCAGGCCACGTTTCACGGTCGCTCGAACCTAGCGGACCAACTGGTCGGACAGTTCGGCCAGGGACTGGGCGGCATAGCCTTTCCACAGCCTGCCGAACACCGGCAGCAACGGTGCCGTCAGCGCGGACCGCGGGTGGATGGTCCAGCGCCAGGTCACCAGGGTGCCGGTGCCCGCCGGTTCGAACAGCCACTGGCCGTCGACGCTGGAGACCAGCGGCGCCAACGGTCCCGTGACATCGGTGAGCCGGTAGCCGAAGGACCGGGGCGGATCGTAGGAGGTCAGTTCCTCGCGCATGCTGCCGCCGCCGGTGAGGACGACGGTGCGGGACTGGCCCACCGCGTCCCAGGCCCCGGTCTGGTCGCGGGTCTCCTTGATCGGCGGGATGGGCCCGTACCAGCGCCGGAACAATGTCGGCAGCGGCATGGGCACCATGTCGCGGAACAGGTCCTCGGGCAGGACCGGAATCGCCCGTGATTGCTCCACCGCCAGCGGCTGCGCCATGATGGCCATGGTAGCCGGGGCCGACCGAGGGAGCGCCATGTCAGCGACGATGCGTGCGCAGCGATTTTATGCGGATTCGAAAACCATTGCGGTCGAGGATGTTCCGATACCCGAGCCGGGTCCCGGCGAGGTTCTGGTCAAGGTCGCGTTCTGCGGTATCTGTCATTCGGACCTGAGCCTGATCAACGGCACCTTCCCGGCCCAGGCACCCGTCGTGACCCAGGGGCACGAGGCTTCGGGCACCATCGCCAAGCTGGGGCCGGGGGTGACCGGCTGGGCCGAGGGTGATCGCGTGGTGGTGGCGGCGGGCCGGCCCTGTCTGAGCTGCGTGAACTGCTTGCGCGGTGACCTGAGCAGCTGCCTGCGCATCCGGTTGATGGCGTTCGCCTACGACGGCGCGTGGGCGCAGTACACCGTCGCGCAGGCCTTCGGGCTCACCCGGGTCCCCGACAACGTCCCGCTCGAGCAGGCCGCCATCCTCGCCGACGCCGTGTCCACTCCGTTCGGCGCCGTCGTGCGCACCGGCCAGGTGGGTATCGGCGAGTCCGTCGGGGTGTGGGGCGTGGGTGGCATCGGCACCCATATCGTGCAGTTGGCCCGGTTGGTCGGCGCGGCGCCCATCATCGCGGTGGACATCAAACCCGCGGTACTCCAACGCGCCCTGGATCTGGGCGCCGACCACGCGTTCGACGCGCGCGATGAGTCGTTGCGCGACAAGATCATCGATGTCACCGGCGGCCGCGGTGTGGATGTCGCGTTCGACGCCGTGGGTGTGGCGCAGACGTTCGACCAGGCGTTGGGCGCCCTCACCGTGGGCGGGCGGCTGGTCGGGGTCGGCATGAGCGCCGACGCCCCGACGATCGGGCCGACGTCGCTGTTCAATCTCACCAAGCGTCAGGTGCGTGGTCACCTCGGGTATCAGAACGCCGATATCGGGACCCTGGCCAATCTGGTGTCGCTGGGCCGGCTGGACCTGCACCGGTCGATCAGCGAGATCGTGCCGCTGGAGGATGTCGGCGCGGGCATCGAGAAGCTGGAGCGCGCCGACGGTGACCCGATCCGAATCCTGGTGCAGCCCTAGCTCAGATGCGGCGCGGCTCGGGCCGCGACGAACGGCAGGTCCAGGTAGGTGGCGACGCCCGGCGGCGCGGCGCATACCGCGGGCACCGAGTTGACGCAGTGCGCCGCGGTGCCCACCACACCGGGCTCGGCGGAGCCGACGATCGAACCGTGGTCGGCGGAGTCGACGATCGAACCGTGGTCGGCGGAGCCGACGATCGAACCGGGGCCCACCTCGTCACCCGGCTCGCCCTGGAATCCGCGCACCACCACGGTGAAGTCCGGATTGCCGCGCACGGCCATTTCGTAGCGCTGCCCCTCCGGGCCGAAAGTCCATGCGGGATCGAGGTTTTCCTCACCCATCAGCCAATTCACGGTGATCCGCACGACGGGTTCGCCGTCGACCTGCGCCTCCCAGTGGAACCGGCGGGCGGCGACCTGGCCTGGTGCGATGTCGCCGATCGGCGACGGGATGGGCGCGGTGGCGACCGCGACCTCCTGGGCGGTGACCACCCGCGGATCGGCCCGGAAACCGAGCTTGTCGGTGCACATCCGGACGGCCTGGATGAAACCGCCGTCGAGCATCTTCTGCATGGGCCCGCTCATCGCCTTGTCCGGGGTGTCCCCGAAACCCATCACGTGCCGCAGCACGTCGGGTGCGTGGTAGGTGCGCAGGTCGGAGAACTCCTCGGCCCGAACAAAAGTCACCCCGGTGGACAGCACCGACAACAACAGCGGGAACTTCTCGCTGAATCCGCCGGGGGCGATGCCGGTGCCGTGCAGCGTCACCCCGCCGGCCAGGGCCGCCTCGCGCAGGGGCGCAGCTTGTTTCGCGCTGGGGTACAGCCAACCGACCGGTGTCACGACGTTCTTCCCCGACCGCAGCAGCGCGGCCACCTCGTCGGGATCGGGCAGCAGCGGCGCATAGATGACGGCGTCGGCGTCCAGCGCGAGGATGTCCGCGGCGCTGTTGGTGGCGAACACCCCGAGTGGGCCGGTGCCGATGATGTCCCCGACATCCCGGCCGTTCTTGGCCGCGCTGTGCACCCACGCCCCGGCGAGCTCGAGTTCGGGATGTTCGAGGATGCCTTTGATGGCCGCAATACCCACCCCTCCGGTGGCCCACTGCACCACGCGCAACGCCATTGTCGCTCCCTTCCCAGCGCAAGAACTAGAACACGTTCTACCACCTTTCGGCGCGCTGCCCGGCACAATGACCCGTGATGACCAACGGCCTGGACTTCGGTGTGCTCGGCCCGTTGCAGGTGACCGTCGACGGCAGACCGCTACCGTTGGGGACCCCGAAGCAGCGGGCCGTACTGGCGTTGCTGGTGATGAGCCGCAATCGCCCGGTCAGCGGCGATGCGCTGGTCACCGCGGCATGGGAGCAGTTCCCGCCGCCGGAGCCGAAAGCCAGCCTGCATTCCTACATCTCCAATCTGCGCAAGCTCATCTCCGGCACCGGGGCCGACGGTCGTGCCGTGCTGGCCAGCGCGGCACCGGGATACCGGCTGGCCGTCGACGACGCGAACTGCGATATCGGCCGGTTCATCGCTGCCAAGGGCGCGGGCGTGCAGGCCGCCGCGGCCGGGCAGTTCGAACAGGCCAGCAACCACCTGTCCACGGCCCTGGCGCAGTGGCGCGGCCCGGTGCTCGACGATCTGCGCGACTTCGAGTTCGTCGACCCCTTCGCCACCGCACTGGTGGAGGACAAGGTGGTGGCACACACCGCCCACGCCGAGGCCGAAATCGCTTGTAACCGTGCGTTTACCATCATCGGCGGGCTGGAGTCACTGGTTGTCGAATACCCGTACCGCGAGCCGTTGTGGGCGCAGCTCATCACGGCCTACTACCTCAGCGATCGGCAGTCCGACGCGCTGGATGCCTACCAGCGCCTCAAGACGACGTTGGCCGACGATCTGGGTATCGACCCCAGCCCGACGGTCCGTTCGCTGCACGAGCGGATCTTGCGGCAGGAACCGCTCAACGTCCGGCAGGCGGCACGGACCACGGCCGTGCACAAGATCAACAACCTCGACCTGCGCACCGCGGTCGGGGTGCAGACGGTTGCGGCACAGATCCGCTCGCTGTCCGGGCGGGTCCACCCGCTGGTGGCGGCCGCTACCCGCATCGGCCGGCTGCCGGACAACGACATCGTGCTCGACCAGCCGAATGTGAGTCGCCACCACGCGGTCATCATCGACACCGGGACCAGTTTCGTCATCACCGACCTGCGCTCGGCCAACGGTGTGGAGGTGGGCGGGCAGCGCATCCGCGGCACCGCCACGCTCGACGACGGCGACCGGTTCCGCATCTGCGAGCACGAGTTCGTGTTCGAGATCGTCCGCCCCGGCTGAGCTTCCGCTGTGCGCGTTGCGGCCACCCATTAGGGTGTTGGGCCTGCGAACGTAGAGGAGCGAGGCAGACATGACCGGGCCGACTTCGCGCGAGGGCACCCAGTTCGGCCCCTACCGGTTGCGGCGGCTCATCGGGCGCGGTGGCATGGGTGAGGTCTACGAGGCCGAGGACACCGTCAAGGACCGCATCGTCGCGCTGAAACTGTTGCCCGAAGGCGTCTCTCACGACCCGGTGTTCCGCAAACGGCTGCAGCGCGAAGCGCATTCGGCCGGGCGTCTGCAGGAGCCGCACGTGGTGCCGATCCACGACTACGGCGAGATCGACGGCGTGCTGTACGTCGACATGCGCATGATCAACGGTCACGACCTGCGCAAGCTGCTCAAGGCGTCGGGCCCGATGCCGCCGGCGCGCGCCGTCGCCATCATCGGCCAGGTGGCCTCCGCGCTGGATGCCGCCCACGAGAGCGGCATCATGCACCGCGACGTCAAGCCGGAGAACATCCTGATCACCCGGGACGACTTCGCCTACCTGGTGGACTTCGGGATCGCCAATGCGGCCAGCGACGAGAAGCTGACCGAACTGGGCACCGCGGTGGGCACCTACGCCTACATGGCCCCGGAACGGTTCACCAGCGGTGCGGTGACCCATCGCGCCGACGTGTACGCCTTGACCTGCGTGCTGCACGAATGCCTCACCGGTGGGCAGCCGTTCCCGGGCGACAGCGTCAGCATGGTGATCACCGCCCACCTGATGAACCCGGTCCCGGCGCCCAGCACCATCCGGCCCGGGATTCCCACCGCATTCGACGCCGTGATCGCCCGCGGGATGGCCAAGAAACCCGAGGACCGGTTCGCCACCGCCGGTGAGCTGGCCGCCGCTGCGACCGAGGCGCTGAGCACGCGGGACCAGACACAGGCGGCCGACATCGTGGCGCGCGGTGAGGCCGCCACCCGGCCCGCGCCGCGGTTCGGCGCCCCTCCCGGTGCGACGCCGGCGCCCTACCCCAGCAGCCCACCGCCCGGCCGCTTCTACACACCGCCGCCGAGTGGTCCGACCTGGAACCAGCCCCCGCCCAGCGCGCCCGGCCCCCGCAAGAAGACCACCTGGGTACCCATCGCGGCCGCCGCCGGTGTGTTCGTCCTGGTGATCGCCGCGCTCGGGGTGTTCTGGCTGGTCAAACCCGACGACACCACGGCGGCACCGGCGACGAAGGCACCCACGTCGACCACGGAACGGGCCGAACCGACCGAGACCACCGAACCCGCCGGGAGCACCGAGCCCGAGAGCCCGGGCACGCTGGAGAACCGGCTGCTGGGGATGCTGCCCCGCGATTACGCGCCCGGCACCTGCCAGGTGGTGCACCCGCCGGTCACCGGAGCCCTGGCCACCGTGGACTGCGGGCCGGCCACCTCACCGGGCGGACCGGCCGCGTCGCGGTATTCGTTGTTCGCCGACCAGGGCTCGCTGTCGGGGCACTTCGACGACGCCATCAAGGGCGACTCGGAGCTGCTGCAATGCCCGGGCAGCGGTATCGACTCGCCGACGACGTGGCATTACACCGACTCCGCGCAGCGGGCCGAGGGCTCCATCGCCTGCGGCACCTACGCCGACGGACCCGACATCACCTGGACCAAGAACTCCGACCTGATGATCGGCAACATCCAGGCACCCGACCTGGAACAGCTGCACCAGTGGTGGCTGGCGTACGGCTGAGCGCTGCCAAGGCTCCACCAAGAATCCTTCAAGACCGCCGTTGGACCCTGAGGTCATCCGGAACGACCGGACCCGACCGCACCAGGAGTTCACCCCATGATCAGCACCGTCGCCCGCCCCACTTTCGTCGCCACGATGTCCGGGCTGGTGCTGGGCCTGGCCGCACTGGCCTCGGCCGGTACGGCCAACGCGATCACCTCGCAGACCGACAGCGCGTTCCTCGACGAGATCGCCAAGGAGGGCATCGCCTACGACTCGGCCACCGACGTCATCGGCAACGCGCGCCAGGTGTGTTCGGAGCTGAAAGCGGGCGCGACCGGCACCGAGATCGGCATGGACATCCTCGCCCACACCGACCTGACCACCCGGCAGGCCGCCGCCTTCGTCGTCATGTCGATCGACTACTACTGCCCGCAGTACACCGACGCGTTCGCCTGAGAAACCCGCGAAGTATGTTCGATCCCGACCGCAATGAAGCGAAAGGGATCACCATGCCGAATCGTGTTTTCGTCGTCGGTGTCGGGATGACGAAGTTCGAGAAGCCGGGCGCACGGGAGGGCTGGGACTACCCCGACATGGCCCGCGAGTCCGGCACCAAGGCGCTGGCCGACGCCGGCATCGACTACACCGAGGTGCAGCAGGGGTACGTCGGGTACTGCTCGGGTGACTCCACCTCGGGCCAGCGGGCCCTCTACGAGCTGGGCATGACGGGCATCCCGATCGTCAACGTCAACAACAACTGTTCCACCGGTTCGACCGCGCTCTACCTTGCCGCACAGTCGATTCGGGGCGGTCTGGCCGAATGCGTCATCGCACTGGGCTTCGAGAAGATGCAGCCCGGCTCCCTGGGTGGCGGGGCGCAGGATCGCGAATCCCCGCTGGGCCGACACGTCAAGGCGCTGGCCGAGATCGACGAGTTCGGTTTTCCGGTGGCGCCGTGGATGTTCGGCGCGGCCGGGCGCGAGCACATGCGCAAATACGGCAGCACCGCAGAGCATTTCGCGAAGATCGGCTACAAGAACCACAAGCATTCGGTGAACAACCCGTACGCGCAGTTCCAGGACGAGTACACCCTGGACGACATCCTGGCCGCGAAGATGATCTCCGACCCGTTGACCAAGCTGCAGTGCTCCCCCACCTCCGACGGGTCGGGTGCGGCCATCGTGGCCGGCGAGGCCTTCGTCGACGCGCACGGGTTGGCCGGTCAGGCCGTGGAGATCGTCGGGCAGGCGATGACCACCGATTTCGCCTCCACGTTCGACGGCAGCGCGGCGAACGTCATCGGCTACGACATGAATGTGCAGGCAGCCCAACAGGTTTACGATCAGGCTGGCCTCGGCCCGGCGGACTTCCAGGTGATCGAGCTGCACGACTGCTTCTCGGCCAACGAGCTGCTGCTGTACGAGGCGCTGGGCCTGTGCGGTCCGGGTGAAGCGCCCACCCTGATCGACAACGACGACACCACCTACGGCGGACGGTGGGTGGTCAACCCGTCCGGCGGCCTGATCTCCAAGGGCCACCCGCTGGGCGCGACCGGCCTGGCGCAGTGCGCCGAGCTGACCTGGCAGCTGCGCGGCACCGCGGACAAGCGCCAGGTCGACAATGTCAGCGCGGCGCTGCAGCACAATATCGGGCTCGGCGGTGCGGCGGTGGTCACCGCCTACCAGCGCGCCGAGCGTTAGGGCTTGCCGCGGCTCGGGGTCTGCTGGGCCACCCCGTGCCGCAGCGGGCTGGTGGCTTGTGCCGCCGTCGACTCCTGCACCGGCGACCCGCCGGCCGCGCCCTGCACGCGGGGGGCATTCGCCGGGTTACCCGGCGACGGTTCGGCACCGCCCTCGAGTTCGCGCTGCCGGGCTTCGAGCACCTCTAGCACGGGCACCCGGGCGGCGTGGCCGGCCTCGTGCGTGAGCACGGCGGTCAGCTCGTCGAGGTCCAGGGCACGGATCCGGTGCCGGAGGTCACCGAGGGACATCTGGTCGTAGTCGGGCAGCGGCAGTTGGGGTTCATCGGAGCTCATGGCTACTGGCGTAGCCGCCGGGCGCCGCGGCTAAACGGGGCGATTTAGGCACGTCCTGTAATGGTCAGCGTTACAGAACGTGCACAAATCACAGGATGATGACCTCGTAGACCCCTTCGGCGTGCCGGGCCCGGATGGTCTTCTTGTCGTACTTGCCGACGCTGGTGCGCGGGACCTGCTCGATGAACGTCCACCGCTCGGGCAGCCACCACCGGACCACCTTGTCCGCCAAGAACTCCCGCAGCTCGGCGGCTTCGGCCGAGGCCCCTTCGTCCAGCACGACGACGGCCAGCGGACGTTCCTGCCAGCGCTCGTCGGGCACGCCCACCACGGCCGCCTCCAGCACGGCGGGATGCGCGATCAGGTGGTTCTCCAGTTCCACCGACGAGATCCATTCCCCGCCGGATTTGATGACATCCTTGGCCCGGTCGGTCAGCGTGACGTAACCATCGGGGTCGATCACGCCGACATCGCCGGTGCGCAGCCAGCCGCTGTCGAACTTCTCGGCGTCGCGGCCCAGGTAGTAACCCCCGGTGATCCACGGCCCGCGCACCTCCAGCTCACCCACCGCCTTACCGTCGTCGGGCAGCCGGTTGCCCTCGTCATCGACGATGCGAACCTCGACCCCGCACATCGGCCGGCCCTGGGTGGCGCGCATCTGCCAGTGCCGCTCCTCGGACACCCCGGGCAGGGGCTTGGCGACGGTGGCCAGCGGCGAGGTCTCGGTCATTCCCCAGGCCTGCTGGATGTAGACGCCGTGGCGCTCCTGGAACGTCCGCATCAACGACAACGGCACCGCCGAGCCACCGCAGGCAACCAGGCGCAGCGACGAAATGTCATGGCCGGGAGTCTTTTCCAGGCAATGCATGACGTCGTTCCAGATGGTCGGGACCGCTCCGGCCACCGTCGGGCGCCGCGATTCGATCAGCTCGATGAGCGAGGCCCCGTCCAGGAACCGGTCCGGCATGGCCAGGTCGGCGCCGGCCATCAGCGCGGCGTAGGGCAGTCCCCACGCGTTGGCGTGGAACATCGGCACGATCGGCAGCACCACGTCGCCGGAGCTGACGTCCAGCGCGTTGGCGGTGCACGCCGTCAGCGCGTGCAGATAACTCGAACGATGGCTGTAGACAACACCTTTCGGATTACCGGTGGTGCCGCTGGTGTAGCACATGGCGGCCGCTGAGTTCTCGTCGAGCTCGGGCCAGTCGAACTCGGCGGGCTGGCCGGCCAGCAGTTCGTCGTAGCGCACCACCGCCGGCCCGGCCAGCGCGCTGGTGTCCCCGTCGCCGACGACGATGACGGTGTGCACGGTGGTCAGCTGCGGCAGCACCGGCGCCAGCAGGGGCAGCAGCGAGGAGTCGGCGATGATCACCCGATCCTCGGCCTCGTTGGCGATGTAGGCGATCTGCTCGGGCGCCAACCGGATGTTCAGCGTGTGCAGCACGGCGCCCATGGCGGGTACGGCCAGGTACGCGACCAGGTGCTCGGCGTTGTTCCACTGGAACGTGGCGACCCGCTGGTCACCGGTGATGCCCAGCCCACGCAGGGCGTGCGCCAGCCTGGCGGCCTGTTCGCCGACGTCACGGTAGGTGAGGCTGCGATGGCCCAGCCCCGATGTCGCCGCCGCTGCGGCTCCGCCCTGTCTCGTGGCGGTGGTGACGACGCGGTCCCCGTTGACGCCGCAGGCGTGACGCAGGATCGCGGTGATGGTCAGCGGCCAATTCTGCATGGTGGAGTACACCGCCGCGATGGTAGCGCCAGCGCGGACGTCACCTGCAACGAATCACCACGGTCCGGCGATGTAGTTCACAGCAAGTGTTCATCGATCCGACAGGGGGCGCACCATGCGTCCATCACTCGTCGCCGCGTTGTCCGCGACGGCCGTGCTCCTCACCGCCGCACCGCCGGCCCACGCCGACCAGTCGCCGCAGGAGACCATCGGCCGGCTGGAGGCCGAGGGCTACACCGTCAACGTGGACCGGGTCGGCAGCGCCCCGCTGGATCAATGCGTCGTCACCAGCGTCCGCAACCCACAGACCGTGACCCGGCTGATCAGGGTCGACAACGGCCGGAACGGCAAACACGACTACGACTACATCGAGGTGGTGGTCAGCCGGTCCATCTCGGTGTCGCTCGACTGCACCGCCAACCAGCAACATGCGCCATGATGGACAGATGCGTATGAGATGGGCACTGGCCACGGTCGGGACAGCCGCCGCAGCCGCGGCAATCATCGTCCCCGCGGGGCCCGCCTCCGCCGAGGAGACGGCACAGGAGACCATCAGTCGCCTGCAGTCCGAGGGGTACACGGTGAACATCGACCGCACCGGCACCCTGCCGCTGAGCCAGTGCGTGGTGACCAACGTCCGCAACCCGAACACCGTCAAGCAGTGGGTGCCCTATGTCGGGCCCGGCACCGACGAGCGGGTGCTGGTGCAGCAGACGATCAGTCAGTCGATCTCGGTGACATTGGACTGCAACCGGTCGATCTCGGGCGGTTAGACGCCGACCGGCTCCAGCTGCCGCGCCTCGGGGAAGGCCACCGCCTCGAACGGCGAGTACATCGGCGACGGCGGGGTGACCCGGAACGCGGTGATCCGGCCGTCCACATCGGCGACGTAGAGCCGGTCCCCCTGGCCGCTGAGGGCCAGGGCGGTGGGCCGGGAGCCGACCGTGATGGTCTCCAGCACGTCGTTGGTGACCGTGCACAGCACCGACACCTGGTCGTAGTCCACCACATAGGCGCGCGAGCCATCGGCCGAGAGCGCCATCTGGATCGGCAGCGCGCCGGCCGCCACGGTGCCGGTGACGGCGAAGGCGGCCAGGTCCACCACGACGATCGCGCCCAGCGCGGTCAGGTCCGAGGTCAGCACGTAGGCGGCGGTCTTGGTGAGCGCGAGATCGCGGATCGGCGCACCGATGGACAGCGACTTGCGCACGGTGGCGGTCTCGGTGTCGATCATCAGCAGGCGGCTGCCCGTGACGGTCGTGACGGCGGCGTACAGCTCCCGCCCGGACGCGGCGATGCGCAGCCCGTCGATGGAGGCGCCGATACCGGCGGGGATGTCGATGGTGCCCACCCGCTCGGCGGTGGTGTCGATGACGGCGATATCGACGTGGTCGTTGCCGGTGCGCGCGACGTAGGCACGCTTGCCGTCGCGGCTCACCTCGACGGCGGTGGCCGTGAAGGCCAGCGGGTAGCTGGCCAGCACGGCGTTGGCCCGGGTGTCGACGACCACGACGGTGTCGACCTCGGCGGTGCCGGTGACCACGTAGGCGCGGTCCTCGGCGAGTGCGATGGCGGTCGGCTCACCGGCCACGTCGACCACGGCCGGGGCGGCGACGGTGTCCGGGCGCACCACGGTGACCGAGCCGTCGCCGTGGTTGGCCACGACGATGGTGGTGGAGTCGGCGGCGACGTCCGCGATGGCGCCCCGCCCGATCTGCACCGACCCCGCGTAGGCGGTCCGGGATTCGTTCACGGCGGCGTCATTTGCGCGCACGGAAACACTTGCCATTTCTTCGACACCTCCGCCGGTATAACCGCACCGGCACTAGATTCAGTCGCGATGCGCCGAGGATGGCGCGTTCTGGATCGAGTTTAGCGACGCTTCCGACAAGCAAAACCAACCTTGTGCGGCCCCCGGCGTTGACGTGCCGTCAACCTCTCAGACACCGCTTAGAAAACAATTCGTTATACATTTGTGACCAAGTTTCAGCAACCCACCGTAATGCCCTGAACTGGAAATACCGCGCATTGGCAATTCCCCCGGGGCGCGGTCGCACCATCCGTCACATCACGGATTCTTAGCGTGACGCCGCAAAGTGAGCGCCAGATCACAGCGGACGGATCAGCAAACTTCGTGTCACACCAGACCACTCGGCGCGTCGCCCGAGTGGGCGAGAACGGGGTCGACCCATTCGAATTGACATTGCTGTCAAATTAGCTGCCGGCTCATGGCAGCAGGACGAATGACAGCCCTTTCTCGGCCTTGACGGTGCGCGCCGACCAGGTGCCCGGCCCCCGCCCCGGGCCGGCCATTTCGGTCAGCGTCAGATACGTGCCGTCGGAGCGCTTCGACGTCGAATCCACCCACGCGACGTGACCCGCCGGCGGAGCATCGAGCGCTCCGCCCGGGATCACCACGATCGCCCGCGGCTGCGGGTCGTCGACCACCGTCCAGCCCGCCGACCTGGCCGAACCGACCAGATCGTGCGGCGTCGCCGTGACCGCCGGGTAGAACTGCTCACCCGAGACGAAGAACCACTTCTCCAGTGCGGCCCAGGCGTCGGTGCCGTCCTTGGCCGGGTTCACCTGCGCCTTACGCCCGGTGGCCCGCGCCGACGTCTGCCGGGACGATTCGGTGGCACACGGCGGGACGACCGGGTCGTTGGAGCCGGTGTCGAGCATTGCGTCGGTGACAAAACCGCCGTTGTCCAGCCGGTTCCACACATCCGTGCGCAGCTGATACGGGCCGCCGGCGAACACGGTGCCGCGGGCATAACAGGTGATGACCACCCTCGAATGGTTGGCGACGGTGCCGATCTTCTGGCTCGTCACCGACGGCGCCGATCGGACATTCAGGTCGAAGCTGCCGGTGTTGACGGTGACCGTGCGGGCGTCGGCGGCCGATTCCGGCGCGGCACCGGCCGTCGCCATCATCTCGGTGCCGCCGGATACGCCCGAGACAACACCGAAAACCATCAGCGAGGTCAGCCCAACACGCATTCTGGTCGAACTCACGGCAATCCTTCCGGACACAATTCGCAGAATCATAATTCTCGAATTGGCCATTTGCTGCCGACCGGTGAATTCTTTGCCAAGCCGTGATTTTCAATTCGCCCTTCGGGCGTTGCGCCGAACCGCAGCGCTCAGCGCCACTGGTAGCGCGTCTTGGGCCGCCCGGCCTTGCCGTAATCGGTGCCGCGGGTGACGGTGCCGTCGTCGGCCAGCCGCTCCAGGTACCGCCACGCCGTCACCCGGGACACACCGACCTGACCGGCGACCTCGTCGGCCGTCAGGCCACCGGGGCTGTCCCGGACCACCCGCGCGATCTCGTCGGTGGTGTGCGGTGCGACGCCTTTCGGGGTGACCGTCTTGTCGGTGGCCACCCGCAGTTCCGCGAACGCGCGGTCCACCTCGGCCTGACTGGCCGCCTCGGTACCGGCGGGCAACGCGCTGCGGTAGCGCCGGTAGCGCTCCATCCGATCCCGGAACGCCGCAAAGGTGAACGGTTTGAGCAAATAGGCCAGCGCGCCGTGGGCGACCGCGGCACGGACCATTTCCAGATCCCGTTCGGAGGTGATCGCGATGATGTCCGGCGCCGGCGCCAGCCCCGACAACCCGGATGCCAGGGCGATACCGCTGGCGTCGGGCAGTCCGAGGTCGAGCAGCACCAGGTCGACGGGCGGGTGCGCCTCGGCCGCGACCCGCATCGCGTCACGAGCGGTGTGAACCACCGCGACAATCGAAAACCCTTCCACCCGCACGAGATACGTGTGGTGCGCCTCGGCGATCAGTGGATCGTCCTCGACGATCAGCACCCGGATGGCGCTCATCGGGTGGGCACCGTCACGGTGACCACCGAGCCATACGTCAGCTCGGCGGCGACGGTGCCGCCGTGCCGGTTGACCACCTGCGCCACCAGCGCCAGGCCCAAACCGTGTCCCGCGGCGTCGCTCTTGGTCGAGTACCCACGCCGCAGGGCCCGCTCGAACGTCCCCGGGTCCATGCCGGGGCCGCTGTCAGCCACCTTGATCATGAGCGCCTGGTCATCCTGGTTCACCGTGACCTCGACCCACGGCTCGTCCCGGTCACAGGCGTCGAGCGCGTTGTCGATCAGATTGCCCAGCACGGTGACGATCTCCTGGCCCGTCAGCGGGATATCCGCGGTCAGCTGGGTGTCCTCGGTGACGGTCAGCATGATGCCCCGCTCGTCGGCCTGCGCGGCCTTGCCCAGTAACAGCGCCACCAGCGCGGGTTCGCGCACCGACTGCGACAACCGGTCGACCAGCCACTGCGACAGTTCCAGTTCGTCGGTGGCGAACCGCACCGCATCCTCCGGCCGGCCCATCTCCACCATGGTGATGACGGTGTGCAGTTTGTTCGCCTGCTCGTGCGCCTGCGCGCGCAACGAATCGGTGAGCACCTTGAGGGCGCTCAGTTCACCCAGCGCACCCTGTAACTCGGTGCGGTCACGGATGGTCACCACCTCGGAGGCCGACGCCCTGCCCCGGTCACCGCGCTGGTCCGCCACCGACGCCCGGTTGACCACCAGCACCCGCTCCTCGGTGACCTGCAGTTCGTCGCGAACACCCGGATCGTGGCTGCGCAGGAACTCCGGAAGGTCGGCCCGCGTCACCGGCCCGTCCGGCAACCCCAGCAGCCGGCGCGCCTCGTCGTTGACCAGCGCCACCCCGTCACCATCCAGCACGATCAGTCCCTCCGACACCGAATGCAGGACGGCGTCATGATGGTCATACATCACCCGCAGTTCGTCCGGCCGCAGGCCGTGGGTCTGCCGCAACAACCGGCGCCGGATGGCCCATGCGCCGGTCAGCGAGATGGCCAGCGCCGCCGCGGTGACCGCCGCGATGGTGTTGATCTGCGACCGCCAGCGCTGCGCCAAGGTCTGCCGGGTGATGCCCGCCGACACCAGCCCGACGATGCGGCCGTCGGACGCCCGCACCGGGGCAACCGCCCGGATCGACGGGCCCAGCGTGCCGGTATAGACCTCGGTGAACGTCTGGCCGCGCAGCGCGGGTTCCAGGGTGCCCAGGTAATGACCGCCGATCTGGGTGGGATCGGTATGCGTGAATCGGATGCCGTCGGGCGCCATGATGGTGATGAAGGCAATTCCGGTGGCTTTGCGCACCGCCTCGGTGACCGGCTGCAAAGTCCTTGTCGCCGAACCCGATTCGATGGCCTGTGCGGTCGACGGGGAGTCAGCCAGCGCGGTGGCTATGCCGATGACCTGCTGGCGCGCCGCGTCGTCGCCATCCCGGCGCGCGTCCAGCAGCGCCAGGCCGGTGCCGGCCAGCACCACCAACACGACCACCACGATCTGCAACCCGATCGCCTGACCTGCCAGCGACCACCGCGACGTGGCCGGCCACCACCTGCGCACCGGCACCCCCCAACTGAACGAAATGAACTAAAACGTGACCGGGATCACGCACTCGCCGACCATCCTTACATGACCTCCACCACGGACACGCCCGCCAAGCGGCGGGACCGCACACACTGGCTCTATATCGCCGTCATCGCCGCCGTCGTCATCGGCGTCGCCGTCGGCCTGCTGGCCCCGTCGATCGGCAAGGACGTCGGCGTCCTGGGCACCATGTTCGTCAGCCTGATCAAGATGATGATCGCACCGGTCATCTTCTGCACCATCGTGCTGGGCATCGGCTCGGTCCGCAAAGCCGCCACGGTCGGCCGTGTCGGCGGGCTGGCCTTCGTCTACTTCCTGATCATGTCGACCATCGCCCTGGGCATCGGCCTGGTGGTGGGCAACCTGCTCAAGCCGGGCTCGGGAATGCACCTGTCGGAGAAGGCGGCCGGCCAGGGCGCCGCGCTCGCCGAGAAGGCGCATGAGGCCGGCGGCCTGATGGACTTCATCACCCACATCATCCCGAACACCCTGCTGTCCTCGCTGACCGAGGGAAATGTGTTGCAGGCGTTGTTCGTTGCCCTGCTCGTCGGGTTCGCGCTGCAAGCGATGGGCACTGCCGGTGAGCCCATCCTGCGCGGTGTGGAGCACCTGCAGAAGCTGGTGTTCAAGGTGCTCACCATGATCCTGTGGCTGGCGCCCATCGGTGCTTTCGGTGCCATCGCCAACGTGGTGGCCCAGACCGGTTGGAGCGCGGTCACCCAACTGCTGGCCCTGATGCTGGGCTTCTACCTCACCTGCATCGTGTTCGTGTTCGGCGTGCTGGGCGTGCTGATGCGCGCGGTATCGGGGGTGTCGATCTTCAAACTGGTGCGCTACCTGGCCCGGGAATACCTGCTGATCTTCTCCACCTCGTCGTCGGAATCCGCGCTGCCGCGGTTGATCGCCAAGATGGAGCACCTGGGCGTGGACCGCAGCACCGTCGGTGTCGTGGTTCCCACCGGATACTCGTTCAACCTGGACGGCACGGCGATCTACCTGACCATGGCCTCGCTGTTCATCGCCGACGCGATGGGTCACCCGCTATCGCTGGGCGAGCAGCTGTCGCTGTTGGTGTTCATGATCGTCGCCTCCAAGGGCGCCGCGGGGGTCAGCGGCGCCGGGATGGCCACACTGGCCGGCGGCCTGCAGAGCCACCGGCCCGATCTGCTCGACGGCGTCGGCCTGATCGTCGGCATCGACCGCTTCATGTCCGAGGCGCGCGCCGTCACCAACTTCTCCGGTAACGCCGTCGCCACCGTCTTGGTCGGGTCGTGGACCAAGACCATCGATCGGGCCAGGGTCGACGCCGTGCTGCGCGGTGACGTCCCGTTCGACGAGCTGACCATGGTCGACAACGACCACGGCGGACGCACCGAAGAACCGGCATCGGCGCGCGTCCCGGTGCCGGCGTAGGGTGCGCACGAAAGGCCCGGCCGGAGTGATCCGGCCGGGTTTTTCGTTGTGGGTGAACCATTTCCGGCCGGCAGCCGTGTCATGGGTATGCGTACCGTGTTGATCGCCCTGTTCGCCGTACCGGCGGCGGCGCTGTTGACCGCCGCCCCTGCTCGGGCCGAATCGGCGGTGGTCACCATCGGGACCCTGGAAGCGCAGGGTTTCCACGTCAACGTCGACCGGGTCGGGAGTGCTCCGCTGGACCAGTGCGTCGTCACCAGCGTCCGCAATCCGCAATCCGAGACCAGGCTCGTGCAGGTGGACCGGCACGGCGACCGCGACATCTTCGTCCCTCTCGTGGTGCGGCGGACCATCACGGTGTCGCTGGACTGCTCCAGGTAGCCCCTTGTCCCGGTGCCGATGTGGGACCATCTGCACATGAACCCCGAGGATGATCCCGAGGCCCGGATCCGGGCGCTGGAGCAGCCGCTCAGCGACATGGCCAGGGCGTCCGAACTGGGGGCCGAGCACCGCGCGGGCGTGGGTTACCCGCCGCCGGTACAGCAGTGGCCCTACGCGGCCAATCCGTATCCGGTCGGATACCCGCCTGCGCCGCCTTCCCGTTCGGGTCTACGCCCGTGGATGCTGATCGTCCCGATCGCGGTGGCGTTGATCGCGGCGGCCGGCGGCGCGGCCTGGGTGATGTATCAGAACACTGCGTCGATCCCGGGCATCTCCGGTGGCGGCGGCATTCTCACCGACATCCCGCCGAGTCCGGGACCCGCCGTGCCCGCGGCGCCGTCCGTCGTACCGCCGCAGGATCTGCCGCAACCCGGCAGCACCGTGAGCGTCTCGGGCATCGGCGTCGTCAGGACCATCGCCTGCAATCAGAATGTGATGGTGGTCAGTGGGGCCAACAACCGGATCACCATCACCGGGCACTGCGCCAGCCTGACGGTGTCGGGTTTCGAGAACAACGTCACCGTGGACACCGCCGACACCATCACCGCCGCCGGGTTCGACAACCACATCGCGTTCCACTCGGGCGCCCCGGGCATCACCAAGTCCGGCGAGGGCAACGTGGTCGAGCAGGGTTAGACGTCCGGTATCACCTTGAGCCGCAAGGCCGCCGCGGTCGCCGGCCCCACGATGCCGTCGACGACCAGGCCGGGCGTGCGGCGCTGGAACTCCCGCACCGCGGCCTCGGTTTCCGGACCGAAGATACCGTCGATCGCCAGATCGCCGGCGTACGACGCGTAGGCGTATTTGAGCCGTCGCTGCAATTCGGCGACCTGCGGACCCGCAGACCCCGCGAACAACAGGATTCCGGTGTACTCGCCCACCGGCACCGGTGGGCGACGTTGGGGAGCCAGGTCCGTCAGCGCGCCGATGCGGGCGCCGACATCACGGCGCAGCACCGCCATATCGATGGCACCGGGGTCCCACTTGCCCTGGGCGTAGCCCGCATACTCCTTGTGCCCGATGGTCCTGGCCGAGGTCTGGCCCAGCCTGCGATTGATGGCCGCGCAGCAGTCGACGAGTGCGAAATACTGTGCGTCCGGCCAGTTCCTGCGATGCGGTGCCAGCGGGCCGGTACCGGTGTTGGCACATTCGATACCGATCAGATGCCAGTTGCCCATGTTGGCGGGCACCCACGGATACATCCCGACGCCGGCATGCCACGCCACACCGAGCGCGACCACCGTCACCGTGCCGTCCCTGGCGATGTGCAGCTGCGACAGCGGCCCGGCCAGGTCCGGTCGGCCGGTGGCGATCGACGCCGCGGTGGCGGTATCCGAACCGGTGTGATGCACCATCACCCCGCGGATGTCCTGGAAGTCACCGTGTCCACGGTCCCGCCAGCCCGGGTACTCGACCACGTCGAGTCCCTCGGCCCGCAGTACATCGGCCAGCCAGACCGGATCACCCGTCCAGGGGCGCCTCGACGGCACAGCGCTCGCCTCCCCTCCACGACGTCTACCGGTGATCTCCACCCGATCTCCACCCGACCTCCAAGCGGCACCATGCCCCGCGGCGACAGGATGGGTAGCAGTCAACCTACCCGGCACGGAGCAATACGCCCACTCGCACAAGGAGTCTCACCATGAAGAGCACTATCACCAAGCGCATCGCCGCCACCACGGCCGCGATCGCTGCACCGCTCGGGAGCGCGTTGATCCTCGGCGCGTGGACGGCGCCGGCGGCCTCCGCTGCCGGTGAGTCCGCGGTGACCACCATCGGCCTGTTGGAGGCGCAGGGCTTCGACGTGAAGATCGACCGGGTGGGCTCAGCACCGCTGGATCAATGTGTGGTGACCGGCGTGCGAAATCCGCGCGAACGCACCGAGATCGTCCGCGTCGGCGGACGCGACGACCGCGATTTCATCCCGGTCGTCGTCCGGCGCACCGTGTCGGTGTCGCTGGACTGCTCCCGCTGAGCCTCGGGCACGGGCCCGAGACGCCACATGGGCGGCACCCGCGGGTGCCGCCCATGTGGGATATCGGTTCTCGGTCAGCCTTTTCCGCTGAGGAACTTCCCGATGTTCTTCACCAGGTTGCCGCCGAACTGGCCGGCGTTCTTGGAAAGGTTGCCGCCGGTCTTACCGATATTGGTGGACAGGTTCGTGGTGAACTTCCCGCTGTTGACGAGCAGGTCGGTGCCGGTCTTACCCAGCTGCTGCTGCGCGTTGGACCCGACCGTTCCGGCGTTCACCAACAGATTGGTGCCGAACACGCCCAGGTTGTGCGACAGATTGGACCCGAACTCCCCGATCGTCTGATTCGGGCTCACCTTGTTACCCGTGCTGTTGACGACATTCTGTTGTGAGTCGGCCGATGCCGTGCCCGCACCAGCCACACTGCCGCCGATTGCGAGGGCCGCAGCCGTACCGGTCACCGCGATGACCCGCACCCACTTCCGGCTTTCCGACCCCACCTTGTTATTCATGATTGCTCTCCCTCCAGCAAATCCCAACCGAGCCCGCTTAAGCTAGCACGTGGTCTGTGATGCAAACCACGATTAAGGTAGCCACGCAGCGGAAGATTGAAACCTCGGGAGGGCCGGGAAAATTTGCTTTCCCGCGGCGCCGAAATTGGCAATCACTTGAGCGCCGCGCGTTTGACCAGGTGTTCCGCGCCAGGATACTCCTCGCGGAAACGCAGCAAGTTTTTACGCACCCGACAATTTCACCTCTACCAGCCGTTATGCGGTACCGACGGTACGGCAGCGTCATCCCCCGCCCTCAGCACGCCCGCGTCACACGATCACGGCACACGCGTTAGCTGAATCCTGGCAAAGCAAGGCACGCCCCAGCGCCGGACCGGCGCGGTCCGCGGCCGGAGAAAAATTTGGCGACACGACACGCCAGCAAAGCACCGAAAACGACCTACCGGCCCGCTCGCGGTGCGAGCGGGCCGGTAGGCGCCCATCCAAGAAGTTCGGCGCGGATCAGCCGCCGAGGGCGGATCCGATCGCTTTGGTCGCGTTACTGGCCGCCGTCCCCAGCTGCTGCTGAGCGTTACTGGCCGCCGTGCCCAGCTGCTGCTGGGCGCTGCTGGCCGACGTGCCGCCGTTGATCAGCAGGTTGGTCCCGACGGTGCCGAGGTTGATCTGCCCGTTGGAGCCCGCGGTGCCGCCGTTGACGAGCAGGTTCGTCCCCACGGTCCCGCCGTTGACGAGCACATTGGTGCCGAACTGACCGAGCCGCTGCGACAGTGGGGTCGTCTTGTTGCCGACCTGGGTCAGCACGTTTTGCTGAGAATCAGCAGTCGCGGTGCCCGCCGTAGCGGTGGCGATGCCCATCGCGACGGCGAGGCCGCCACCGGCAACCGCCACCGTCGCGACCATCTTGCGTCCCAAGCCCTGACGTCGTTCCATGTTTCGTCTCCCTTCCAGCAAACTACTTTGTTGGCAATTGGAAGTTACCACAGCCGTTGGTGAACGATCCAGACCCGTGACCATCTTGCGATGAACCCGCATCGACGTGAGTCGCTACACGTTAGCCTGCGACATGTCGCCAGCTGGGCAGACGCGCCGAGTTTCACGATCAGACATGTCGCTCAAATGGATAATCAATGCAGCTCACATCGGTAGTTTCGGCCGGCCCACAACGTCCGGCGACTCCGCGGAGCATGGGCATCCAACATCACGGATCAACGTTGCTCGCCGAACAGGCCCCCGGCGCCGACCCGGTCGACACCACCCGAGAGAGGTATATCGCCGAAGCGTTGCTGGTCGTTACACATAGCTAATTATTATCCACCAGCGAACACCTCAGCCGGGAGCGAACGGTACAACGGAGGCGCCTACCGCAGCCCACGCGGAGGCACCACGGGGCATGAATGCCCACGGATCGGGGCTTCAGCGTTGCTGGGTGAGATGGACCTTGGTCCCGACGAACGGCGTCCACGTGATCGAGCCGCGTTCGAATGTCACCTTGGTGCTGGTGCCCGACCATCGCTCGTCGGAGGTCGCCAAGCCCAACTCGGGAACCCATGCCTTGACGAATTCCCTACTGCCCCAATGCGCCCCGGTGGCCGGCGAGTACCAGATCCGGATGGGGGTGCTGCCGGTGAAATCCTGGTAGCCGTTCGCGAATGCCGAGGTGGGCGTCACGCGGCGGGCCCGCGCCACGTCACCGACCGGCCCGGGTGACGCGACGAACTGACCGGGGGTCAGCTCCCACAACATGCCGGCCGTACGCAGTTGCGCCCAGACCTTGGAGGTCGCCGCGAAAACCGGGCTGAGCACCTCGCCGAGCGTCGGATCCGTATTGGCCGCGAACCGCTGGTAGACGGCACCGGGCTGAGGCGGGGCCGCCACCACCTGAGCTGACTGCTTGGCCGTCCAGTTGGACCGGTACACCCCGAAGCGGTCATCGTCGAGCCAGCTCCAGCTGTTGAGATCGCGGGTGGTGTAGAGCATCAGCGGGCCGCCGTACGGCAGTTGCCGCCAGCTGCCGATCATGTCGGACATCAGCGCCGCCTGCGTCGCCTCGGACACCCGATTGGTGGGCGCACCGAATTCGGTGACCCAGATGGTCTTTGCGCCTTCGTTGTTGGCGAGCATGGTCTGCCGCAACCGCACCAGCTGATCGAGCGGGGAATCGCTTTGGTACATCCCGTCGGAGAACTTCATGTTGTAGCTGTAGGGGTGATACGACAGTGCGTCGAAATAGGGTGCGGCGCCGGCGGCGTACATCTTCGACAGGAACGTCACCGGATTGATCGTGAAGGCGCCCCATGTCTTTCCCGAACCGAGCACCCCGCCCAGCACCGTCACCGACGGATCCACCGCCTTGATCCTGGGGTACGCCGCTTTCAGAAGGTCGGTGTAGCCGGCCGGATCCGGAAAGGGCCGATATCCGGTGATGCCGTTGGGCTCGTTCCAGATCTCGTACGCCGCGATCTTTCCCTTGTACCGCTGGGCCACCTGCGCGGTGAACACCCCGTAGGCGTCGGGCGACGCCGGCCGGCCATGCGGCGGAAGGGCTCCGGCCGCCGCCGCCCACAGCGGGCTCGACGTGATGGCACAGATGATCGATATGTTCGCGGCTGCGGCGGCGGCCACCACGCGATCGGCGCGGGTCCAGTCGAAGGTCCCCTTCCTGGCCTCCACGCCGGCCCAGGGAATGCCGATGCGAACGGTGTGAATATTGTTGGCGACCCATCGCTGCACCGTTTGCGCAATCTGGTCGTCGTTGTAGAAAAAGACCTGCGAGTCCGCGAACCCCAATGTGGACGCCGAAACGGCCAATGGGGCGACTCGGTCGGATGCGACCGGGCGGTGCCGTTGCGACGGAGGTACCAGCGCCAGCATCGCCACCGTCAAGACCGCAACGGAGATCGATGCCGTGGCCCGAGAATATTTACGGGCAGGGTAGATGATTCTCCGACGCACGCATACCCAATCTCTCTGACCCCCTGCCGGCCCAAACGACATTCTCACGTACAGACCATTGCCAGCCCGCAACCCTATTCGGCGTGTCGAATAATCAGCGGTTACTGCGGAATGCGCAGCAATTGACGCTGCGGGCAAAGTTTGATTCGGCGCACGCTCGCGCCACGGCAGAACAGCCGCAGTGATGTGTCATTTGCGCATATTCGAGCACCGGTGGCTAACTGGTCCGGGCCAACGCGAACCTCCCGTAAGAAAGGACGCACCGAAGTTAGTCGAAGCGACCGGTTCTTTCATCGGAATCCCCGCTAATTGCCCACCGCGTCCATTGACGCCCGGTGCGAGAATCGCACCATGGCTGCCGACTCGACCGACTACCCGCGCAACGCCGCCGACCGTGGCCGCGTCGAACCGGTCCCGCGCCGGGTCCGCGGCTACTGCAACGGTGCACTCGTCTTCGACACCACCGCGGCCCGATACGTCTGGGAATTGCCCTACTACCCGCAGTACTACGTCCCGCTGGCCGACGTCCGCACCGACCATCTGGTGGACGAGGACCATTCGCAACGCAGCCAGTTCGGGCCGTTCCGGCTGCACTCCGTGGTGGCCGGCGATACCACCGTCGCGGCGGCGGCACGCGTCTTCGACGCCGACGCTCTGCTACCCGGATACGTGCGCTTCGAGTGGACCAGCCTGCAATGGTTCGAAGAGGACGAGCACATCGTCGGGCACCCGCGCAATCCGTACAGCCGGGTCGATGCCCTGCGCTCGCACCGCCACATCGTCGTCGCGTTGGACGGCGCCGTGCTCGCCGAATCGAACAGCCCGGTGCTGTTGTTCGAAACGGGCCTGCCGACAAGGTATTACGTCGACCGCACCGATGTGCGTTTCGAGCATCTGGTGCCCAGCGAGACCCAGACGCTGTGCCCGTACAAGGGCACCACGACCGGTTACTGGTCGGTGCGCACCGCCGACGCGGTCCACCCGGACCTGGCCTGGGTATACGACTACCCGCTGCCGGCGGTGGCGGCCATCGCCGGTCTGGTCGCGTTCTACAACGAGAAGGTCGATATCACCGTCGACGGGGTGCGGTTACCGCGGCCGGCAACGCATTTCAGCTGACCGGCGATCAGGAGATGCCGTTGATGCCCGGGTGTTGACCCCCCGGCACGGTCGGTGCGGGCGGGGCCAGCACCGACGGCGTGAACAGGTTGCCGCCGGTCGGGTTGACCGACTTCTCGGTGGGCGCCACCGTCTCCGACGGGCTCGCCGGCGCACTCGTGGTGGTAGTGGTCGTGGTGGTGGTCGTCGTGCTGGTGCTGGGGCTTTCCTTGCCGCTGCTACCGCACGCCGCGGTCAGACCACCGATGGCGACGATGGCCAGCGCACCCGCGGCGGCACCGGCCCGGCGCCGGAGAATCTGTGAATCCACGCTGCTGTCCCTTTCTGCGCTGATTGGCTACGAACCGTGCCGATGCACGCCCGGCGGTTCGGTCGGCGCGGGCGGTGCCAGCACGCTCGGCGTGAACAGGTTGCCGCCATTCGGGTCGATCGATTTCTCGGTCGGCGCGACCGTCGCCGACGAGGTCGCCGGCGTGGTGGTGGACGTGGTGGTCGTGGTCGTCGTCGTGGTGCTCGAGGGCGCCTCCTTGCCGTTCGATCCACATGCCGCGGTCAGGCCGCCCAACGCGATCAGCGCCGCGCATCCGGCCGTCAGACCGATACGCCGAACAACTACCCGTGAAGCCATCACATCTGTCCTATCCGAGGGGTCGCACACCCGGTGCGACAACGAGCCGCCTACCATCGTGACATACACCAGCCGACTGCGTTCGGCCGCCACCTTTACCGAAAGTCTCCTGTGGGACAACTGAATACGTGCTTCGTATCGCCCGTCAGGAAGCTGGGCGAGATTGCAGGCCGACTCGTTCGATGGCGTCGGCACCGACCCGCAGACCGTCGCGCGCCCTGATCGCCGCGCCGATGCCGTCCAACCGGGCACGCAGGTCGGCGTCGGCCAGCAGTCGCTCGACCGCTGCGGTGAGGTCCTGGTCGGCGAAACCGTAGGTGTCCAACCGGATCCCGAAGCCGAGTTCGTCGATCCGCTGCGCGTTCTCGTACTGATCCCAGAACAGTGGCAGCACGACGAGCGGTTTGCCGAAGTGCAGTGTCTCGGTGACGGTGTTGTTGCCGCCATGGGAGATCACCAGGTCGACCTGCGGGATGATCTTGGTCTGCGGCAGCATCTGTGCACCGACCATGTTGTCCGCCAGCATGATTCGCTCTGCCTGCGGCCCCATGCTGACGATGTAGCGGTGCCGGGTGGTGCCCAGCACGTCGACCAGGCGCTGCATCAGCTCCACATCGGCCCCGCCGAGCGAGCCCAGCGAGAGGTAGATCAGCGCACTATCGTCGGGCCGGTCGGCGACCGCGGCGGGCAGCACATATTCCTGGTCGGTTTCGCGCACGCTGGAGTCCATCCGGACCCAGGTGCTGTCCAACGGCCGGGCCTGCAGGTAGTCAGCCTCGGCCGGGTAGACGTACAAGTTGGCGGCGTTGTCGCGCGGCATGAACTCCAGGTCTGGCAGGGGGGCCGCGCCGTGGGCCTGCACCCACGCGTTGAACTCCGACCACATGGCGCGGTGGGTGCGATCGTATTCGGCGCGGTACGCGTCCCAAAGGGAGCGGTCCGCGCTGGGCAGACCGGAAAATGGCGGGGGGACATCGGGTCCCGAGATCTCCAGCGGGCTGCAGGACACGATCCGGACGAACGGGACACCCGCCGAGGCCAGCGCCGGGAAGAGCACGACGTTGTCCTCGACGATGACGTCCGGACGATGAGTGGCGATGATCTGGCGCAGGCGCGGCTCGCAGTACTTGGCGCCGTCGATCAGCGCCTGATAGGTCGGCTGGATGAACGTCTGCAGCTGCTCGACCGTCGGTTTGCGGAATTCGGGGGCGGTCTCGGCGATGAAGTCGGTCCAGAACTTTCCCGGATCGTCGTCCTCGGCGCCGGCCGCCGGTTCGGCGAGATCCACGAGTTCTTCGACGAAGCCGAACGGGGCGAGCTTTCCCGCCCATGAGCTTTCGGCGGCGAACACGATCCGGTGGCCCCGGTCGCGCAGCACGGCGGCCAGGCCGATGCACTGGTTCGTCGGTCCGTAGGCCGACTCCGGCCAGAACATGATGGTCAATGCGGTCATGGGCAGCCCTTCACGCTCGGCCGGGTCGGGGAAGCGGGTGGCCGGTCGCCACCCGCGCGTAATCGAGGATCAGTTCGGTCGCGGTTTCGGCGTCCAGGCTCGGGTGCCGTGCCACCATGCGGTACCCGTAGGCGTCCTCCAGCGCGACGATATTGCGCGCGATGGTCAGCGACGCCGAGGTGAGCGAGAAGATACCTTGTGCGGCACCGGTTTCCAGAATCACCTGGTACATCGCCACCTGCCGGTCGTACAGCGACGTGAGCATCACGGCGTAGGCGGGAAAGCGGGCGGCGGCACCGCCGAGGGCACACATCAGTTTGACTGCGGGATCGTCGGAGTCGACGGGCAGCCCGGACTCGATCGTGATGACGAGTTTGCGGTCGGGCTCGGTGACACCTTCGATGGCGCGCAGCCGAGCATCGTAGAAGCGTTCCACGCCGGCCTGGTTGGCCTCGATCAGCAGGGTCTGGATGTCCGGGAAGTGGTACAGCACCGCCCCGGAGGTCAGCCCGACCTCGGCGGCCACTTGTTTGAGTTGCACGTCGACGCCGTGCTTCATCACCGCGGTCTGCGCGGCGCGCAGCAGCTTGTCACGACGTTCGGCGCGGCTGACGGACACCCGCCCCATGCTGTCAGGATCGGAGCCGCCGCGCATCCATTTCCTGAATGTCGATGCAGTTTTTATCCGGTTTTTACATTTGCGCTGGCATTTTAGGTGTCAGATCTACTGAAGAGACTCCCAGAATCGGGCCAGGGCGGCGGCGCCGCGCTCTGGATCCTGCACCATCCACCAGTGCCCCAGTCCGTCGAGCAGCTCGGTCCGGGCACCCGCCCGGTCGGCCGCCCGGCGACGGATTTCCTCCGAGCCGGTGTAGTGGTCCTCGGTGGCGAGCAGGCACAGTCCCGGCCGGGCGGCCGCGTTGCCCAACTGCCGGCCGGCTTCGGCCAGCACCGGCGCCGGGACGGAGCGGTACAGCGCGAGGATGGCCCGGCCCATGTCCGGGCCGAGCCCGACGGCGATCTCGGCGGCCACCGGCGCGGTGATGCCGAGTGCGGTCAGCCGCTCGGCGCGCTCCGGCACGGTCCCGCCGACCAGCGCGTCGACGAACTGTTCACCGGCACCGGGGGTCTGCCAGATCTGGGCCGCCTCGTGCCAGACGTACTCGGGGTCGAACACCCCGATGATGTCGGTGGCCCAGCTGCGCACCAATTCGGGCCGGTGCATCATCGCGTTCACCACGTGGTTGCCGCCCCAGTCATGGCCTACCAGATCGATCGGGCCGTCGATGCGGGCCAGTTCGCCTTCCAGCCAGTCGCGGTAGTCCAGGTAGGTGGCGGCCCAGCCGTCGGGCAGTGGTGCGCCGAATCCCGGCGGGGACAGCCGGATCACGTCATCGCGGCCCAGCGCCTCGACCAGCGGGCCCCACAGCGCGTCGGTCTCCGGATTGCCGTGTACCAGAACCACCGTCATGAGCCCATCTTGGCACCGCGGTGTCAGCGTGGCGGGTCGCCGCGCCACCTGAAGCTGTTCACGTACTTGCCGACGTCCATCGCCAGTTGCAGGTTGGCTCCCGAGGGGTGCCCGATACCGAACGACGGGCTGAATTCGTGGTAGGGCCCGACCGCGGCGGCCACCAACGCGAAGTCGTTCTTGACCGCGACCATCACCATGATGCGCAGCCGGGTGTAGGTGCCGGTGGAATCCTGCGGGTAGTCGTCGGCGTACACCCCGTAGCCGGGTTGGTAACCGACTGCGGCATGGGGTATCTCATAGTCGACGGTGGCGTTCGGGTAGCTGCGGGCGATCAGCTCCTCGGTGATCGCCTGTGGTGTGCGCCCGTTGGCCGGCTCACCGAACAGTTCCACCGTGCCGGTGTCGCCGGCGACGAAGTCCAGGGTGACGCCGTCCGGGTTGAGCACCGCTCGATAGGCGGTGCCCGGGCCGGGATAGGACACCGAGAAGGATCCGTCCGCGGCGGTGAAGCGGGGGTTGATCGCCACCGGTGTGCCGAGCGGTGGCTGTCCGCAATCCGGCGGGCACCGGTAGTTGGGGATTTCGGGGGTGATCACCAGGGACACGGCCGACGCGATGGCCGCGGCGATGACGACACCCACGCCGACGGGCAGCAGCACGGCCACCTCTTGCGGCACATCTGCCGCCTGGTCGCCTGAGCCCGCTCGTAACACGGTGCGCATCGCCAGCACCGCCAGGGCCGCCAGGCCCAGATGCGCAACCACCTGCACGCCCTGCGCCAACGGAGCGGCCTCCACCAAGCCCAGACATCCGTACAACACCAGCGCCACAACCACACTGGCGGCCAGCGCCACCGCGCGCCGGCGTTGCGAACCCAGCGCCGCCCCCACCATGGCGCCCACCGCCGCGGCCAGCACCGGAACGGCCACACCCTGGATCACCGCCTCGGCGAGCAGACCGGCGACCGGTCGCTCGCGCGTCGACACCCCGGTCGCCAGCTGTGGGGCCAGCCTGATCAGCGTGGTCACCGCGGTGAAACTGGCCGCACCGAGCGCCCCGAACATCAAGCCCGTCAACGGGTCCCGGACCGACCGGTAGGCGAGCACGGCAGGCACCAACATGACCAGCGCCCCACCGACCGAAACGAGCAGACCGTCCCGGACGGTGTGATCGACCGTGACGCCCGACCCCAGCGCAACGTCGTACGCCTCGGCCACGATATCGCCGGTGACCAGCGACCAAGCCAGGCCCAGCAGTGCGCCGGCCACGGCGACCACCGCCACCGTCCGGGCTGATCGGACGCGGCCGCGAAGATAACTGGCCAGCACCAGGGGGATTCCGACCGCGGCGGCACCGATCATCGGCGCCTGCCAGCGCAACACCGCCAGGGCCACCAGCACACCCGCCACGAACAGCAACGCCACCCACAGCGGGACGCGCCGCGCCGGCGTAGGTGTCATCGCCGCGCCGCGCCGGTCTGCACGGCCAGCAGATCGCGTACCAGGTTGTCGACATTGGGGCTGCCCAGGCCGGTCACCAGGTCGTAGCCCGGGGTCGAGACGTCCACCGCGTTGGCGCCGAGGCTGACGTCGCGGAAGCCGGGCGACCGGGCACCCGAAGCCACTTGGTACAGAAGCGGATTCAGGTCGCCGCCGAGGAGGCGTCCGCCGTGGGCTTGCAGGTACTGGTTCATCAGCACCGTCAGCGCAGCCCAGATAGGTGCTGCCTGCGAGGTGCCGGCGCCGATACGCGGCTGGCCGTCCAGCACGATGCGCACACCGGTGAACGGATCGGCGAGCGCGGCCACATCGGGGACCAATCGTTGATTTTCGTATCGGTTCGCCCGAATCGAAGCCTGGAAGGCGGGGCGGGGAAACAACTTCGAGACACCGCCGCTGCTGCCCAGCGACATCGGCACGTCGACCCAGGCTTGTTCGGCCAACCATTGGCCCTGCGCGTCGGTGGACAGCGTGGTGCCACCGACGGAGGTCACCTCGGGCAGCGAGGCGACGGCGTCGAGCCCGATATCGTCGGGCCCCGGTGGCCCGGACCAATCCGCGCCGCCCTTGCATTCCAGGCCGCCGTTGTCGCCGCTCGCGTCGAACACCGCGGTGCCGGTTCGTTGTGCGGTCACCAGGGCGGTACGCACCGGAGCCAGGTCGGCGGCAGCAGGCAACCGATCGCAGCCCCACCCGATCGACAGGCTCCATACCGCTCCGGGAAACTGTTGTGCCGTCTCCTCGAACAGCCGCCCGACCTTCTCGTAGCCGCCGTCGCCCTCCACGGTGGGCCGCGCGTTGACCACGACCAGTTGTGCGTCGGGCGCGATGGCGTGTGCCACTTGAAGATCCATGGTGGTCTCGGCGCCCGGCGGCCCGGGCTGCCCACCCACCACCACCGGGGTGAACCGGGGCAGTGCCGAGCTGTCGGCGAAGGTGTCGAGATCGCTCTGCGCGAAGCCGTCGAAACCGAAGATCACGATGGTGGCGCCGGCCCCGGTGAATCCGGCCGCCGCGAGCGGGTGCGCGTTGTAGGCGGTCAGCAAGGCGTCCGGGCCCAGGCCCTGGCGCGGCACGTCCAACGGCAGCACGTCGGGCCGCGCCATGTGGTGCGGGGTGTAGCCCAGGATGCGGCCGGCATCGGTGACCGACCGGGACAGCTCGTCGGGCACCGCCGGCTGCCGCGGCGACGCGTAGAACACCTGCCCCCGGCGGCCGCGATAATCGTGCACCGGGACGCCGAAAGCTCGTGCCACCCCCGTGGCTTCGCCTTCGACGACGGCCCAGTCGTCCCCCGGCCGCCAGCGCACCCGCAAACCTCGAGCCCGCGACCATCCGATCAATTCCTCGGGGCGGCGCGCATCGGCCAGGCTGACGGTCAGCCGGACGTCACGTCCGCGTGACTCCCCGAGATCGGTCGAGGCCGCCAACAGCCGCGCATACGGACCGGAGATGACGGCCGGCGCCGGAGCGGGCAGCGTCGAAAGATCCGCCGCCAGCAGCGTTCCCATCGCCACCAGCGCCCACAACCGGTGCCGACCGGTCAAGTCCACACGCTGAGATCAGGGAATGCCGTTGATTCCCGGATGCTGGCCACCCGGAACCGTCGGCGCAGGCGGGGCGACCACCGACGGGGTGAACAGGTTGCCACCGGTCGGGTCGATCGACTTCTGCGTCGGAGCCAGCGACTCCGACGGTGCCGCCGGCGCACTGGTCGTGGTCGCCTCGGTGGTCGTCGTGGTCGTCGTCGTCACCGACGTTGTGCTGGTGGGGCTTTCCTTGCCGCTGTTACCGCACGCCGCGGTCAGCCCGCCGAGCGCGATGACGGCGGCCGCTCCGGCGACAACGCCAAGCCGACGAGTGAGTGTGGGGGTTTCCATGGCGGTCCTCACGATCCGTGGCGATGCACGCCGGGGGGCTCGGTCGGTGCCGGCGGGGCCAGCACGCTGGGAGTGAACAGATTGCCACCGGTCGGGTCGATCGACTTCTGCGTCGGAGCCAGCGGCGCCGACGTGGTCGCGGGTGCGGTCGTCGTGGTGGTCGTCGTGGTCGTGGTCGTGGTGGTCGTGGAGGACGGCGCCTCCTGACCGCCCGAACCGCAAGCGGCCGTCAGGCCGCCCAACCCGATGAGGGCCACGCATCCGGCGGTCAACCCCAGACGACGAACAAGTTTCTCTGCAGCCATAGCATCCATCCCGTGCGGCGGTGCGGGTAGCACCGGACAACAAGGCCATCATCGTTGCACATCAGGGCCGGTCACACGGGCTTTACCGGTTATGCCGCCGCCTTGTCGGCGCCCGAATCTTCGCTGTGGTCATCGTCCTTCGCGGGCGTGTCCGGCTTGTGCGGGTCAGCCTCGGTCGCGGTGCCGTGTTTGCCGGTCACCGCCTGCGGGTTCGCCGCCACCGGAGTGGACCGGCTTGACCGCCCAGACCGATGGCCCTCGGCATCCGGCGCGGCAGTGTCGTCATCGGCACGGGCGGTGGCGGTGCGGGGCGCGGTCTCCGACGGTGCGGCGTCCGGCTCGGCGGTCGGGTGCGTCGGCTCGGCGGTGGCGGGTTTGTCGTTGTCGAGTTCGCCGGATTCCTGCTCGGGCTCGGGCGTATTCCTATGTTCTGCAGCGGTTTTGCCGGTGCTCGCAACGGCGGCGGCGGTCTTGGCCGCGGGTGCCGCGGGGGCGGTGGTGGGCGGTTTGTCCCAGGACGGGTTGAGCGCGTGCTGGATTCCCACGCCGACCGCGTCGAGCAACTGCCCAGGCAGAGCCAGCAGCCGCTGCGGGGTCGGCGAGAGCGACGCGGGGGTCGGCACCCCGGCCTTGATGGAGCGGTCATAACCGAGATCGACCAGCACCTTCAAGGCCGGTTCCACGAGATCGAGTAGCTGTTTGGGCACCCCGAGCATGCGCAACGGCACCAGCAGCGGCAGCCGGGGTGCCGCCAGCGTCACGTACGTGATGTTGCTGGCCGGGTCGGTGTAGTCGGGCACCACGCGGGGACCTTTCATGTCCGCTGGGTAGTAGTTGCCGTGTTGGGTGAAGAAGCCCACCAACGCGTTCAGGTCCGCGAGCACGTTGAGCGGGTAGTTGGGGAAATCCGAAACGGGGTCGTACTGCCAGCTGACATCCGTGACCTTGTACGGGGTATCGGTCGGTGTGGTGCCGTCGAACTTGACGTTGACGAACGGCACGAACAGCCCCGGGAAGCGGGCTGCGAGACCGCCGTTGGGCCGGTTCATGCTGGCCATCAACAGGAAGCTGAGTTGATCGGCATCGGGCGCCCCTATCGACCTCAGATACCGCATCTCGCGAACGACGACGTTGGCCCCGGACGAGTAGCCGACCACGGCCACCGGGTCGCCGGTCTGCAAGGCCGGATCGACCAGTGCCTGCAGGTTGGTCAGCCCGGCGCGTTGCGATTGCTCGTACCCGCTGGATCCATCCCAATTGGTGGTGAACGGGATCTGCGAAGGCCAGGCGACCGGTGTGAAGGCGTAACCGTAGTACGGCGAAGCGGGGTTGGCGGGATCGAGATAGCCCTGGCCCGCGACGCCGAGCGGTAGTCCGGTGGGGTTCACCGTGCCGGGCGGCAGCGGATTACCGCCCAGTTCCTGGATCATGCCGGCGCTGGTCGGGTTGCTGTTGCCGCCGATCGCCACGACGGTGCCGGCGAGCAATCGCACACCGGTTCCGATACTGGTCACCAATGCGACGACGACAGCGAAAATCGCGGCCGATCGGACAACCGACGACAGTACCCGCAGCGTGAAACCCCCGGACATGACAACCTCCCCCGTGACGATGCGTCTCTGCAGCTAGACGAATAATCAAAAGTTTCTACCACGTCAATATGGGAGTTGAGCGAAGATCCGACAATCGGAATCCGGACACGATTTTCCGGTTATGGCAAATTCTCAGCCGCGAGTGCCGTTTCGATGTCCGCGCCGACCACCCCGGCCAAGGCGCGGCTCATCGCGGTGGTGATGTGGTTGCCGTCGAAGTAGACCAGGGTGTCGCCGAGCAGGATCGCCGGGCACAGCGTCGCGTCGCACAGGTATCGGGTGTAATCCAGATCCCGCGCCTTTCCGGCGGCGACGACATCCAGTTCGGCGCGGCGCACCGCGTCGTCGAAAGCGGACGCCCGTGGGATGGCGCACCGCTGCGCGTCGTCGAGGAAGCGGCCCAAGCAGATTGGCCGCGACACATCGGCCGACGGGGTGTCGGCGATGATCGCCACCCGCGTCTGCGCTGGGAACCGTTCGATGGTGCGTGCCAGGCCGTCCCGCCAGGCAGCGCTGGTGATGTCGCGGTGTGCGGTGTAGTACCGCCCGTAGCTGCCGAGCAGGACCAGGGCCGGCTGCGCGGCAGCGATCGCGTCAAGGACGCCGTCACGCCACACGTCGCATTGCGGGTAGCGCCGTACGTGGATGGCTGCCGACGGGCAGCCGTCCTTGGTGTGGCTTTCCAGCCGGATGAGCCCGTTGTCCGCGAGGACAGCCAGCGCGGTATACCACTGCGCGGCATGGGAATCGCCGAACAGCACCACGAGCGGGGCGGCGGGGTCGGCGCCGGTGCGGCAACCGGCGGGATCCACCGAGGGGGTGTACCGGTGGCAGCCGTTGGTGTAGATGGCCGGGCGGTCCGCATGCGCGTGGGTGAGCGAGGGTGCCAGGTTGCTCGGTACATAGGGTGTGCCAACGGGTTTCGCGGTGAGGGCGGTATGCGGTGCGGGTTTCCCGGCGTCCAGGATCGGTGGGTTGTATGCCGCCGCGATGGCCAGCACCGCGGTGATGACGGCGACCATGCCGGTCGCCGCGACGCCGAGGGTCCGCCGCGGGCGCGCCGTGACGAGCCAGCGGGCACGCCGACCGGGCTGCTCGACGACGGTATAGAGCAGCCAGCCGGCCGGCAGGCACAGCGCCGCGATGCCCGCGCGCAGCCAAAGTGGCAGTGGTTCGGTGTATGCCGTTGCGGCGTAGGGAAGCGCCAGGGCGGGCCAGTGCACCAGATAGACCGAATACGAGATGTCCCCGATCCGGGTCAGCGGGCGCAGGCTCAACACGGCCGCCGGGCCGCCGCGGCCGGGTCCCGCTGCGATCAGCAGCGCGGTACCGGTAACCGGTAGGGCCGCGGCGTATCCGGGGAAATCGGTGCCGACGGAGAACAGTGCTCCGCTCGCGGCGATGGCCGCCAATCCGACCCAACCGACCGGCGCCACGAGCCGCGACGGCAGAAGGCGATCGCGGTTCAGGTGCGCCAACGCCACCAGGGCGCCCAGCCCGAATTCCCACACGCGCGGCGGCAGCCAGAAGAAGGCCTTGGGCAGGTCGGTCGCGGTGAGCCAGACGCAACCGGCGAACGACGCCGCGGTCACCACCCCGACGGCCGCGGCCATCCACCGACGGCGCAGTCGGAACACCGCCCATAACAGCAGCGGCCACACCAGATAGAACTGTTCTTCGAGGCCCAGCGACCAATAGTGCAGCAGCAGTGACGGCAGTTTCGGTGCCAGGTAGTCGGTTTCGATGTAGGCGAACCACATGTTCGGCAGGTACAGCGCCGCCGCCAAGGCGTCGTTCACCACGTACGGGAACTGCACCGGCGACACCCAGACCGCCGCGGCCACGACGGTCGCGAAGATCACGACGAAGGCGGCCGGCAGCAGGCGCCGAGCCCGTCGCGCATAGAACGCGCCGAAGCCGATGGTGCGACGGTCGCGCAGGTTTTCCAGCAGGTGCGAGCTGATGAGGAAGCCCGAGATGACGAAGAACACGTCCACGCCGACGTAGCCGCCGCCGAAACCGGGAATGTCGGCGTGGAAGAGCAGCACCAGCAGCACCGCGACTGCCCGAATGCCTTGGATGTCAAGGCGCTTCGGCCGGGTGCCCATCTGGGTTCTTACAGCACCTTGGAGAGGAACTCCTGTAGCCGCGGATGCTTGGGATTGTCGAACAGCTCGGCGGGCGGGGCGTCTTCCACGATGTTGCCGTCGCACATGAAGATCACCCGCGAGGCGACCTCCCTGGCGAAGCCCATCTCGTGGGTGACCACCACCATCGTCATACCGCCGACTGCCAACTCGCGCAGCACCTCCAGCACGTCACCGACCATCTCGGGATCCAGCGCGCTGGTGGCCTCGTCGAAAAGCATGATGGACGGGTTCATCGCCAACGCCCGCGCGATCGCCACGCGTTGCTTCTGCCCGCCGGACAGGGTGGCGGGTTTGACCTGAGCCTTCTCCGCCAGGCCGACCTGCGCCAGCAGCTCCATCGCCTTCTTCTCGGCGGCGGCCTTGTCCATCTTCTTGGTCAAAAGCGGTGCCAGCGTGACGTTGTCGATCACGGTCATGTGTGGGAACAGGTTGAAATGCTGGAACACCATGCCGATGTGCTGGCGGACCTTGTCCAGGTCCACCTTCGGGTCGGTCAGGTCGAAGTCGTCGACGACGACCTTGCCGCCGGAGATGTCCTCCAGCTTGTTCAGGCAGCGCAGGAAGGTGGACTTACCGGATCCCGAGGGCCCGATGACGCACACCACCTCGCCCTGCTTGATGGTGGTGTCGATGCCGTCGAGCACCACCAAGTCGCCGAACGACTTCTTCAGGCCCTCGATGCGGATCTTGACGGTCCCTGGTTCGGCGGCAGCGGCTTCGGGCACGAGTTCGGTCATTTGACGAGCCTCCTCTCCAGTCGGTCCGAAAGTTTGGTCAGGGCCATGATCACCACGAAGTAGATGATGCCGATGATCAGCCACATGGTGAACGACTGGTAGTTGCGGGCGATGATCAGCCGGCCGGTCTGGGTCAGCTCGGCGATACCGATCACCGACAGGATCGAGGTGTCCTTCAGGGTGATGACGAACTGGTTGACATACGACGGGATCATCGTCCTGATGGCTTGCGGCAAAATCACTCTGCGCATGGTCGGCAGGTACCCGATGCCCAGGCTGCGGGCCGCCTCCATCTGGCCCTTGTCCACCGATTGGATACCGCCACGCACGATCTCGGTCATGTAGGCGCCGGCGTTGAGTGACAGGGTGATGATGCCCGCGGTCAGCGCCGTCATGGTGAATCCGAGGGCCGACGGTATACCGAAGTAGATGAAGAACGCCTGCACCAGAAGCGGTGTGCCGCGGAAGATATCGACGTACGTGGTGCCGATGGCGCGCAGCCACACCGACCGCGACACCCGCAACAGACCGAAGACGATGCCGAGCACCAGGGCTATCGCGATCGAGACGACGGTCAGGATGATCGTCATCTTCAGGCCGCTCATCAGCACCGAGAAGGTGCTCTGCAGCAGACCGAAGAAGGAGTTGTCGGCCTCGGCGGCACCCTCACCGAGGTAGGTCTTGATGATCTCGTCGTAGCGGCCGGACTCTTTCAGGTGGTTCAGGCCGTCGTTGAACTTCTTGAGCAGCTCGGCGTTTTGGCCCTTGTTGACGGCGAACCCGTAGCTGGATCCCTTCTCCTTCGGGGTGACGGTCTTGAATCCGTTGCCCTGCTGGATGCCGTAGAGCAGCACCGGGTAGTCCTCGAAGACGGCCACCGAATTGCCGGTCTTCACCTCTTCGAACATCGAGGCCGAGTCGGCGAACGAGACGATCTGGAAGCCGTACTTGTCCTTGATGGACTCGGCGAACTCGGCGCCTTCTGTCCCGTTCTTGACGGCGACCCGCTTGCCCTTCAGATCGGCGTAGGACTTGACGTCCTCGTTGGTCTTGAGCACGGCCATCTGCACGCCGGACTCGAAATACGGTTCGGAGAAGTCGAATACCTTCTTGCGGGCGTCGGTGATGGACATGCCCGCGATGACACCGGCGGCCTGATTGGCCTGGACCGCTTGCAGTGCCGCGTCGAAGCCGAGCGGCTTGATGTCGACGGTGAAGTTCTGGTCCTTGGCGATCTCACGGATGAGATCCATGTCGATGCCGACGAAATTGCCTTGTGCATCTTGGAATTCGAACGGGGCGAAGGTGGTGTCGGTGGCGATGACGTAGTTCTCGCCGTCCGCTGCGGCGGTGCCGGACGACAGCATCACGCTCAGCGCTCCGACCAGCAGCGCGCTGATCAACAATGCCAATCGGTGCAGGACACCTCGTCGCCGACATGACCAACGCTTCATGCTGCGCCTCCCCTCATCCACGATGCGCGGAGGATAACGCTAGCGGGCGTCGTCGCTTCTTGTCACAGAACGGGTCATCGAGGCGTGCCGACCACCACCCGATTCCCCCCGCTGCGCTTGGCTTCGTACATGGCCAAGTCGGCGGCGCTGACCAGGTCGATGATCATGTCGGCCGGGGCGGGAGCGGCTTGCACATCACGGCGCGCGGCCATGGCGACGCCGATGCTGGCACTCACGTCGCCGAGCCGGGATGTGATGGCCTCGCAGAGCGGCGCGGCAATGACGGTGGCGTCGGCGGTCCAGGACATGGTCGCGAGGAGGAATTCCTCTCCCCCGGCCCGGCAGATCGCCGAGGCGGGCGGAGCGTGCTCACGCAGGATGTCGGCGACGTGCAGCAGCACCCGGTCGCCTTCGGCGTGGCCGAGGGTGTCGTTGATGCGCTTGAAATCGTCGAGGTCGACCATGATCGCGACGACGTACTCCGCGCCGTTTACCGGGTCGTTGATCAGCCGGCGTTCGACGGCGTCGAGGAATCCGCGCCGGTTGAGCAACCCCGTCAGGGCGTCGGTGTCGGAGCGGGTCGCGTACACGCTCATGGCCTTCGAGGTGCCGCGAATGGTGATGGGCGTCAGGGTGTTGAGCATGCTCAACAGCCAGACCGCGGCGATGGCGGTCTCGGCGTTGACCTCGTGTGCCAGTCGGTACACGGCGCAGCCGGAGGCCGCCAGACCCGCGACCATGTTCAGCAGCAGCGCCCGGTTGCTGTGGAAGAACGCGATGTATCCGCTGGTGATGGGCATGGCGGCGCAGGTGAGGGCCGCCAGGGCGGCACTGGGCTGCCCGACGCTCCACCCTACGATGCACGCGGTACAGAGCGAGACCGTGACGAGCGATTGACGGCGGGTGGGCCAGCGGGTGAGCCAGAACCACGTCATGACGCATGACAGGCAACACCCGACCAGCGCGATGATGCCGGCGAAGACGAGGGTGACCTCGTGGTAGGTGGGCACCACCAGCGCCAGCGGCGCCAGCATCGACGATGCGGAGACGATGGCCAGCATGACGCGCGCCGAGTGGGCCAACCCGCGGTGGCGTAGGAAGGCGGTGACGGCGTCGAACTGGTCGGGCTGGTCCAGCCAGTCCGCCAGCCGTGTTGTGCCGATACCGCGCATCATTCCAACCAAGGACCGATTGACACCTCGTGACGTGCGGGTTCGAGCGACATCGCACCAAGCGCGCCTGCGCCCGATTGGCGTGGCACGCAGCAGACCCGAACCCCCTGCACTACTGATAGAGGAACAGGGTAGTCAAATTTGCGCCAGCGTCAGCGGAATCGCATTTTCGGTAGCTCGATTTAGTTGCTGAAGCAACGAGTGAGGCTTGTGCTGCCTATGTGCAGCAGTTCGGGTCGAGCACGGCGCACAGCGCCGCCAGGGCGTCCCGGTGCGGGTGGTGGTACACGTTCATCCCCCGGCGTTCCGATTCGACGATGCCGGCCCGACGTAGCTGGGACAGATGGTGGCTGACGGTCGACTCGCTGAGTTCGACCGCGGCGGCCAGGTCCGAGCTGCACACTTCCCCGTCGGGCGAGCTGAACAGCAGCGACACCAGCTTGACGCGCACCGGGTCGGCCAGCGCCTTGAGCCGCAACGCAATACCGAGTGCCGCGTCGTCATCGAGCGGACCAGCAGCCACCGGAGCGCAACACACGGGAGCGGAGATGTCGAGAACCGGCAGGGCCTTGGGCATGGCACCGATGATGCCAGAGACATTGACATATGTCGAAGAGGTGGCATCATGGTGGGGACAAGTTCGATATATGTCTCACAGGTGGAGGTTAGCCATGTCCCGCGTACAACTTGCCCTCAATGTCGATGACCTCGACGTGGCGATCGAGTTCTACTCGAAGCTGTTCAACACCGCACCGGCGAAGGTGAAGCCGGGCTATGCCAACTTCGCCGTCGCCGAGCCGGCCCTGAAGCTGGTGTTGATCGAGAATCCCGGCAACGGCGGCACGCTCAACCATCTGGGCGTGGAGGTGGCGTCGAGCGACACCGTGCACCAGGAGATCGGCCGCCTCACCGATGCCGGCCTGTTCACCGAGGAGGAGATCGGCACGACGTGCTGCTTCGCCACCCAGGACAAGGTGTGGGTCAGCGGTCCCGGCGGTGAGAAGTGGGAGGTCTACACCGTGCTCGCCGACTCCGAAACCTTCGGCCCGGCGCCGCAGGCCGACGAGACGGCCACCTGCTGTCGGTGAGCCGGCGCCCCCGCCACTCACGACGTCTTCGACACGGCCCCACCCCGACGCAGTGCGCACGGCGGACTCAGCCGTTGTGCCACATGAGAATTCAAGGGGGATAGTCGCGAGCAAGGCTGCGTGCCGTTTCTGCGTACTCAGAATGCCGGCCGGTAGCAGATGGCGCGGCTGTCGGCCAATCGGAGGACATCCGAGCAAAGCACGCTAACCCTATTGACCCTGTAGTTAATATTGCCCGCTGTGACCAGGCTGGCCTTGCTCCTCTCCGGATTTCTCGCGGTTGTCGCGTTTTGCCCTGTTGCCGCAGCGAGTGCGTTCGGTGCACCGACTGCGCATCGGTTCGTCGGTGATGCACCCGCCAAGCAAAGCTCCGATTGCGATCCGAACTATTCGGGGTGTGTCCCGGTCGCCAGCGACGTCGACTGCGCCGGCGGCAGTGGCAACGGCCCCGAGTACGTCCAAGGTCCGATAAAGGTGATCGGTGACGACATCTACGACCTCGACCGCGATGGTGACGGGATCGCCTGCGACTCGTAGTAGCGCAGGCAGAAATCTGGTCTCCGGTTGAGGCTGGAAGGATTTCGGTGCGCCACCGGCGCGGCAACCGTGGCTAACGTTGAGCAGTGATGAGTGCCGCCGACCAGCCGCCCACCCACGAGGCGGCGGAAGCCGCTGGTGACGTCGTGGCGCCGACTGCGCCTCGGCACCCGCGCGGTGTCCGAATCGCTGACGTCACCGTGTTCGTCTTGCTGGTGTGCGTCCAGGCCGCTGGTGTCGGCGTCACGCTCTTGAGCGTGCTTGTGCTGCCGATGAGCATCGACAATTGTGCCTACCAGACCTGCGGTGACGAGAAGTGGATCAGCTACGCGATCTGGATGGCGCTGGCCTCGATGGCGCCGGCCGGTTTGTTCACCGGAATTGGCATTATTCAGCTGGTGCGCAACAGGATTGGGTTCTGGCTCGCGCTTGTCGGGGCTGTCGCTCAATGGTCGCTGATCTATGGAGCGTGGCGGATGGCGGCTTTGGCGGGTCCGGTAGTCGGCTGACGCGGTAATCCGATGCGCCCAGCGGCGACCGTCCACCCCAGCGTTCCAACCTCAGGACGTGCAACAGTCTGTTCAAGAGGTCGCGCAGACGAAACACACCGGTGCAGCGGATTCGGCCCGGCAGCCGGATAGGCGGTGAACACACGCGGACGGATCAAAATGATGGGATGAACTTGGTGCCGTCACCCATGTTTTGATGCCGGGACGACGGCATCCCGTAGCAGGTCGTCGAAGCCGCACCCAAAGGTGTTCCGGAATGCGGCACCGCATTGACGCGAGATGATATGCGTGACGCGGGGCCGCCCTTCGACATCATCGAGCAGTACCTGCCGCCCGACCCGAACGACCCCGCGAACCACGCCTGATGCGGGACTCACGGCCCAGCGAAGAAAGGCGCCAGCCCAAAATGCAGAAGTACGTATTAGCTTTCGACGGCGGCACGATGGCCATGGAACTGGGCAGGTTTGCCGACCTCGGCTACTTCTCTGGACCGCTCCACAAGATGAACGGCGACGATAAGTGGGCATTGAACCTGACCCGCCTGCCCGAAGGACTGAGGTATCAAGGCGCCCTCGACCAAGAGCTCGAGGCAACAGCCTTCATACAAGCTGGCGGCTCCGCCGACTGCATGACGATCGAGATCCGCCAACCGGGCGGGCATGAATGGGGCGTTGAATCCGTGTGGTCAGTTGTCGGGCATGCATCCGCAGACCGACAGGAGCGAGATGTTCCAATCAAGCTTCCTCGCAGCACTCAAATGATCAGCGAAGCTGAGGTTTTCGATGCGGACGAGGCCGCAGATCTCTTCTTTCAATATTACAAGACCGGCCAGCTGCCGGCCGGCTACGCGTTGCGCCCCCTACAAGGCTGGAAGGCGGATGGCACGCCAGTAGACCTACGGGGCAAGATCAGTTAAGCAGGGCCTGTAACTGCTCGCCTGATTACGAAGCATCCCAGTAAGAGCTCGATCGTGACAGCGTCGCCGGCCTGAAAGGCGCTGACGCAGAGGCCGAAGTGCGAGCATCTGCTCACGCGTTCGATGCCAAACCTGCCTCGACCTGAATGTTCCCGGTGCCCCCAGTCGGACTCGAACCGACACTTGGCGGATTTTAAGTCCGCTGCCTCTGCCAATTGGGCTATGGGGGCCTTGCAGCTCAGAGCATACTTTTGGCCGTTTCGGCCTTCCTCTGACGTCCTGGGTACCGCAGTGATACCGCAGTGCTGTCGATGGCCTTGCCCAGCGAATCAGCCACGCCGCTTAAATCGTCGTTGAGCAGGTGGCCATACCGGTCGAGCGTCATTGCGGCGGTCGCGTGCCCCAGGAGTCTCTGCACGACCTTGACGTTAGCGCCTGCGCTAATCGCCAGCGACGCCGTGGTGTGTCTTAGGCCGTGAGGTACCAGCCCTTCGATGCCGACGTCTGCACATGCGTTGTCGAATGCCCAGCGGTACTCACCTAGTGGCAGGAACCCGCCCTTCCGACTGGGAAACACCAGCGCGTTCGGGTCAACGGGTAACTCGGCGTCGAGCTTCTTCCAGACAGGTTCAGGCACAGGCACGTGACGATCCCGCTTCGTCTTGGTCGTCGACTCCACGATGCCCTTGCCGGTGACCGCGGTTGCGGACGAGCGCACCGTCAGCACCCGTTCCCCCACTTGCCGGCGCCGCAACGCGACGGCTTCGCCGAACCTCAGCCCGCAGTAGCCCAGGACCAGCGTCAGCGTCTCGAACCGATCAGCGGCCTTGGCCAGCATCAACAGCTCGGCATGACTCAGGTAGCGCCGGTGGAACGGCCGCGGCTGGCGGTCCCATCGAACCGGGCGACAGCATCATCGGTGCACCCGCACCGGTCCCCATCCCCGTCCCGGTGGGCGCGGCAGCAGGGACGGCCGGGGCCACCACACCGGGCTGCGCCGCGGCCGGCGAGATGCCCCCGCCAGGGGCGGCGGCGGCCGGTGTGGCATGCACACCACCGCCCGCTGACAGGGCCGGCGACGGACTCGCTGGAGCCGGCGGCAGCGCAGGCGGTATCCCACCGCCCATGCCCGCCGTCGCCGCCGCTCCCTGATTGAACGCAGACAACGGCGACACGGATGATCCCGCGCCCGTAGATAACCCCGGAACGCCGCCAGCAGTCGGCAATCCGCTTCCGGCGCCAGGCATTTGACCCAGACCGCTACTCAGCGGATTAGAGCCCGCCCCCGGCATACCGCCGCTTCCCAGACCACCGGGCATCTTCGGAATCCCGCCGCCGGGACCCAGCCCACCGCCGCCACTGCCCAACCCGCCCATCGACGGCGCACCGCCGCCGAGCAGCGAGGCCGCCGCTGGCCGCGGCGCAGGAGTCATCCCCGGCTGAGTGACCGGACTCGACGCCGCGAGTCCCTCATCGCCAACACCCGCTTTGCCCGTCCCCGCGTCGACGCCAGGGGACACCCCCGGTTGCGTGACGGAGGTACCGGCTTTGTCTGTTGACGCATCTGCTGTCGTTGGAGCGTCACTCCCCTCTTGAAGGGGCGTCCTCTTGGGGTTGTCTTCAGCGTCCTGACGCGGTGTCTTCTTAGGGTTATCTACTTGCTCGATTCCCGGTGACGGCTCATCCAGGGGTTGTACGGGTGGGCTGGCGGGGACGTCGCCCCATCTCGTCAAAAGGTCTAAGGCTCTGACGTTTTCGCTGCTCTTCTTGAACGACGCTTGCGCGGCCATCGCAGCCGTCACCCCCGCCTCGGTCTGATACCTGGCCATGCCGTGATACCGAGGCACGAGCGCTTCCGCTCCGCCGGGCAGCTTCGCGGCGGCGATCTTGGGATCGGCCTCCCGGATCAGCTGCTCCTGACCGGCACGCGTGTCACGCAACACGGTGGCGATGTCGGCGCACTTATTGGCCACCTTGTCGTGCCACTCGGCGATCGTCTTGGCCTCCTCGGCCAGCACCGCCCCGGCGCGGTGTGCCTCGTCGAAGCCCTGAGAATCGGCGGCATCGCGGAACGCCGCGTTGCCGGTGACGATCTTCTGGTGGATGCCGTCCCATGCCGTCGCGCCAGCCAGGTAGGCCTGCTCCTGGGCGTCCCAGTGCGAAGCATCGGGCGGTTCCATGTCCGGCTTGACGATCAGCCGCCCATACGAGCCCGCTAACCCTCCAGTGACAGGCATCAGGAGAGCCCGCATTTCTCGTCGATCACGTCGACGAGATCGTTGCCGCGCGTGATGGCCGCATTAGACGCATCCCAGTCCCTCACGTTGACTCCGTGCATGGCGTCTATCTGAGATGCCATCCAGTCCGAGAAAAATGACTGAATTCAGAAGATCCCTCCAAGGTGGACGACCCGGATGGCTCAGCACGCTCACTGCGCGCGTTGCACGCGATGCGCGCTTGCCGCGCGCGCAGAGCGCCTGACACGCACATTGCGTGTTGTGCTCGGGCGCCACGCATCGCTCCCTGCGCGTGTAGTGCTGAAGCGCCGGGTGTTCATGGGGGGGGCTCGCGGCATCGGCGGAAACGATCTCGGCGACGGCGCGGCCGACGTCAGCGATGCCCGTGGTCGCACCGGTCTGATGGAGGATGCAGTCGGCCAGCGGATAGAACCCGATGAGGGCGACTGCAGCGATGAGGACGGCCGCGGCCTGAATGCGCGACACGCCCGTCAGCCATGGGGATGTCGTGCAGCAAGCGAGTTACCACTGGCGGGAAATGCGCTCGTATAAAGATCCCAGGGGCATTGTTAAAGCCTGGTTGCTGGGCTGAGGCTAGGTATATGACGCCGTGCCTCAATGGTTGGAAAACGCACCGCCGTGCCAGAAAAGGGCCTCCGTCACGTGGCGTTTCACCACCGTGTCCACACTTTGGCCCAAGATAAGACCCGGCAGGCCACGTTGGTCTGCCTCGAGAAGAGGGAAGCTGGCCGACAGCACACACCTGGCCGGGTGTGTACCACGCTGATCGACCAGCTCCCGTGGCCCCCACTCAGAGCGCAAACAACGAGAAAGGACGTGATCAGTATGCCTTCTAATGCTGCTGACGAAAGTAACCCCGGCCGGAGTTATTGTGTAGTTCTGCAGGTAGCTTTTGCCCTGGTCTGTGCTGGAGTTACCGGCTGGTTGACTGATTGGCAGCTCGCCGTTCATATTCTGCTGGGCTTGATACGTGTGTTTACCAGCATTAACCGGGCCAAACCCCCAACGCCTGTGCGGTGCACCCAGTGCGGGCGCATCGGGTAAGCATCTACCGGGCCAGTCGACGTTCGAGCCGCACCACCTTGCTCGACGCGCTCGGCCAGTCCCCTGCTAGGGGGTGCAGCCCCTCAACATTGCCGCGGACTCGAATCCACTCGGCGGCAAGGGCTATGGCCTCGTCCCATTGCCGCTGCGGGTCGTCGTTGGGGTACCACATACTGTGGCTCGCCGCAGGCAGGTGCAGGGATGCAGCTCGGCGGTCACGATATGAACTCCGGATGTGGTTGCCGGTGGACGCGGACAAGTAGCGGTAGGCCGTGGCTCGGCTGATGCCGAACGCTTTGGCGAGTTCGTGAACGGGTTCACCGGTCTCGGCGAGCCGGCGGAGTTGCTGCTGTCGCTCAAGAGTCAGTTTGGCAGGTTTGGTGGCCGGTAGACGGCGCGCTCGCCTGGAGCCGCGGGAAGCTGCTCGGCGCTCACGGCCGAGTTCAACTTCAAGTTCGGCCAGGGTGGCCATGATGGCGGCTACCGCGCAGCCTGTCGGTGTGCCGGTATCTATGCCTTCACGTAGGGCGCGCTACAGGATTCGACGTTCGCCGAGTTCGGCGATGGTGCGGGTAATTTCGGCGACGGAACGCCCGAGACGATCGATGGCGGTGACGACCACGGTGTCGCCCTCGCGGGCGTAGTGCAGCAGGGTCGTCAGACCGGGCCGTTCGCTGTTTACTGCACCCGAGAGCTTGCCGGTGAAAACTTGGCCGGATTCGACACCCTGGGCAGCAAGTGCGGCCAGCTGTCCATCGAGGTCTTGGCCCGCCGCGGTGCTCACACGCGCATACCCGAGGATCGTTGTCACGCCATCACCGTCTCATCTAACCCCGACAGTGAAGATGAACCGCCCCGAGTTTGGTGCCGGCTTCATGTTTGAGACATCGCCGGCTGCGACGCCTGGAGTTGAGCGTAGTAGGCGGTCTCGTATTCGGCGGGTGGGACGTAGTCCAGGACGCTGTGCAGACGTCGGTTGTTGTACCAGTCGACCCATTCCATCGTCGGGTACTCGACGTCGTCGAGGGTTCGCAGCGTCCCGGGCCGAAACGGGCTACCCGCACCGATCGCTTCGGTTTTGAACAGCCCGATCGTGGTCTCGGCCAACGCGTTGTCGTAGGCATCCCCAACACTGCCGATCGACGCTGCGATCCCCTCCAGAACAAGGGTTTCCGCGAAGGCGATCGAGGTGTATTGCGACCCGGCATCGCTGTGATGGATCAGTCCCTCGGCCACCGTGTGGCCGTGGTGATCGCGCCGCCACAGCGCCATCTTCAGCGCGGTGATGACCATCGCGGTGTCCTTGGTCTGCGACACTTGCCAGCCCACGATGGCCCGAGAGAAGCAGTCGATCACCAGCGCCACGTACACGAACCCCGACCAGGTCGGTACGTAGGTGAAGTCGGTGACCCATTTGCGGTTAGGTGCTGCGGCGGTGAAGTCGCGGTCGAGCAGATCCGCTGCCCGCGCGGCATTCTTGTCCGGGATGGTGGTGCGGTGCCGCCGGCCGCGGGTGATCCCGGAAAGGCCCTCATCGCGCATCAGACGGTCCACTGTGCAAGCGGCGACCCGATGGCCTTCTCGGCGCAGATGAGCGGTCATCTTGCGCCGCCCGTACATGCCCTCGGGACTGCCGACGGTGGCCAACAACGCATCGGTTAGGTGCGCGTCGGAGAGGGTCCGCGCCGACGGTGGTGCGGTCTTCCAGGTGCGATACGTCCGTGGGGCGATCTGCAGCCCTTGCTCACGCAGGACCGTGCAGATCGACTCGACCCGGTAACCGGCCGCCCGCATCTGGTCGATGAAACCGCAGATCAGCGGTTGCGCGGGTCGAGCTCCCGCGCGAAGAAAATCGAGGCAGCCTTCAGAATCTCGTTGGCCTCTTTGAGATCCCGGTTCTCCCGCTCAAGTTCGCGGATGCGTTGCTGCTCAGCGGTTGTGACACCGGGCCGCTCGGCCGCGTCCACTTGGGCCTGCAGCACCCACCGGCGCAGCGACTCCTTTCCGACGCCGACCTTCGGGCCGATCGCCGCGCACGCGGCATACACCGACCGATACTCACCGAGGTGATCGAGCACCATCCTCACCGCACGCTAACGCTGCTCGACCGGGTAATGCTTGGCCATACTCGCCATCCTTCTCACAGAAGGAAGCGGCATCAAACCCGGGACGGTTCAAGATGTGAGACACGCGGTGTGAGACAAGAAATGAGACAGCTTGACCAGCGGCTACGCGGCGGGAAAGTAGTAGCCGGAGGGGCATCTCATTTCTCTAGATCTAAGTGAGACGTCGAGCTGATTGAAGTGTCGGTGCTCATGCGTTCTCGTTGCTTTTCTGTAGATCCTTCACGGTGCCGATGAACACGTCGGTGATCTCGGGTAGCCGGGATACCAAGTCCCACAGCGGCTTATCGGTCTCGTACCGCGCGGCGGCGTTCTCCTGGTCCCACTGCTGCTTCCAGGCTGTATGGCCGGGCAGGCTATCGGGGTCGGAGCTGTAGTCCAGCGGATCAAGCCCATAGGGATGCTTGGGCCGGATCATGTAGAAGCGTGCTAGCCGTCCGGTGTGGCGGTGGTGCGCCACCACATTGATCTTGAGCTCGCTCGGCATGTCGCTGCGCATCTGTACGCGGCCCAGAAGCTGCCACTCGTCCAGGTCTGGCACCTGTAGGCAGGTGCCCTCGGTCAGTGTGATGGCCATCCGTCCATCGGAGTGCACGTGCGCGATCACCTGGCCGGGGCTGCTGGGGCCGTACCCGGGGCGCAGTGGCGGGGTGGGCGTGATGCTCATGCGCGATCTCCTTCGGTTCGCCTCAGGGACGTTACTAACGCCTGATCCCGCTGTCTCGTGTCATTAGAGGCGAGACAAGCCCGGCGTGTCCCCTCCATGCAACTCCCGGTGTCGGGAGTAGTCCTGCCGACCGTCCTTCCGCAGCGGTAACCCCACCGTTGACGTACCTGCGTGATGCGCGTAATACTGTATGCACGTCGTGCGGTGCGGCGGTAGTAATCACATTGAAAGGAAATCTGAAATGGCCCAGAAGCAGAAGCCGAATTTTCGGTCGTACAGCCCCAAGAGGTCCGGCTCCCAGCAGCCGAAGCCTCAACAGCGCAACTTCCTGGGGGAGCCCATCCACTCGAAGAAGCAATCTGGGAGCGGGGGCAACAGCCGCAAGGTCCATGACACCAAGGGCCGCAACACCCAGGGACGCCGCAGCTGGTGACATCCGCTTTTCGGAGATCAAAAGTCGGGGTAGGTGTCGTCTGCCAGGAGGATGGGACCAGTGTGAGCTGATTTTGCCAGGGTGATGGGACCACCTGGATTGCCAGTTATG
>NZ_LQOL01000075.1 GCF_002101555.1 Mycolicibacterium canariasense
CACACCCAGCCAACCAGACACCCCAATCACAGGCCGACAGCAGCTGACCGTTCTACACCCTCAATCATGAAGAGCCCCTTTCCCCCTCAGTTGCAGAACGTTCCGATCGTGCACCTGGCGTTCGCTTCGGCGGCGGGTGAACCGGCCGCGGCTCCCCTGCTGCACGCCTTGCGCCATGTTCCCCCGCCGACGGTGGACAGCGCCTGGGCTCCGGCCGATGCGGCGCGACTGGCCGAGATTCACCTCGACCCGCCGGGTCCGTTGCCTGCCCTTGGCGTCGGTCGCTGGCTGGGAACCACCGCACCGGCGGTGGCACACGACCTGCTCACGCGGGTGGCGACACAGGACTCGCCGGTGGCGATGATCGAGTTGCGCAACCTCGACAACTCGGCGCCTGCGCGGTCTGGAGCGCAAACAGCCGTGCCAGGGGCCTACCTGCTGCACGCGGTGGGCGTGGCGGCCGATCCCGGATCGCGGGCCGCGGCCGAGCACGGACTCGCCGAACTCGAGGCGATCGCGAAGCCCGCGGACGTCGGATTGGCCGCGGCCAATTTCGCCGACGGTCGGGCGGCGGTCGCCGACGGGCTTCCCGACTCGGATCTAAAGCGCTTGACTCAAGTGCGAGCCGCGGTCGACCCCCACCATCGCATCGCGCCAACACGTCTGTCGGCGACTTCCGGCGGTGTGTGAAACTCGACCGATGACTGCTGGCGCCACTGACCAACCTGGCCGCCGGCGCGCGATGCGCCACGACGCTCAAATCAATCGGGAACGCATCCTGACCGTGGCCGCGGAGTTGATGGGCCGCCGCGGGCGCAACGTTCCGCTGGCCGACATCGCCGAGGCAGCCGGCGTCGGCGTCGGCACTCTTTATCGCGGATACCGCGACCGCACCGCGCTTCTGCATGCTCTGGAACGCCGCGCCCACGATTTGCTCCTCGCCGCTCTCGCCTCCATCGGTGAATCCGGGCGCACCGGCGCCCCCGCGGTGCAGGCCTATCTGGAGGAATGCCTGCGGCTGGGAGACCAACTCGTGCTTCCCCTGCGCGGGGCGCCGCCCTTGACCGACCCTGCCGCCATCGACGCGCGGCGACGCATCTTCCACGCCTTGGAGCAGTTCCTGGCCGACGGACGCGCGCAGGGCACCGTTCGCGCCGACGTCAATGCCACCGACGTCATCGCGTGCGGCGCGATGATCACGCAACCGCTACCGCACGGCCCCAACTCGGCGAGCATCGCCCGTCGCCACGTTGCGCTGTTCGTGCACGGACTGCAGGCAACCGATGCCCGCGATCTGCCGGCTCCGCCGGTAAGCCGCGATGACGTCGAGGCCGCCTTCGCCGCCGACGCCGTCGAGTAACCCCAAGCCGCCGCAGCCGAGGTCCTCGACGACGACATCGACGACCTGATCAAGCCGAAGGCGGCACCAGGCCTGTTCCGGATGGCGATCGAAGCCGCCGCCCACCAGCGGTACTTCGGCGAACGCCCGAAGGGCCGCCGCGGCGTACCACGAGACCGACACCGCTTGCGAGGAGGCGAAGACCACCCGGCGGAGAGTGGCGCTCACCGTTACCGCGACCGCGGATGCAGACGTGTCCGGCTGGAAGTCGTATCGGACGCAGCGATTCTCGACCGTGAAGATTTCCGCGTCGGGGGTACCCATCGCGGCGCCACGCCGGACCGCGGCACCATCCGGGACCTTCGTGACACGGTTCGTGACATCGTGGAGGGCCGGTGACCAGCGACGCCGAGGTACTGCTCGCACGGGCCGACAAACTCCTCGACTCGCCGGACCGCACCGCCTTGGGCAACTCCGCCCGGTTGGCGGCGTTCCTCGCGCGGCAGGCCGTGGAGGACCTGATCGACACCCGCTGCGCAGAGTTGACGGGAGTCCCGGAGTTGTCGGGACCTCGAAAGCGGAACTGGCCGTGCTCAAGTCCGTCGACAAGGGTACCGGCGGGTCCGGCGCTCATCGACGCTGGCGCCACATCAACCGAGCCTGGGTTACGGAGTTCGTCGCTCCGGTGCCCGCCATATTCGTGTCCGAACCGCGGGCCCGCACTGAGCCGTCCACATTGACCACCGAATCCGTGATCAAGAAATTCCGCGCACAGAATCATAAGTTCGGCTGGGCTGCTCTCCGCTGTGAATAGCGTGCCTATTCGCGAAAAACGCTGTCAGCCAGTCGATGAGCTCACCGCGGACCACCTGCACCGAGCTCGACGATGCCCACCGCGACGCGCTCCCCGATGCCGAACAGCGTGCCACGGCACCCGAATGCGGCGACTGGCTCGCCGACGACCGGGCCAAGCAGGGCCACACGCGGCCGGGAGGGCTCCCAAACCTTGTGCCACTGACGCGGAATGACCCCCGCATCAAGGCCGGCTCGCTCCTTGATCAGCTCACGCTCGTAGTCGGCGAGCGAAGCCACAGACCGGCCCGGACAGCAACCTCGGAGGGAGAGCGCTCTAGTTAGCTTGACTAACGTTCACAACTCCGTTCACAAAAGGAATGAGAACGGCCCCCGGAGTGATCTCCGGGGGCCGTTCTACCTGGTAGCGGGGACAGGATTCGAACCTGCGACCTCTGGGTTATGAGCCCAGCGAGCTACCGAGCTGCTCCACCCCGCGTCGGTGAACACAACGTTACCGAAGGGGTGTGCACAGCTCCAAATCGTGTGCTCAGAGGTGGTTTTGGGGCTCCGAGCGCACCACCTGACCGGTCCGGAGCACCCCTTCGGGGTCGTACCGGTCGGCCAGATCAGCCAGCCATCCCCGGGTCTGCTCGTCGTACACCCGCGCCATCCGCCGGGGGTCGGCCGATGGCGCGAAATTGGGCAGCAGACCACCGGTCGACCACGGCGCCAGCGCCCGCATCAAGGCACCGGCCTGGGCCGCCACCAAGCCCGAAGTCGCGCCGGCGGGCACGCCGATGGTGGTGACCGCGTACGCGGCATTGCGATGGCAGAACGCACTGCTGTGCTCGGCCTGCCGCGCGTAGGCACCGCCCAGCATCCGGATCTCGACGATGGTCTGCACCGAGGCCGACCCCGGCCCGGCCGCGGCCAGCAGGATGTCCACTGCCTCGGAGGTCAGCTCGCGCAGCAACGTCTGATCCTCGTGCACGGGCATCGGATCGACCGGATCGGCGTGGACGGCACCGATCGCCGCGTACGGCAGCACCCCCACGGTGTCCAGTATCGGTGTCGCCACGGCCCGCAGGGGCTCCAAAAGCGTTGCCGCCTCCTCGAAGTCGTCGAGCGCGGCATACCGGACGGCGACGGTCAGCCGGCCGGCCAGCGGTTCGGGCACCCCCGGCAGCGGTGGCAGGTGTTGCAGCGCAATCGAGGTGTTGACGTTTTCGGGCAACCCGGCGCACCAGCCGTACCAGGCACGCAGCACGGCCGGTGCATCCGCGCCGTCGAAATACAGGGCGCCACCGTAGAATTCGGGGATCGGCAGCAGCTCGATCTGCACCGAGGTGACGATGCCCAGCGTCGCCTTACCGCCGCGCAGCCCCCAGAACAGCTCGGCGTGCTGCTCCGGCGTCGCGTGCAGCAACTCCCCCGTCCCCGTGACGACGTCGAAGGACCGCACGTAGTCCGAGGACACCCCGACGCTGCGGGCCAGCGGCCCCACCCCGGCACCGGTCAGGAACCCCACCACGCCCACACCGGGTGCCGAACCGCACAGCGGCGCAAGGCCGTGCGGGGCAGCGGCATCGATCACCTGCTGCCAGGTGGTACCCGCGGCCACCCGGGCGGTGCGGTCGACGACGTCGATCATGCATTCGGTCATCGCCGACGTGAGCACCAGGATGGTGTCGGTGTCGACCGCGGTGGCCCCGTGCCCGGTCGCCTGGACCGCGACCCGCAAGCCGTGCCCGGCGGCGAACCGGACCGCCTCGGCGACGTGGTGCGGCGCCGTGGCGAACACCACCGCCGCGGGCCGCACCGTCGCCGCGACATTCCATGGGGCGCAGCGTTCGTAGCCTGGTTCGCCGGGCAGCGCGACCAACGCGCTCAGGTGGTCGGGCAGTGTCGACAGCCCGTCGTTGTCGAAACCAGGGTCGCCGAGAGTGTCGGCCAGAGTCATCGGAATCCTTTCACCGTGCGCGTATGACGGCCGAAAGGGTCCACAACCCCACTTGGGAAGTTCTTGGAATGCAGATCACGTGGGCCGCGGTTGTGCGGTTTCATACGCGCGCGACAGCGCGTCGCGTATGAGACCGCACAAACCGGGCGGACGCGGCTTACTTGGCTTCGCGGTACTTGTTCATCGCGTCGTCGAGCTTCTGCAGGGCGTCACCGTAATCCGCGAAATTGCCGTTGTGCTGCGCCTGCTGTACCGCGTCGAGCGCATTGTTGACGTCCTGCAGCGCTGCGGCCTTGGCGGGCGACAGCTGGACGCCGCCACCGGGCACGGCCGCGACGGGAACCGGCACCTCGGGCGCCTGGCCCTGCCGCGGCGGCGCGGCCGGGGGCTGCTGGCCCGCCGCAGGCGGCGGCGACGCCGGCGGTTTCGCGTCGGTGGGAGCCGGCCCGGTGGCCGTCGCCGCCGCGCCCTGGCCGAAGATCTCGGTCAGTGCGTCGCCGACGGTCGGGCCGTAGCCGACCTTGTCGTTGTACATCATCGCCACCCGGATGAGCCGCGGGTACGACGATGCGGCATCGCTGGCGCCCGGTGAGGCGTACACCGGCGCCACGTAGAGCAGCCCACCGTCGCTCACCGGCAGGGTCAACAGGTTGCCCCAGCGGATCCGGTTCTGGTTGTCCCGGCCGATGACACCGAGGTCCTGGCTGACCGCGGTGTCGGTGCTGATGGCGTTGAACGCCAACTTGGGCCCGTTGACCTGACCAGGGATGGTCAGCACGGTGATCTTGCCGTAGGTCGCCGGATCGGAGCTGGCACTGATGTAGGCGGCCAAGAAGTCCCGCCGGAACCGGTTCATCGCACTGGTCAGCTGGAACGATGACGAATTATCGTTCTGGGCAATGTCTTTGGCGACGATGTAGTACGGCGGCTGGTAGCTGCTGGCGGTCGGGTTGGGATCCAGCGGCACGTCCCAGAAGTCCGACGTGGAGAAGAACGTCACCGGGTCGTTGACGTGGTAGCGGGCCAGCAGTTGGCGCTGCACCTTGAACAGGTCCTCGGGGTAGCGCAGGTGGGCCTGCAGCTCCGGGGAGATGTCGCTCTTGGGCTTGACGGTGCCGGGGAAGACGGCCATCCAGGCCTTGAGCACCGGATCGTTCTCGTCCTGCGCGTACAGCGTCACGGTGCCGTCGTAGGCGTCGACGGTGGCCTTCACCGAGTTCCGGATATAGGACACCTGCTTGTCCGGGAGCAGCCGGTTCACCGCCACCTCGTTGGAGTCGATGGTGGCACTCGACAGCGACGTCAGCTCCGAGTACGGGTAGTTGTCCAACGTGGTGTAGCCGTCCACGATCCACACCAGACGCTTGTTCACGATGGCCGGGTACACCCCGTTGTCGGTGGTGAGCCACGGCGCCACCGCCTCCACGCGCTGGGCCGGATCACGATTGAACAGGATCTTGCTGTTGGAGCCGATCACGTTGGAGAACAGGAAGTTCCGCTCGGCGAACTTGGCCGCGAACACGCTGCGGGCCAGCCAGTTGCCGATCGGCACCCCACCGGCACCGGTGTAGGTGTAGTTCTTGGTCTCGGTGTTGGTCTCGTAGTCGTACTCGCGGTCGCCGCCGTTGCGGCCGACGATCGCGTAATCACCGGGCGCGCTGGCGATCACCGGGCCGAAGTAGATACGCGGCTGATCGAGCGGCGCGGGACCGGGCGACACCACACCGCCGTTGGCGCCGACCACGCTGGCCAGGAATTCCGGGTAGCCACCGTTCTGGTTGGGATCGTTGGCGATACCGCGCACCGTGTTGGCCGGCGAGGCGATGAAACCGTTGCCGTGGGTGTAGACGGTGTGCCGGTTGATCCAGTCCCGCTGGTTGTCGATCAACCGTTCCGGGTTGAGTTCACGGGCGGCCACGACGTAGTCGCGCAGGTTGCCGTCGGGCCCCACGTAGCGGTCCATGGCCAGCTGCTCGGGGAAGCTGTAGAAGTTCTTGCCCTGCTGGAACTGGGTGAAGGCCGGGCTGACGATGGTCGGGTCCAGTAGCCGGATGTTCGAGGTGGTGGCGCGGTCGGCGGCCACCTGCTGGGCGGTGGCCTGCGAGTTGCCGCTGTAATCGCGGTAGGTGACGGTCTGATCGGTCAGCCCGTAGGCCTGCCTGGTGGCCGTGATACTGCGGCTGATGTATTCGCTTTCCTTCTGCGCCGCATTGGGTTTGACGCTGAACTGCTCGACGATCATCGGCCAGCCCGCGCCGACGATCAACGAGGACAGCAACAGCAGCACCAAACCGATTGCCGGGATCCGCAGATCCCGCAGCACCAGCGCGGAGAACACCGCGGCCGCACAGATCAGCGCGATCGCGAGCAGGATCAGCTTGGCCGGCAGCACGGCGTTGATATCGGTGTAGCCGGCGCCGGTGAACGGCTTGCCGCCGCGCGTGTTGCTCAGCAGCTCGTAACGGTCCAGCCAGTAGGCGGCGGCCTTGAACAACACCAGGGTGCCGGCCAGCGCCACCAGTTGGATGCGTGCCGCCCGGCTCAACACACCGGTGCGCCCGGACAGCCGGATCCCGCCGAACAGGTAGTGCCCCACGAGGTTTGCCAGGAAGGCCAGGAACACGCCGAAGAACAGGAAGCTGAGCACCCACCGGTAGAACGGCAAGTCGAAGGCGTAGAAACCGAGGTCACGGCCGAACTGCGGATCGGTGACCCCGAAATCGCCGCCGTGCATGAACAACTGCACCGTGGTCCAGGAGTTCCACGCGAAGGCGCCCGCAGCGAGACCGATGAGCACCGGGATGCCGATGCCGAACAGCCGCAGCCGGCTCATCACCGTGGTGCGGTACCGCGCGATCGGGTCGTTGGGCCCGTTGGTGGGCACGAACACCGGCCGCGTGCGGTAGGCCAGCGTCATCCCCGAGAACACCAACGCACCGATGACCACCGCGGCCACCAGGGCCAGCACGATCTCGGTGAACAGCCGGGTGGTGAACACCGACCGGTAGCCCAACTCGCCGAACCACAGCCAGTCGACGTAGGTGTCGATGAGCCGTGGTCCCACCAACAGCAGCAAGACGACGGCCAGGGCCACCCCGATGAGGATCCGGCTACGTCGTGTCAGCTTCGGCATTCGCGCCGAGGGCCGCATACCCACTCGTCAACTCCAGTCCTGGTCCGTGGCCGCCGGCACGTCTGGGGCCTCAACTGCACCAACTCTACGCATTGCCTGCCAAGCGCATTCTCAGCAACGGGGTGGTTCGCCGCCGGCAGAAATGGTGTGCAGGGCGTCCACGGCAGTGGTCAGGGTGTCCACCTTCACCAGCTGCAGCCGATCATCGCGGGCCGTCAACGCTTCGTCGCAGTTGTCGGCGGGCACCAGGAACACGGTGGCACCGGCGTCCTGGGCGGCCATCATCTTGTGCGTGATGCCGCCGATCGGGCCGACCGCGCCGTCGGCGCTGATGGTGCCGGTGCCGGCGACGAACTTGCCGCCATTGAGGTCGCCGGTGGTGAGCTTGTCGATGACGGCAAGGCTGAACATCAGTCCGGCCGAGGGTCCGCCGATATTGGCGAGGTTGAACTCGATGTCGAAGGGCGCCCACGGGGCATCCAGCACCGCGATGCCGAGGAACCCGTGCGAGCGGTCGGGATTGGAACCCAGTGTCACGGTCACGGTGCCGGCGGGCTGATTCTTGCGCCGATAGTCGATGATCATCTGATCCCCCGGCTTGGTGGCCTTCACGATCGCCTGGAAAGCCTCCATATCGGGCACCGCGACATTGTTGACCATGTCGATGGCATCGCCGGCCTGCAGCTTGCCCGCCGACGGGCCGGGATCGGTCACCGACTCCACGGTCACCGCCTTCGGGTATTTCAGGTAGGACAGCGCGGCGTATTCGGCGTTGTCCTCCGAGGACTTGAACTCGTTGGTGTTGGCCTTGTCGATCTCGTCCTTGGACTTGTCCGGCGGATACACCAGATCGCGCGGCACCAGCTGGTCGCGCCCGGACATCCACAACGCCAGGGCCTCGCCCAGGGTCAGCCCGTCGCGCTGCGACACCGTGGTCATGTTGAGGTGACCCGAGGTGGGGTGGACGATCGAGCCGCCGGTGCCATCGGTGCTCTTGATGTCGACAACCTGCTTGCCGTCCACCTCACCGAGGGTGTTGAACGTCGGCCCGGGGCCCAGCGAGACGTATGGGACCGTCACCAACGACAGCAGCACACCGAACGCCACGATCGGCACCAGCGCCACCACCAGCGTCATAATCCGCCTGTTCACGCCGCCCACAGTAGAGCGCGTTCACCCACAGCGTGACCCGCGGCCCCACCTGCGCCGCCGGGGGTGAGTACCGTTGAAGCCATGGCTGACCTGCCCTTCGGCTTCTCCAGCGGGGACGACCCCGACCGTGACAAGCGCAAAGAGAACCCCGGCCCGGGATCGGGCGCGGACCCGTTCGGGCTGGGCGGCGCGGGCTTCGATATGGCCGATCTGGGCCAGATCTTCACCAAGCTCGGCGAAATGTTCAGCGGCGCAGGCAATGTGATGAACACCGGCCAGCAGGCCGGTCCGGTCAACTACGACCTGGCCCGTCAGCTGGCGTCCAGCTCGATCGGATTCGTCGCCCCGGTGTCGGAAAAGACCGGCGCCGCGATCGCCGATGCCGTGCACCTGGCCGAGACGTGGCTGGACGGGGTGACGGCGCTGCCGGCCGGCACCACGAAGGCGGTGGCGTGGACCCCCACCGACTGGATCGACAACACGCTGGGCACCTGGAAGCGATTGTGCGACCCGGTCGCCGAGCAGATCTCCACGGTGTGGGCCTCGGCGCTGCCCGAGGAGGCCAAGACCATGGCCGGTCCACTGCTGGCGATGATGTCGCAGATGGGCGGGATGGCCTTTGGCAGCCAGCTCGGCCAGGCGCTGGGCAAGCTGTCCAAGGAGGTGCTGACCTCCACCGATATCGGTCTGCCGTTGGGGCCCAAGGGCGTGGCGGCACTGCTGCCCGAAGCCGTCGAGAGCCTGTCGGAAGGGCTGGAGCAGCCGCGCAGCGAGGTGCTGACCTTCCTGGCCGCCCGCGAAGCCGCCCACCACCGGTTGTTCAGCCATGTCCCGTGGCTGTCCAGCCAGCTGCTCAGCGCCGTCGAGGCGTTCGCCAAGGGCATGAAGATCGACATGAGCGGCATCGAGGATCTGGCCAGCGGCATCAACCCCGCCGCGCTCGCCGACCCGGCCGCCATGGAGCAGCTGCTCAACCAGGGCATCTTCGAACCGAAGGCCACCCCCGAACAGGTTGCCGCGCTGGAGCGGCTGGAAACCCTGCTCGCCCTCATCGAGGGCTGGGTGCAGACCGTGGTGACCGCCGCGCTGGGTGACCGGATTCCCGGTACCGCCGCCCTTTCGGAGATGCTGCGCCGGCGCCGGGCCACCGGCGGCCCGGCCGAGCAGACCTTCGCCACGCTGGTGGGCCTGGAGCTGCGGCCGCGCAAGCTGCGCGAGGCCGCGGTGCTGTGGGAGAAGCTGACCGATGCCGTCGGGGCCGACGCCCGCGACGCCGTCTGGCAGCATCCCGACCTGCTGCCCGGCGCCGACGACCTCGATGAGCCGGCCGCGTTCATCGACCGGGCCATCGGCGGCGACACCTCGGGCATCGACCAGGCGCTGGCCGAGCTCGAAGACGACCAGACGCCCGGCCCTGACGGGCCTGTGGATAACTGAAACGGGCGACCGTCCGGCCGTGGCACAGTCGGTGCATGAGGCGCTATCTGCTCAACCCGTCGATGCCGGTGCTGCTGCGCCCGGATGACACCGTCCAGGTGGGCTGGGACCCGCGCCGTGCCGTGGTGGTGCATCCGCCGGCCGGTGTGAACGCCGCCGCGCTGGCCTCCCTGCTGCGCGGTATGCAGGCCGCGGTGACCAAGGACGAACTGTCGGCGCGCGCCGTCAGGCTGGGAATGCCGGAGTCCGCTGTGACCGATCTGCTCGATGCTCTGCGCCGGGCCGGTGTGCTGACCGCCGGCCGACCTTCGGCGCGGTCGGTGACCATCCGCATCCACGGCCGTGGGCCGCTGTCGGACCTGCTGGCCGGCGCACTCAGGTGCTCGGGCAACCGCGTCACCCAGAGCAGCCGGCCGCACGCCGTCGTGAGCACCGATCACGCCGACCTGGTGCTGCTCACCGACGCCCTGGTCGCCGATCCGCGGGTGGTACGCGATCTGCATGCGGCGGCGCTGCCGCACCTGCCGGTGCGGGTCCGCGACGGGAGGGGGTTGGTGGGGCCGCTGGTGATCCCCGGTGTGACATCGTGCCTGGCCTGCGCCGACCGGCACCGCCGGGACCGGGACGCCGCCTGGCCCGCGGTCGCCGCCCAGCTGCGGCACACCGTCGGCGCCGCGGATCGCGCCACCCTGATGGGCACCGCCGCGCTGGCGCTGAACCAGGTGGACCGGGTGGTCCGCGCCATACGCTCGGGCGGGGATGCCGCGCTGGACGCCCCGGAACCGCCGATGACGCTGGACACCACCCTGGAGTTCGACGTCGGCAGCGGCTCGGTACTGGCGCGGCGCTGGTCCCGGCATCCGGGTTGTCCCTGCTGACCTACTCAGCAACGTCATGGATGATGGACACGTGGCTGATATCAAGCGTGGGAGCGTTGCACGCAACGCCAAGCTCGCGACCCTGCCGGTCGGATTCGCCGGCCGGGCGGCGCTCGGTTTCGGCAAGCGCCTGACCGGCAAGTCGAAGGACGAGGTCACCGCCGAGTTGATGGACAAGGCGGCCCAGCAGTTGTTCACGGTGCTGGGTGAGCTCAAGGGCGGCGCGATGAAGGTCGGCCAGGCGCTGTCGGTGATGGAGGCCGCGATCCCCGAGCAGTACGGCAAGCCCTACCGCGAGGCGCTGACCAAGCTGCAGCGTGAAGCGCCTCCGTTGCCGGCGGCCAAGGTGCACCGCGTCCTCGACGCGCAGCTGGGCACCAAGTGGCGGGACCGGTTCGCCTCGTTCGACGACACCCCGGTGGCCTCGGCCAGCATCGGACAGGTGCACAAGGCGATCTGGTCCGACGGCCGCGAGGTCGCCGTCAAGATCCAGTACCCGGGCGCCGACGAGGCGCTGCGCGCCGACCTCAAGACCATCCAGCGGCTGGTCAGCGTGTTCAAGCAGCTGGCCCCCGGCGCCGACGTGCAGGGCGTGGTGGACGAGCTGATCCAGCGCACCGAGATGGAACTGGACTACCGGCTCGAAGCCGACAACCAGCGGGCCTTCGCCAAGGAGTACGAGAACGACCCGCATTTCGCGGTGCCGCACATCGTGGCCAGCGCACCGAAAGTGGTGATCGCCGAATGGATGGACGGCATCCCGATGTCGGTGATCATCCGCGAGGGCACACCCGAGCAGCGTGATCTGATGGGCACCCGGCTGACCGAACTGACCTTCGGTGCGCCCAAGCGGCTGCACATGATGCACGGCGACGCGCATCCCGGGAACTTCATGCTGCTGCCCGACGGCCGGATGGGTGTCATCGACTTCGGCGCGGTGGCACCGCTGCCGGGGGGTTTTCCGGTGGCACTGGGCGCCACGATCCGGCTGGCGCGGGACAAGAACTACGACGAGGCGCTGCCGGCCATGGAAGCGGCCGGTTTCATCCAGAAGGGTCAACAGGTCTCGGCCGAGGAGGTCGACGACATGCTGCGCCAGTACGTCCAGCCCATCGAGGTCGACGTCTTCCACTACAACCGTCGCTGGCTGCAGAAGATGGCCGCCGGCCAGATGGACAACTCGGTGGCCCAGATCAAGATGGCCCGCCAGCTCGACCTACCCGCCCAGCTGGCCATCCCGCTGCGGGTGATCGCGTCGACGATCGCCATCTGCTGTCAGCTCGACGCCCATGTTCCGGTGAAAGCCATTGCGACAGAACTGGTTCCAGGCTTCGCCGACGGCGAGGCGGCCTGACGGCCCAGCCGAAGCTAGGCCGCCTGGCCTTCTCTGGCGTCCTTGCGCGGGCGACCACGCGGACGCTTGCGCGCCACGATGGCGCCGCGCTCGATGATCTCGCCGCCCCAGACGCCCCACGGCTCCTGGCGCTCCAATGCCTCGGACAGGCACAGGCTGCGAATCGGGCAGTCGGCGCACAGCGCCTTGGCCTGCTCCAATTCGACCGGGCTCTCGGCGAACCACAGGTCAGGATTCCCCCCATGGCACGGCACCGCGGGCAGTTCGAGTTCTTGGCATGTCAGGTCCGACATGTCTTTCCCTACTTCCTGGTCGTTGTGTCGGTGTCGGTCTTGATTCGGACCGGTGACCAGGTGTTCGGGGTTCCAGATCGGATTTCCCGAAAACAATGGCCACGGATCCGTTTTGACTTCGGGTCCGTGGCCGTTTCGGCGTTGTGGGGGCTACCTAGGTGGTGCCCCGATTCACGGACCTGGGTGTCGCGGCGGCGGTGCGGCGCTTGAGCTGCGGGTTGGCGGCAGCGGGCGCCGAACCAGCTCGATGGGCGGAGGCGACGGCGGGCGCGGCGGGGTGCACGGGCACCCAGGAAAGCGCATACATTCCATCGACGCGTACGCCGGACATTGCGTGAATGTTGATCATGATCTCGCTCCCCTCCCTTCGCCGAGCCGCACAGATTTGGTGATCTTGAGATTAGAGCCTAGCGCACAAACCCACAAGCGATTTTCTGACCTGCGGTTTTGGCAGGATCTGTGGGTGTCATGACCGGTTCTTGACCAGCTCCAGCACGTCCGGCCCGTACTGCTCCAGCTTGCGCGCGCCGATACCCGGAATGGACACCAGCGCCGCCTCGTCGGTCGGCAGGGTCTCGGCGATGGCGATCAGGGTGTTGTCGGTGAACACCACATAGGCCGGCACATTCAGCTCCTTGGAGGTGCGCAGCCGCCATTCCTTGAGGTCGGCCAGCAACGTCTCGTCCAGATCGGACGGGCAACTCTCGCAACGCCGCAGCGTGATCGCCGCCGCGGTGTCGAGCACCTTGTTGCACACCCGGCAGCGCGGCGCCGGACCGCGGGCTCTGCGCGGCCGCCCGACCGGGGCGTCAGCCGGGGACTGCGGCGCCACCCCGTTGAGGAAGCGTGACGGCCGGCGCCCCTGCCTGCCGCCCGCGGCCCGGGCCAGCGCCCAACTCAGGTTCAAATGCACTCTGGCCCTGGTAATTCCGACGTACAGCAGGCGGCGTTCCTCTTCCACGGCTTCGCTGTCGGCTCCATGGGCCAGCGCGTGCGAGATGGGCAGGGTGCCGTCGGTGAGGCCGACCAAAAAGACCGCGTCCCATTCCAGGCCCTTGGCCGCGTGCAGCGACGCCAGCGTGACGCCCTGCACCACCGGTGGATGCCGGGACTCGGCCCGGTTCCGAAGCTCGACCAGCAGGGCCCGCAGATCCAGCGAAGGGCGTTGGGCCACTTCGTCGTCCACCAGCTCGGCCAGCGCGGCCAGCGCCTCCCACCGCTCCCTGGCCTTGGTACCGGTCGGCGGTTCGGCGGTCAGTCCGAGCGGCTCCAACAGCGCGCGCACCACCTGCGGCAGGTCACCCTCGTGCTCGGCGCCGGCGGCACGCTGCATGGCCAGCAGCGCCTGGCGCACCTCCTGCCGGCTGAAGAATCCTTCCCCGCCCCGCACTTGGAACGCGATGCCGGCCTCGGTGAGCGCCTCCTCGTACACCTCGGACTGGGCGTTGATGCGGTACAGCACCGCGATCTCCGATGCGGGCGTTCCGGATTCGATCAGCTTGCCGACCCGTGTGGCCACCGCGGCGGCCTCGGCCGCCTCGTCGGAGTGCTCGCTGAACGACGGTTTCGGCCCGGGATCGCGCTGGCCGACCAGATGCAGCCGGCTGCCGGCCATCCGGCCCCGGGCCGCCGCGATCACCTGGTTGGCCAGCGACACCACCTGCGGGGTGGACCGGTAGTCCCGTTCCAGGCGGACCACCGTGGCCTCCGGGAACCGCCGTGAGAAATCCAGCAGGAACCGCGGGGTGGCCCCGGTGAACGAGTAGATGGTCTGGTTGGCGTCGCCGACCACCGTCAGGTCGTCCCGTTCACCGAGCCAGGCGTTGAGCACCCGCTGCTGCAGCGGGGTGACGTCCTGGTACTCGTCGACGACGAAACACCGGTACCGGTCCCGGAATTCGCTCGCCACCGCGGCGTCGCTCTCGATCGCGGCCGCGGTGTGCAGCAGCAGATCGTCGAAGTCCAGCAGCGCGGTGCCGTCCCGGTGGGTTTTGAGGTGTTCGTAGCCGTCGTACACCTTGGCCACGGTGGCGGCGTCGAGCGGGATGTCGCGGGCCGCCTTGGCCACCGCGTCGGCGTAGCCCTCCGGGGTGATCAGCGACGCCTTGGCCCACTCGATCTCACCGGCCAGGTCCCGCACATCGTCGGTACTGGCACGCAGCGCAGCGCGATTGGCGGCCTGGGCCACCACGGCGAACTTGCTGTCCAGCAGTTGCCAGTCGGTGTTGCCGACGACGCGGGGCCAGAAGTACTGCAACTGCCGGCGCGCGGCGGCGTGGAAGGTGACCGCCTGCACCGTCGAGGTGGCCACCCCGGACTGTTCCCCGAGGGCGCGCAGCCGGCCGCGCATTTCGCCGGCCGCTCGCGCGGTGAACGTCACCGCGAGCACCTGGCCCGGCGCGACGTGGCCGGCCGCCACCAGGTGCGCGATGCGGCGGGTGATGGTGCGGGTCTTGCCGGTGCCGGCACCGGCCAGCACACACACCGGACCACGAGGCGCCAGGACGGCCCCGCGCTGTTCGTCGTCGAGGTCGACGAGCAGGCTGTCGACGGACGGCATGGCGTCCATCATGGCAGGACGCCCCGACAACGGGCGGTATCGGATCTGCGCCCGCCGCTCCGAACACCGGCGACCGCGCTCCGGCGTTGGGAAATACCGATGCCGTCGGTTAGGTTGTTGCCGCTATGACTACCGCTGCGCTGACCATGTACACCACGTCCTGGTGTGGCTATTGCTCGCGACTGAAGATGGCCCTCAAGGCCGAGGGCATCTCCTGGGACGAGGTCGATATCGAGGGCGATCCGGCGGCAGCGGAATTCGTCGGCTCGGTGAACGGCGGCAACCACGTGGTTCCGACGGTGAAGTTCGCCGACGGCTCCACGCTGACCAACCCGAGCATCAAGCAGGTCAAGGCGAAGCTGGGCTGAGCGCCCCAAGCCGGCCTCGGTCAGCCGGCGAACGCCCAGGATTCGATGATCTCCCGGGCAATCGAGATGGATCCCGGCAACAGCAGCCGCGACGACGAATCGCTGTTCCAGTCACCGTGCTCCAACGCCTCACGCACCTGAGCGCGGGTGAACCACTCGGCCTCGGCGATCTCGCCGTCGTTGAACGAGAACGGCTGCTCCGGGTCACCGACGGCGTGGAACCCGACCATCAGCGAGCGCGGGAACGGCCATGGCTGGCTGCCCAGGTAGCGGATGTCCCGAACGTTCAGCCCGACCTCCTCCGCGATCTCCCGCTCCACGCACGACTCGAAGGACTCCCCCGCCTCCACGAATCCGGCCAGCAGCGAGAACAGCCGCTCCGGCCAGAGGGTCTGGCGGGCCAGCACCGCGCGGTCGTGGCCGTCGTGCACCAGACAGATGATCGCCGGGTCGATGCGGGGGAATTCCTCGTGGCCGTTGACCGGATTGATCCGCGCCCAGCCGGCCTTGGCGGCTTTGGTCGGTGCGCCGTCCACCGGGCTGAAGCGGGCGGCGTCATGCCAGTTCAGCAGCGCGGTCGCGGTGGCGACCAGTTGGGCGCTGGCGTCGTCGAAGATCGGTCCGGCGCGACGCAGGTCGAGCACCTCCGTTTCGGCGGTGTCGCCCTCGGGAGCCTGCAGGGCGCCACGGACCGCCCAGACATGCCGGCCGCCTGCCAGGGTTCCGAGGAACACCGCATCGGCGGGTGGGGTGGCGCCGAGCGCGGTCGTCCTGCTCAGCACCACGCTCCCGCCGGAGATCAGCACCTGGTTGCGCCGGTCGACGTACAGCACGGCCGCGTCCGGCCAGCCGGCGATCGCGGCGTCGATATCGGTGCGCACCTGATCGTCGCGGTCGGCGCCGATCCGGGACAGCAGGGGGACGTTGCGCAGGGTGAAGCCGCTCATCGAGTGTCTCTGCTCAATCTTTGGATCGGATGTACAGCAATCGGTCGCTGAGTTCGAGCGCATCCACGCGCTCGTCGTCGACGCGCAACAGCTCCCCGCCGCGCACCACCCCGAGCACGATATCGGCCAGGTGGCGCGGCGAGCCGCCCTCCTCCTTGAGCTCGACCGGTCGCTCGGCGATGGCGAATCCGGCGTCCGGGGTGAGCAGGTCCTCCATCATCTCGACAACGCTGGGGGTCTGCGTTGCGATGCCCAGCAGCCGGCCCGCGGTCTCCGAGGTGACCACGGTGGTGTTCGCGCCGGATTGACGCAACAGGTGCTGGTTCTCGGCCTCCCGGACCGCGGCGATGATGTTGGCGTTGGGGGCCAGTTCCCGGGCGGTGAGCGTGACGAGGACCGCGGTGTCATCCCGGTTGGCCGCGACGATGATCGACTTCGCATGCTGGGCGCTGGCGAGCCTGAGCACCTCGGAGTCGGTGGCGCTGCCCCGGACGGTGACCAGCCCCGCGCTCTTGGCGCGCTCCAGGGCGGCCGGGTCGTCGTCGACCACGACGATGTCGCCCGGCGCCACGTCGTCGCCGATCATCGCCGACACCGCGGTCCTGCCCTTCGTCCCGTAGCCGACGACGATGGTGTGGTTGCGCACGGATCTCCTCCATCGCTGGATCTTCAGTGCCTGGCGCGACTGGGTGGTCAGGGTCTCGACCGTGGTACCGATGAGCACGATCAGGAACGCCACCCGCAGCGGCGTGATCACCAGGACGTTGACCAGGCGGGCTGATTCGGTGTAGGGCGTGATGTCGCCGTAGCCGGTGGTGGACAGCGACACGGTGGCGTAATAGATGCAGTCCAGCAGCGACAGCGGATCGCTTTCCTCCGGCGTGGACGCGACGTCGCGATAGCCGTGCCTGTCGATGTAGACGATGAACACCGCGGCGACCAGCGCGCTCAGCGCCCACAACACCCGCAGGAAGATCTTGCGGCCGGGGCTGACGAACTTCTCCGGGATGTTGAGGATGTCGACCAGGTCGGCGTCCGGGCGCGACGTCAGATTCTGGTCGATCGCCTCCAGGCGCCGGCGCAACCTACCTTTGGCCACGATTCACCGATCGGGGGGAGGTGAGCACGCCACAATGAAACCATGACATCACCTGCGCCCGTCGTTCAGCAGTCCAATCCGTCCCGCGCCCGGTTCATGGGCGGCTCACTGGTGGGAATGGGCATCCTGCATTTCGTCGCGCCGAAGCCGTTCGACGCCATCGTCCCGGCGGAGCTGCCGGGCAGCGCCCGGTTCTACACCCACGCCTCAGGTGTCGCCGAGGTCGCCACCGGTGCGCTGTTGCTGGCACCTCGCACCCGCAAGCTGGGCGCACTGGCCGCGATCGCGTTGTACCTCGGGGTGTTTCCGGCCAACGTCAACATGGTCCGGCTGTGGTTCAAAGCCCCCGCCAAGCCGCTGCCGATGCGGATCGGCGCTATCGCGCGCCTACCCCTGCAGATCCCGATGATCACCCAGGCCTACAAGATCTACCGCACCTCGTAGTCCGCCTCCGCCAGCAGCGCAGCGAGCTCGTCCGGCCCGGGTAGGTCGTCGGGCCGGACGGTGACCCCGCTGCGCACGTAGTGGAACGCCGCCCGCACCGAATCCAGCGGCCGGCCGGTCATCCCGGCCCACGCCAGCCGGTACACCGCCAGCTGCACCGCAGCGTGCCGCGCAGCTTCCGGGGTTCCCGGCGGGTCGCCGGTCTTCCAATCGAGGACCACGTGTGCGCCGTCGCCGTCGTCGAAGACCGCGTCGACCCGCCCCCGCACCACCGTGGCGCCGACCATCATGTCGAACGGCACCTCCACGTCGACCGGGGTGCGCGCCGCCCACACCGACGAGGCGAATGCGGCCTGCAACTCGGCCAGCTCATCGGCGTGCGCCCGGCCGGCGTCACCGTCGACTGCCCCCGGCAGATCGTCGAGGTCGAAGAGCCGCTCGGCGTGAAAGAAGCGCTGCACCCAGTCGTGAAAAGCGGTGCCCAGCAAGGCATTCGGGTCTGGCCGGACCGGCAGGCGGCGGCGCAACCGCCGCATCGCGCCCGCCCGGTCCTTGCCCAGCTCGACCAGCATGCTGACCGACAGCTGGCCCGGCAGCGGCACCGGTTCCGGCTCGCCGGCCCTGGCGCGTTCGGCCAGCAGCGCGTCGACGTCGGCGGCCCAGTTCTCCGCGTCCGCGGGGGCCGGGTCCGCCGAAGTGTCGGCGACCCGCACCAACTCCGCGCCGCGATCCAGCGCAGCGCGCCGCGAGCCCGTCGGCCTGGCCGGCCACACCGCCTCGACGGCGTTGTCCCGCAACGGGTTCGGATCGCCATCGGCGGGCGCGGGCGCCCAGTGCTCGATGACGCCGCACGGCGCCCCGGCCTCGGCCGACGCCTCCACGATGGCCCGCAGCTCGAGCAGGAAATCCGATGGTCCGCGGGGTTTCGACTCGGTGGGGCCCCAGTGATGACCCGACACCAGCAAGGTGTGCTCGCATCGCGTCAACGCGACGTACAGCAGGCGCCGCTCCTCGTCCACGCGCCGTTGGGCCAGACGGTCCTTGTGCGCGGCGATCTTGTCCGCCAAGGCCTTCCGGTCGAAGACGTCGGAGGTGTCGAGCACCGGCACCCCATGGTCGGAGTCGGTGGCCCGGTCCCCGCGCAGCAGCGGCGGCAGGTCACCGGCGTCGGACAGCCAGGTCCGCGCCATCGCGGTGGACGGGAACACCCGGCTGCTCAGGTGCGGGACCGCGACCACCTGCCACTCCAGCCCCTTGGCCGCGTGCACCGTGAGGATCTGCACCCGGTCGGTGGCGACCGTGGTCTCCGCCGGGGCCAACCCGTTCTCGACCACCGCGGCCACCTCGAGGTAGGCCAGCAGCCCGTCGACAGTGGCGTCGGCACGGTCGGCGAAATCGGCCACCACGTCGGCAAAGGTGTCCAGGTGTTCGGCGCCGCCCCACCCGGCCGCCACCGGACGGGCCGCCCTGGCTTCGGCGTCGACACCCAGCACCCGGCGGATCTCGGCGACCAGTTCGGGCAGTGGATGAGCCAGATGCGCTCGCAGCGCGGTCAATTCGCGACCGAGCGCGACGATGCGGGCGTAACCCGGCACCGAATAGCGGGACTCGGCCCCGGGATCGCAGATGGCATCGGCGAGGCAGGCGGCATCGGCGTCCGGCGCGGCCTGCGCGACGATCTGCGCGGTGGTGGCCGCCGCCGCGGGCCCGTCCAACTCGACCGCACGCTGCCACAGCGCCGCGATATCGCGCGCACCGAGGCGCCACCGCGGACCGGTGAGCACCCGCATCGCTGCGGGGCCACCGGTCGGGTCCGCGATCAGCCGCAGCATGGCCACCACGTCGGCCACCTCGGGAACCGACAGCAGCCCGGCCAGGCCGACCACTTCGACGGGAACGCCGCGCGCCGTGAGCGCCTCGGCCATCGGCGCGGCGTCGGCGTTGCGGCGCACCAGCACCGCCGTGGTGGGCGGTGTCGGGCCGGCCAGATATCGCCGCGCGACCTCGTCGGCCACCCAATGACGTTCGGCAACCACGTCATTGAGCAGGGCGCACCGGATATCGCCGGGTTCGGCACCGGGACGCGGCAGCAGCTCACGGACGCTGACCGACCGGCGACGGGCCTGCGCGGACACCTCGTTGGCCAGGTGCAGCGCCTCCGGCGGGTTGCGCCAACTGGTCCGCAATTCCAGGGTGGGCGCCGGGGTGCCGTCGGACAGCGGGAAATCGGTGGCGAACCGCGGCAGGTTGGTGGCCGACGCCCCGCGCCAGCCGTAGATGGATTGGACCGGATCCCCCACCGCGGTCAGGGCGAGGCCGTCGTCAACCCCGCCGCCGAACAGCGCCGACAGCGCGATGCGTTGCGCATGACCGGTGTCCTGGTACTCGTCCAGCAGCACCACCCGATACCGTTGCCGCAGTTGGTCACCCACCTGGGGCGCCGCCACCGCCAACCGGGCGGCCGCCGACATCTGGGCACCGAAGTCCATGACCTTGGCCGCCCGCATCCGGCGGTGCAACTCGTCGATGAGCGGCACCAACCGGGTCCGTTCGGTCTGGGTGTCCAGCAGCTTGAGCAGCCACTGGGCCGGGCCCGTGTCGCGCTGGTTCGGGCCCGGCGGCAGGTTCAGGATCAACCGCTCGAGCTCGACATGGGTGTCGGTCAGCGCGGCAGTGTCCACCAGGTGCTCGGACAGCGCGCCGGCCAGGCGCAACACCTGACCGGTGACGGCGGCCGGGGTCTTGTCGGTCTCCAACACCCGGGGGTGCTCACACACCACCCGGAAGGCCAACTGCCACAGTTCTGTCTCGCCGATCAGCCGGGTGTCGGGCTCCACCGGCAGCAGCAAACCGTACTCACGCAACAGGGTTCCGGCGAATGCGTGATAAGTGCTGATGGTGGGCGGGTCCTCGGCCCGCAGCTGCGGGCACAGTCCGGCACCGGCGAGTCGGGCCAGCCGGGCCCGCACCCGGCGCAGCAGCTGGCCGGCGGCCTTACGGGTGAACGTCAGCCCGAGCACCCCCGCCGGCGCGGCGTAGCCGTTGGCGACCAGCCACACCACCCGCGCCGCCATCGTCTCGGTCTTGCCCGCACCGGCGCCGGCGATCACCACCAACGGTCCCGGCGGCGCGGCGATGACCGCCGCCTGCTCATCGGTGGGCGCGAAAAGGCCGAGCGCGTCGGCCAGTTCGGCCGGGCTGTACGTGGTGGCGATCACTGGCCCTCCCCCTGCTGATGTGCCGGACACATGGCGCGCACCGGGCAGTGCCCGCAATTGTCGTTGACCCTGGCGACAAACGTCGGACCCTGGGTGGCCGCCGCCGCGGCCACCACCTGTTCGCGCCACCGGGCGGCGGCCTCGGGCGTGAGGGCGTCCTGCGTGCGTTCGGTGGCCCCACCGGCGCTGGGCTTGCCGGGATACACCAGGACCCCACCGCCGGGCTCATCTCCTTGCGGCAGCACGCCTTCGGCGACGGCGAGTTGGTACATCGCCAACTGGGCATGCCGCTGCGCGTCGTCCTTGGTGACCGGACTCTTACCGGTCTTGACGTCGACGATCACCAGTCGTCCGGCGTTGTCCCGTTCCAGCCGGTCGATGCGGCCTCGCACGCGCACGCCCGGAGCGACCATCCCGTCGACGCCGACCTCGGTGCCCACCTCGGTCAGCTGGCGGCGGGTCAGTTCACGCCACTGCGCGAACGCCGACAGCATGGCCCCGTGCCGGGCCAGTTCGTTGTCGGCGTACCACTGGGATTCGTACGGCAGCCCGACCCAGACGGTTTCCAGTTCGGCCAGCAACTGCCGCTCGGTCTTGGTGGAATCGGCCAGCAGGGCGTGCACCAACGACCCCACCGCCGACCGGACGTCGCGGCTGTCGCTACCACCGTGGCGTTCCAGCAGCCAGCGCAGCGGGCAATCCGACAGCGTCTGCACGGTGGACGGGGACAGCGTGACCACCTGCTCGGCACCGGACCACAGCGGTTCGCTGGTGGACGGCTCGGTGCGCCCGTACCAGGAGTCCGGATCCGCCCCCGCCACCCCAGCCTCGGCCAGCCGGGCCAATTGGCTTGCGGCACAGGCACGGACCTCGTCACTCACCTCACCGTCGGGGGCACACACCGCCGCGCGCAGGCGACCCACCAGCGCCGCGGGTGTCAGCACCCGCGGGGCGACGACCGGCATGCTGTCGGGCCGGCCGTCGTCGGTGGTCAGCTCGGCGAGCTCGGCGCAGAACGGCGAGGGCAGCATGGCATCGTCGTCACCGGCGCCACCGTCGACGGCGGTCACCAGCAGCCGGCTGCGGGCGCGGCCCATCGCGGCGATGAGCAGGCGCCGCTCCTCGGCCACCAGCGGTGCCCGCAACGAGACCGGCCGGCCGGCTTCGGTCACCCCGTCCAGGATGTCGACCAGATGCTGGGTGCCCAGCACCCCGCCGCGGGGAACGGTGTTGGGCCACAGCCCCTCTTGCACGCCCGCGATCACCACGAACTCCCAGTCCCGGTCCAGCACCGCGTGCGCACTGCACACCGCGACCACCTCACCGCGGGGTGTGCGGTCGGCGGTGACCGGCAGGCTGAGCCCCTCGACGTGGTCGAGCAGGCCCCTCAGCGTCGCTCCGCTGGTGCGGGTGACGTACTGCTCGGCCACGTCGAACAGGGCGGTGACGGCGTCCAGGTCACGCTCGGCCGCCGCCCCCGCGGCACCGCCACGCTCGGCCGCGGCGACCCACCGGCGCTGCAGTCCGCTGCGCTGCCACGCCTGCCACAGCGTGGAACGGGGGTCCGCCCCGGCGCGGTGGCTGCGACGCGCGGCCGCCACGACCGCACCGACCCGCCGCAGACTGCGGCCGTGCTCGGGCGCCAGCCCGTCCGGGACCTCGAGCACGGCGTCGGCGAGCAGGTCCGGGAAGTCGCGCTGCCGATCATCGAGGCGGCGCAACGCCCGGCGCAGCTGCCGCAGGGAGACCGGATCGACACGGCCGATCGGCCCCGTGACCAGATCCAGTGCCGCCCCGCCGGTCAGCCCGTCGGCGGTCGCGCCGAGCACGGTCAGCAATGCGTGCACGGCGGGCCGGCGGGCGAGCACCGGTTCGGCGGCCGGCAGGTCCACCGGAACACCGGCGGCGGCCAGCGTGCGCCCCAGTGCGGCGCCGGCGCGCGGCACCGACCGGACCACCACCGCCATCTGCGACCACGGCACCCCGTCGACGAGGTGGGCGCGGCGCAGGGCGTCGGCGACCATCGTGGCCTCGGCGTGTGCGGTGGCGGCGATCCGCACCGATACCTGCCCAGGATCGCCGGTGGCACTGGTGAATTCACCGAGTCCTTCGGCGGCGGGCAGCCGGCGGGCGATGCCGGAGACGGCGGCGGCCACCGCGGCCGAGCACCGATGCGAGGCGGTCAGCGTGATGGCCGGTGCGTCGGTACGCAGCAGGGCGGGATCGGCCCCGCGGTAGCCGAACACCGACTGGTTGGGGTCACCGGCGAGCACGGTGAGATCCGCGCCGGCGGCGAGCACCCGCACCAGCAGTGCGGCCTGCGGGTCCAGGTGCTGCGCGTCGTCGACGAGCAACAGCTTGATGCGGGCCCGTTCGGCGGCGAGCAGGTCGGCGTCGGTGGCCAGCGCGTCCAGCGCCGCGCCGACCAGCTCGGCAGCTCCCAGGGCGGGCACGGTGGCCTGTGGTGCGGCCATCCCGACCGCCGCGCGCAGCAGCATCACCTGCTCATAAACCTGGGCGAAGCGCCCCGCCGCCACCCATTCCGCGCGGCCCGACAACCGGCCCAGGCGTTGCAGCGCCAACGGGTCGACCCCGCGTTCGGCGCAGCGCGCCATCAGATCACGCAGTTCGGAGGCGAAGCCTGCGGTACCGAGGGCCGGGTGCAGCGTCGCCGGCCAGGTGGCCGCACCGTCTTCGAGATCCCCGGCGAGCAGTTCCCGGATGATGCCGTCCTGCTCGGCTCCGGTGATCAGCCGCGGCGGCGGGTCACCGCCCCGCTGGGCGGCCAGCCGCAGCACCGCGAAGGCATAGGAGTGCACGGTGCGTACCAGCGGTTCCCGAACCACGCCGGACCCACTGCGCAGCAGGGCGGCGGTGATCTGGGCCCTGGCCGCCGCGCCCAACCGCGCCGAACCGGTCAGCAGCAACACCGATTCGGTCGGCATGCCGGCGGCGATATGCGCGGCGGCGGAGCCGGTGAGCAGGCTGGTCTTTCCGGTGCCCGGGCCGCCGAGCACCCGTACCGTGCCCCGCAGACCTGGGTCGGCCAGTGCGGCGGGCGCCAGCACGGTGGTCGATGCGGTCATGCCGACATGTCACCACGGGGGTCCGACAAGTAACCTCGCACCGTGCTGCACACCTACCGGTACGGTCCCGCCTCCCCCGTCCAGGTGCTGGCCATCCACGGCCTCACCGGGCACGGCAAGCGGTGGGAGACCCTGGCGTCCGGCCACCTGCCGGATGTATCCGTCCTGGCACCCGACCTGATCGGGCACGGCCGGTCGACATGGGCCGCCCCGTGGACCATCGAGGCCAATGTGGCGGCGCTGGCCGATCTGCTGGATTCCGAGGCGACCGGTCCGGTGCTGGTGGCCGGGCACTCGTTCGGGGGCGCGGTGGCGCTGACCCTGGCCGCCTCCCGGCCCGATCTGGTGTCCGGTCTGGTGCTGCTGGATCCGGCCGTGGCGCTGGACGGTGACTGGATGCGCGAGATCGCCGACGCGATGCTGTCCTCCCCCGATTACCCGGACCGCGACGAGGCCCGCGCGGACAAGCTGTCGGGTTCGTGGGGTGAGGTGCCGCCCGACGAACTGGAACGCGAGCTCGACGAACATCTCGTCGCGCTGCCCGACGGGCGGGTGGGCTGGCGGATCAGCATCCCCGCGGCGATGTCGTACTGGAGCGAGCTGACCCGCCCGATCGCCGTGCCGGCCAACAGGATTCCGGTGACCCTGATCCGGGCGACCCGCACCACGCCGCCGTATGTCAGCGACGCGCTGATCGACGCCCTGCGCGCGGCGCTGGGCGACCGGTTCGCGTTGGTCGATCTGGACTGTGATCACATGGTGGGACAGGCCCGCCCCGCCGAGACCGCCGCCGTCATCCGCGACCAGCTGGGCTGAGATGGCGCGCGTCACCGAGGAGCAGGTCGAGTCGGTCCGCGCGCTGGTGGCCGCGATACCGGCGGGCCGGGTGAGCACCTACGGGGACATCGCCGACGCCGCGGGGCTGTCCAGCCCGCGGATCGTGGGCTGGGTGATGCGCACCGACTCGTCGGATCTGCCGTGGCACAGGGTGATTCCCGCTTCCGGGCGCCCTGCCGCACACCTGGCCACCCGGCAGCTGGAACGGCTGTGCGCCGAAGGCGTCCTGGCCGCCGACGGCCGGGTGCCGCTGGGCGAATACCGTCACCAGTTCGAATAAAATTCCAGGTGCGCCCGCGCCGCCGACTCCCAGGTCATCGACGCGGCGAGCTCCCGTCCCGGCCCCGGATCGGCCGGACTATCCAGCGCGGCAGCCATTTCCGCGGCGAACTCCGGCACGTCGGCGGCGAACCGCACGGTCGCCCCGAATACCTCGCGCAGTACCGGCAGGTCCCTGGTGACGACGGGCCGGCCCGCGGCCAGTGCCTCCATCGCCGCCAAGCCGAATCCTTCCTTGGTGGACGGGAACGCGAACACATCGCACCCGGCAACCAGTGTGGGCAGCCGGTCATCGGCGACGGCGCCGAGGATGACGGGTTCGACACCCAGTTCGGCGCACCGTGTCTCGAACTCGGCCCGGTAGTCGCGGTAGTCGAACAGCGTCTCGCCACCCGCGATCACCAACAACAGCTCCGGATGACTGCGCCTCAGTTGGTGATACGCGCCGACCAGGTCGACGGTGCCCTTGCGTGGTTCGATACCGCCGACCGTCAACACGTACCGGCCCAGCTCGGCTCGCCAGCGGGCCTGGCCGTCCATGTCGGCGGCGGCATCGGCGAAGCGTTGCGCATCAACCCCATTGGGGATCACCGTGGGTTCGAATCCCCAGCCCGCGCGCACCTCGGCGGCGACGGCCGAGGATACGCAGATGCGGCCGTAGGGTTCGACGATCGCCTTCTCGTGGCATTCGGCGAGCACCGGGGTGGTGAACCGGTCGAGATGATGGATGGTGCGGATGCAGCGTCCGACGGCGTTGGCGCTGATGCAGTCCTGGGCATGCACGATGTCGTAGTCATCCGGGGTGAACGCGCGGCGCAGCACCTCGATCGACCGCACGATCCGGTCGGTGACGGTGTCCGCAGGGTGATCGGTGAACTCCACCAACCGTACGGTCACGGCCGGGTCGACGTCCCGGAAGAAGCCCCGGTCGCCGGCGCGGGCCAGCGACCACACCGTCACATCGGCTCCCGACCGGGCCAGCGCCTCGGCGAGGTAGAGCGTGTGCACCACGCCCCCACGGGGTTTGGTGGAGTAGGTCAGCAGCGCGATGCGCACGGTCAGCCCCGCACCGACTTGGCGCGATAGGTGTCCGGGCGCAGCTCGGCGAGGTGGTTGAGCACCTTTCTGGCGCGGGCGATCTCGGCCTCGACGTCGATCTCGGCCTTGGCCATGCCACCCTTGGACCGGGTGGTGGCCAGGATGTCCCCGCCCGGCCCGACCACCTTGGCCTGTCCGAGGAAGCGCAGCTTGCCCATCACGCCGGTCTGGTTGGAGGACACCAGGACCACCTGATTCTCCGCTGCGCGGGCACAGTCGTACAGATCGAACAACCGCGATTGCCGGTCGGCGGGCAACCGCGACGCGCGGTCGGTGATGCTGGCCGGCCACGCGGACAGTGCAGCGATGATGTGGGCTCCGTCGAGGGCCAGTGCCCGCGCCGCCTCGGGAAAGGTCTTGTCGTAGTCGATGAGCATGCCGACCCGGCCGACCGGGGTGTCGAAGGCGCCGAACGCGTCGCCGGCCAGATACGTCAGTGCTTCCCCGGCCGGTTGGTGCACCTTGCGATAGGTACCGAGCACGCCGTCCCCGGACACGCAGACCGCCGCGTTGTACCGGGCACCGCCGGGGGCCGACTCGGCATAGCCGACGCAGACGGTCATGCTCCCCGCCGCGGCGATCACGGCGGCGATCTCCGGGCCGTCCGGATCCAGGGCGGGCGGCGGATCGTCGGGGTCGGGTGCGGCGAAATCGCCGATGTAGCCGCCGAGGCAGGCATCGGGTAACACGAGCAGGTCGACCCCGTCGCGGGCCGCCGACTCGATGATCCCGACGACCTTGGACACCCCGCGGTCCATATCGCGGCCGAAATGGGCGGCGACCGCTCCCAGCGTGACTGCTGCCATGGCTCCCCTCAGGCCGCTCCGAGACCGGTGACCGGCGACGTGAGCGCCGTCGTCGTCACCCCGTCAGGCCAGCGTAAGCGCACACCGGGCGAGGCGGTGAGCGACCCGCAGACGGCGGTCGTGACCCCGGGTGGCGAACCGGCCGGTGCGCCGCCACCCGCGGTGAGCATCGCGTAACCGGGGAAACAGGTCAGCCACGAACCCATCGCCGCGCCCGCCGGGCGCGGGATGGCCGCGACGTCGAGTTCGGCGCCGGTCCCGCCGGCTTCGGCCAGCATGCCCAGGGTCCCGACGATGCCCGCCATGCTGACATCCTTGGCGGCCCGCGGCTCCATCCGGGCGACCAGGCCGGTCATGGCGCGCAGATCGGCGCCGCTGCGACCGCTTGTCGAATCCCATTGCCGGCCCGTGTATCCGGGGCGCCAGTTGCCGGTGAGGTCGGCGGTGAGCGCCAGCGGGTCACCGGCCCGCCCGCCGCCGCCGGGCACCGGTGTGCCGGTTCGGCCCAGGGCGGTGACGGCCAGCGCCGCCGGGACACCGAGCTGGGTGTGCCCACCCAGCACCGGTACCTCCCATGCCCGCGAGGCCGCCGCGACACCGCCGATGATGCGATCCAGCAATGCCCGGGTGGGGGCGCCGACCGCGTCCAGCAGTCCCAGCGGCGCGGCCCCCATGGCGGTCAGGTCGTTGACGTTCACCAGCACCGAGCACCAGCCCGCCCACTCCGGGTCGCGCTCGACCATGGACGGGATGATGGCGTCGCACGCGGCGATCAGATCGCTGCCGGGAACCGGCGCCCCGTCGTCGCCGACGAACCCGGCCGGGCCGAGCGCTCCCGCCGTCGAGCGCAGCGGCGCCAGGGCCGGGCCGAGGAACGTCTTGGTGGCCGCGGTGAGCGCCCGGAACGGGTTCAGCGGCCAGCGGATCAACGTGTGCGGCCGGCCGACGAACTCGGTGTGCCGCAGGGTCTGCCAGCCGAGCGCGGCGAACATCGGCAGGTAGCGCCGTTGCACGGTGGCCTCGAAGCGCAGCACCCCGGCCGATTCGGCGTGCGCGCACGCGGCGCGGATCAGGGCCGGGCCGATGCCGCTGGGCGCGTCGGGCTGGGCCACCAGCCGGCTCCCGGTCCACCAACCCAGGTCCACGTCGCCGACGGGCGCCAGTCGCACGCCGCCGAGAACACCCCCGCCCGGCGCGGTGGCGACCAGCACCACGGTGCGCGGATCGTCGTCGATGTCGTCGTGGTCCGTGCCGGCGAACAGGCCCTGTTCGCCGACGAAGGCACTGCGGCGCAGCCTCCGGTAGGCATCGAGTTCGGTGCCGTCGGCGGGATGGATGAGAAGCGCTGCGGCCTTGCGGGTTCCGGCCAGAATGGACAGTTCGGTCATCACGCCCCCAGGTTCTGCAGTACCGAGCAGGCGCCGCATGCCGCGCACCCGGCCCGCTGGTCGGCCCCGGCCATTCCTGCCATGGCCAGCCGGGCGGCAACCTCACGGGACACCTTCTCCACCAGTGCGGCATCCGGTGCCGCGGCGCCGTCGACATCGACGGCCAGTGATCCCGGCTGCGGTCGGTAGGGCACCACGAACGGGTAGACGCCCATCTCGATCAATTCGGCTGCCCCGCTGATAAATTCGTCGGGGTCCTCGCCGAGCCCGACCAGCAGGTAGGTGGACACCTGGTTGCGGCCGAACACCCGCACGGCCTCGCGCCAGGCGGCCCGGTAGCTGTCCATCGGCACGGTGGCCTTGCCCGGCATCCAGCGCCGCCGCACCTCGTCGTCGAGGGATTCGACGTGGATGCCGATGGCGTCGGCACCCGCGTCGCGCAGTTCGGTCAGCACGCCCAGATCGGCCGGTGGCTCACACTGCACCTGGATGGGCAGGTCCGGGACGGCCGCTTTGACCGCCCGCACACACCGGGCCAGATGCCGTGCGCCGCGGTCGGTTCCGGCGGACGTGCCGGTGGTCATCACCATCTGGGTGACGCCGTCCAGCCGGACGGCGGCCGCGGCCACCTCGGCGAGTTCGGCGGGGCGTTTCACCGCGGTGGTGGCACCGCTGCGCAGCGACTCCTCGATGGTGCAGAACCGGCACCGCTGGTCTTCGACGTAGCGGATGCAGGTCTGCACCACGGTGGTGGCCAGCACGTTGCGGCCGTGCAGCCGGGCGAGCTTCTCGTACGGCACCCCCTCGGCGGTGGTCAGGTCGTAGAACCGGGGCCGGTTGACGACCTCAACGTCCAGGCCGGTGTCCTCGCCGTCGAGCAGCACCCGGGTGCCGTCGAATACGAACGGGCTCTGCGGGTTCCGCGGGATGGCGGCGTTGAGACCGTCGATGACGAGGTGGCCGTCGGCGCTCGGTCCGGCGCCTGCGGTGCGGCTGACCGGTGGTCGGCCGCGGAAGCCCAACAGGGCCAGGTCGACACGCGTGGATACTGACATCGGGGCTCCCCTAGATCGCGACGGCGTCGGTGTGGAAGGTGCGACGGCGAACCTTGGCGTTGATGGTTTCGGCGACGTGTCTGGCGTCGCGGTCGATGCCCAGGAAGCGGCCCGAGCCCCAGGTGTGCATCCACGGCAGGCCGATGAAGCTCAGCCCGTCGACGTTGGTGATGCCGCGGGTCTGCATGGGCCGGCCGGCACCGTCGAAGGCGCTGGCCTCGATCCAGCGGTAGTCGGGCCGGTAGCCGATGGCCCACACGATGCTGGTGATACCGGCCTCGGTCAGATCCAGTGTGGTGGTCTCGCTTTCGGGTGACCAGACCGGCGCGTACCGGGACGGCGGCGGCGCGTCGATACCCGCGGCGTCGATGTAGCGGTCGATATCCGAGCAGATCGAGTTGTAGACCGCGTCGGCGTGGTCCAGTGCCTTGGCCAGGGTGGGCTCGAACCGCAGTAGCGCGTCCTTGCCGTCGGCCAGGGTGCCGTAGAGCTTCATCCCCTCGGCGGCGAACTGGCGCAGGTCGACATCGCGGCCGCCGTCGCGGCCGGTGACGTAGTGGTTGGTCTTCTCGATCGCGGCCTTGCCACCCGGATATTGTTGAGCCGGCTTGTCGTACAGGCCCATATCGGCCAGCCAGGTCATGCAGTCCCGGCCGCGGTAGAAGCGCGCCACCCGAGGCGCGCTGCCGACGGCCAGGTGTACCTGCCGGCCGGCCAGGTGCAGGTCCTCGGCGATCTGGGCACCCGATTGTCCGGTGCCGACCACCAGCACCGCACCGTCGGGTAACTGGTCGGCATTGCGGTAGAGCTCGGAGTGGATCTGGGTGACGTCGGTGTCGAGTGTGTTGGCGTAGGCGGGGATCACGGGAAGCGGGTAGCCGCCGGTGGCGATGACGGCGTGGTCGCAGCGCAGCGTCTCCCGCCCGTCGAGGGTGAGTTCGAACCCGCCGTCGGGCCCCTGCGCCAGCCGGGTCACCCGGGTGTGGGTACGCAGTGGCGGGGTGAAGGTGTCCAGCCAGCCGGCCAGCCAGGCCACCACTTCGTCTCGGGTCATGAAGCCGTCCGGGTCCGGTCCGGTGTAGGTGTAGCCGGGCAGTTTGCAGTGCCAGTTGGGTGTCACCAGAGTGAAGTTGTCCCAACGGGTGTCGGCCCAGGCGTGCACCGGGGTCTGGGCTTCCAGCACGACGTGCTCGATACCCATCCGGCTCAGATACCAGCTGACCGACAGCCCGGCCTGCCCGCCGCCGATGATGGCGACCGGGGTGTGGGTGGTGGTCATGGCTGCTCCATCCGGGTGATCTGCACGAGGGCCTGCTGCGGGAAGCGGGCGGCGGCGACGCCGATGCGTTCGGCGGTATCGGCCGCCGAGGTGCAGGCGAATCCGAACTTGGCCCGTACCCGCTCGCTTGCCTCGCCGAGTGCGCGGGTGGAGCGGTCGACGAAATCGCCCACGGTGTAGTGCGTTCCGGCGCTCAGATAGTCGTGCATGACCAGGCTCGGCGAGTAGCAGCGCTGGGTACTGCCGTCGGGCCAGCGCACCTCGAAGGTCATCTCAGGCATGGGCGAACTCTTCGGTGAGCGGGCCGTAGACGTCGGGCCTGCGGTCGCGCAAGTGGAACATGCCGGCCCGCATGGTGCGGAACGTATGGTCGATGTCGACCTCGGCGACGGCGATGCCGCTACCGAGAAGCGTTGTCGCCAGGATGTTTCCGCCCGGATCGACAATCTTGGCGTTGCCGACGTAGCGCAGCGAGCCGAAGGTTCCACTCTGGTTGGAGGCGATCCAGAAGACCTGGTTGTCCAGGGCACGGGCGGTGTCGAAGAGGTTGAAGCGGTAGGTCCAGCGGTCGTCCTGCAGATTCTCGGCGGTGGCGGTGCGTGCCGCCGGCCAGGCCGACAGGCTGGCGATGATCTGGGCGCCGGCCAGTGCCATCACGCGGGCGGCTTCGGGAAATGCCTTGTCGTAGCAGATCTGCAGGCCCACCCGGCCGACCGGGGTGTCGAAGACGTCGTAACCGGAACCCGCCGAATACGACATGCCCTCCCCCAGCGGCTGGTGCACCTTGCGGTAGCTGCCGTAGACGGTGTTGCCGTCCAGCACCGCCGCGGCGTTGTAGCGGGTCTCGCCGTCGTCGGCCAGCTCGCAGAACCCGATGGCGATCACCAGGTCGCCCACGATCTGCTGCACCCGGGCGATCTCCGGCCCGTCGAGCCGGATGGCCGGCGGCAGTGAGCGTTTGGTGGTCTTCACGGTATCGCCGTGATTGCCCAGTGAGGACAGGTAGCCGCCGATGGCGGCCTCGGGGAACACCAGGAAGTCGACGCCCTTAGCGCGGGCATCCTCGGTGAGCGCCTCGATCAGCGCGTAATTCTGTTCCAGATCCCGGGTGAAGTTGGCCGAGACCGCGGCAAGTGTGGTCATGATGCGCCCTAGACCATGTAGGTCGAGTTGATGATGGCGCCCTTGCGGGCGTAGTAGATGAGCGCGTCCTGCACGTCGAGCGGATGCGCAGGGATGACGCCGGCGATGAGATCCTCTTCGCGGCCGCCGTGCAGGGCCAGCCCGAACCGGCAGGCGAACACGGTGCCGCCCTCGGAGATGAAGGTGGCCAGCGCGTCGTTGATGTTCTGCTCGCCGGGGAATCCGGAGTCGCCGGTCTTCGGAAAGCCGCGGGTGGCAAGGCAATTGATGGCGCCCGGCCCGTAGAAGTAGATGGCCGACTCGAAGCCCTTGCGTAGCGCGCGGGTGGCCTGCAACACCGCGACGAAGGAGACCGAGGATTCGTGGGCGATTCCGTGCACCAGGGTGAAGTAGCTTTCACCTTCCTCGGCCTGGTAGTCGGGGAAGATCTTGGTACCGCCGTAGATGTTCGAGCCCTTGGGCAGCGACGGGTGCGGGATCTCGGCCAGCGAGGTGGCGATGTTCTCGGCGATGGATGCATCAAATGCCATGGAGGACTCCAAGTTTGGGGTGGTGTTGGATGTCTCCAATTACAGGCCGCCACCATTACCGGGTGGTTAGGGATGGAATACATCTGCATTGCGAGGTGCTCACCGCCGAAACGGGCCCGTAACACAGCCGACGGCACGTTGACTTGGAGGCCATGGCGCAGAAGTACGAGCAGACGACGCCCTGAGCGCCGCGTGAACGCGCGCGCGAGCTACAGCGCCAGGCGGACGAGTGCCGCAGTGCGGGCCAGGCCCGGGAAGGCGGCCGCGGTGGCCCGCGGGTGCAGTGCGTGCACGGCGAGGCGGAACATCAACGCGCGCAACACCATCTGCGGCCACTCCGGCAGCGGGCTCCAGCGCTCGAGCAGACCGTCGTCGGCGTCGCCCCAGGCCAATGCGTCCACGACGACGACCCCGGCCGCCCACGCCGCGGGCCGCCAGTACGGGGTGATGTCGGTGATACCCGGTGCGGCCGCCCCGGCGAAGAGCACGGTGCCGTACAGGTCGCCGTGCACCAGCTGACTGGGACTGCGGGTGGGCTTGCGCAGGGTGGCCAGCTGATTGATCAGCTCGATCGACTTCTGTCCGTCGGCCGAGCCGGGCGACACCCGTGCGCCGGCCGGCAGCGCGTGCAACGGCCGGTCCTCCCACGCCGCCCGGTCGGCGGCGATGAACACGTCGACATCCGACCACGGGGCCACCGGGGGCTGGGTGAGGAATCGGGGCCGCTCCAAATTGGCCGTCGCCTCGTGCAATCGCACCGACGCGGACACCACCTCGTCGTGTCGCGGCTCAGGGGTGCCCGCGACGAAGGTGTCGGCGCGCCAACCCGCGACGACGTAGCGGCCGTCGGTGGAGCGGACCGGCCGAGCCAACCGGATACCGTCGGCGAAGAGGGTCTCGCGCACCTTGGCCGACCAGGCCGCGCGCGCATGGTCGGCGACCATGGACAGCACCACTTCGCCACAGCGCCAGCCGCCCTCCCAACTGGAACCCAGCGGGACGGGACGCAACCCGGCCAGACCGAATGCCGCCAACACGTGGTCAGGTGGCAGTTCGTCAGTCACGCACGTCAGCCTAAGCGGTGCCTGCGTCACAGAGCGCTCAGTACATCACCATGTCGGGTTCGAGTTGTTTCGCCCACGCCACGATGCCGCCCTGCAGGTGCAGTGCCTCCGCGAACCCGGCCTTCTTCACGGCGGCGAGGGCCTCGGCCGACCGGATGCCGGTTTTGCAGTACAGCACCGGGACCCGGTCCTGCGGCAGCTGTGCCAGACCGCTGCCGGCCTCCAGCGCCGACTTGGGGATGAGCTCGGCACCCTCGATGTGGTTGATCTCCCACTCGACGGGTTCGCGCACGTCGATCAGGGCGACCGGCTTGCCGGAGTCCAGCAGCTCGCGCAGCTCCAGCGGGGTGACCGTGGAGCCGACCGACGCGGCCGCGGCCTCGTCGGTGATGACACCGCAGAAGGCCTCGTAGTCGATCAGTTCGGTGATCTTCTCCCGGGCGGGGTCCTTGCGGATCTTGATGGTCCGGTAGCTCATGTCCAGCGCGTCATACACCATCAGCCGGCCCAGCAGGGTTTCGCCGATGCCGGTGATGAGCTTGATGGCCTCGGTTCCCATCACCGAGGCGATGGAGGCGCACAGGATGCCCAGCACGCCGCCTTCGGCGCAGGACGGCACCATGCCCGGCGGCGGCGGTTCGGGGTACAAGTCACGGTAGTTCAGGCCGAGATCGTCGGGGGCGTCCTCCCAGAACACCGACACCTGGCCCTCGAACCGGTAGATCGAGCCCCACACGTACGGCTTGTGCGCCAGCACGGCGGCGTCGTTCACCAGATAGCGGGTTGCGAAGTTGTCGGTGCCGTCCAGGATGAGGTCGTATTGGGCGAACAGGTCGACCGCGTTGTCCGGTTCCAGGCGCAGCTCGTGCAACACCACGTTGACGTACGGGTTGACCTCGAGCACCGAGTCGCGCGCGCTCTGTGCCTTGGACCGGCCGATATCGGACTGGCCGTGGATGATCTGGCGCTGCAGGTTCGACTCGTCGACCACGTCGAACTCGACGATGCCGATGGTGCCGACGCCGGCGGCGGCCAGGTACAGCAGCGTCGGGGATCCCAGGCCGCCGGCACCGATGACCAGCACCTTGGCGTTCTTGAGACGCTTCTGCCCGTCCAGCCCGAGATCCGGGATGATCAGGTGACGGCTGTACCGAGAGACCTCGTCGCGGGTCAGTTCGGCGGCTGGTTCCACCAGCGGTGGTAGCGACGTCACCGTCGGCCTCCTTGAGTCGATCGCAATCCTGGCGTCAATCTCACCAGGCCCACAGCTTCAACGGTAATCCAGGGGTAAACCTTCCCCGGCGCGACCATCAGGCGATCGGGTACGGCCACGGATTGAACCGGCAGGTGCGGCCGTCGGGCTTCACCGATTCCGGATCGAACTTGGCGGCATCGTCGTTGTCGGTGGAGAAGGTCTGCTGCATCATCACCGGGGCCAGAGCGCCGTTCTCCGGGCACGGTTCGTGCTTCGGGTAGCCGATCGCATGGCCGACCTCGTGGTTGATCACGTACTGCCGGTAGGACCCGATATCACCCTGGAACGGGACCGCGCCGCGCACCCAGCGGGCCTCGTTGATGAACACCCGGGGCTGGCTGCCGTCGTAGGCGGGGTTGTAGCACGACGATTCCAACGGGATGTCGTACCCGCAGCCGTCGCGCACCGTCATCGGCGAGGTGAGCGACACCCGGAAGTCGGGCGGCCCGCCGGCGTCGCTGTCGACCCGTTCGAAGGCGAACTGGGTGTTGTGCGTCCAGCTCTTCGGGTTCGCGAGGGTTTCGCTGACCATCCGCGCGAAGCCTTCGTCGCCGCCGAACGAGGCGGTGTCCACGCCGTCCTCGACCTCGACCGTGTAGCGGAAGGTCTTGGTGTCCCCGGCGCCGACCTTGGGCGTGGCGCCGGGCACCACGTGCCAGGTTCGAGCGCCGGCCTCGGTGAACGGGCCGCCGTTGGGCAGGATGCCGGTCGGCAGGTTGACGTCGAACTGGGACAGGCCCTTCGGGGGCGCACCGATGATCGCGGTACCGGGGGCCTCGATGGTCGGCGGTCCCTGGACCGGGCCTTCGGCATTGGCCGGTGTGGGCGCGCTGGTGCCGGTCACGGTCTGGTACAGCACCACCACGGTCAGGATGGCCAGCACCGGCAGCGCATAGGCCCGCCAGCCGTAGGTGGACACGAACCGACCGAGCCAGGTCTGCTTGCGCAGGTGCTGACGGTCGTCGCGGTTGGAACGCGGCCGGCCGTGGTCCTCGGCCAACGGATCACGCTGGGCGCGCAGCGGCTCCCGCCATTCACTGCGCAACACGGGGACATTCCCCCGCTCGCCCCCGCCGGGCATACGGTCGGCCCCGCGACGCCCCGGGTCGTAGGTCACCGCACCAGGATTGCACAAACCGTGACGTGCACCGGTCCGGCACGCCACCGATCCGAGTGCCAGCAGCAGCACCTCCCCCGACGTGCGGTAGTAATGTCGTGACGATCAACACAAGATTGAGGACCTGATGAGCGATCTCGCCAATGCCGCCGATCGAAGAGGCGCCAAGGCGGGCACCGGCGGCACCCGGCGCGGTAACCGGCTGCCCCGTGATGAACGCCGCGGGCAGCTGCTGATCGCCGCCAGCGAGGTCTTCGTCGACCGCGGCTACCACGCCGCGGGCATGGATGAGATCGCCGACCGGGCCGGTGTCAGCAAACCCGTTCTGTACCAACACTTTTCGTCAAAGCTGGAACTGTACCTCGCGGTGCTGCAGCGCCACGTGGACAACCTGGTCTCCGGCGTGCGGCAAGCGCTGCGCACCACCACCGACAACCGGCAGCGGCTGCGCGCCGCGGTGCAGGCCTTCTTCGATTTCGTCGAGCACGACAGCCAGGGGTACCGGCTGATCTTCGAGAACGACTACGTCACCGAGCCGCAGGTGTCCGCGCAAGTGAAGGTAGCCACCGAATCGTGTACCGATGCGGTGTTCGACCTGATCAGCCGGGACTCCGGCCTGGAAGCACACCGAGCCAGGATGATCGCGGTGGGCCTGGTGTCCACCAGCGTGGACTGTGCGCGTTACTGGCTCGACAACGACCGCCCCATCTCCAAAGAGGCGGCCGTGGAGGGCACGGTGCAGTTCGCCTGGGGCGGCCTGTCACACGTGCCACTCACCCGTTCTTGACGGCCTCGGCTCCCACGGTCCCGAAGCCGACCCGGCGCACGTCCGCCGCGCCGATCTCCACATAGGCGATCTTCGCCGACTGCACCAGGAACCGGCGGCCCTTCTCGTCGGTCAGCGCGAGCACACCGTCGGAACCCAGCGCCTTGGTGATGAGTTCTTCGACCTCGCCGGGGGTCTGCGCGCTGCTGATGATCAGCTCCCGCGGGCTGTCCGTGACCCCGATCTTGATGTCCACGCTGTGGCCTCTTTCGTTGGTGGGCAATGCTCGCCATCAGGCTAGTGGACGCGGCGCGGCCGCCCACGCGAGGGCGCTAAGCCGATAGCGAAGCGCGCCGTGCCAATGGGCGCTGACCGCGCCGTGCCAATGGGCGCTGACCGCGCCGTGCCGATGGGCGCTGACCGCGCCGTGCCCCGACGGTCACCACACCGAGGCCGGACCGTGACACGGGGTCCCGTCGCGTCGGCCTCATCTGTCACTGCAGCCCCGTTAGCATCGGCCCGGTACGCACCGAAACCACTTGGGAAGCGCAATGACCAGGCCTTATTCACGTAACTCCGCGACGCGCGACGCCGGTTACCGGACGCGCTATCCGTATGCCGACGACAGCTATGAGTACCTCGGCCACGACGATGATCACGACGATCCCGACACGGCCGCCGAGCCCGCATACGGGTACGAATATCCCGCCGACTACCACGACGAGTTGGACCGGCGCTGGATCTGGGTCGCAGGGGTTGCCGGCGTCATCCTGATGGTGGCGGTGATCTGCACCGGCATCATCCTCGGCGGCGGCGACAGCGGTTCGGTCTCGGCCACCCAGGCCACCACCTCCGCGGTGGCCACGACTTCCGCCGCGCCGTCGACGACGGCCGTCCCGGTCCCGCCGCCGGTCACGGCGCAGAACCCGGCGCTGGCACCGGAGACCGTCACCACGGTGACACCCACGCCCTCGGCGACGGCCACCGCGCCGCCTCCACCGACCACCGAGGCGCAGGTTCCACCCGTCGCCCCGCCGGCAGCTGCGCCCGATCCGGCGGCCGCCGCGCGCACCATCACCTACACCGTGTACGGCGACAAATCACTGCTGGATCTGGTCACCATCATCTACACCGACGCGCAGGGCGCCCTGCAGACCGACGTCAACGTCGCGCTGCCGTGGCGCAAGACCATCGCCCTGGACCCGGGCGTGCAGTTGAGCTCGGTGACCGCGACCAGCGTCACCAGCCGGCTGAACTGCTCGATCACCGATGCGGCCGGTGCGCCGCTGGTGGCGCAGGCCAACAACACGATGATCGCGACCTGCACCCGATAACTAGGCCAAGCCCAGCTCCTGCATCCGGCTGGCGTGGGTGCGCTGCAGCCGCTCGAAGAACTCGGCCAGGTGCAGCAGCCCATCGCTGCCGGTGAGCACGAGGTCGACGAGCTCGTCGTGATCGGCCAGCACGAACTGGGCCTGGGTGATGGCCTCGCCGAGCAACCGGCGCGACCACAGCGCCAGTCGATGCCGCTGCCGGTCACTGGCGGTCACCGCGGTACGCACCTCGGCGACCACGAACTGGGAGTGGCCGGTCTCCGCGAGCACCGACCGGACCACCCCGGCCGCGTCGTCGGGGAGCGCATCGGCGATCTCCAGGTAGAAATCGGCGGCCAGCGCATCGCCGATATAGGTCTTGACCAATGCCTCCAGCCAGGTGCTGGGCGTCGTCAGCCGATGGTAGTTCTCAAGTGCCGAAGCATATTTCGTCATCGCGGGCACCACGTCGACATTGCGTTCGGCCAGCGCGTCGCGCAACAGCTCGTAGTGGCGCATCTCGGCCGCGGCCATGCTGGCCATGCTGATCCGGCCGGCCAGGTTGGGCGCCATGCGCGCCTCTTCGGTCAGCCGGTAGAAGGCCGCCACCTCGCCGTAGGCCAGCAGCGCGAACAGTTCGGTGACGCCGGGATGATCGGCCCTGACCGCCGGTTTACCCCCGGTGCCCGGCTGTGCTGAGGACGTCTGTGGCATGGCCCAACTCTAGACGCCGAGTGCCACGTCGACCGACCGGCAAAGAAGCCAGCTATCATGGGCACAGGCAGTGGCTTTTTGAGGCCCACCGTGGCGCCGCCGCCTAGGAAATGTGCGTGCACGTGGTTCGGCCGGACCCTCTCAGACGGGGCAGGGCCCAGCGGGCTGACATCACCCCAGCCGGGGAGAAGCGGCCCCTTTCTCGTCATCTTCGTGCGCGCGTGACGACATACGCGACGAGGAATGACAACGAAAGGCAGTAAGGCATCGCATGTGATGCCGACCACCACCATATGACCGCACTCACCAGCAAAACCGAAACCACCTTCGCCGATCTCGGCGTGCGCGACGAGATCGTGCGCGCCCTGGCCGAGTCCGGCAAGGAACATCCGTTCGCCATCCAGGAGCTCACCCTGCCGCTCGCGCTGGCCGGCGACGACCTGATCGGCCAGGCCCGCACCGGTATGGGCAAGACCCTGGCGTTCGGCGTCCCGCTGCTGCACCGGGTCTCCACCGACGAGACCCGGCCACTGACCGGCGCCCCGCGGGCCCTGGTCGTGGTGCCCACCCGCGAGCTGTGTCTGCAGGTGTTCGACGACCTGACCACCGCCGCCAAGCACCTGCGCGCCGGCGACCGCAAATTCACCGTCACCTCGATCTACGGCGGCCGCCCCTACGAGCCGCAGATCGAGGCGCTGCGCAACGGCGTCGATGTCGTCGTCGGCACCCCGGGCCGGTTGCTGGACCTGGCCCAGCAGGGCCACCTGCAGCTGGGCGGGCTGTCCGTGCTGGTGCTCGACGAGGCCGACGAGATGCTGGACCTGGGCTTCCTGCCCGATATCGAGCGGATCCTGCGGCTCACCCCGGACAGCAGGCAGGCCATGCTGTTCTCGGCCACCATGCCCGACCCGATCATCACGCTGGCGCGCACCTTCATGAACCAGCCGACCCACATCCGGGCCGAGGCGCCGCACTCGGCGGCCACCCACGACACCACCGAGCAATTCGTCTACCGCGCGCACGCGCTGGACAAGGTCGAGATGGTCAGCCGCATCCTGCAGGCCGAGGGCCGCGGCGCGACGATGATCTTCACCCGCACCAAGCGCACCGCGCAGAAGGTCGCCGACGAGCTCGGCGAGCGCGGCTTCAAGGTCGGCGCTGTGCACGGCGACCTGGGCCAGATCGCGCGGGAGAAGGCCCTCAAGGCGTTCCGCAACGGCGACGTCGATGTCCTGGTGGCCACCGACGTCGCGGCCCGCGGTATCGACATCGACGACATCACCCACGTCATCAACTACCAGATTCCCGATGACGAACAGGCGTACGTGCACCGCATCGGCCGCACCGGCCGCGCCGGCAAGACCGGCATCGCGGTCACCCTGGTGGACTGGGACGAGCTGCCGCGCTGGACGATGATCGACAAGGCCCTGGGCCTGGATACCCCGGACCCGGCCGAGACGTACTCCAGCTCGCCGCACCTGTACACCGAGCTGAACATCCCGGCCGAGGCCACCGGTTCGATCGCCGCACCGCGCACGCCGAAGACCCGCACCGAAGGGGAACGCGCCGAGCGGGCCGAGCGGCCGGCCCGCACCCGCAACCGCAACCGCCGGCGTACCCGCGGCGGCCAGCCCGCCACCGGTCATCCCGAGCAGGTCGCCGAGACCGAGCCCGCCGACGCGGCCGGCTCGGACAGCCCGACCGGCGCGGACGGCACAGACGAGACCGGCGCCCCCAAGCGCCGGCGCCGGCGCCGTCCGCGCAAGGCCGCCGCCCCCGCAGCCGGCTAGATGCCCGGTATCCGTCCGGAACGCCGCACCCGCGGCGACATGCTGGCGGCTGCGGCCATCGCGGTGGTGGTGGCGGTGGTGGCCGCCCTGATCTGGTGGACCAGCGACGCGCGGGCCACCATCAGCAAGCCCGCCGCCACGGCCGTACCGGCCCTCAAGCCGGCCGCCGAGGTTCCCGACACCCTGCACGAACTGTGGTCGGCTCCCAGCGGTAAGACCACCCAGCCCCTGGTGGTGGGTGGCGCGGTCGTGACCGGCGACGGCCGCGGGGTCACCGGGCGCGATCCGGCCGGCGGCGCGCCGCTGTGGTCGTACACGCGCGATCTGGAGCTGTGCGGGGTCACCTGGGTGTACCAGTACGCCGTCGCGGTGTACCCGGACCGCCGCGGCTGCGGCCAGGTCAGCACCATCGACGCCCAGACCGGGCGGCGCGGCCCGACCCGCACGGCGTACGCCGACCCCGAGGTGACGCTGTCCTCCGACGGCAGCACGGTGCTCTCGGCCGGTGACAGCCGGTTGGAATTGTGGCGCTCGGACATGGTGCGCATGCTCAGCTGGGGCACGCTGGACGCCCGGATCAAACCCGACGTCCCGCAGGACCCGCTGTGCCGGCTGGTGTCCGCCGCGGCCAGCTCGTCACAGGTGTCGGTGTTGGAGGCCTGCCCCAACCAGGCCGACATGCGGCTGACCCTGCTGACCCCGTCGGACGAGGAGGACACCCCGACGGCGAAGTTCCAGCAGCAGCCCGGCGTCTCGGTGGATTCCGACGCGCGGGTCGTCGCGGTCACCGACACCACCACCGCGGTCTACGTACCGACCCCGAAGCCGGCGGTCAACGTCGTCGACGACACCGGCACGGTGACCGCCAGCACGCTGCTGCCCAAGCCCGCGTCGGCGAAGGCGGTGATGTCGCATCCCGGGGACCTGATCACCTGGTGGACGGGTGACTCGGTGCTGGTGTTCGACGCCAACCAGCTGCGCTACAAGTACACCGTGGCGCCGTCGGGCGCCAATGCGCCGGTGGGTCCGGCCACCATCATGGCCGGTTCCCTGCTGGTGCCGGTGACCTCCGGCTATGACGTCTTCAACCCCGAGACGGGCGCCGGCGTGCGCCACATCGACGTCAAGCGCCCGCCGTCACAGGATCCGGTGATTCCCGCGGTGGCCGGATCGACGCTGCTGGAGCAGCGCGGCGGCACCGTGGTGGCGCTGGGCTGACGTCCGCTAGAGGTCCGGCGTGAACGTCGGCAGTGCCTTTCCCGTTTTCCAGTGCCGCAGCAACGCCCCGGCCAGATCGCGATAGGCGTTGGCGCCCTTGTTCTTCCGGCCCTTCAGCACCGAGGCACCGGAGGCGCTGGCCTCCGCGAAGCGAACCGTGCGGGGAATCGGGGGCGCGAGCACCGGCAGGTTGTAGCGGTCGACGACGTCGAAGAGCACATCCCGGCTGTGGGTGGTGCGCGAGTCGTACAGGGTGGGCAGCGCGCCGAGCAGTTTCAGCTCCGGATTGGTGATCTGCTGGACATCGCCGATGGTGCGCAGGAACTGCCCCACCCCGCGGTGCGCGAGCGTCTCACACTGCAACGGCACGATCACCTCGTCGGCAGCGGTGAGACCGTTGAGGGTCAGCACACCCAGCGACGGCGGGCAGTCGACGACGACGACATCGAATTGGTCGGCCAGCTTCCCCAGCGCCCGCTTGAGCGCGTACTCGCGGCCGGCCCGCATCAGCAGCATCGCCTCGGCACCGGCCAGGTCGATATTGGCGGGCAACACCGTCATGCCCTCCGCGGTGGACAGCAGCGCCGTATCGGGTTCCACGTCACCGAGGAGGACCTCGTGCACCGAGACGGCGAGGTTGTCCGGATCCTGGCCCAGCGAGAACGTCAGACAGCCCTGCGGGTCCAGGTCCACCAGCAGCACCCGCTGCTTGTGCTCGACGAAGGCGGCACCCAGCGACGCCACCGTCGTCGTCTTGGCGACCCCACCCTTTTGATTGGCGACCGCTAATACTCGCGTCACACCGCCCATCCAAGCACGCGGGCGGTCCCCTCGGCCCGCCGTGGGGCAGAATCCACACGTGGATCTTCCCCGTCGCTCCGCTCGCCCAGAGAAGGATCTTCCCCGTCGCTCCGCTCGCCCAGAGAAGGATCTTCCCCGTCGCTCCGCTCGCCCAGAGAAGACCGTCCAGCAGCACCGGCTGTTCCTGCTCCGGCACGGCGAGACCGAATGGTCCAAGAGCGGCAAGCACACCGGCCGCACCGATCTCGATCTCACCGACACCGGCAGATACCAGGCCAAGCTCGCCGCGGAGGCGTTGGGCGACCTGCAGTTGCGCGATCCGCTGGTGGTCAGCAGCCCGCGCCGGCGGGCGCTGCTCACCGCCGAACTGGCCGGGTTGACCGTCGACGAGGTCACCCCCCTGCTGGCCGAGTGGGATTACGGCGACTACGAGGGCCTGACCACCGTGGAGATCCGGGAGAGCGTGCCGGGCTGGACGGTGTGGACGCATCCGTGCCCGGGTGGGGAGAGCATGGCCGATGTGACCGCGCGCGCCGACGCGGCGGTCGCCCTGGCCCTGGACAACATGGCCGAGCGCGATGTGGTGTTCGTCGGGCACGGCCACTTCTCCCGCTCGATGCTGACCCGCTGGATCGAGCTGCCGGTGTCCGAGGGCATCCGGTTGTCGATGGCGGCGGCCTCGATCGCGGTATGCGGGTTCGAACACGGCGTGCGCCAGATTTCCGCGCTGGGCCTGACCGGTCACGTCAACCCGTGCCTGCCGGCGTGACACCGTCGTTCGTGCTGTCCGGGCCGGACGGCACCGTGCTGGCCGACGGCGTGCGGCAGGAGTTCTCGACGATTCCCGACGCGCAACGGGCACTGCGTTGCGGCACCGTCCCGATCGTGTTGGGCGCGTTGCCTTTTGACTTGAGCGCCCAGACCGCGCTGTTCACCCCCGAACGGGTCGAATTCCCGCAGGCCCTGCCGGACTGGCCGGTGCGGCCCGCACCAGCGGTGCTGCACCGTGAGACGCTGCCGGCCGGCTCGGAGCACCGAGCCCGAGTGGCCGAGGCGGTGGCGCGGCTGCGGAACTCGGCGCTGGACAAGGTGGTGCTGGCCCGCGCGTTGCGGCTGAGCGCCGACGGCGCCTGGGATTCGCGCTCGGTGCTGCGCCGGCTGGCCGCCGCCGATCCGGCCGCCACCGTGTACCTGGCCGAACTGGGCGCGGCCGGCACGTTGGTGGGCGCCAGCCCGGAACTGTTGGTGGCGCGCGCGGGCGAGACGGTGATCTGCCGGCCGTTCGCCGGGTCGGCGCCGCGGTCGACGGACCCGCAGACCGATGCCGCCAATGCCGCCGCGCTCGCGGCCTCCGGCAAGAACCGGCGCGAGCACGCGTTCGTCGTCGACATCATGCGCACGGCACTGGAACCGCTGTGCGCGGATCTGCAGATCGCCGACGAACCCGAGCTGCACGGCACCGACGCGTTGTGGCACCTGAGCACCCCGATCCGCGGCAGGCTGCGCCAAAGTGCCACCAGCGCATTGGATCTCGCGCTCGCCTTGCACCCGACCCCGGCCGTCGGCGGGGTGCCGGCCGACGCGGCCGCCGCCCTGATCGCCGAACTCGAGGGTGACCGCGGCTTCTACGCCGGCGCGGTCGGTTGGTGCGACGCCCGCGGTGACGGCCGTTGGGTGGTGTCGATCCGGTGTGCGGTGCTCAGCCCGGACCGGCGGACGGCGCTGGCGCACGCCGGCGGGGGGATCGTCGCCGAATCCGATCCCGACGACGAGGTGGACGAGACCACCACGAAGTTCCGGACGATCCTGACAGGACTGGGAGCAGAAGATGACTGAGTCGATCCGCTGGGCCCGACCGGGTGACGAGCCGGACATCGTGTCGATGATCCGCGAACTGGCCGAGTTCGAGAACGCCCTCGACGAATGCACCGTCACCGAAACCCTTTTGCACCAGGCGCTGTTCGGTCCCGAACCGGTGGCCTATGCGCATGTGGTGGAGGTCGACGGGCAGGCCGCGGCGACCGCGGTGTGGTTCCTGAACTTCTCCACCTGGGACGGGGTGACGGGCATCTACCTGGAGGACCTGTTCGTGCGCCCGGCCTTCCGGCGCCGCGGGCTGGCCCGGAAGTTGTTGGCCACCTTGGCCGCCGAGTGTGTGCGGCGCGGCGGGACGCGGTTGTCCTGGGCGGTGCTGAACTGGAACGTCAATGCGATCGCGCTGTACGACGCGGTCGGCGGGAAGCCGCAGACCGAGTGGACCACCTACCGGGTGTCCGGACCGGAGCTGAGCGCCCTGGCGAACGAGGTCTAGTCCTGCCCGGTGGTCCAGTGCACCGCCGACGGGCTGAACAGCATGCCCACGGTGAGCACTGCCAGCAGGGCCACCGCGATCCCGTAGGCCACCTGGTGTGAGGTGAACAGGTACCACGCCACCCCGAGCAGCAGCAGGTTGGCGAATATGCCGATACCGCGGCCCCAGCGCCTGCCGGTGATCAGCGCCCAGCCGCCGGCGAGCAGGCCGCACCCCATGATCGCGAACCAGCCCGCGGTGCCGTAGGCGTTGAACCCCTGGGTGTGTTTGTCGGTGCCGCCGGTCGCCAGCACCGCGAGCACGACGGCCACCACGAGGGCGGCGACGGCCTCGGCGGCCACCAGGAATCCGGCGTAGCGGACGATCGGCGGTTGCAGGCTCATGCGAACTTCGCCGCCAGGTGGCGCACCGCGTATTCGTAGCCGGCCGGGCCGGCCCCGGCGATGACCGCCTCGGCGACAGCGGAGACGAAGGAGTGGTGCCGGAACTCCTCGCGGGCGTGGATGTTGCTCAGGTGCACCTCCACCACCGGCAGGTCGACCGAGGACAGCGCGTCCCGGATGGCGATCGAGGTGTGGCTGTAGGCACCGGGATTGATGATGATGCCGGCGCATTCACCGCGGGCGGCATGGATGGCATCGATCAGCACGCCCTCGTGATTGCTCTGCACGGCGCGCACGGCAAGACCGAACTCGGCGGCGAGCGCGGCGACCGCGGCCTCGATCTCGGCCAGCGTGGTGGCGCCGTACACCTCGGGCTGGCGGGTGCCCAGCAGGTTCAGATTGGGCCCGTTGACGAGCAGCACTACGCGTTCGGTCACGACCGTACGGTACCGAGACGCCCACGCTGCGCGGCGAGGCGCACCGGGGCGTTGTCGGTGCCGTAGCCGTCGTAGCCACCGATACGCTGCACGAACTCCAGGAACACCGTGCCGACGGTGCCGGTGTAGAAGTGGACGAACTCCGCGCCGCTGGACGCCCGGTCGTAGAGCAGGTTGAGCTCCCGAAGTTCGGCGACGGTGTCCTCGGCCAGCCCGAACCGGCCGGACAGGTAGTCGTAATAGTTGTCCGGGATGGCCAGGAACTGCAGCCCGGCCGCGCGCGCGGTGCGGGCCAGCGCGCGGACGTCGGCGCAGGCGAAGGCGATGTGTTGGGGCAGGCCGGCGTCGTCCATGATGTGCGGCGCCACGTTCAGCGGCAGCCGGACCGACTTGTCCGCGTTGTGCATGACCTGGCTGCGCACCAGCCCCTTGGGACCGGGCACCTCGGCGGGCTCGCCGGCGCTCAGACCGAACACACTGGTCAGGAAGAGCACGGCGTCCTCCGCGGTCTGCCAGGGCTGGCTGAGGTTGACGTGGTCGATCACCAGGTGCGGCGCCGTGGCGGACAGGCCGCCCTCGAACTCGGCGACCCAGGCCGGCTCGGCCGCTCCCGAGGACGCCCAGAAGAACTGGGTCCCGTCGGGCGCGACGGTGGCACCGAACGGTTGCTCGGCAGCGTAGGTACGCCGGTATGCGGCGGGAGCCATCAGTTCGGCCGCCCGGCGGGAGGTGGCTTCGGTGTCGGGCACCTGCAGCCCGATCGCCGCGACGTGGGGCACCTGGTCGCGGGCCTGCTGCTCGTTGAGCACGATCCGGGCGTCGCCGGCCGACCACAACGAGACCGGCTTGCTGCGGTGCCGGCCGCGCGGGGTGAAGCCCAGCCGATGCAGCAACACCTCGACCTCACTGGTGTCCTCGGCCTTGATCTCGACGAAGTCGAAGCCGGTCGGCGGTTTCGCGTCGGTGAGGGTGTGCGACACCTGATCGTGCAGCCACACCAGCGAGCGCAGCGCGTGGACGGCGGTGTGCCCGGGATCGGTCTGGCGGAACGTGTCGTTGAAGACCTCCAGTGACAACGGACCGGTGTAGCCGGCGGCCAAGGTGTGCCGCACGAACCCGGCCAGATCGAAGGAGCCCTCGCCGGGGAACAGCCGATGGTGCCGGCTCCAGGACAGCACGTCCATGCTGAGCGCCGGTGCGTCGGCCAGCTGTAGATAGAAGATCTTCTCGCCGGGGATCCGTTCGATCTCCGATGGGTCGTGCCCGCGCGAGAGCACATGAAAACTGTCGAGGCACACACCGACATTCGGGTGCGCGGCCAGCTCGACCACCCGCCAGGCGCGGCGGTAGTCGTCGATGTAGCGCCCCCATGCCAGCGCCTCGAAAGCGATCCGGATGCCGTAACCGGCGGCCAGCTCACCGATGCGGCGCAGCTGGGCGGCCGACACCTCGTCGGAGTCGATGGTCGCCGTCGCCACGTTGGAACAGACCAGCACGGTGTCGATGCCGAGCCGCCGGGCGGTGGCGAAGGTGGCCCCCGCCCGGCGCAGGTTGTCGGCGAAGACGGTCTCGTCGACACCCTCGAGATCGCGCAACGGCTGATAGAGGTCCAGCGACAGGCCGAGCCGGCGGGCCAGCTGGCGGATCTCCTCCGGGGAGTGATCACCGGCGATCAGGTCGGGCTCGAAGATCTCGACCCCGTCGAAGCCGGCCGCCGCGCAGGCGTGCAGTTTCTCGACGAGCGAGCCCGACAGCGAGACCGTGGCGATCGATGCCTTCATCATTCCTCCTGTGACGGGGGCCACTCTCGCTGTCAATGTACCAAATAGTTAATAGCGCGGGAAGCGCTGCGGTGATCCGCCGCGCTGCCTCGGTAAGCTCAGCCGTCATGGCCGCCAAGCCCAAAGCCGAACTTCAGCGCGATGCCGAGCGCACCCGCGCCGAACTGCTGACGGTGGCCACCGAGGTGTTCGCCGAGTCCGGCTACTCCGGCGCGCGGGTGGACGAGATCGCCGAACGCACCAGCACCACCAAGCGGATGATCTACTACTACTTCGGCGGGAAAGAGCAGCTCTACCTGGCCGTTCTGGAGCACGCCTACCGCGGCATCCGCGACGCCGAGCAGAAATTGCGGGTCGACCACGCCAATCCGGTGGAGGCCATCCGCCGACTGGCCGAGGTCACGTTCGACCACCACATCGCCCACGACGCGTTCATCAGGCTGGTGTCGATCGAGAACATCCACCGCGGCGAATTCATCAGACGGCTGGATGACCTGCGAGAACTGTCCCGGCCCGCCACTTCCCTGCTGGACGAGATCCTGCGCGACGGCCGCGCCGCGGGCGCATTCCGCGACGATGTCGACGCCCTGGACGTGCACCTGGTGATCAGCTCGTACTGCGTGTTCCAGGTGGCCAACCGGTACACGTTCGGCTTTCTCTTCGACACCGACCTGACCGAGACATCGCGACGCGCACACCTGCGCCGGATGCTGGGCGACGTCGTCGTCGGCTGGCTGACCAGCCGACCCTGACGGGCGAGACCCGCCTCACACTCAACGCTTGACGCGATGCGCACCACAGTGCTCTACTTTTGCGGACGTACTAGTTCGTACATTAAGGAGCACGGGCTGATGCCCTCACCGCACCCCTATCTCGTCGGGCTGGTCGGCACCGGCGTCGGCCCGTCGCTGACCCCGGCGCTGCACATGGCCGAGGGCCGGGCCCACGGCCTGGACTACGTCTACCGCACCCTGGACCTCGACGCGCTGGGCCTGTCCCCCGGCCGCGTCGGAGAGCTCCTGCAGTGGGCACGGGCACTGGGCTACGACGCGCTGAACATCACCCACCCCTGCAAACAACTCGTCCTGGAGCACCTCGACGACATCGAGGACACCGCCCGCGAGCTGGGCGCGGTGAACACCGTACTGTTCCGCAACGGAAAAGCCTTCGGGCACAACACCGATATCACCGGTTTCGCCCACGGGTTCGGCGAGGGCCTGGCGGGCGCCGATACCGGCCGGGTGGTGCTGGTCGGCGCGGGTGGCGCGGGCACCGCGGTGGCCGCCGCGCTGTTACGGCTCGGCGCCGGCCACCTGACCGTGGTGGACCTGGATCCCGACCGGGCCACCGCACTGGCCGCCGACCTGACGGCACGGCACCCGCTGGCCCACGTCGATGCGTCCTCGTTCGACAAACTGGCGGTGCTGCTGCCCGAGGCCGACGGCATCGTGCACGCCACGCCCACCGGGATGGCCCAGCACCCCGGCATCGCCTTCGATCCCGCTCTGCTGCATCCGCGGATGTGGGTGGCCGACATCGTCTACCGCCCGCTGGACACCGCGCTGCTGCGGGCGGCCCGCGACGTCGGTTGCCGCACCCTCGACGGCGGCCACATGGCCGTGCACCAGGCCGTCGACGCCTTCGCCCTGATCACCGGGATCAGCCCGGACGCCGGCCGGATGTCGGCCCATTTCCGCGAACTCGTCGGCTAAGCCAGAGCAGCCCAACATAATTCGTTCAAAGGAGAACCGATGACCACCACCGCGCAACCACCCGAGGCCACCACGGCCCGCACCCCGCGGCGGGCCGCCCTGGCCAGCTTCATGGGCAGCGCCGTCGAGTATTACGACTTCTTCCTGTTCGGCTCGGCCGCGGCGCTGATCTTCCCGCATGTGTTCTTCCCGTCCGGTGAGGAAGCGGCGCTGGTCATGTCGTTCGCCACCTTCGGCTTCGCCTATGTCGCGCGGCCGGTGGGTGCCATCATCCTCGGCCACTTCGGTGACCGCATCGGCCGCCAGCGCGTGCTGATGTTCACCCTGGTGCTCATGGGGGTCTCGACCTTCCTGATCGGCTGCCTGCCCGGCTTCGCCACCATCGGCTGGGCCGCGCCGGCGCTGCTGGTGATCTGCCGTCTGATGCAAGGCTTTTCGGCGGCCGGTGAGCAGGCCGGCGCCAGCTCGCTGACCCTCGAACACTCCCCCGACCACCAACGCGCCTACTACACGTCCTGGACGCTGACCGGCACCCAGGGTGGTCTGATCCTGGCCTCGTTGGTGCTCATCCCCTTCGTGTCGCTGCCCGACGAGGTGAAGTACACCTGGGCCTGGCGGGTGCCGTTCTGGCTCAGCGCGGTGGTGGTCGTGGTGGCCTACTTCATCCGCCGCCGGCTGCACGAGACCCCGCAGTTCACCGAGGCCAAGGCCGCCGGCACCATCGCCCGCATGCCACTGATCCCGCTGCTGCGCGACCACTGGGCCGACGTGCTGCGGGTGATCTTCTGCGCGTTCATCGCCGCGGTGTCCACCGTGTTCAGCAACCTGGCCATCGCCTACGGCAAGAAGGTCGGCCTGCCGGCCGACATCACGCTGTGGCTGGTCGTGGTGGCCAACGTGTTCGCCCTGGCCACCCAGCCGCTGTTCGGCAAGCTCGCCGACCGGATCGGCCGCAAGCCGGTGTTCGTGTACGGCGCCCTGTCCTCGGCGGTGCTGATGCCCTTCTACATGTTGTCGATGAGTGGGGGTAACCAGCTGCTGACCTTCGCACTCGCGGTGGCCACCTTCTCCTTCGGTTACGCCGCGGCCAATGCGGTGTGGCCCGCCTTCTACGGCGAAATGTTCGCCACGCCGGTGCGATTCTCCGGAGTGGCGATCGGCACCCAATTGGGTTTCCTGGTGGCCGGTTTCGCACCGAGCATCGTCACCGCGCTGGGCGGGGTGCGCGAGGGCGGCTGGGTGGTGATCAGCATTTTCACCGGCGTGGTCTGCGTGATCGCCGCGGCATCGGCCCTGACCGCGCGGGAGACCAAGGACGTGCCCACCGAAGCGCTGGGCCACGGGGCGACCGCCGGCGAACTCGTCCGGCACTGACCTACAGCAGGCGCCCGATACCTCGCGCGGCAACCTGCAATGCACCGAGCAACCGCTGGCGGTCGCGTTTGAGGGTGGGCACCACCACCCCGATCGCGGCCGCCACGGTGTCGTCCGAGCTGCGGACCACCGGCACCGCCAGCGAATACGCGCCCAGTGACATTTCCTGTGAGGTGGTGGCCACCCCGTCGCGCCGAATCCGCTCGAGCTGGTTGCGGAGCACACCGGCCGAGGTGATGGTGTACGGCGTCACCCGCGTCAGCTCGGCGAACACCTGACGCTGGATGGCGGCCGGGGCGTGGGCGAGCAACAACTTTCCCACCCCCGTGCAATGCAACGGCAGCCTGCTGCCGACCGTGCTGACGATCGGCACCGAGGCCCGGCCGGACATCCGCTCGAGATAGAGCACCTGCGTCCCCTCCCGGACGGCCAGGTGCACGGTGGCCAGGGTCGCGGCGTACACGTCGTGCATGAACGGTTCGGCCACCTGCTTCAATCGCCCTTCCACCGGTGCCCGCAGCCCTGCCTCCCAGATCAGGCGACCGATGACGAACCGGCCGTCCTGGCGGCGTTGCAGCGCGGACCCGGACACCAGTTCACCGGCCAGCCGCGACACCGTGGGCACGGGTAGCTCGGACCGCTGTGCGATCTCGGTCAACGTGAGCGCACGATGCCGTTCGTCGAAGGCGCCGATGATCGCCAGCAATCGCGACGTCACCGTCGCGCCGGGCACCGAGGTGTTCCCCGCCATCCCACAATCCTTTCGCTGAGCGGAAGTCTAATCTTCCGAGTCGCCGTCCGGGATGACTACCGTCGAACCATGACAGCCCGCATCGACACCAACCCCGACAGCGCATCGGCGAGCCAGGCTGAGATCAACGCCGAGATGGCCGCCATCGAAACCGCTTACCTGCAAACGGGTATGGAAGAACGTCAACCGAGACTGGACTATGCGCCCTACCGCAGCAGTCTGTTGCGCCATCCCACCAAGGACCTGCACCACGCCGATCCCGAGACGCTGGAGTTGTGGGCACCCGTATTCGGGGAACGCGATGTGCACCAACTGGAATCGGATCTGACCATCCAACACACCGGTGATCCGATCGGTGAGCGCATCGTCGTGACCGGCCGGATCGTCGACGGCGACGGACGCCCGGTGCGCCGCCAGCTGGTGGAGATCTGGCAGGCCAACTCCGCGGGGCGTTACATCCACCAACGCGACCAGCACCGTGCACCACTGGATCCCAACTTCACCGGCGTCGGTCGCTGCCTCACCGACGACGACGGGACCTACCGCTTCACCACCGTCAAACCCGGCCCGTACCCGTGGAAGAACCACCACAACGCGTGGCGCCCGGCGCACATCCATTTCTCGCTGTTCGGAACCGATTTCACGCAGCGGATGATCACCCAGATGTACTTTCCCGGGGACCCCCTGTTCACGCTGGATCCGATCTACCGGTCGATCACCGATCAGAAGGCCCGCGACCGACTGGTCGCCACCTACGATCACGATGTGACCAGCCACGAATGGGCCACCGGTTACCGCTGGGACATCGTGCTGACCGGTTCGCACCGCACGCATTTCGAGGAGGACCACCGATGAGCACACTGCTGACGCCGACCCCGGGCCAGACCATCGGACCGTTCTACGGTTACGCCCTGCCCTTCCACCGCGGGAATGAGCTTGTACCGCCCGGCGTTCCGGGCTCCATCAGGTTCCACGGCATCGTCACCGACGGCGCGGGAAAGCCGATCCCCGATGCGATGCTGGAGATCTGGCAAGCCGACGCGACCGGCCAGATACCGCGCACCGCGGGGTCGCTGCACCGCGACGGCTGGACGTTCACCGGCTGGGGCCGGATGGCCACCGATGACGAGGGGCGTTTCAGCTTCAGCACCGTCGAACCCGGTCCCACCGAACCGGGTAAGGCTCCGTTCATCGCCGTCACGGTGTTCGGGCGCGGACTGCTGAACCGCTTGTTCACCCGCGCCTACCTCCCCGATCCCGGCCCGGATGCGTTGCTGGACAGCCTGCCCGACGACCGCCGCGACACCCTGATCGCGCAGCGCGACGAGCACGGACTCCGTTTCGACATCCGGTTGCAGGGCGAGGCGGAGACGGTGTTCCTGCGTTTCCCGGGCCAGTGAGCGATCTGTTCTGGCCCGGTGACCACCGCGCCGGGACTGCCATGAGTGAGCAAGCTTTCTTCGCGGCTCTGGTGAGAGCCGAGAATGCCTGGCTGGCAACCCTCGTCGCGGCCGGTATCGCTCCGCCGGCAGCCGCCGCCGATCTCGGCATCCTGACCGGTGAGGCGGATATCCCCGGAATCGCGGCGGGCGCGGAGGCCGACGGCAATCCCGTCACCGGACTGGTCGCCCTACTGCGGGACCGTGCCGGGGCGGACGCCGCGCGCTGGCTGCACCGCGGTCTCACCAGTCAGGATGTGCTGGACACCGCACTGATGCTGTGCCTGCGCGATGCCCTCGCCGCCCTGGCCGGTGCGCTCGACCGGCAGGTGCACGCCCTGATCGGGCTGACCGAACAGCACCGGGCCACGCCGATGCTGACCCGCACGCTGACCCAGACCGCGCTGCCCGGAACGGCGGCGCGCAGATTCGCGAACTGGCTGACCGGCATCCTGGACGCCGTCGACACGCTCAAAGCACTTCCCGCCCTGCCCATTTCGGCTGGCGGGGCGGCCGGAACACTGGCCGCCAGCACCGAACTGGCCGGCTCTGCGGACGCGGCGCTCGCGTTGGCGGGGGCTTGGGCGGACAGGCTGGGGTTGGCGCAGGCGTTTCCGTGGCACACCACGCGTGCGGTGCTCACCCGCACCGGTGACGCGCTCGTCGGTTGCTGCGACGCGTGGGGACACATCGCCAACGACATCGCCGTGGGGGTGCGCGCCGGCGAACTCGCCGAAGGTTCCGGCGGCGGGTCATCGACCATGCCGCACAAGAGCAATCCCGTGCTGACGGTGCTGCTGCGCCGGACCGCGCTGACCGCCCCGCAACTGGGCGCCACCCTGCACGCGGCGTCGGCGGCCAGCGTCGACGAACGCGCCGACGGCGGCTGGCACGCCGAGTGGGCGACCCTGCGGACCCTCGTCCGGCGCACCCTGATCGCCGCGTCGCAGGCGGCCGAACTGTTGTCCGGGCTGCGCGTGGACAACGCGCGGGCGGCCACCCATCAGCACGACGCACAGGGCATCTACGCCGAACAGCAGACCATGGCCGGCCTGACCGGCCGGAGCCCGGCCGCGCAGTACCTGGGTGCCACCGACGTGTTGGTGGATCTGGTGCTGCAGCGAGCCCGCAACCATCTCAAGGAGGCACAGTGAGCGGCTACGACGAGGGCATGGCGGTGCGGCGGGCGGTGCTCGGCGACGCGCATGTCGACCGCGCCGTCGACACCACCACCGATTTCACCGCCGACTTCCAGGACCTGATCACCCGCTACGCGTGGGGAGACATCTGGACCCGGCCCGGCCTGGACCGGCGTAGCCGCTCCCTGATCACGCTGACCGCCCTGGTGGCCCGCGGCCATCACGAGGAGTTGGCGATGCACGTTCGCGCGGCCCGGCGCAACGGCCTGACCGTGGACGAGATCAAGGAACTGTTGTTGCAAACCGCGATCTACTGCGGGGTGCCCGACGCCAACACCGCGTTCCGGATCGCGTCCCGCGTGCTGGCCGAGGACGGCGATATCTGACCCACGCTTCCCGATCGGAGACGTATCGGCGTCGCAAAGCATGATGTACATCATGTACATCGCCTGGGCGCCGGCCAGAATCGCGTTGTCGTGGCTGGCCGACCGCCCGGAGCTGGAGGCCCTGGTGGATCAGATCGCCGGCGGTGTGGCGGTGGCGCGTGCGCGGCGCTGACCCATGCCCGTGCGGCTCGGGCACCGAGTACGACGACTGCTGCGGGGCGCTGCACCGGGGTGACCGGACGGCGCCGACCGCCGAGGCGCTGATGCGTTCCCGATTCAGCGCATACGCGCTCGGGTTGGCCGACTACCTGATGTCGAGTTGGGACCGCGGTACCCGGCCCGCTTCGCTCGAGCTGGACGAGACGCTCACGTGGCGGCGACTGCAGATCGTCGACACCGAGGCCGGTGGCCCCGGCGACGCGTCCGGCATCGTGGAGTTCCGCGCCCAGTACGTCGCCGACGGGCGTCGTCGCATCCTGCACGAGCGCAGCCGCTTCCGGCGTGACGAGGACGGTGCCTGGCGTTACGTCGACGGGGTGTTCCCGTCGCCGGACGTAGGCTGAGGGCCATGCGGATGATGATGGCGGTGGGTGCGCTGGCCGTGGGCGCCGTGTGCGCGGCCCCGGTCGCACAGGCGGACACCGCGGACGGATCGCTGGCCGGTGATCAGGTGTTGACCGCCTTCGACGTGCAGAATCCGGCCATCGGCAGGCTGGATCCGGCACTGCTGAGCGCCATCCAGAACGCCACCACCGCGGCCGCGGCCGACGGCATCACGATGACCATCACCTCCGGCTGGCGCTCTCCCGAGTTCCAGCAGCGGCTGCTCGACGACGCGGTGGCCACCTATGGCAGCATCGCTGCGGCCCGGCAGTACGTGCAGACACCCGAGCACTCCAAGCACGTCATCGGTGAGGCGGTCGACGTCGGCGGGACCGGGGCCGACCAGTGGCTGATCGCCAACGGCGCGCGGTTCGGGTTGTGCCGGACGTATGCCAACGAGCTGTGGCATTTCGAGCTGACGGCCGATGCCTACGGGAACTGCCCGGCGCTGTTGCCGGACGCCGCCGGCTGAGGCCACCTCTGCGCATCCTCGTCGCTTAGGTGCGCTATCTGCTAGTTGATCTAAGCGACGAGGGTGGCGGGGCGGCATTTTTGGCGCGTCGACGCGTCGGTAGGTACGAGTATCATCGAACACATGTTCGATAAGACACGGGAGCGGGCCGCCGCCGCGGTGAACCAGATGAGTGCTGCCGCCCGCGCCGAGAACGCCGACGGCGCCCGGCGGCTGGCCGCGATCGGCGACCTCTACGAGATCCTGGCCCCCGAGGACGACACCGAAAAACTGTGCTGGGCCATCGACGGGCACCTCAGCCTGGTCGCCGAGGTCGCCACCGCCCTGGCCATCAGCCGCAAACGCGCAGAAGCCCAAGTCAAACTGGCCATCACCCTGCGCACCCGACTGCCCAACGTGGCCGCCGTCTACGCCACCGGCGCCATCGACTACCGCATGATCGCGACCATCGTGGCCCGCACCGAACTCATCACCGACCCCACCCTGATGGCCCGCATCGACACCCAACTGGCCCAGAAAGCACCCCGCTGGGCCCGGCTGTCCGGCCCGAAGATCGAGCAACGCATCGACGGGGTCATCGCCACGGCTGACCCCATCGGCGTGCGTGATCCAGACCGGCCCCGCCGCGACCGCTACGTCGAGGTCACCCTTACCCAACCCGGCATGGGCGGGGTATGGGCCAACGTCGACGCCGTCGCGGCCACCGCGTGGGACAGGCTGCTCAACACCCTCGCCGAAAAGACCTGCCCGGCCGATACCCGCACCAAAGACCAACGCCGCGCCGACGCCTTCGCCGCCATCGCCACCGGCCAACACCCACGCTGCCGATGCGAGGACCCCGACTGCCCCGCCCGCACCACACCCCCGACACCGGCCACCGTCGGGGTGATGATCCACGTGATCGCCGACAACGCCACACTCGACGGCGAATCAGAAGGCCCGGCGTATCTGCCCGGGTACGGCGCCCTGCCCGCCGACATGCTCAGGAAGCTGACCGACACCGCCACAACGCGCGACCTGCCGGTGCCCGCGAGCGCCGCCCAATCCGGCTACCGACCCTCGGCCGCACTGGCAGACTTCATCCGCTGCCGCGACATGACCTGCCGATTCCCCGGCTGCGACGCATCAGCGTGGGACTGCGATATCGACCACACCGTGCCCTACCCGGCCGGGCCGACGCATCCGTCAAATCTGAAGTGCCTGTGCAGATTCCATCATCTGTTGAAGACCTTCCACACCGGGTGGAACGACCACCAGCTGCCCGACGGCACCGTCATCTGGACCACCCCTACCGGACACACCTACCTCACCGAACCCGAAGGCGCCCACTGGTTCCCCGCCCTGGCCACCCCCACCGGCAAACCCGACCT
>NZ_LQOL01000076.1 GCF_002101555.1 Mycolicibacterium canariasense
ACCAAAAACTGGCATCAAAAAAACAACCATCCCACGTAGCAGGAAGACGGGGAGTCCCCCACCAAGATGGCCAAAAACAACAAACAAAAACCACCAAACACACTATTGAGTTCTCAAACAACAGACTTGCTTTGACTCTGCAGCCCCGTTTCAGGGCAACCCTGCCAGCTTAAACCATCTGCGGCAGCGAGTCAAGATTTCGTCTCCCCGGCTGTCCGGGGCAACTCGATTAGATTAGGACTTCGGCGCTTGCGAAGTCAAATCCCCTGGTCAGAGGCCTTTGACCTTGGTACGCCCGTCTCAGATCAGCTTACTCGCTCGATCTCCGCACCCAAACTGGCCAGGTTCTCGACGAACAACGGGTAGCCCCGGTCGATGTGGTAGACGTCGTGCACCTCGGTGTCACCGTCGGCGACAAGGCCGGCGAGCACCAGGCCCGCACCGGCGCGAATATCGGACGCCCACACCGGCGCACTCGACAACTGCGGCAACCCACGCACCACGGCATGGTGCCCGTCTGTCCGTGCGTCCGCCCCCAGCCGGATCATCTCCTCCACGAAGCGGAAGCGCGCCTCGAATACGTTCTCGGTGATCATCGAGGTCCCGTCTGCCACGCACGCCAGCCCGATCGCCATCGGTTGCAGGTCCGTCGGGAAACCCGGGAACGGCAAGGTCGCGACATTGACCGCCTTCGGCCGTTCGTACTGCACCACCCGGAATCCGTTGTCGTGCTGGGTCACCGTCGCCCCCGCGTCGTGCAGCTTGTGCAGCACCAACTGCAGATGCGCGGGGTCCACGCCGGTCACCGAGATGTCACCGCGCGTCATCGCCGCGGCGATCCCCCAGGTCGCGGCGACGATGCGGTCACCGATGACCCGATGCTCGGTCGGATATAGCCGGTCGACCCCGGTGATGGTCAGCGTCGACGAGCCCGCACCCTGCACCTGGGCACCCATCTGGTTGAGCATGTCGCACAGATCCACCACGTCGGGCTCGCGGGCGACGTTGTGGATCGTGGTCACACCCTCGGCCAGGACCGCAGCCATCAAGATGTTCTCGGTGGCGCCGACGGACGGGAACTCCAACTGGATCTCGGCGCCCCGCAGATGGTCCGCTTCGGCCACCACGCAGCCGTGCTCGATATTGCACCGCGCACCAAGCTGGCGCAGCCCCGACTGGTGCATGTCCAGCGGTCGGGAACCGATCGCATCGCCACCGGGCAACGCGACCTTCGCCCGCTTACCTCGCCCCACCAATGGACCGAGCACACATACCGAGGCACGGAATTGTCTGACGGCGGCGAAGTCGGCGTCGTATTTCGGCTCGTCCGGAGACGTGATCCGGACGGTGGACCCGTCCAGTTCGACCGTCGCGCCCAGCCCTCTGAGCACCTCCGCCATCAACGGCACATCCAGGATGTCCGGACAGTTCGTGATGGTGCTGGTGCCCTCGGCCAGCAGCGCGGCTGCCATCAACTTGAGGACGCTGTTCTTGGCTCCCCCGACAGCGACCTCGCCTGATAACCGACTTCCACCGGTCACCACGAATCGCTCGCTCACGCGGGTCAGTGTAAGCAGACGGCGGGCCAGATTCAGAACGCCTGGCCAGGTTGCAATGCCGCTGTGACCGGTACCGTTCAACCATGGCTGTGCACCTGACCCGCATATATACCCGGACCGGTGACGACGGGAGTACCGGGCTGAGTGATTTCAGTCGCGTCTCCAAGAACGACGCGCGATTGCAGGCCTACGCCGACTGCGACGAGGCCAATGCGGCCATCGGTGTGGCCATCGCGCTCGGCAATCCGGACCCGGCGCTGGCGGCGGTGCTCCGCCAGATCCAGAACGATCTTTTCGACGCGGGCGCCGATCTGTCCACGCCGGTTGCCGAGAATCCGCAGTACCCACCGCTGCGCATCTCCCAGGACTACATCGATCGCCTGGAGGCGTGGTGCGATCAGTTCAACGAGGGGCTGGCGCCGTTGAATTCGTTCATCTTGCCGGGCGGGACCGCGCTCTCGGCTCTGCTGCACGTCGCCCGCACGGTAGCGCGGCGCGCCGAGCGGTCCGCCTGGACCGCGGTCGATCAGTACGGCGACGTGGTGAATGTGCTGCCGGCGAAATACCTCAACCGGCTCTCGGATCTGTTGTTCATCCTGTCCCGGGTGGCCAATCCGGACGGCGACGTGCTGTGGCAGCCAGGTGGTGGGAAGAAGGACGACGCCGGCGCCTGATCAGCCGGTGCGCCGCCGCGAACGGCGCGATGGGCGGGACTCCACCCACGAGGTGAAGGCGGTCAGCGCGCCGCGGTCGAGGGCCACCTCGTAGCCACGGCCGGAATCCCGCAGTTCCAGGATCACGATCTCCCGGGTCATGATGTCGAACTCGTCTCCCCGGGGTGAACGACGGCCGACCACTTCCAGCGCCAGCCGGCTCAACCGGCGATCGGGCCACCACCGGATACTCGACAGCCGGTAGAAGCCGGCTTCGCCGCCGCGATAACGCATCACACCGTGGCGCCACCCCTGCCCGCCGGCCGCGGGGTAGTCACGCAGGATCGCCGCGGTGCCGCCGACCTGACGCAGTTTCCACAGCCGGTACACCAGCGCGACGACGGCCACCGCCAAGACGCCGATGAGCGCGACCATGATCCACATGACCGCGCTCATCGACAGGGAACCTCTAGTCGAGTTGTCCGACAGCGCGCAGGCGGGCGCGCCCCCATGCGGCCTTCGCGGGGTCATCGGATTCCGAATCCCGCTTGGCGGCATCGGCATCGACTTCGGACTCGAACTGGGCGTTCTCGACCAGGATGCTGACGCCGTTCTCCGTCACCGACAGGAAGCCGCCGTCGATGGCGATCCGCAGATCGTCCTCGCCCTCGCGCTCCACCCGGACCATCGCGTCCTCGACCAACTGTGCCACCAGCGGGATGTGCCGCGGCAGGATGCCGATCTCACCCGCGGTGGTGCGGGTGAAGACGAATGTCGCCGTACCCGACCACAGCGCGCGCTCGACCGCGACGATTTCGACGTCCAATTCAGCCACAGCACACCACCTTTCGCAGCTCTCGAGCTAGATCGATCACAGCTTGGCGCCGAGGCTTTCGGCCTTCTTCGCCAGGTCGTCGAGACCACCGATGAGGAAGAACGCCTGCTCGGGCAGGTGGTCGAACTCGCCCTTGGCCAGCTTGTCGAACGCCTCGATGGTCTCCTTGAGCGGCACGGTCGAACCCGGCTGGCCGGTGAACTGCTCGGCGGCCATCATGTTCTGGCTCAGGAAGCGCTCGATCTTACGGGCGCGGTACACCAGCACCTTGTCCTCTTCGGACAGCTCGTCGATACCGAGGATGGCGATGATGTCCTGAAGATCCTTGTAGCGCTGCAGGATCCGGATGACTTCCTGCGCGACGCGGTAGTGCTCGTCGCCGACCACGCTGGGGTGCAGGATCGTCGAGGACGAGGCCAGCGGATCCACCGCGGGGAAGATGCCCTTGGAGAACACCGCACGGGAGAGCTCGGTGGTGGCGTCCAGGTGGGCGAAGGTGGTCGCCGGGGCCGGGTCGGTGTAGTCGTCGGCGGGCACGTACACGGCCTGCATCGAGGTGATCGAGCGACCGCGGGTCGAGGTGATGCGCTCCTGGAGCTCACCCATCTCGTCGGCCAGCGTCGGCTGGTAACCCACGGCGGACGGCATACGGCCGAGCAGCGTCGACACCTCGGAACCGGCCTGGGTGAACCGGAAGATGTTGTCGATGAACAACAGCACGTCCTGGTTCTGCTCATCGCGGAAGTACTCCGCCATGGTCAGCGCCGACAGGGCGACGCGCATACGGGTGCCCGGCGGCTCGTCCATCTGGCCGAACACCAGCGCGGTGTCCTTGAGCACGTTGGCATCCGCGAGCTCGACCCACAGGTCGTTGCCCTCACGGGTGCGCTCCCCGACGCCGGCGAACACCGAGGTGCCACCGAAGTTGCGGGCGATGCGGTTGATCATCTCCTGGATCAGAACGGTCTTGCCGACGCCGGCACCACCGAACAGGGCGATCTTGCCACCACGCACATACGGGGTGAGCAGGTCGACGACCTTCAGACCGGTCTCCAGCATCTCGGTGCGGGGCTCCAGGTCGGCGAAGGCCGGCGGCTTGCGGTGGATGGACCAGTGCTGGAAGTCCTTGCCGTAGCCGGGATCGTCCAGGCAGTCACCCAGGGCGTTGAACACGTGGCCCTTGACGCCGTCGCCGACCGGAACGGAGATCGAGGCACCGGTGTCGGTGACCTCGGTGCCGCGCACCAGACCGTCGGTGGGCTGCATCGAGATGGTGCGCACCAGGTTGTCACCGAGGTGCTGCGCCACTTCGAGCGTCAGGGTCTTGGCCAGGGCGCCGTAGCTGATGTCAGCGTGCAGCGCGTTGAACAGTTCGGGCACGGAGCCACGCGGGAACTCGATGTCCACCACCGGACCGGTGATGCGGACGACCCGACCCGTCGTGGTCTTCTCTGCGGTAGCAGTCATTTCTCTTCTTCGCTTCCTACGGGGCTTCTGTAGTTGATCCGGCTAGCGCGCGTCGGCCAGCGCGTTGGCGCCGCCGACGATTTCGCTGATTTCCTGGGTGATCTGAGCCTGGCGCTCGCGGTTGGCCGCCAGCGTGAGCGCCTTGATCAGATCGTCGGCATTGTCGGTGGCCGACTTCATGGCGCGCCGGCGCGAAGCCGACTCCGAAGCTGCCGCCTCCAGCAGCGCCGCGTACACGCGGGTGGCGATGTAGCGGGGCAGCAACGCGTCGAACAGTGTCTCGGCGTTCGGCTCGAACGAGTACAGCGTGTGCGGGCCGGTCTCGGCCTCGCCGACGTACTCGACGACCATCGGCGCGATCCGCAGCGCCACCGCGGTCTGCGACAGCATGGACCGGAACTCGGTGGACACGATGTGCAGTTCGTCGACGCCGAGGATGCCGTCGGCGCCCGGATCGTCACCCTCGTCGTCGGCACCGGAGAGGAACGCCTCCACCAGGGTGTCGGCGATCTCCTTGGCATTCTCGTAGGTGGGCCGCTCGGAGAAGCCGGTCCACGACTCGGTCACCGCGCGCTGCCGGAAGCTGTAGTAGCCCAGTGCCTTCCGGCCGACCACGTACAGCACCGGATTCTTGCCCTCGTCACGCAGCAGCGAGAACAGCTCCTCGGCCCGGCGCAGCACATTGGCGTTGTAGCCGCCGCACAGTCCGCGGTCCGAGGACACCACCAGCACACCGGCCCGCTTGGGGCTCTCCCGCTCGACGAGCAGCGGGTGGTCCAGCGCGCTGGCACCGGCAAGCTCGGTGAGCATGTTGGTGATCTGGGTGGCGTAGGGCCGGGCCGCTTCGACTCGGGCCTGCGCCTTGGCGATTCGCGACGTGGCGATCAGCTCCTGGGCCTTGGTGATCTTCTTGATCGACCCGGCGGAGCGGATACGTCCGCGTAGCTCGCGCAGTGTGGCTGCCATGTGTTACCTAGGCCTTCTTGGGAGCAGGCTTGCGGACCTTGACCGATTCCTTCTCCAGGTCCTCGGGGTCCAGTGCTTCCGCATCGGCTTCCTTGACCACCACGGAGCTGCCGTCGGAGGCCGAGAAGCCCTTCTTGAACTCGTTGATCACCGAGACCAGCTTCTCCTCGTTCTCCTCGGAGAGCTTCTTGGTGTCCTTGATCGCGGTCAGGATGTCGGAGTGGCTGGCCTTCACGTGCTCCAGCAGCTCGTCGACGAAACGCGAGACATCCTCGGCGGGAACCGAATCCAGGTGACCCTGGGTACCCAGGAAGATCGACACCACCTGGTCCTCGACCGACAGCGGGCTGTACTGGGGCTGCTTGAGCAGCTCGACCAGGCGAACACCGCGGTCCAGCTGCGCCTTGGAGGCCGCGTCCAGATCGGAGGCGAAGGCGGCGAACGCCTCCAGCTCGCGGTACTGCGACAGGTCCAGACGCAGCGAGCCGGCGACCTCTTTCATGGCCTTGATCTGCGCGGCGCCACCGACGCGGGACACCGACACACCGACGTTGACGGCCGGTCGCACACCCTGGTTGAACAGGTCGGACTCCAGGAAGCACTGGCCGTCGGTGATCGAGATGACGTTGGTCGGGATGTAGGCCGAGATGTCGTTGGCCTTGGTCTCGATGATCGGCAGGCCCGTCATCGAGCCACCGCCGAGCTCGTCGGACAGCTTCGCGCAACGCTCCAGCAGACGGGAGTGCAGGTAGAAGACGTCACCCGGGTACGCCTCGCGGCCCGGCGGGCGGCGCAGCAGCAGCGAGATGGCACGGTAGGCCTCGGCCTGCTTGGTGAGGTCGTCGAAGACGATCAGCACGTGCTTGCCGTCGTACATCCAGTGCTGGCCGATGGCCGAACCGGTGTAGGGGGCAAGCCATTTGAAGCCGGCGGGATCGGAGGCGGGGGCCGCGACGATGGTGGTGTACTCCATCGCGCCACCCTCTTCCAGCGCGCGCTTCACGCTGGCGATGGTGGTGCCCTTCTGGCCGACGGCGACGTACACGCAGCGCACCTGCTGCTTGGGGTCGCCGGTCTCCCAGGCCTCACGCTGGTTGAGGATGGTGTCGACGCAGACGGCGGTCTTGCCGGTCTTGCGGTCACCGATGATCAGCTGGCGCTGCCCGCGCCCGATCGGGGTCATGGCGTCGATGGCCTTGATACCGGTCTGCAGCGGCTCGCCGACGCCCTGGCGCTGCACCACGGACGGGGCCTGCAGCTCGAGGGCGCGGCGGGTGTCGGCCGCGATGTCGCCCTGGCCGTCGATCGGCTGGCCGAGCGGGTTGACGACGCGGCCCAGGAAGGCGTCGCCGACGGGCACCGAGAGCACCTCGCCGGTGCGCTTGACCTGCTGGCCCTCTTCGATCTTCTCGAACTCGCCCAGGATGACGGCACCGACGCTGTGCTCGTCGAGGTTCAGGGCCACGCCGAGCACGCCGCCCGGGAACTCCAGGAGTTCCTGGGTCATGACCGAGGGCAGGCCCTCGACGTGGGCGATACCGTCACCGGCGTCGACGACGGTGCCGATCTCTTCGCGCTCGGTGTCGGCGGAAAACGAGGATACGTAGTCCTCGATGGCACCTTCGATATCAGCAGCCGAGATTGTCAACTCTGCCATGGTTTTTCGTCTTCCTACCTAGTTCTTCGGGGTGGTTCGTGGGGTGCGCAAGCGCTCGTCAATCCGGCAGGCCGGTTTGGGCGGCAGCCAGTCGTGATGCGATGGAGCCGTCGATCACCTCGTCACCGACGGCGATGCTCAGACCGCCGAGCAGGTTCGGATCGACGTGCAGCTGGATGGCGACCGGGTGGCCGTAGATGCGGGTGAGCACCTCGCTCAACCGCGCGTGCTGGGCCGCGGTCAGTTCGGCGGCGGCCGTCACGTGGGCGACCAGTTCGCCGCGGCGGGCGACGGCCAGTTCGGCCAGGTCCAGGACCGCGTCGTCGGCACGCGCACCGCGCAGCAGCCCGATGGTCTGCGCCAGCAGGGCCTTGGCCGTGTCGGTCGCGCCGGGAAGCACCTTGTCCAGCAGGGCAACTCGGCCGTCCACCGGCGCGGTGTAGTCGCTGAGCAGGGCGCTCAGTCGCGGCTCGGAGTCCAGGATGCGGCCGACCCGGAAGAGCTGGTCCTCCACTTCGTCGACCTCGCCGGCCACCTGGGCCCGCTGCAGCAGCGCCAGCCGTGCCGTGTACTCGATACCGTCGACCAGGTCGGCCTCGGCGGACCACCGCTGCGAGGCGGCGGTGCGGACCAGTCTGAGGGCCGGCTCGCCGATCTTGCCGCTCAGCAGCCGATCGACCAGTGCGGCCTTCGCCTCCCCGGAGTCGGCCGGTTCGGCCAGATGCTTGACGAGCGTGTGCTGGGCGATCAGCAGCCGCGCCACCGCCGCCAGGTCGGCAGCCAGGGTGGTGAGGCCGTCGGCGTCCAGACCTGCTGCCACGTTGTCGAATTCATCGGTCAGCGCCGCAACGGCCGCCCGGCTCGCCGCCCGCAGGCCGGCCGTTGCCGCGGTGTCGACCACCGCGGTGGACGGCGCCATGGCACTGAGGTCGGCCAGGAAGCGGTCCACGGTGGAGGCCTGCGCCGCCGGATCGGCGACGTGGGCGCGCACCAGCTCGGCGGCCTTCTGCACGGCTTCGTCACCGAGACCGTGGCGCAACTGGCGGACCAGCTGCTGACGAGCCAGCTGGATCTGCTGTGCGCCCTGGGCCTTGATCCGCTCCGCGTCGACACCGGCCTGTTCGGTGAGCGAGGCGGTGATCCGCACGGAGTCCTGACGGGCCTCCTCGGTGACCTTGGAGGACTCCGCGCGGGCATCGGCCAGCGCCTTGGCGTGCATGGCGTCGGCGTCGGCGAGCTTGCGCGCTGCCTCCGCACTCTCGGCCAGAGCGGTGCGAACGGCTTCCTGCTGCTTGGCCATGAGCGCCTTCACCGGCGGCACCACATAGCGCCACAGGATGTAGACGATCACGGCGAAGCCGATCAGCTGTCCGATGAAAATCGACATCTACTTGTTCCGTCCCGAATTCACGTCGACGCCGAGGATGCGGCTGGCGAGGGTGGCCGACAGTTCGTCGACCGAGGACGCCAGCTGCCCCTGGGTGGCCGAACCTTGTTGGGCCAGCTCGTCATTGGCCCGGCGTACGGTCTCTGCCACCTCACCGCTGGCCTCGGCCCGCTTGGCGTCCACGACCTGTCGGCCGGCCGTCCTGGCCTCATCGCGGATCGCGGAGGCTTCGGTACGGGCGTTGGCCATCGCCTGCTCGTATTCGGCTTGCGCGGCCGCGACCTGCTCGGCCGACTTCCGGCTGTCCGCGGCGGTCTTGGCCAGCATGGCTTCCCGCTCGGCGAGGACCTTGCTGACCGGCGGCACCACCCATTTCCAGATCACGCCCAGCACGATCAGGAAGATGATCAGCACGGCGAAGAAGGTGCCGTTGGGAAGCAGGAAGTTGTTGCCCCCGCCGCCGCCTTCTTCCGCAGCCTGGCTGGAAGCCAGGATGTTGATGCCGTCCCTCAGGACAGTCGAATCGAGTTCACCCATGCTTGCGGATTACTAGCCCGAGTACGCCGGCGTGGCGAAGACGAACAGCGCCATGAAGGCCAGGTTGATGAAGTACGCGGCTTCGACCAGACCGACGGTGATGAAGAACGGGGTGAACAACCGGCCCTGGGCCTCGGGCTGCCGGGCGATGCCGGAGATCAGCGCGTTACCGGCGATACCGTCACCGATACCGGCGCCGATCGCGCCGCCACCCATGATCAGGCCGCCGCCGATCAGCGCACCCGCCGTGATGAGGGCGTTTGCATCCATTCCTATTTCCTCCTTGATAGCTGGTGGCGGTGCCACCAGGACTGCTGGTCGTACGGGTTAATCAGTGGTGAGCGTTCTCGTCATCGTGGTCCAGCTCCATCGACTGGCTGAAGTACAGGATCGTCAGCAGCGCGAAGATGAAGGCCTGGATGAGGCCGACGAAGAGGTCGAAGGTTTTCCAGATGGCGTTGGGTGCCCATTGGATGTACCAGGGGAACATCGCGATCAGTGCCACCAGGATGCCGCCGGCGAAGATGTTGCCGAAGAGTCGCAGTGCCAGCGAGATCGGCTTGGCCAGTTCCTCGACGATGTTGATCGGCGCCAGGATGCTGACGTGGCCCTTGAGCACCTTGATCGGGTGGCCGATCAGGCCGCGGCGCCAGAAGCCGGCGGCGTGGTAGCAGATGAACACGAACATCGCGAGCGCCAGCACGAAGTTGATGTCCGAGGCCGGCGGCTTGTACCACTCCGCGGCGGCACCGTCCGGTCCGCCGTACTGCAGCGGCAGCACCGCCAGCCAGTTCGAGATCAGGATGAAGGCGAACAGCGCGATGGACAGCGGCAGCACGAAGGGGGCGATCTTCATGCCGATCGAGCCCTCGATCTGCTGGCGCATCTGGATGGTCAGCGCCTCCCAGAACAGCTGCACGCCACCGGGCACGCCGGTCGAGGTGACCTTGGCCTTCAGGAAGAAGGCCAGTCCGATGATGATGACGGCCGTGATGGCGGTCGCGAGGATGGTGTCGCCGTTGAACGTCATGCCCAGCCAATCGAACACCATGGTGTGATGCCCGACGTGGATCGCGGCGCCGCCGCCTCCTTCGGCGCCCTCTGCGGCGAGAACGGTCTCAGTCATCTGTGTCTGCTCAATCCTTCGGTTCCGTGCCAGGAGTGCCGGCGGTGGCTTGCACGTCGAGCCCGTCTTTGCGGATCTTCTTCAGCACCGGAAGGCTGGTGGCCAGCACCAGCAGTGCCTGGAAGATCGCCAAGCCGAACAGGACGGCAATCCCGCCATGTGCCTTGAAGACGATTGCGATTGCCAGCGCGACGGCGGTGATCACCAACAGCCGCGTCGCGGAGTTTATGGCCATCTTCTTCTTGAGTGGGTGCTCCTCTGCCGTGATCGACTCGACGGCGCGGCGCACCAGCAGCGCGTTGAGCAAACCCAGACCGAGACCGACGCCGAAGAACACGCCGAAGAAGATGTGGCCGGTGAATCCGGCGGCGAGAATGGCAAGAGCCGTGAGCACGACGCAGACGACGAACAGACGCAACGGACGGAAGGCCACGGAGGGGAACACCAACGGCGCATCCTGCGCTGGCGTCGTCACCTGGCTCACCTCAATCCCGCGTCGTCGAGGGCGTTACTCATCGGTCCTGCAAAATTCCTGTGCGTGCCCGCCGAGCGTATCGGAGGGCGACGGGCGCGCTGGAATCACCCAAGGGGTAGCTCCCTTTGTCGGTCGTAAATCGGCGCCGAGCGGTCTTGCGACCGATGGGCCGGGCCGGCAACCCGTGAGGTTTTTCGGGTTATGGGCAGAACCGTACCACAAGGTAGGAGGCCCAAAAACAGGCCTACTACTTTTCGTCGTAAGTCCGTCCTATCGGCCCTCCGGCCGTCAGTCGGCGGACGGTTCCCGACGCCGCAGCAGCGGTATCAAGGTGACGATCCCGGCGACGACGATGGCCGCGAGCATGACCGCGCCGGTGTAGCGCGGATCGAAGAACGTCGTGCTGGCCGCACCGAACGCGACGATGCCGACCCACAGGTAGATCAGCAGCACCACCCGCCGATGCGAGTGACCGATCTGCAGCAAACGGTGGTGGAGGTGCATCTTGTCCGGACTGAACGGACTCAAGCCTTTTCGGGTCCGGCGCACGATCGCCAGCAGGGTGTCCAGCGCCGGGACGAACATCACCGCGACCACCAGCAGGAAGGGCGACAGCAGGGCGAACACATCCCGGGCCCCGTAGGCGTTCTGCGAGATCGGTCCCGCCGCGGTGGTGGAGGCGGCGGCCAGCATCAACCCGATCAGCATCGAACCGGAGTCGCCCATGAAGATCTTCGCGCGGTGGAAGTTGTGCGGCAGGAAGCCCAGGCAGGCGCCGGCCAACACCACCGAGATCATCGCCGGCGGGTAGAACAGCACATCGCCGCCGTGGTCGCGCAGCAGTCCGATGGAGAAGATGCAGATGGCCAGGGCGGTGATGAGTCCCAGCCCGGCGGCCAGCCCGTCGAGACCGTCGATGAAGTTCATCGCGTTGACGATCGACACCGTCAGCGCCAGGGTCAACAGGATCGAGGTGACCTGGTCGAGCACCAGCGTGCCCACCCCGCCGATGGGGATGTAGAGCACGCTCCACGCCACCCCCATCGTCACCAGCACGCTGGCGGCGGTGATCTGGCCGGCGAATTTGGTCAGGGCATCCAAGCCCCACCGGTCGTCGATCAGCCCGACGAACATGATGAGTCCGCCCGCCACGACGACGGCGGGCATTCCCGTCGAGTACACGAAACCGCGGTTGAGGGCCGGCAACTGGGAGGCCAGCAGGATCGCGAAGGCCACCCCGACGTACATGGCCAGCCCGCCCATCCGCGGGGTCGGCTGCAGGTGCACATCGCGCTCGCGGGGGTAGGCGACCGCGCCGACGCGGGTGGCCAGCACCCGGCACCAGCCGGTGGCGAAGTAGGTGATGATCGCGGCGGTCAGGCCGACCAGGGCCAGCTCGCGCAGCGGAACGCCGGCGCCACGGTCGGACAGCGCCAATGTTCCGGTGGGCAGGAGCGCAGCGACCGGGGAGGTCAGTAACGGCACCGCTTCGCTCACCACGCGGAAAACCGTACGCGACGATCCTGAGCGCGGGGTCTGCGCGTCAGCTGAGTGTTTCGGCCTCGACGCCGAGCACCTTGGCGATCTCGTCGACACCGACCGGACCTTCGCGCAGCACGCGGGGGCTCGCACCGGTGAGATCGACGATCGTCGACGCCGCGCCGCGCGGTGACGGACCGGCGTCGAGGTAGACCTCGACCCGCTCCCCCAGCTGGGTCCGGGCGTCCTGGGCGGTGACCGCGGCCGGGCTGCCGGAGATGTTCGCACTGGACACCGCCATCGGGCCGACCTCGCGCAGCAGCTCGATGGCCACCGGGTGCAGCGGCATCCGCAGCATCACGGTCCCGGCCGAGTTGCCCAGATCCCACTGCAGCGAGGGCGCATGCCGCACCACCAGGCTCAGCGCCCCGGGCCAGAACGCCTGGATGAGTTCGCGCGCCGACGGCGGCACGGCGTAGACCAGCCCGTCGATGGTGTGCCAGGACCCGACCAGCACCCCGACGGGCATGTCCCGGCCCCGGCCCTTGGCGGCCAGCAGCGCGCTCACCGCGTCGTTGTCGAAAGCGTCGGCGCCGATCCCGTACACGGTGTCGGTGGGCAGCACGACCAACCGGCCACCCTTGGCGGCGCTGACCGCCGAGGCCAACCCGGCGGCCCGCTGATCGGGGTCGGCGCAATCGAACAACTCAGACATACCCGTCAGCCTCTCACTCGATCCTGGTAGCCGTCACGAAGCGGGGCCGCCCGGTGAGGTCACGGCGGGCGGTGATGTCGGTGAACGCCGCCGCCCGGGCGAACAGGTCGGTGGTCGCGGCGGAGGTGGTGTCGTCATGTTCGACACCGATCCGCCCGCCGGGGCGAAGCAACCGGGCCGCGGCGGCGACGATCGGCCCGATCACCGACATCCCGTCCGCTCCGCCGAACAATGCATGAGCCGGATCATGTTGGGCCACTTCGGGATCCAGATCGGCACCGAGCGGGATGTACGGAGGGTTGCTGACGATCAGGTCGACCGTGCCGTTCAGTTCGGTCAACAGGGCCGGGTCGGTGACATCGGCCTGCAGCAACCGCACCGACGTGGCGCGGCAGTTCATTTCGGCATAGCGCAGCGCCTCGGCAGAATCCTCGACCGCGATGACCCGAGCGCCCGCCCGGTGGTGCGCCAGCGCGGCGGCCAGGGCGCCCGACCCGGTGCACAGGTCGACGATCACCGCGTCGGCGGGCAACGGCTGGCCCTGGGCCCATTCCAGCAGCGCCTCGGTCTCCGGCCTGGGGATGAACACCCCGGGTCCGACCTGCAGCATCAGCGGTCCGAACGCGGCGCTTCCGACGATGTGCTGCAACGGAATTCGCTGCGCCCGCCGCGCGACGAGAGCGCCGTAGCGATCGACGAACGCGGCATCCGGTTCGAATACGGCCAGCCGGCCCCGGTCCACTCCCGCGGCGTGCGCGGCCAGGAGTTCGGCGTCGACGCGCGCCGAATGGATTCCGGCGGCCGACAACTCGGCGGTCGCGTCGGCGATGACTTGCCGCAGGTCGGTGTCGGTGCGCGATCCGCCTCCGGCTTCTCGCTGACCGCTCATGCCTGCTGCAGCCGCGCCTGCTTGTCGGCGGCGGCCAACGCATCGAGCAGATCGTCCATATCGCCGTCGAGCACCTGATCGAGGTTGTGCGCCTTGAAGTTGATGCGGTGGTCGGCGATCCGGTTCTCCGGGAAGTTGTACGTGCGGATCCGTTCGCTGCGGTCGACGGTGCGGATCTGGCTGGCCCGGTCCGCCGATGCCTCGGCCGACGCCTGCTCTTCGGCCAGGGCCTGCAACCGGGCGGCGAGCACCACCATTGCGCGGGCCTTGTTCTGCAGCTGGGATCGCTCGTTCTGGCAGGTGACGACAATGCCGGTGGGCAGGTGGGTGATCCGCACCGCCGAGTCGGTGGTGTTCACGCCCTGGCCGCCCTTACCGGATGACCGGTACACGTCGATGCGCAGATCCGATTCGTCGATCTGTACCTGTTCGACGTCCTCCGGCTCGGGGTACACCAGAACGCCCGCCGCCGAGGTGTGCACCCGGCCCTGCGATTCGGTGACCGGCACCCGTTGAACGCGGTGTACGCCACCTTCGAACTTCATCCGCGACCACACGCCGTCGGCGGAGTCGCCCTTGCTGGCGATGGTGATGGTGGCGTCCTTGTACCCGCCCAGATCCGACCAGGTCTCGTCGAGCACCGTGACGGTCCAGCCGTGCCGCTCGGCGTAGCGGATGTACATCCGCGCGAGATCGGCGGCGAACAGGGCCGACTCCTCGCCGCCCTCGCCGGATTTCACCTCGAGCACGACATCGTCGGCGTCGTGCGGGTCGCGCGGGGCGAGCAGGTCGACGAGGCGAGCGTCGAGGTCGGCCACCTGCGCCTCGAGTTCGGGCACCTCGGCGGCGAACGTCTCGTCCTCGGCGGCCAGTTCGCGGGCGGCTTCGAGATCGCCGCGCGCGGCCTCCAGCTTGCGGTAGGTCGACACGATCGGCGACAGCTGGGCGAATCGGCGGCCCACCCGCTTGGCGGCGACGGGGTCCGCGTGCAGCGCCGGGTCGGCGAGCTGGCGTTCGAGGTCGGCATGCTCGGTCAGCAACGCCTCGATCGGTGATGCAGTCATGAGTGACCTCCCTCTGAACGTACCCAGAACGCAGATCGGCGCCCGGCCTGTCGCATGGGACAGGAACGGGCGCCGAAGAGACAGCTAGTTGTCGGCAGCAGCCTTGGTGTTGCGCTTGCCGTACCGCTTCTCGAAGCGGGCCACACGGCCGCCGCTGTCGAGGATCTTCTGCTTACCGGTGTAGAACGGGTGGCACTGCGAGCAGACCTCGACCACGATGTTGCCGCTGTCCTTGGTGCTACGCGTGGTGAAGGTGTTACCGCAGCCGCAGACCACGTTGGTCTCGACGTAGGTGGGGTGGATACCCGATTTCATGGTTTTCCTCTGCAATCGTTGGTCGCCGGGTCGTCCGCCCCTGACCTGGGGATGTACGAACGTGAACCGGAACCGAGGGTCAGCGGCCCATTATGCCAGGTCAACCGCCAACCGCGAAAACGTCGCGGGACGTGCCGCTATTCCCCCGTCGTGCGGGGTGTCAGCGGTGGGGTCCCTGGGTAGCCGAAAGAGAAGCCCATCGTCCGTCTCGACAGCGAATGCGAGAGGAGAGCCCGATGGATGTGATGAAGCAATTGAGCCGAGGTGCGGTGGCCGCCGGAATCGCCATCGCGGCGGTCGGGGCCGGCGCGGCGGCGGCCTGCCCGCCTCCCCCGCCACCGCCGGCCGACCAGCTGCTGCCCCCACCGCCGCCACCCGCGCCGA
>NZ_LQOL01000077.1 GCF_002101555.1 Mycolicibacterium canariasense
CCCACCGGCAAACCCGACACCGCACCCGCCCCCAGCACCCCGGGACGCTGCCACACCATGCCTCGACGACAACGCAGCCGAACCGACGAGCGGACCCGGCGCATCAGCGCCGAACGCGCCGCCAACCACCGCCGCCTCGAACGACAACGCCGAGAACACGAAGCCTGGATCGCCGCCCATGACGAACCACCACCGTTTTGACGGCCTAAGCGACGGCGATCCGGGCGTCGGTCACCGGGGCGCCGGTCTTGGCGACGATATCGTCGAAGGACACACCGGGAGCGAGTTCGACCACCGCGAATCCGTCGCCGGTCACGTCGAACACGCCGAGGTCGGTGATGACCCGGCTCACCACACCCTTACCCGTCAGCGGCAGGTCGCACGACGAAACCAGTTTGGGTGCACCGGATTTGGCGACATGATCCATCACCACGATGACCCGTCCCGCCCCGCTCACCAGATCCATCGCGCCACCCATGCCCTTGACCATCGACCCGGGCACCATCCAGTTGGCCAGATCTCCGTTGGCCGCGACCTGCATGCCGCCGAGCACCGCGACGTCGACATGGCCGCCGCGGATCATCGCAAAGCTGGTCGCGGAGTCGAAGAACGAAGCCCCTGCCACCACGGACACCGTCTGCTTACCGGCGTTGATCAGGTCGGGGTCCACCTCGTCGTCATACGGGAACGGGCCGACACCGAGGATGCCGTTCTCGGCGTGCAGGGTGACCTCCGAGCCCTCGGGCAGGTGGTCGGGAATCAGCGTGGGCAGCCCGATGCCGAGGTTGACGTAGTCACCATCGCGCAGTTCACCCGCTGCGCGGGCGGCCATCTGATCGCGGTTCCAGCTCATCGGTCGACTCCTCGGGGACGGGTGGTGCGCTTCTCGATCTCCTTGTGCGCGGCCTGTTCCGGGGTCAGTTCGACCACGCGCTGCACGAAGATGCCGGGCAGTTGGATCTCGTCGGGATGCAGGTCCCCCACCTCGACGACACGTTCGGCCTCGACCACGGTGATGCGCCCCGACATCGCCGCGGGCGGGTTGAAATTGCGGGCGGCGGCGTGGAACTTGCAGTTGCCGGCGCGATCCACGACGGCCGCCCGGACCAGTGCGTAGTCGGTGACGATGGACTCCTCGAGCACCATCTGTTTGCCGCCGAAGGTGCGGACCTCCTTGGCCGGCGATGCCAGCGCGACCGATCCGTCGGCGTGGTAGCGCCACGGCAGACCACCGTCGGCCACCAGGGTGCCCACCCCGGTGGGGGTGAAGAACGCGCCGATACCGCTGCCGCCGGCCCGCATCCGCTCGGCCAGTGTGCCCTGCGGGGTGAGCTCCACCGTCAGTTCGCCGGCCAGGTACTGCCGGGCGAACTCCTTGTTCTCCCCGACGTAGGACGCGATCACCCGGCTGATGCGGTGCGCCTCCAGCAGCAGGCCCAGGCCCGCACCGTCCACCCCGCAGTTGTTGCTGACGATGGTCAGGTCACCGGCACCCTGCTGCAACAGCGCATCGATGAGATACCAAGGGATGCCGGCCAATCCGAACCCGCCGACGGCCAGGCTGGCGCCGTGCGGGATATCGGCCACCGCGTCGGCGGCCGATCCGACGACCTTGTTCAGGGTCATGACTGCTCCAGGTGCTCGATGATGGCAGGGGTGATGACGCCGGGTTGTTCGGCGTTGGCCAGGTGCGCGGCCCGATCCACGACCAGCAGGCGGGCTGCGGGTACCGCATCGGTGATGGCGGCCAGCGTGGCGGGCGGGGTGGCTGGGTCGTCGCTGCCGGCAATGGCCAGCACCGGCGCCGAGATCGACGGAAGCTCCTCGCGCAGATCGAGTTTCGCGATCGCCTCGCAGCACCCGGCGTATCCCTCGGCGGGCGTGCCGGCGACCATGGCCTCCCAGTACGCCCGGTCACCGGAATAGCCGCCACTGAACCACCGTTCGACCACACCGGAAGCGACCGCGGCGCTGCCGCCGGCCCGGACGGTGGCAGCGCGGTCGGTCCACCCCTGCACCGGCGGCAGCTGCGCCCCGGTGCACAGCAGGACCACGCGGTCGACGCGGTCGGGATTGCGCGCGGCCAGCCGCATCGCGGTCATCCCGCCGAGTGACAGTCCCACCACGTGTGCCCGCTCGATCTGCAGCCGGTCCAGCAGGGCAACCAGATCATCGGTCAAGTCGTCGATCGAGTAGGGGCCGGCCGGCACAGGTGACTCGCCATGGCCGCGGGTGTCGTACCGCACGACCGTGAAATGCCGCTCCAGATCCGCCAATTGGGCGTCCCACATCCGGTGGTCGGAGCCCAGCGAGTTGGACAGCACCACCGCCGGGCCGGAACCGGTCACCACCGCGTGCACGTCGACGACGCTCACGGGATCACCTCGAACACGGCGGCCAGGCCTTGTCCCCCACCGATGCACATGGTCTCCAGCACGTACCGCGCATCGCGGCGCCGCGCTTCGTGGGCCGCGGTGGCCAGGATGCGGGCACCGGTCGCACCGATCGGATGTCCCAGCGATATCCCGGAGCCCAACGGGTTGAGCCGCTCGTCGAGGGCATCGAGCTTCCATTCGGCCAGCACGGCGAGCACCTGGGCGGCGAAGGCCTCGTTGAGTTCGATCAGGTCCATGTCGTCGAGTGTGAGGCCGGCGCGGTCCAGCGCGGTCGCGGTGGCGGCCACCGGGCCCAGACCCATGGTCGCCGGATCGCAGCCGGTGACCGCCCAGGAGCGCAGCGCCAACATGGGTGTCAGACCATGCTTTTCGGCATCGCTGCGAGTGGTCACCACACACATCGCCGCGCCGTCGTTCTGGCCGGAGGCATTGCCCGCGGTGACGGTTGCCGCGTCGTCGATCTTGGCCCGCATCGGGCGCAGCGTGGCCAGCTTGTCGACGGTGATGCCCGCTCGTGGATGCTCATCGCGATCGACGACGGCGCCGGCAACCTCGATCGGCACGAGTTCCTCGGCGAACAAACCGGATTCGTGCGCGGCGACGGCCCGCTGATGTGAGCGGACGGCCAGCTCGTCCTGCTCGGCACGGGTGATGCCGTACTCGCGGCGCAGGTTCTCCGCGGTTTCGATCATCCCGCCGGGCACGGGATGGCAAGCCCCGCCTGCGGTTTCGCGGGCGCGGTCCAGCCGGTCGGCCAGCACCACGCCACCCTGCCGCACCCCGGTGCGCAGGCCAAGGGCGTAATGCTCGACGTTGGACATCGACTCGGCGCCGCCCGCCACGACCACCCGGCCCGCCCCGGTCGCCACCTGACCGGCGGCGTAGAGCACGGCCTGCAGGCCCGATCCGCAGCGGCGGTCGATCTGCAGGCCGGGCACCGCGGTGCCCAGGCCCGCGTCGAGCGCCGCGATCCGTCCGATCGCCGGCGCCTCGCCGTTGGCGTAACCGTTGCCGAGGATGACATCGTCGATATCGCCCTCGCCGAGGCCGGTGCGCCGCACCAGCTCGCGCAGGGTCGCGGTGGCCAGGTCGGCGGCGGTCAGGGCGGCCAGTGCACCGCCCATCCGACCGACCGGCGTGCGGACCGGGCTACAGATCACGACGTCCATGCTCTCGACGCTAAGTCGCCGCAGCCATATGCTGAAGTACCTATTTCCGACATATTGAGAGCTGTAACGTCTCAATGATGGAACTGCGCCACCTCCGGTACTTCCGCGCCGTTGCCGAACACCTGCACTTCGGCCGGGCCGCGGACAGCCTGCACATCGCGCAGCCGCCGCTGTCCCAGCAGATCCGCCGGCTGGAGAACGAGCTCGGCGTCACCCTGTTGACCCGCACCACCCGCAGCGTCGAGCTCACACCCGCCGGGCGGGCCTACCTGACCCGGGCGGTACAGATTCTGGACGCGGTCGACGACGCCGCCCGCCAGGCCCGCCGGATCGACGCCGGCACCGAGGGACAGCTGGCCATCGGCTGCGTCGGCTCGGCCACCTACTCGCTGCTGCCCAGGCTGGTGCGGGCCCTGAGTGAATCCCTGCCCGGGGTCGAGGTGCGGGTGCGCGGCGAGATGCTGGCACCCGCCCAACTGGCCGCACTGGCCGCCGGGGACATCGACCTGGCCCTGCTGCGCCCCCCGGTGCAGCAGGACGACGTCGTCACCGAGACCATCCGGCGCGACCGCTTGCTGGTGGCGCTGCCGTCCCGGCACCTGCTGGCCGGGCATGAGTCGCTGACCGTCGAACAGCTGCGTGATGCGGACTTCATCACCCATGTGGGCCAAGGCCGCTCGGTGATGAGCAACATCGTGTTCGCCGTCTGCGCCGACGCCGGCTTCGTCCCGCGGGTCCGGCACGAGGTGATGGAGACCTCGACCCTGGTCACCTTGGTGGCCGCCGGGCTGGGCGTGGCGATCGTGCCCGCTCCGACCGCGGCACTGGACCTCGCCGGCGTGCACTACGTGCCGCTGACACCGGAAACCGTGGGCGTCGACCTGGTCGCCGCGCACCGCGCGGAGCACCGCTCACCCTTGATCGACAACGTGTTGCGCGTGCTGCGCAGCGAGGCCGGCGGGTAACCGGAACCGGGTTAGGCTCGTACCCCGTGCGTGCCGTGCTGATCGTGAACCCGAACGCTACGTCGACCACCGCTGCGGGCCGTGATCTGTTGGCCCACGCCCTGGAGAGCCGAACGAACCTGACCGTCGTGCACACCAACCACCGCGGGCACGCCGTCGAGATCGGCGAGGAGGCCGCCGCGACGGGCATCGACGTGGTGATCGTGCATGGTGGCGACGGCACCGTGAACGAGGTGGTCAACGGGATCCTGCGGCACCGCGCACCGCAGGCCCCGGCGGTCGGTGTGGTCCCGGGCGGATCGGCGAACGTGTTCGCCCGTTCGCTGGGCATCAGCCCGGATCCGATCGAGGCCACCAACCAGCTCGTCGACCTGCTCAGCGCCCACCGCGGCGGCGCCCCGTGGCGACGTATCGGGCTGATGGACTGTGGCGAACGCTGGGGTGTGTTCACCGCCGGGATGGGCGTGGACGGTGCCGTGGTGGCCGCGGTGGAGGCCCAGCGCGCCAAGGGCCGCAAGGTCACCCCGTCGCGCTACATCCGGGTGGCGATCCGCGAGGTACTTGCCAGCGCCCGCAAGGAACCGACGTTGACGCTGCAACTGCCCGACCGCGAAGCGGTGACCGGAGTGCATTTCGCCTTCGTGTCCAACTCCAGCCCGTGGACCTACGCCAACACCCGACCGGTCTGGACGAACCCCACCACCACCTTCGACACCGGGCTCGGTGTGTTCGCGACCACGAGCATGAACGTGTGGGCCAACCTCGGTCTGGTGCGGCGCATGGTGTCGGCGAAACCGGATATCAAGGCTCGCCATTTGATCCGCGAGGACGACCTGCCGTGGCTGCGAGTGACCAGTGACACACCGGTGGACTGCCAGATCGACGGCGATTACATCGGGAAGCGCGAATCGATGACGTTCACGTCGGTGCCGGATGCGCTGGCGGTCGTCGCGCCCGCGCCGAAACCGCTCTGAACAGGGATTTTAGAGAAGCCTCAAAAAATTTTGAGCGCAAGTGAGTTGAGTGTAGTACAAACGGGTAAGGGGTTAGGTAACCCGCCCGGGTAGTGACATTGCCCACGAGTTAACGCGCCGCTATTGACATCTGTTCAGCCTGTGAAAGCATCGGATGCAACAGTGCAGAAACATTTCATATGCACGCGTTAACAGCCGAAGAAAAAAGCTCGTGCGCTTTCGCGCGCAAACGGTAAGGAGTTGGACTCATGGATTGGCGCCACAAGGCGGTCTGTCGCGACGAGGATCCGGAACTGTTCTTCCCCGTGGGGAACAGTGGCCCGGCCATCGCGCAGATTGCTGACGCGAAGCTCGTCTGCAACCGCTGCCCGGTGACCACCGAGTGCCTGTCGTGGGCGCTGGAGTCCGGCCAGGACGCCGGTGTGTGGGGCGGCATGAGCGAGGACGAGCGCCGCGCGCTCAAGCGTCGCAACGCTCGCACCAAGGCGCGCAGCGGCGTCTGACCGTCGCGCCCGCACGTATTGCGGCTCCGCCGAATTCGGCGGAGCCGCAATTCTTTTGCTTAGAGTTTGCTGTCAAGGGTGAATCTGCTGCGCCGCCCGATCGGTACCCGCAGCACCACATCGGTGCCGCCGGTCGCGACATCGTGCATGCCCAGCGAACCGTCCAGTTCCGCCGAGACCAATGTGCGGACGATCTGCAGCCCCAACCGATCCGACTTCTCCAGGCTGAAGCCCTCCGGCAGGCCCTTGCCGTCGTCGTGCACGACGACGTCCAGCCACCGCGAGGACCGCTCCGCACGGATCGTGACGGCGCCCGGCGCCTCACCGTCGAAGGCGTGCTCCAGCGCGTTCTGGACCAGCTCGGTGATCACCATGATCAACGCCGTCGCCCGGTCGGCATCCAGCACGCCCAGGTCGCCTTCTCGGGTGATCCGGATGGGGCTGTCGACCGAGGCGACGTCGTTCATGATCGGCACGATGCGGTCCACCACCTCGTCGAGGTTGACCTCTTCGTCCACCGACATGGACAGCGCGTCGTGCACCAGCGCGATGGACGAGACCCGGCGTACCGATTCGTTGAGCGCCTCGCGCCCCTCGGCGTTGTTGGTGCGGCGGGCCTGTAACCGCAGCAGCGCGGCCACCGTCTGCAGGTTGTTCTTCACCCGGTGATGGATCTCGCGGATGGTGGCGTCCTTGGACAGCAGCGCCCGGTCGCGGCGCTTGATCTCGGTCACGTCGCGGATCAGCACAGCCGCCCCGGCCGCCTCTCCGCCGGTCAGCAGCGGGATGGTGCGCAGCAGCACCGCCGCGCCACCGGCATCGAGTTCCATCCGGGTGCTGGCCCCGCCGGCCACCGAGATCCGGACATGCTTGGCCAATTCCTGGGCCTCGAACGGGTCGGTCATCAAGGGGCGGGTGATGGCGATCAGATTGTGGCCCTCAAGCTCGGCGTTGAGCCCCATCCGGTGATACGCCGACAGCGCGTTGGGACTGGCGAATGTCACGTCCCCGTTGACGTCGAGGCGGATGAACCCGTCACCCACCCGCGGGCTCGATCGCGACATCGCGGCATCACCGACGTTGGGGAAGGTGCCCTCGTTGAGCATCCGCAGCAGATCCCGCGCACAGTCCAGGTAGGCCCGCTCCAACGGGCTGGTCTTGCGCCGGTCGGCCAGCGCGGTCTGGTGCGTCAGCACCGCGACCACCTGGCCGCGGTGCCGCACCGGGACAGCCTCGACATTCAGCCAGTTGCCGTCGTGGGCGTCGGTCTGGCCGGCATCGCTTTCCCGGCCGATGACCCCCGAGTTGAACGCGTCGACCACGACCGGCGTGGCCGGGCCGTCCTGCACGGTGCCGACGGCATCGGTCAGCAGCACGGTGGGCGCGGTGTTGGGCCGCACCTGAGCGACGCACACCAGTGTCCCGTCGTCGCGGCGCACCCACATCAGGTAGTCGGCGAAGGACAGGTCCGCGAGCAACTGCCACTCCCCGACCACCGCGTGTAGATGGTCGACGGCGTTGCCGGGCAGGACGGTGTGCTCGGCAAGCAGATCGCCGAGAGTCGACATGGGCCGCTAGCTGATGACTGCGATGAGGTCGCCGGCCTGGATGACGTCGCCGACGGCCACACTGACCTCGGTGACGGTGCCCGCGACCTCGGCCAGCACCGGGATTTCCATCTTCATCGACTCCAGCAGCACCAGGGTGTCGCCTTCGCCGATCTGGTCGCCCTTCTTCACGACGACCTCGAGCACACTGGCCACGATTTCGGCGCGTACATCCTCGGCCATCTTCACCCCACTCCTCCGGCGAGCACTGCTGTTGAGGGTTCTATCGAACCACACCATGCCGTGGACAGAGCACCGCCTGCGCCGTGAGACAATCTAGGCAAGCGTCGACGGTAGTCAATCTGGAAAGAAGGTAAAACCATGGCCAAGCGAGGCCGCAAGAAGCGCGATCGGAAGCACAGCAAGGCCAACCACGGCAAGCGGCCCAACGCCGGCTCGAAGTCTGTGCGCTGACCAGATACGCATAACGAAACCGCCCGGACGCACAGCAGTCCGGGCGGTTTCGTCTGTGTCGGGGGTGGCTCAGCCCCTGATGATGGTGGTGCGGCTGATCTCCAGCCGCAGCCGGGCGCGCAGGGTGTCGGGCGCCTTCTCGCCGCCGCATTTGGCGGCGATCATTTTCTTGACGCGCTCCTCGACGCCGTAATGACGCAGGCACGTCGGGCATTCGTCGAGGTGATGGCGCAGCTTGTCCCTGGTTTCCGGGGTGCATTCGCCGTCGAGCAGCGTCCACACCTCGGCGATCACCGCGGCGCATTCGGGATGCTCGGGGTCGACCGGGCCGACCGGAGGGATGAACGTGTGCTCGTCGTTGCGGGCGAACTCGTCGTTCATGACGAGACCTCCTCGCTGGCGAGCTGCTCACCGCGCATGAATCCGCGCTCACGTGCTACATCGGCCAGCAGGTCACGCAGTTGCTTGCGGCCTCGGTGCAGTCGAGACATCACCGTCCCGATCGGGGTTTCCATGATTTCCGCGATCTCCTTGTACGGGAATCCCTCGACATCGGCGTAGTACACCGCCATCCGGAACTCTTCAGGTAATGCTTGCAGAGCATCCTTGATCTCGCTGTCCGGCAGCGCTTCCAGCGCCTCCACCTCCGCGGACCGCAAACCCGTCGAGCTGTGCTCGGCATTGGACGCCAGCTGCCAGTCGGTGATCTCGTCGGTCGGATACTCCGACGGCTGACGCTGCTTCTTGCGGTAGTTGTTGATGTAGGTGTTCGTCAGGATGCGGTAGAGCCACGCCTTCAGATTCGTGCCCTCACGGAACGACCGGAACCCGGCATACGCCTTGACCATGGTTTCCTGCACCAGGTCTTCGGCGTCGGCGGGGTTACGCGTCATCCGCAACGCGCCGCCGTAGAGCTGGTCCAGCAGCGGGATGGCGTCGCGTTCGAAGCGGGCGGTGAGCTCGGCGTCGGTCTCTTCGGTCGGGGCGGGTGCGGCCTCGTCTATATCGGTCATCGTGACTGGACCCATCCCTTCCCTCTCGGCACGGCCGAACGACTCCAGCGAGTACACCGGACGTTCCAGGCATGCCGTTGACACTGAGAAACTCCTTCCACGATCCTAGAGGTTGACGCCGACAAAGCTCGCCGGCGGCTGGTGCGCCCCGTCGCACCTGCAGTAACGCCGGTACCTGGGTTGGTCATTCCCGGCACTAGGCTGACCCCGTGACACGGGCAGCAACCCCGGCGATCGCGGCATTGATCGGCGCCGGGATCGGACACGAGATCCTGCGGTACGACCACGACCCGCGCGCCGACTCGTTCGGGGCGGAGGCCGTCCAGCAGCTGGCCGCCGCGCACGGGCTGGACCCGGCGCAGATCTTCAAAACCCTGGTGGTGGCCGCCGGCCGGGACCTCGCGGTGGCGGTGCTGCCGGTGCCGTCGAAACTGTCGCTCAAGGCCGCCGCGGCGGCACTGGGCTTCGCCAAGGTGACCATGGCCGACCGTGCCGCGGCCGAACGCTCCACCGGCTACGTGCTGGGTGGCATCTCTCCGCTGGGGCAGCGGCGGGCGCTGCCGACCGTGGTGGACGCCTCGGCGCTGGACTGGGATCGGGTGTTGTGCAGCGCGGGCAAGCGAGGCTGGGACGTGGCGCTCGCACCGCAGGATCTCGTGTCTGCCACCAACGCCGTGATCGCCGATATCCGCGCGGCATAGGGTGCACCCATGACTGAAGCGCCGCTATCCGGGAAGACCATGTTCATCTCCGGCGCCAGCCGCGGTATCGGGCTGGCCATCGCCAAGCGGGCCGCCGCAGACGGGGCCAATATCGCGCTGCTGGCCAAGACCGCCGAGCCGCATCCCAAACTCGAGGGCACCGTCTACACCGCGGCCAAGGAGATCGAGGAGGCCGGCGGGCAGGCGCTGCCCATCGTCGGCGATGTCCGCGACGGGGACTCGGTGGCGGCGGCGGTGGCCCAGACCGTCGAGCGGTTCGGCGGTATCGACCTGTGCGTCAACAACGCCTCGGCGATCAACCTGGGCTCGATCGAGGAAGTGCCGCTCAAGCGGTTCGACCTGATGAACGGCATCCAGATCCGCGGCACCTACGCGGTGTCGCAGGCCTGCATCCCGCACATGAAGGGCCGCGCCAATCCGCACATCCTGACCTTGTCGCCACCGTTGCGGCTGGAATCGCAGTGGCTCAAGCCGACGGCCTACATGATGGCGAAGTTCGGCATGACGTTGTGTGCGCTGGGCATCGCCGAGGAGATGCGCGAGGCGGGGATCGCGTCGAACACCTTGTGGCCGCGCACCCTGGTTGCCACCGCCGCGGTGCAGAATCTGCTGGGCGGTGACGAGGCCATGGCCAAGGCCCGCAAACCCGCGGTGTACGCCGATGCGGCGTACGCGGTCTTCACCAAACCCGCCCGCGAATACACCGGGCAGAGCCTGCTGTGCGAGGACGTGCTGCTCGACTCCGGGGTCACCGACCTGTCCGTGTACGACTGCGTGCCCGGCTCCGACCTGGGCGTCGACCTGTGGGTGGACACCCCGAACCCGCCGGGATACCGCGGATGAACGCCAGGGTGGTTGCGGCCGAACAGTTGTCGCGGTTCGAGGTGTACTACGGCGACGATCTGGCCGGCGACGATCTGGCCGGCTTCGCCGAATACCTGGATCATGACGGGCAGCGGATCTTCTTCCACACCGAGGTCGGCGAGCAGTTCGGCGGTAAAGGCTTGGCCAGCAAGCTGATTCGGCAAGCGCTGCGCGAGACCGTCGACGCGGGACTGCGCATCGTGCCGCTGTGCCCGTTTGTGGATAGCTTCGTGCGTAAGCACCCCGACGACGAAACCTATGCTGCTGCGGTGGACCCGGTGACCGAGGCGGCGGTCGAACTGGTGCGCAAACGCTGACCCGAAGGGACCCCCTGTGGCCGAGCGCCCGGTGCCGCTGACGACGATCACCGCACAGTGGGGCCGGATCGGCTGTCTCGGTTTCGGCGGGCCACCGACCCATATCGCGATGCTGCGCGAACTGTGCGTGCAGCGGCGGCGGTGGCTGGACGCCGACGAGTTCGAGGATGCCGTCGCGGCCACGAACCTGCTGCCGGGGCCCGCGTCGACGCAGCTGGCCATCTACACCGCCTGGCGGCTGCGCGGCGGGCCCGGCGCGCTGGTCGGCGGTCTGGCGTTCATCCTGCCGGGTCTGGTCGTCATCCTCGCGTTGGCGGCGTTCTTCCTGTCCGGCGGTGCGCCCGGCTGGGCGCGGGGTGCAGCCGCCGGGGCGGGGGCGGCGGTGGCGGCCGTCGCACTGCACGCCGCCGTCGGACTGATCCCGTCCAGTTGGCAACGGGCCGGCCAGACACCCTGGGCCAGGATCCGTTGGATCGGCTACTTCGCCGCCGGCGCGGTCGCCGCGGCCCTGACCGGCCCGTGGCTGGTGCTGGTGCTGATCGCCGCCGGTGCGCTGGAGATCGCGGCCCGCATCGCCCCGTCGCGGGCCGGCGCGCAGACCTGGCCGGTGCTGCTGGCCGCGGCCCCGGCGCTGGCCGGTATACCCGCCCTGGTGTGGACGGCATTCAAGGTGGGCGCGCTGTCCTACGGCGGCGGGTTCGTCATCATCCCGCTGATGCAGGACGACGCGGTGCGCAGGCAGCACTGGATGACCGACGCCGAGTTTCTCAACGCGGTGGCCCTCGGCCAGATCACCCCAGGACCGGTGCTGCACACCGTGGCGGTGGTGGGTTACGCGGCCGCGGGCTTCGGCGGTGCCCTGCTGGCGGCGCTGGTCGCATTCGGCCCGTCGTTCGTCATGGTGATCGGTGGTGGCAGGCATTTCGACGCGCTGCGGGCGAACCGCTACGTGCAGGCCTTCCTGACCGGCGCCGGGCCCGCGGTCATCGGTGCCATCACCGGCTCGGCGGTGCCGCTGGCGCTGGCGGCCCAGCAGCCGTGGCAGTTCGGGGTGCTGGCGCTGGCCGCGGTGGCGCTGCTGGTGGCCCGCCGCGGCGTGGTCAGCACGTTGATCGGTGCGGCGGCCCTGGGCGTCGGAGCGTATCTGGTCGGGCTGCCGGTCGACTGACCTAGGCTGGGACCGTGCCCCACTCGTCGATCTGGTCCGCGGGACGGTATGAATCCGTCGCCGAACGTATCGCCCCCATCGCCACCGAAGTGCTGACGGCGGTCGGTGCGCGGGTCCCGCTGCCCGGGGTCGAGTTGGTGGACCTGGCCTGCGGTACCGGCAACGCGGCGCTGGCCGCCGCGGCTGCCGACGCCCGCGTGACGGGCGTGGACATCACCCCCGAGCTGCTGGCCGTCGCCGCCGAGAAGCCCGGCGGTGACGCGGTGCGCTGGGTGGCCGCCGATGCCGGCGCCACCGGCCTGGCCGATGCGAGTTTCGGTGCGGCCGTGTCGAATATGGGCATCATCTTCGTGGAGCCCGTCGCCATGGTGGCCGAATTGGCCCGGTTGCTGCGCCCGGGCGGGGTACTCGGATTCTCCACCTGGGTGCGCGATGCCGACAATCCGTTCTACACGCCGATCCTGGAGGTGCTCGGCCCGCCGCCGCCCGCTCCGTACGGCCCCGATCAGTGGGGTGACCCGGATATCGCGCGGTCCCGACTGGCCACCGACTTCACCGATGTGATCATCGAAACCGGTGTGCACCCTTGGCGATTCGCGTCGGTGGAGGAGGCGGTGGATCTGGTCACGCGGGAATCCCCCATGCACCTGGACATCTTGTCCCGGCTCGACGACGGGACCCGCACCCGGCTGGTGGGCGCCTTCGAAGCGGCCTTCGGTGCGCATGCCGGCCCGGGCGGTGTGGAGTTCGGCGCCCCGTACGCGGTGGTGACTGCGCACGCGAGGAGCAATTCGGACACTGCGCACGCGAGGAGCAAGTGAAAACCGCCCGGCATCACTCGGCCTGATAGAGGATTCCGCGGCCGATCGCGGCGCGGATCTCCGGCAGCGCGGCCTCGGCGAGCGCGCCGGTGTCGACGCCGTGATGGGCGGCGAGCAGGTCGATCAACGCGCCCAGCGGTACCTCACCGCGGCAGCCCGCCAGCAGGGCACGCAACACCTCGTCCACACCGATAACCGCCGCCGGACCGCCGGGGCGGCGCACCGCCGCACCGATCTGCTGCCAGCCGTGCTCTCCGGGAAGCGACTGCTCCTCCAAAAGCACCGGCGCCGTGGACAACCGGGCGGCCAGCAGCGCCTCGTCGGTGGTGTGGCGCAGATAGGCGCGCCGCGCGAAGAAGGCGTCGACCTCCGGTCCGGTGACCGGCTCGTCGAGGATTTCCTCACACGTCTGCTCCGGGCGTTCACCGGCAGCGGGCACCCGCAGCGAGATCAACCCCATGCCGATACCCGTGATGCCCTGCTCGGCGAACCAGTCCAGCCACGCACCGCCGCGCTGCGCCACCCGCTCCGTCGGCTCGCCGGCGTCGGCGAGCCACAGCGCGACGTAGCTGACCGGGTCGGCGAGCTCACGCTGCACCACCCAGGCGTGCAGGCCGGTGCCCGCCAGCCAGTCCCGCACCCGCGCGCCCCAGTCATCGCCGCGCACGATCCAATTGGCCATGATGTGTGCGGTGCCACCGGGGTTGAGATGGTCGGCCACTTGTTCGATGATGCTGCGGCACAAGCCATCCCCGGCCACGCCGGAATCGCGGTAGATGTAGTCCGTGGCGCCGGCGCCCACCACGAACGGCGGGTTGGACACGATGAGGTCGAACCGCTCCCCCGCCACCGGCTCGAACAGGCTGCCGTGCCGTAGATCCCACGACATGCCGTTGAGCCGGGCGGTGGCCGCGGCCAGCGCCAGCGCGCGTTCGTTGGTGTCGGTGGCCACGATGTGGTCGCAATGTCCGGACAGATGCAGGGCCTGCACACCGCAACCGGTGCCGAGGTCCAAGGCACGCCGCACCGGCGTGCGGACCACGGCACGGGCCAGGGATAGCGAGGCGCCGCCGATGCCGAGCACGTGATCTCGGTGCAGGGGCCCGCCACGCAACGCGGCGTCCTGGTCGGAGACCACCAGGAAGTCGCTGTAGGGCCGGATGTCCAGGATCGCGCGCACCGTCTCACCTGTGTCCTCCAGCACGCCGCACGCCGTCAGCGCGGCCAGCCCGGCCGTCGGGAACGCCTCGGCTGCGCGCTGCGGGCTCTCGTCCGCGCCGAGCAGGAGCAACCGCACCAGGGTGGCCAGCGCTCCGCCCGCGGCGTCGCAGGCCCGCAGCGCCGGCCACCACACGCCCCGGCCGAGGGCGGCGTGGGCGTCGGGGCCGAGCAGTTCGGCCACCCCGTCGACGGTGTAGCCGGCCGCGCGCAGATCCGCGCCGAGGGCGTCGACGACGTCCTCGGTCAAAACAGACCCGGATCGGGCTGGGCGGCCTCGATCAGCTCGGGACCGTTGTTGCGGGTGCTGTTCACCAGCCGGGACACCTCGCGGATCTGGATGCGGTCAAGGTCACCGTGCCCGCGCAGCAGTCCCTCGTCGATGGGCGCGTCGGGGTCCATCCATCGGTCCCAGTCGGCCGCGCTGATGGTCAGCGGCATCCGGTCGTGGATATCGGCGAGCTGGGCGGCGGCGTCGGTGGTGATGATGGTGCAGCTGAGCAGCGGTGAGCTGTCCCTGGTGGCGTCTTTGGGCCGCCAGGTGGACCACAGCCCCGCCATGAAGAGTGGTTCGCCGTCACCGGCGTACATGTAGAACGGCGTCTTGGTGGCCTTCTTGCCGTCGGCGGCCGGGTTGGGCCGCCATTCGTACCAGCCATCCATCGGCACCAGGCAGCGCTTGCTCTTGGCCGACCCGCGGAACGCCGGCGAGGTGGTCAGCGTCTCGGCGCGGGCGTTGATCAGCAGCGGGCCCTTGGTCTCCGGCCCGCCCTCGGCGGTGGTCTTGGCCCACGGCGGGATCAGTCCCCACCGCATGGAGCGGATCCGGCGGGTGGACTCGTCTTCTGGTTGGGTGTGCCGTTTGACCACGGTGCTGATGGTCGTGGTGGGTGCGACGTTGTAGTTGGGACCGGCCTGTTTGGCCGTCTCGGCGGTCTCGTCGAGCGCCTTGATTTTCTCGGCCAGCAGCGCCGGGTCGGTGGTCACCGCAAATCGCCCACACATACCAGGCAGGATAGAGGTCGTGACTGACTGGCCGGCACCGTCGACTTCCGAACCCGTGAACGCCACCGTGACGGTGCCCGGTTCCAAATCGCTGACCAACCGGGCACTGATCCTGGCCGCGCTGGCCGCCTCCGGGGGCGAGTCGACCGTGAGCGGCGCGCTGCGCAGCCGGGACACCGACCTGATGATCGGTGCGCTGCAGGCCCTCGGCCTGACCGTCGCCGGCGACACCGACCTGACCATCGGTGGGTCCATCGCCCCGGGACCCGGCACCCGGATCGACTGCGGGCTGGCCGGCACGGTTCTGCGGTTCGTGCCCGCGGTGGCCGCCCTGAGCACCGAGACGGTGACCTTCGACGGAGACGAGCAGGCGCGGGCCCGGCCCATCGCCCCGCTGCTGAACGGGCTGCGGGACGTCGGCGTGCGCATCGACGGTGACGGTCTGCCGTTCCAGGTGCTCGGGCACGGCGGCGCCGACGGCGGCGAAGTGCGTATCGATGCGTCCGGGTCGTCGCAATTCGTCTCGGGTCTGCTGCTGGCCGGTGCGACCTTCCGCGACGGGCTGACCGTGGTGCACACCGGCGACTCGGTGCCCTCGGCCCCGCATATCGGGATGACGGTGTCGATGCTGCGCGATGCCGGTGTGACGGTAGATGATTCGCAGCCCAATCGGTGGCGGGTCGAACCGGGAACGGTCGCGGCCCGGCACTGGGACATCGAGCCCGACCTGTCCAATTCCGTGCCGTTCCTGGCGGCGGCGGCGGTCACCGGCGGGACCGTGCGGATCGACCGGTGGCCCGCGGTGAGCGTCCAGCCCGCCGAGGTCATTCTCGGCCTGCTGGCCCGACTCGGTGTCATCGCGGTGCAGAAGGACACGTATCTGGAGGCCCACGGCGCACCGTCCTACGGTGGCATCGACGTGGACCTGCACGATGTCGGTGAATTGGCCCCGTCCATCGCCGCGCTCGCCGCGCTGGCCACCGAGGGGTCGGTGTCGACGCTGCGCGGAATCGCGCACCTGCGGGGGCACGAGACCGATCGGCTGGCCGCCCTGAGCACCGAGATCAACGCCCTCGGCGGGCAATGCGACCAGACGTCCGACGGCCTGGTCATCACGGCCGTTCCGCTGCACGGCGGCACCTGGCATTCCTACGCCGACCACCGGATGGCCACCGCGGGCGCGATCATCGGGTTGCGGGTGCCCGGCGTGACGGTCGAAGACATCGGTACGACGGCCAAGACCCTGCCGGACTTTCCCGGCATGTGGACCGAAATGCTGTTGGACGACCGGGGATAGCGGATTTGAGAGCGGCCGATTACGACGAGTCCGATGTCCGGGTGCGCCCGGGCAAGGGGTCGCGGCCGCGTACCAAGAACCGCCCCGACCATGCCGACGCCGCCGAGGCGATGGTCGTCACGGTGGACCGCGGCCGGTGGGGCTGCGCCCTCGACGGCGACCCGGACCGCCACGTGACCGCGATGCGGGCCAGGGAACTGGGCCGCACCCCGATCGTGGTCGGTGACGAGGTCGGCATCGTGGGCGACCTGTCCGGACGGGCCGACACACTGGCGCGCATCGTGCGGCGCGCGGAGCGCCGAACGGTGTTGCGCCGCACGGCCGATGACACCGACCCCACCGAACGGGTGGTGGTCGCCAACGCCGATCAGCTGCTCGTCGTGGTGGCCCTGGCCGACCCGCCGCCCCGCACCGGGTTCGTCGAGCGGGCCTTGATCGCCGCCTACGCGGGTGGACTGGAACCGATCCTGTGCCTCACCAAATCGGACCTCGCACCGGCGGAACCGTTCGCCGCCCAGTTCACCGGCCTGGATCTGACGGTGGTGACCGCCGGGCGCGACGACCCACTGGACGTGGTGGCACCGATGCTGACCGGCAAGGTGACGGTGCTACTGGGCCATTCCGGTGTCGGGAAGTCGACACTGGTGAATCGTCTTGTGCCCGAAGCCGACCGGGCCACCGGCGAGGTGACCGGGGTCGGCAAGGGCCGGCACACCTCGACGCAGTCGATCGCGCTGCCGCTGCGGGAATCCGGCTGGGTGATCGACACCCCCGGTGTGCGGTCGTTCGGGCTGGCGCACATCGCGCCCGACGACGTGGTGCAGGCCTTCTCGGATCTGGCCGAGGCGGTGCAGGACTGCCCGCGCGGGTGCGGCCACATGGGCCCGCCCGCCGACCCGGAATGCGCGCTGGACGAGCTGACCGGCGCCGCCGCGGCGCGGGTGACCGCGGCGCGGCGGCTGCTGGCCACCCTCAAAGAGCCCGCCTACTAGGCGGCGCGCTTGTCCCGGCGCCACCCTCGCACGGTCGCGATGGCGGTCTTCAGGCCGCGACGCCGGCCGGTGGCCGGGTCCTCGACCCCGAAACCTTCGAGCTCGTCGAACATCCGCTCACTGCGGGTCTCCGGGGCGTTGTCGGCGGTGTCGCGCAGATACTTGTTCGGCAACGACAGCTTCGCGATGGTGCGCCACGTCTTGGCGTACTGCACCAGGAACGAACCGGTGGTGTAGGGCAGGTCGTACTTCTCGCACACCGCCTGCACCCGCAGCGACACCTCATAGAGCCGGTTGCTGGGCAGGTCCGGGTAGATGTGGTGTTCGATCTGGTGGCACAGGTTGCCGCTCATGAAGCGCAACACCGGACCGTTGCGGAAGTTCGCGCTGCCCAGCATCTGGCGCAGGTACCACTCGCCACGGGTCTCCCCGACCATGTCGGTCTTGGTGAACTTCTCCGCACCGTCCGGGAAATGGCCGCAGAAGATCACGGCGTTGGCCCAGACATTGCGAATCACGTTGGCCCAGAAGTTGGCTCGCGCGGTGGACTTGTAGGTCGCGGCCGGCGACAACGACGTCAACGCCGGGTAGGCCACGTAGTCCTTGAACAGCTGCTGCGCGGACTTGGTGCCGAACTCCTTGAGCCGCTCCATGGTGGCCTTGCGGTCGTCACGGCCCTTGGCGATCTTGCCGAGCTCCAGGTGCTGCAGTCCGACGCCCCACTCGAACAACATCGCCAGGGCGGTGTTGTAGAGAAGGTTGAAGGCGTTGAACGGCTTCCACCGCTGATCGCGGGTGACGCGCAGCAGGCCGTAGCCCACATCGTCGTCCATGCCGAGGATGTTGGTGTACTTGTGGTGCATGAAGTTGTGGGTGAAGCGCCAGTGCTTGGAGGCACTGTTCATGTCCCACTCCCACGTCGAGGAGTGAATCTCGGGATCGTTCATCCAATCCCACTGGCCGTGCATGACGTTGTGGCCGATCTCCATGTTCTCGATGATCTTGGCCACGCCCAGGGTCGCCGTACCGGCCCACCAGGCGGAGCGCCGCGAACTCGCGGCCAGCATCACCCGGCCCGCCACCTCGAGCGCGCGCTGGGCGGCGATGGTGCGGCGGATATAGCGTGCGTCGCGCTCGCCGCGGGAGTCCTCGATGTCCTGCCGGATCGCGTCGAGTTCGACGGCCAGGCTCTCGATATCGGCTTCAGTCAAGTGTGCGAACGCCGGCACATCGGTAATAGCCACTGGTCAACCCTCCTATCCGTTTCCTACTCTAGCGTAACCTACGCTACCGTAGGTTAGCTCCGGGTAAACAGTTATGCGTCCAGCACACAATCGCCGGACGCCGCCGAGACACACGTCTGCACACGCGTTCCCGGTTCGTGTTCGACGCCCGTGCGCAGATCGCGCACGTGTCCGTCCAACAAGCCGACGACGCAGGACTGGCAGATGCCCATCCGGCAGCCGAACGGCATCCGGACACCGGCGCCCTCGCCGGCCTCCATCAACGACGTCGCCGCGTCGGCCTGCACGGTCTTGCCGCTGCGCTCGAAGGTCACCGCGCCGCCGGTGCCGTGCGGCGCCGCCCGCGAGACCGCGAACCGCTCCAGGTGCAGCTTCTCGCCCAATCCGGCTGCGGTCCAGATCCTTTCGGCATCATCGAGCATGCCCTCCGGGCCACACGCCCACACCTGACGGTCCCGCCAATCGGGCACCACCTCGCCGAGCCGCAGCAGATCCAGCCGACCCTGCGTCCGAGTGGTCCGCACGATCAGCCGGTAGCTGGGATGCGTCTCGTGCAGGGTGGCCAGTTCGGCCGCGAACAACACGTCGGCTTCGGTGGGGGCCGAGTGCACGTGGACGACATCGGTGATCTGGCCGTGCCGGGCCAGGGTGCGCAGCATCGACATGACCGGGGTGATCCCGGAGCCTGCGGTGATGAACAGCACCTGAGGCGGCGCCGGATCCGGCATCACGAAATTGCCCTGTGGTGCCGCCAGCCGGACGATGGTGCCCGGCGTGACACCCTCCACCAGGTGGGTGGACAGGAAGCCCTCGGGCATCGCCTTGACGGTGATGCTGATGGTGGCGCGCCGCCCGCTGCCGGTCACCGGCGGCGAGGTCAGCGAGTACGACCGCCACCGCCAACGCCCGTCGATCGGCAGCCCGATGCCGATGTACTGGCCGGGCTCGTAGTCGAAGGTGAAGCCCCATCCCGGCTTGATCACCAGGGTCGCCGAATCCGACGTCTCACGCCGGACCTCGACCACCTTGCCGCGCAACTCGCGGGCCGACCACAGCGGATTGGCCAGCTTCAGGTAATCGTCGGGCAGCAACGGGGTGGTGATCCGGCCCGCGATGGCACGCAGGGTCTTCCAGTGCGCCGGCCCCGGAATCGAGGGACGGACCGTATCGGCAACATTGGCCGTGTTCTTGACGGTGCTCTTGGCCACGCAACCTACGGTACCGTAACCTACGGTGCCGTATCTAGTACTCGGCGGTAACTTACTCCTGTGATCGGCCCGACACCGTCACAGCAGTTCGAGCAGGAACGGCAACTCCTGGGGCGCGTACCAGGCCAGATCGTGGTCCTGCGCATCCCCGACGGTGAGCTCGGCATCCTCGTCGCCGAGGTCAGCGGCGTCGATCACCTCGATGGCCGCCAGCACCGCCTCCTCCGCGGCCGCGTTGTCGACGTAGACCGCCACGATGTGGTCGTAGTCGATCGGGCCCGCCAACCGCACCACGGCGTCATCGAGGTCGGGGCGCACGGTCACTCCCTCTGCGTCGGCCACCACCACCACGCGGCGCGGCGGCAGGTCACCGACGCCGCCGGCCAGCAATCTCAGCGACGCCAACGCCGCCTCCCCGAGGGCCACCTCGGCCAGTTCCTCGTCGTCCCCGTGCGCGTACGCCTCGCGCAGGGTCGGGGTGACCGCGAACGCCGTACCGCTGCGGGCGTGGATCACCCGGTCGGCGATCAACTGTTGCAGCATCGCCAACGTGGCCGGCACATACACGCGCATCAACGGGCCGCCTCCAACAACTCGTCCAAGGACTCTCGCAACAACGACGGAAAGACGTCCACGTCGCTCATCGCGTCGCGGTCGGCGTTGATGCCGAAATACAGCATGCCGTTGTAGGACGTCACGCCGATCGCCAGCACCTGATTGGTCAGCAGCGGGGGCACCGCATACGTCTCGATGAGCTTGGTGCCCGCGATGTACATCTGCTTCTGCGCGCCCGGCACGTTGGTGATGAGCAGGTTGAACTGGCGGGCCGAGAAACTGGTGGCGACCCGGATGCCCATGGCGTGCAGGGTGGGCGGCGCGAAACCGGACAGCGTCACGATGGTGCGCGCGTCGACCAGACTGACCGCGGTGGAATGCGACTCGGTGGCATGCGCGATCTGGGACAGCCGGACCACCGCGTTGCCCTCCCCGATCGGCAGGTCGACCAGGAACGGGGACACCTCGCTGATGGCTTGGCCCGGCCCCGTCGAGTCGATCTCGGCGTCCGGGTACACCGAGTTGGGCGCCATCGCGCGCACCGTCGAGGTGGCCGTCACCGGCTCGCCCCGCGACAGCAGCCAGTTCCGCAAGGCACCGGCCACCACGGCCAGCACCACGTCGTTGACGTCGCAGTCGTAGCGGGCCCGCAGCGCCCGGTAGTCGTCCAGGCGGTGCCCGGCGACGGTGAAGCGCCGGTTGCGCGAGACGGTGGTGTTGAGCGGGCTGTTCGGCGCGGTGCCACGGGCCACCGTCTTGGCCACCTCGGCGACCCGGCGTCCGACGTCGACGAGCGCGCCGGCGTTGGTGGCCACCTCGGTCACCGTCGAGCGCATCGCGGCCAGCTGGGCGGTGGGCCGGGTGATCCACTCACCCAGCGCGCCCAGCAGCAGCGCGGTGTCGCTCGGTTCACGGGCCGGGATCCAGATGTCCTCGCCGAACTCCGGCGGCTTCTGGCTGCGGTCGGCGATCACGTGGCCGATCTCAAGCGCCGACATCCCGTTGACCAGGGCCTGATGCGATTTGGTGTAGATGGCGATCCGGTTGTTCGTCAGCCCCTCGACGATGTACATCTCCCACAGCGGCCGGGTCTTATCCAACGGCCGCGAACCCAGCCTGGCGACCAGGTCGTGCAGCTGGGCGTCACTGCCCGGGGACGGCAGCGCCGAACGCCGGATGTGATAGGTGATGTCGAAGTCGCGGTCGTCGATCCACACCGGCCGGGCCAGGCCGAAACTGACCTCGCGGACCTTCTGCCGGTAGCGCGGGATCTGCGGCAGCCGGCGCTCCACGGTTTCCAGCACCGACTCGTAACTCAGCCCGGCACGCGGTTTACGCACGATGGACAACGACCCCACGTACATCGGGGTGGCCGTGTTCTCCATGTGGAAGAAGGCCGCATCCGATGCCGACAACCTGGTCACCATCGTGGTGTGGCCCCTCCCCCCTGGTCCGTCGGCCCGGCGTTCAGGTAAACGCACGAATGACCGTCAACTTAGCGGCAATGCACCCGGGGCCGCATCACAGGTGCGTGGGAGCCCTCCGCAACCGTGCGATCATCAATATGCCTGTGCCTCTCCAGCAGCGTCCTGTCCGTGCCGTAGCGCTGGAATCGTCTTGGAGAGACTCACTGTGACCACCCTTCCGCATCCCGCCGCCGAACCTCGCCCCTCGTGTGTGACGAGGCCGATCATCGACTGCGAGCCGCCGCCGCTGGGCCCGGTCGCCTGCCCACCCCCGGCCCTGGTGCTGCGCAAGAGATCCGCACCGCATCTGCGGTTCGCCCCGCGCAGCGAGCCTGCCGAGCCGGTGCCGGCACCGGCGGGCGCGTTCGCCGACGCGGCGCTGCGCCGCGTGCTCGAGGTGATCGACCGCAGGCGGCCGGCCACGCAGTTGCGCGGGCTGCTGGCGCCCGGCCTCGTCGATGCGACGGTGGCGCTGGCCCGGGCTCCCCAACCCGGCGGGGCCGCAGTGCTGCGCCGGGTGGGGCTGCGCCGGGCCGCCGGCTGCGGTTCCGAACGCGTCGACGCCGCCGAGGTGTTCGCCAGCTACACCCGCGGTGCGCGGGTGCGCGTCATCGCGGCCCGCATCGAACTGGTCGCCGGGCGCTGGCAGGTGGTGGCGCTGCAGGTGGGCTAACGCCGCTTGGACTGGCGGGCCTGCTGGCGGGCCGCTTCGCGGCGTTCCTTGCGGGTGCCCGGCTCGGGTGCGGCATGGCGGCCACCGGAGGACCGCTGCACCTCGGCAGAGCCGTCCTCGGCCGGTCCGGAGTACGTCAGCGCCGGGGCCCGGTCGCCGTCCTGGATGCCCTTGGCCTGCACCCCGGCCGGCCGCTCCTGGGTGGCCACCTGTCCCTGCGCCTGCTGCGCCGCCGCGGCCGCGAACTCGGCCAGCCCCTGGGACATCGGGGTGGCCTGCGGGGCAGGTGCCTGCGGAGCCGCCTCGACCGCCACGTTGAACAGGAAGCCGACCGACTCCTCTTTGAGCCCGTCGAGCATGGCGACGAACATGTCGTAACCCTCGCGCTGGTATTCCACCAACGGGTCACGCTGGGCCATCGCGCGCAGGCCGATGCCCTCCTTGAGGTAGTCCATCTCGTAGAGGTGCTCGCGCCACTTGCGGTCGATCACGTTGAGCAGCACGTTGCGTTCCAGCTGCCGCATCGCGCCCTCACCGCCGATCGCGTCGATCTGCTTCTCGCGCTCGGCGTACGCCCGCTCGGCATCCTCGATCAGCGCACCCAGCAGTTCGTCGCGGGTCAGTTCGCCGGGCTCGCCGACGGCATCGGAATCCAGCAGATCGTGATGATCGATACCGACCGGGTAGAGGGTCTTGAGCGCCTCCCACAGCTTCTCCAGATCCCAGTCCTCGGCGTAGCCCTCGCCGGTGGCGCCGTCGACGTAGGCGGTGATGACGTCGACCATCATGTCGTGGGCCTGCTTCTGCAGGTTCTCGCCCTCGAGGATCATCCGGCGTTCTTTGTAGATGACCTTGCGCTGCTGGTTCATCACCTCGTCGTACTTGAGGACGTTCTTGCGGACCTCGAAGTTCTGCTGCTCGACCTGGGTCTGCGCGCTCTTGATCGCGCGGGTGACCATCTTCGCCTCGATGGGGACGTCGTCGGGCAGGTTCAGCCGGGTCAGCAGGGTTTCCAGGGTCGCCCCGTTGAACCGGCGCATGAGCTCGTCGCCGAGGGACAGGTAGAACCGCGACTCGCCCGGGTCACCCTGACGGCCGGAGCGGCCGCGCAGCTGGTTGTCGATACGCCGCGACTCGTGCCGCTCGGTGCCCAGCACGTACAGACCGCCGACGGCGATCACTTCCTCGGCCTCGGCCTTGGCCTCGGTCTTGATCGCCTTGACGGTGGCGTCCCAGGCCGCGTTGTACTCCTCCGGCGTCTCGACCGGGTCGAGGCCCTGGTCCCGCAGCCGCTTGTCGGCGAGGAACTCGACGTTGCCGCCCAGCACGATGTCGGTACCACGGCCGGCCATGTTGGTGGCCACCGTGATGGCGCCACGGCGGCCTGCCTCGGCGATGATGTTCGCCTCCTGCTCGTGGTACTTGGCGTTGAGCACGTTGTGCGGGATGCGCCGCTTGGTGAACTGCCGCGACAGGTACTCGGAACGCTCGACCGACGTGGTGCCGATCAGGACGGGCTGGCCCTTCTCGTAGCGTTCGACGACGTCGTCGACCACGGCGATGTACTTGGCCTCTTCGGTCTTGTAGATCAGGTCGGAGGCGTCCACCCGGATCATCGGCCGGTTGGTCGGGATGGCCACCACGCCCAGGCCGTAGATCTCGTGCAACTCGGCGGCCTCGGTCTCGGCCGTACCGGTCATGCCGGAGAGCTTGTCGTAGAGCCGGAAGTAGTTCTGCAGGGTGATGGTGGCCAAGGTCTGGTTCTCGGCCTTGATCTCCACATGCTCCTTGGCCTCGATCGCCTGGTGCATGCCCTCGTTGTAGCGGCGGCCGATCAGCACACGGCCGGTGAACTCATCGACGATGAGCACTTCGCCGTTGCGGACGATGTACTCCTTGTCGCGCTCGAACAGCTCCTTGGCCTTGAGCGCGTTGTTCAGGTAGCTCACCAGCGGCGAGTTGGCGGCTTCGTACAGGTTGTCGATGCCCAGCTGGTCCTCGACGAACTCGACGCCGATCTCGTGCACACCGATGGTGCGCTTCTTCAGATCGACCTCGTAGTGGACGTCCTTCTTCATGAGCGGGGCCAGCCGGGCGAACTCGGCGTACCAGTGCGAGGCGCCGTCGGCCGGGCCGGAGATGATCAGCGGGGTCCTGGCCTCGTCGATCAGGATCGAGTCGACCTCGTCGACGATGGCGAAGTTGTGGCCGCGCTGCACCATCTCGGGGACCGAATGCGCCATGTTGTCGCGCAGGTAGTCGAACCCGAACTCGTTGTTGGTGCCGTAGGTGATGTCGGCCGCGTACGCCGCCCGCCGTTCGTCGGGGGTCAGGCCGGACAGGATCACCCCGACCTCCAGTCCCAGGAAGCGGTGCACGCGGCCCATCTGCTCGGCATCGCGTTTGGCCAGGTAGTCGTTGACGGTGACGATGTGCACGCCCTTGCCACCGAGGGCGTTGAGGTAGGCGGGCAGGATGGCGGTGAGGGTCTTGCCCTCACCGGTCTTCATCTCGGCGACGTTGCCGAAGTGCAATGCCGCGCCGCCCATCACCTGGACGTCGAAGTGGCGCTGTCCGAGCACCCGCCAGGCCGCCTCGCGGGCGACGGCGAAGGCCTCGGGCAGCAGATCGTCGAGCTCGGTTCCGTCGGCGACCCGCTTGCGGAACTCGTCGGTTTTGGCACGGAGTTCGGCGTCGGTCAGCTTCTCCACGTCATCGGACAAGGTGTTCACATAGTCAGCGACCTTTTTCAGGCGCTTGACCATGCGGCCTTCACCGAGACGGAGCAACTTTTCGAGCACGCTATTTCCTCTTCGGGTGGATTGGAATCTCAGCTGGTAACTGCGGTCCATCGTAGGTGACCGCCGTCGGCTGCCCCGCGAGATGCAACCCGAATGACGCCACGAGCCCCCGGCTGCGCGCCGGGGGCTCGTGCTGGATATCGCTCGGATATGGCCGGGATGGGGACTCAGGCCAGCCTGATGAGGCCGTAGTCGTAGGCGTGCCTGCGATACACCACCGACGGCCGGTCGGACTCCTTGTCGTGGAACAGGAAGAAATCGTGTCCGACGAGCTCCATCTCGTAGAGCGCGTCGTCGACGGTCATCGGCGTGGCCTGATGCTCCTTGGTGCGCACGATCCGGCCGGGCTCATGGTCGACGACGGCCACCTCACTGGGTGCCGGCTCGGGCTCGCTGGGCAGCTCCTCCTGCGGGATCACCGCGGTGGCCTCGTGCAGCGAGACGGGCCTCTTGTCGCCGTAGTGGATCTTGCGCCGGTCCTTGCTGCGGCGTAACCGGTTCTCGAGTTTGCAGACCGCCGATTCCAGCGCGGCGTAGAAGCTGTCCGCGCACGCCTCGCCGCGCACCACGGGCCCGCGACCGCGCGCGGTGATCTCGACGTGCTGACAGTTCTTGCGCTGGCGCCGGTTCTTCTCGTGGTCGAGTTCGACATCGAACAGGTAGATGGTTTTGTCGAAGCGCTCCAACCGAGCCAGCTTCTCGGAGACATATATCCGGAAGTGGTCGGGAACCTCGACGTTACGGCCCTTGACGACGACGTCGGCGTTGGTGACGCGCGGTGCGTCGTCCTCGTCCATAACCATGGTGTTGCGCTCGGTTTGCACGGATTGGGTTGACATACTTGACAACTCGTTTCTCCTGCGGTGTCGCACGCGCACGGCGTGCCCGGAATGTCAAAGAAACGCGTCGACGGAGCAGTGCAGAAGCGGCGCCCGCCGGCGCAAGGTGTCGACTACTCACCTCCTACCGCTTCTTGGCAGCCGCTCGGTTGCATGGGCGCCCGTGAAGGGTGCCGCCGTGAAACCTTCACGGGTGGTTGGCCCCAACGTAGTCCGTGTTCACCTGACTGTGCCACCAATTTCGCAGACCTGTTTTGAGTTCTTCATCTCGCGGCAATCGACGTCTCCGTCACCGCCGGTCATCACGCGTTGGCGATCGCCAGTACCGCCTGCACCGACACGCCGCAGGTTTGCAGCGCGGCGACCGACGCACACGCGGTGGCCCCGGTGGTCACCACATCGTCGAGCAGCACCACGGGGGCCGTCGGCGCGACGCGCACGCGCACCCGGCCGGCCAGATTGCGCTGTCGGTCCGCACTGGACAGGCCCACCGAGTCCTTGGCGAAGCCGGTCAGCCGCAGGGACCGGGTGACGGTGACCCCGGGCAGCCCACCGGTCGCCAGCCGGGCGACCCGGCCGACCGGGTCACCCCCGCGCCGGCGCGCGGCGGTCCACCGGGTGGGTGCCGGCACGACGGTCAGGGGCGTGTCCAGCAGCCCCCAGGTGAGCAACTGCGTGAGTCCGGTGCGCACCGCGAGCGCCAACGGCGTGATCAGGTCGGCCCGGCCGTGTTCCTTGGCCGCGACGATGGCCCGTCGGCGCGCCGCGGCGTAGCGCCCCAGCGACAGCACCGGGACGCCCGGATCGAGCCGGGGTGTCACGACGCGTGGTTCGGCGGCCTTGGCCCGCAGCTCGGCGTCGCACACCGGGCACCAGCGGGTGCCGGGCGCGGCGCAGCCACCGCATTCGACGGGCAACACCAGGTCGAGCAGCATGCGTTCAGTCTGGCGCCGGGCACCGACACGTCAGCCGGGCAACACCGGCAGCGCGCCGGCCACCATCAGCGGGCGCACCTCGGACCAGTTCAGGTCGTTCTCGGCCGCCGAGCCCGACAACTGCAGCACCCCGCGCTGGTCGGCGACGTACACCGTGGACGGGTTGGCCGCCACGGTGGTCACCGGCGCGACCAGGTTCTGCGCCGGCCCGTCGGAGTTCACCCCGTCGAGGTTCACATAGGACACCGGATGTGCGGTATCGGTACGGGTGACGACGATGTCGTCGCCGGTGCGCCAGGACAACGACACCGCGGTGTCGCCGAGCCCGAAGCCCAGCCGGCGGGGATAGGTCAGCGCGTACTGCCCACCCGGGGTCTGCTCGACCCCGGCCAGGATCACCTGGCCGTTGATCACCATGGCCGCGCGGGTGCCGTCGCGGGACAGCTGCAGTTCCGAGATGGGCCCGGAGAATTTCGTCGCCACCGCCGTCGAGTCCACGGGGATGCGGGCCGGCTGCCCCGAGGCCGCCTCCTGCAGGACGCGCACCACGTTGTTGCCGTCGACGACGATCCAGATCGCGTCGTCGAGTGACCAGGTGGGCCGGGTCAGGGTGCGGCCGTCGATGGCCTGGCCGGTGTTGCCGCCGAGCGGCCCGATCCACAGCGACGAGGACATGTCGGGGGCGCCGGGCCGCAACACCACCACCGTCGCGGCCTCCTGGCCGCTGCGCGACAATGCCGCCGACACCTGTCCGGGCGTCTGACCAAAGGCGCCCGGCACCCGCGGCGCGTTCTGGCCGTCCAGGGACACCATCGACCCGCCGATCAGGGCGTGCAGGCCCGCGGCCGCACCGTCGGCCGCGCCGGGGTCGCTGGCCGCCACGTCGGCGGTGTCCCAGCCGTCGGCGAACCGGTCGTCCAGCGCCGCGCCGTCGGCGTTGATCACGTACGGGCCGTTGATCCCGGCCCGGTTCAGCGTCCAGATGATCTGTGCGGCAAGCAGTTGCCGGGTGTGCGGATCGGTGGTGGACAGGTTCTCCAGGTCGATCCGGGCGCCGCCGTAGCCACGCCCCACCCCCGTCTTGCCGCCGTCGGCACGCGTCACCGGCCCGCGCAGGCGCAGCGGGGCGGCCAGCAGGTTGCGCACCGTGCGGGCCATCTCGGGGCGTGGTCCGGTGATCAGTTTGGTGACCAGTTCGGTGGCCAACTGGTCGGGGTCGGCCACCGCGACGTAACGCGGGTCGGGCACCACGGTCTTACCGGTGGGATCGGAGAAGTACAGGGTGCTGCGCTTGTAGGTCTGCTGGAACTGCTGCCAGTCCAGGAACACCCCGTTGGGCAGCTTGTCGATACGCCAGCCGCCGGGGGTCTTCACCAGTTCGATGGCCCCCGGGTCGGGCAGCGCACCCTCGGCGGTCTCGAAGACCCCGATATCGGACAGCGAACCCAGCATGTCGGCCCGCATGTTCACCGAAACCCGTTCTGGGCCACGGGTTTCCACGAAGACCACCCGGTCGATCAGCAGCGCGCTGCCGGCGTCGTCCCAGCCGCGCGACGCCGACTCGGTGAGGAATTGCCGGGCCGCCAGGTGCCGGTTGGCGGGATCGGCGGTGGCCTTGAGGAATTCACGCAGCAGGACGTCGGGGTCCATTCCCGGGGTCGGGGTGGGCAGGCTGGGTGGTGCGGCCCGCTCGACAGTGCCGATCGCTTGCGGCGACGACGAACTGGGCACACCGGCGCAGCCGGACAGGGCCAGCACCGCGGCGCAGAGCACGGCCAGCAGACGGTGCGTCACACGCCCTCCCCCGCCGGTTCGCGTTCCCGGCGCGGTGCGCCCGCTTGATCGACGGGCTTGAGGGGCAACGGGCTGGTGGTGACCTTGTGGCCACGCACCAGCGGCAGGGTGAGCCGGAAGCAGGCACCCTTGCCGGGCTCACCCCACGCCTCCAGCCGACCCTGGTGCAGCCGGGCGTCCTCGATGCTGATGGCCAGGCCCAGTCCGGTGCCGCCGGAGCGGCGGACCCGCGACGGGTCCGAACGCCAGAATCGGCTGAACACCAGCTTCTCCTCGCCGGGGCGCAGGCCGACACCGTAGTCGCGGACGGTGACCGCGACGGTGTCCTCGTCGGCGGCCATCCGGATCTGCACCGGCTTGCGCTCGGCATGGTCGATGGCGTTGGCGATGAGGTTGCGCAGGATGCGTTCCACCCGACGGGGATCCACCTCGGCGATCACCCCGGTCAACGGCATGTCGACGTCCAACTCGACACCGGCGTCGGCGGCCAGGTGCCCCACGTTGTCGAGTGCGCTCTGCACCACCGAACGCAGATCCACCGCCTCCACCGCCAGCTCGGCGACGCCGGCGTCGTGCCGGGAGATCTCCAGCAGGTCGGCCAGCAGAGTCTCGAAGCGGTCCAGTTCGTTGACCATCAGCTCGGTGGAGCGGCGCAGCGCGGGGTCCAGGTCCTCGCTGTGGTCGTAGATCAGGTCGGCCGCCATCCGCACCGTCGTCAGCGGGGTGCGCAGCTCGTGGCTGACGTCGGAGGTGAAGCGGCGCTGCAGATTACCGAACTCCTCGAGGTTGGTGATCTGGCGCTGCAGGCTTTCGGCCATGTCGTTGAACGACACCGCCAGCCGCGCCATGTCGTCCTCGCCGCGGACCGGCATGCGTTCGGACAGGTGCCCCTCGGCGAACCGCTCGGCGATCCGTGATGCCGAGCGCACCGGCAGCACGATCTGGCGGGCCACCAACAGGGCGATGGCCGCGAGCAGGCCGAGCAGCACGATGCCACCGGTGGCCATGGTGCCGCGCACCAACGCGATGGTGGATTCCTCATTGGTCAACGGAAAGATCAGGTACAGCTCAAGATTGGGGACCGACGACGAGGTGGGGCTGCCGACGATCAGCGCCGGCCCGGAGAAGCCGTCGGTGTGCGCGGTGGCGTATTGATAGCTGACCTGGCCGGCCTTGACGAAATCGCGCAGTTCCTTGGGGATCTGCTGCACCGGACCGGCCGCGGTGGCCGCCCGCGGCCCGTCGCCGGGCACCACGAGGACCGCGTCGAAGGCACCGGCCAGCCCCGCACCGGTGTCGACCTTGCGGTCGATCAGGGTGTTGCGTGCCAGCTGCAGGCTGGAGTCGAGTGAGCGGGTCTCCTCACCGCCGACGATGCCGCTGACGGTGTTGCGGGCACGTTCGATCTGCTCGGTGGCGGCCCGCACCTTGACTTCCAGGATGCGGTCGGTGATCTGGCTGGTGAGCACGAAACCGAGCACCATGATGACGGCCAGGGACAACCCGAGGGTCAGGCTCACCACGCGCAACTGCAGGGAGCGTCGCCACGCGAAACCGATTGCCCTGCCGAGGGCGCCCAGCCCGCGTACCACCGGACCGGAGCCGCGGAAGCGGCTGCGGACTCGACGCCGCGAGCCGAAGATCACTGGTACTGCCTACATGTCACGGCGTCGGCGAGCCGACCGATCACGACGTCGGCGAGCCGACAAATCACGGTGGTCCGGCCTTGTATCCCACTCCTCGAACGGTCAGCACCACCTGCGGGTTCTCCGGGTCGGTTTCGACCTTGGCCCGCAACCGCTGGACATGCACGTTCACCAAACGGGTGTCGGCGGGGTGACGGTATCCCCACACCTGTTCGAGCAGCACATCACGAGTAAACACCTGCCGCGGTTTGCGCGCCAACGCCACCAGCAGGTCGAACTCCAGCGGGGTCAGCGAAATCTGTTCCCCGGCACGAGTCACCTTGTGCGCGGGCACGTCGATGTCGATATCGGCGATGGACAGCATCTCGGCGGGCTCGTCGTCGTTGCGGCGCAGCCGGGCCCGGACGCGGGCCACCAGTTCCTTGGGCTTGAACGGCTTCATCACATAGTCGTCGGCACCGGACTCCAGGCCCAGCACCACGTCGACGGTGTCGGTCTTGGCCGTCAGCATGACGATGGGCACCCCGGAGTCGGCGCGCAGCACCCGGCACACGTCGATGCCGTTCATGCCCGGCAGCATCAGGTCGAGCAGCACCAGATCGGGGCGCAGCTCCCGCACCGCGGTGAGCGCCTGGGTGCCGTCACCGATGACGGCGGTGTCGAAACCCTCCCCCCGCAGCACGATGGTGAGCATCTCGGCCAGGGAGGGGTCGTCGTCCACGACCAGGATCCGTTGCCTCATGGGACACCATGGTGTCACCAAACCGTGACAAACCGCCGGTGCCACACCGCGACGGGTTCGGACCTAAGCCAGAAGGTTGCCCGCCAGCTCCGCGGGAACCACGTCGGGAGCGGCTACCACCCATCGGCCGGCCCAGTCGGCAGCGGCCAGGGCGCGGTACACCGCACCGGTGCGGCGCTGCAGGCCGCCGTCGCGTTCGTAGGCGTCGCGGGCCCGGTCGGACTCCTGCGCCGCGCGGGACACGGCGCGTTGCTCGGCCAGTTCGACCGGAACGTCGAGCAGCACCTGCCAATCCGGGCGGGGCAACGCGAAGCGGCCGAACTCGAGGTCGTGCACCCACGCCACCACGTCACCGTCGGCGCCTTGATGCAGCCGGGCGGCGCTGTAGGCGGCGTTGGATGCGACGTAACGGTCCAGGATGACGACGTCGTACCGGTCGGTGCGGCGCAGGATCTCCTCGCGGGCGCCGGCGCGGTCGAGCGCGAACAACGTCGCCATCGCGTACACCGAGTCGGCCAGGTCGCCGTGGCCGCCGTGCAGCGCCTCGGCCGCCAGGTCGGCGTGCACCGATTCGCCGTAGCGCGGGAAGGCCAGCGTGGTCACCGACTTGTCGCCCGCCTCGAACCCGGCCCGGAGGCCTTCGGTCAGGGTGCGTTTGCCCGCGCCGTCCAGGCCTTCGATGACGATCAGCACCGGGCGAGCGTAACTGGTGCACGAGAACCCCCATCGCGGCTAATAAGCTGCACTGTGGAGCGGACCGTCGAGGGACACGGGGGTGTGATGGAACGTCCGGTCGAGGTCGTCGTGTCCGACCTGCACCTCGCGTCGGGCCGGCTGCGTGATGCGGGACAGCGGCTGCAGGACGGCCTGTCCAGCGTCGACCTGGAAACCCGCGAGCTGCTCGGCTCGGGTTGGAAGGGTGGCGCGGCGTCCGCATTCTCGGGTGCATGGGACCAGTGGCACAACGGCGCCGGTCAGGTCATTCGCGGCATACAGACCATGTCCGAGCTGCTGCGGGTCGCCGCCGATCAGTACGCCCGCGCCGACGAGCAGGGCGCGGGCGCCATCGCGTCGGCATCCCCGGAGCCGAGCGCCGGGCCGGCACCGGCTGCTGCCGGTGGGGAGGCGCCGAGCGGGGCGCCCGTACCCACCGCGGCGTCAACGGGCCCAGCGAGTGCGGCCGGTTCGGCAAGTCCAGCGGGTGCGGCCGGTTCGGCGGGTTCGGCGTCGGGTGCGGCGGCCTCCGGAGTGTCCGATGCCGTGTCCCAGGTGGGGCAGCTCGGCGGTCAGGTGTCATCCGGGCTGGCCCAGGCCGCCCAAGCGGCGGCCGGGATGGCGCAACAAGTCGGCCAGGCCGTCGAGCAGATCGTCGAACAGGCCGTCCAGCAATCGGCCGAGGCGGAGAAAGGCGGCGACCAGGCACCCGTCGAACCGCCGCCGTCCGATGCGCAGCCACCGAGCGGTGAGGTGCCGCGATGACGCAACTGGTGGTCGATTTCGGCAAGTTGCAGGCGGCGATCGAGCACATGCAGGCGTTCGAACGTGAGGTCACCGAGTCCCTGGAGGACATCGACCACACCATGGCCGCGCTTCGGGCGTCCTGGCATGGCGAGGGCTCGGATTCCCAGGCCCAGGCTCAGCAGCAGTGGGAGGACGGCGCCGAGCAGATGAAATCGGCGCTGAAGCAGTTGCGGTCGATCGCCCAGGCGGCACACAAGAACTACTCGGAAGCCGTGACCAGAAACGGCGCGATGTGGGGGTAGTCGCCTCGGCGCACGGCCGGATCGAGGTGGATCCGGACGTCCTGATCAACGCGGGCAAGCGCGTCGAGTCGCTGGGAACGCAGCTGGCGATGCTGTCCGACTCACTGGGTGCGGCGCTGGGCGGTGGTATCGCCTCCGGTGCCGATACCGCGGGCCTGAGCTTTGGACTGCAGTATGGCCGAATCGCGGACGATTTCGCGAAAGCACTTGCCATGGCGGCGAATTCGTACCTAGGCGTGGGCCGCATGCTCCAGGCAACCGGCTACAACTACCGTAATGCGGATGCGGCGTCGACCATCGGCGGCCAGGGCCCAAGCGGCGGCGTCGGCCCTGCGCCGGCCGAGAAGGTGGCCGCCGATCTGCCCACCGGACCGAACGGGGTTATGGTTCCGCCGCCCGGCAAGTGGTACCTGGTCGAGCCGCTGCTGCAGGTGCTGCCCGGGCTGGGGTTGATTGCCGGCACGGCGATGAGCTGGCCGTCGGGTCATTCGGCAATGATGAATGTTCTTGCGGCGCAATGGCGAAATTTCAGCACCGGGTTTGCCATCTTCCAGTCGGAGCTCAATGCCCTCAAGCCGGCCGTCGCGGCGCAGCACATTCCCGAAGGCGACAAGATCGCCGAGGCGTTCGACAACCTGGGCACAGCCATGTCGTACCTGACGGATACGGCCACCACAACCGCCCAGAAGATCTCGGATTTCGCCAAGCAGGTGCAACAGGTCCAGGATGCCATCCGCCGACTACTGGACCGGTTGTCGCTGTCGGGGCTGTGGGACACGGTGACCGACTTCTTCACCGGCGATGGCATGAAGGTGCTCCGCGAGGTCGCTCGCGACGTCAGTACCGTGCTGGGCAATTTCCAGCGCCAGGTCGAGGGCATCGTCGGCCTGCTCAACGAACTCAAGGAAGTGATCAGCGATGCCGCTGACGCCTTCCAGAAGTGGATCCGGCCCGTTCTGGTCGCTCAGTTCGGCGACGACGTCGGCAATTTCCTGGCCGACGCCGTCACCCTGTACACCGACTTCCAGGTGGGTGTAGCCAACGGTCTGATCAACACCGTGTCCGGTGTCGTGTCGATGGCCGATCCGGCTATGTGGAAGGGCATGGCCGAAAAGGCTTGGGAAGTGGCGAACGATCCCAGCAAAGCACCCGGTGTGCTGGCCGAAATGGGCAAGCAGTTCATCGCGCTGGACCAATGGAAGGGTGACCACCCTGGCCGGGGCGCGGGTGAGGCGGCATTCAATATCGGGTCGTTGTTCGTGCCGGGCGGGGCGCTCTCGAAGACCGGCAGCGTGGCCAAGAGCCTGAACATGACCCGCCGGGTACTGGAAGAGGGTCGCCTGCCCAAGCTCCGTGAAATCGGCGAGTGGAGCCGCGGCGCGCCGAAGTTCGACGGGGTGGGAGACCTCCCGGGCGGGCAAGGGATCCCCGATGTGCCGGAGGTCAGGCCCGGCGCGGTGCCCGATTCCCTGATCGGGCCGACGGCCCCGCACGGTATCGACGCGCCCACCACGCCGCGCGGGCTCGACAGCCCGCAGGGACCGGCCGGCCCACCCGATCCGCCGGGGCCACAGAGCACGCCCGGCGGCAGCCATCAAGGAGGTGGTGGCAACCCGCCACCGGATCCACCGGGGCGTTCGGTTCCGCCGTCTGCCGCGGATTCCGGGCCCGGCCGAGTGGACGGGCCAGCATCGCAACCACCGAGCCCACCGCCACATACGCCGGGACCGACGCCGCATACGCCGGAGCCGTCACCGAGTGCGCCGGAAGCATCGCCGCGCGCTCCCGAGGCGTCGCCACCGGCCGCCTCGCCTCCGCCCGAAACACACGGCACGGCAGGGGCTCCCGAGACGCCACGCGCACCAGAGCCGAGTATGCATGCGCCCGAGGCGGGTTCGCACGCGCCCGAAACGGGTTCACACGCAGCCGAATCCGGTTCGCACACCACCGAAATCAGGGAAACCTCCACACCCGGCGGTCATGAGCCGCCGGCGGCGAGCCATCCGCCGGTGGAGCACCAGCCGACCGTCGACCAGCCCCGTGCGCACGAGCCGGCTGCTCACCAGTCAACGCCGTCCGAACCCGTCGAGACGAGTCCGGTGTCGACACCCGCCGGACAACACCCCGCTGCGCATGCGCCCATGGTCGGCGGGATGCCGATGGGTCCGCACGTCGCCGGGCCCGTGCACACCGCGCCCGATCACTCCCCCGCCGCCCGCACCTCGACCCCGGATGCTTCCGCGCGCGCTCCCGAAACGCGGTCACCGGAGGCCCGGTCGACCGAAACCCGCTCCCCGCAAGCGAATCCGCCGTCCATCAGTGGTGCGGGCCCGTCGGCTGAGCGCTCGCCGTCGGCGCCGGTGAAGGCGAGCGCGACCCCGTCCGAATCCGCACCTGCGCGCGAGCCGATGCACCCCACGCAGGATGCTCCCGCAGCCCGAACCGAAGACCAGTCCGTACCTCACCGGGATGAAACACCCACTACCGCAGCGCATCATCCCGCTGACCCGGCCGGCTCCAGTCATGATCCCAGAGCTGGTGATGGTCCCGGGCAGCCGGATCATTCCGGGCCAGTGGGCAATCCGGCGAACGATCGCATCTACGGGCCAGGACAGCTCAGACCGGTCGAGGATCCGGCGTATCAAACCGCAGTAGAAGACGCCCTCCGTGCGACGAATGGTGAGTATCTGAGGCACGCAGATCCACGGATGAACGACTACGGCACGCTGATCAACGACGGCGGGCACACGGTCCCGGGACGCTCCAACAATTGCCTCGACTGCTCGCTGTCGGCCCTGTCATCATTTCGCGGTGATCCGACGGTAGCTGCGCCACGCTTTCTGGACCGCTTGCAGAACGGATTGATTGATACCCGCAGTGGAGAGCAGGCTGGCCTGAGGCGGGCAGCCGATTGGTTGGGCGACCCGGTCAGACCGGTGTCACCTTCGCTCCCGATAGCTCAACGTTTCGCCGAGCTACATCAGCAGATTGCGGATATGGGTCCAGGCTCATCCGCTTTGGTCGTCAACGAGTGGCACAAGTGGGACAACCTCACCAACACGCCGATCACTGACAAATACGGTCGGCCGGTACTTGACGGCTCACACGCGACGGTCGTGGTGTATCCCGAAGGAGCCGAGGGTCCCATCTGGTGGGACCCTCAGATGGGCACCATGTTTGACCATCCGCCTCACTCGATGGTGGAACGCAGCGCCTCGCTGTGGGCCACACCGGTACCACCCCATGAAGGAGTACATCACCATGGATCTGGAGACGCGGGAACAGGCACTGGCGTATCTGGCGCAGATACAGCCAGGCGTGAGATTCAGGGTGGATCCGTTCGAGAGTGGATGGATCTGCAAGGAGGACATCCCGCCGGAGGAGAACCTGACCCGGGGCCTCGGGATGGCGAGCTTGATCATCGACAAGCAGACCGGAGTAGTGACGGTTCAGTCGAGCCTGCCGACGGATCTGGTGGCGAACGAGTACGCGGAGGCGAAGAGAACTGGGAGCCCCCTGCCCGGCCGGCAGATCTATCCGTACCAGTGGAGGATCACCATTCGGCGCATCCAGGAGACCTCGGAAGCGATCGTCTATCACATGACAACGACGTCCCTGAGCGATCCGCACGCACCGACGGCGGAGCATCCATTGACCATCGAGAAGCGCACGTACATCAGCAATCCGACGGATTGGCTGTCGAGCGTGGCGACGTCACACGCGGAGTGGCTGAGCCGACAGAACCAAGGGGTGTGGCCGGAGACGGCGACGACCGAGGTGTAGGTGGTGATGCGGCCGACCGATCCCCCGGCGAGGCGCCACTCGGCCACGAGACTGGTCGAGATCCCTCTGGGGACCCACACCAAGGGCACACCGATCCCGACGGCCCCAAACATGATGAGCCGCCTGGGGAACACCAAGCCGATGACGCGTCGAATCATCACGACGATTCCTCGCCCTGGGAAGGACCGGAGGGCGAACGGGCAGCCGTACTGCTGCCGGCGGACGACTCCGGTTACCGAGTACAGCCCAGAGATTGTGATTTCCTTGGTATCTCACCCGAACAAGTTGAGGCCTGGGCCAATCGCGAAGCACCGCTCGGAATGACACCGACAGAATTCAAACAGTTCAGTAGCTCGCTCTACGACGCCCTATCCAGGGACGGTTTCTCTCCGCAAGACCTCGACGTCCGCCTGCAGGGTTCGTCGGCGCGGTTCTTCTCCGGTGAACACAAATGGCTTCCAACCGAATCTGAGCTTGCCGCTCACCCCGAAGCACAAGCACGAGCGAACAGTTGGTTCGGCGATGACGACAGCCGCCCATTGCGACGCCCGTTCGACTCGATGTACCGCCTTGGACTGGACGATGAGCCGAGCGACTATGACATTCAGATTTCGTCTGATTCGATGGTGGCGTCATGCCGGCACGTGTGGGAAGCCAACGGATCTCCCGACGAGCTCATCCATCCAAAATATGGGTTTGTGAACAAGGATATTTTTCGGGCGCTGTTCCCGCAGATGTGGGAATGGGCCCAAAACTGGTCCGAACGAACTGGTCGTCCCGTGGTACCTGCACTGTTTTCAAGCTCGGGGCCTCCTGACACCACCCACACCGGAGTGTCCTCACATTTCCGGGACTCCGACTGGCCGATTTACCCCGAGGAGAGGGAGCAACCATGAATCATCTGGTGCTCGTCGTCGACATTCAAGGCCGGATAGATCAAGAAGGCCTGGAGCGACTTCGGGCGAATCTCAGCTTGAAGAAACAAGGCAGGTTGACTGACGACTGGGACCAAGAGTTTGGCCACCGAAGAATCACGCGATCATCTGGTGCCTACTCAAGTGTCGGCCTATTCCGGAACTTCGACGGCTCCTGGAAGGTCCAAGTAACCGATACAGAGGAACTGGACCCAAGTAACACAGATATAGCAAGTCTCCGTAGCGAACTCGTCGCGGGAATCACGAAGTCCGGTTACCAGGCAACCGTCCGAGCGAAGCCGACGTTCGGCGCCGCACCTCGAGATCGTGACTGAAGTCCAAGAGATACTCGTTCCGACTCTGAACGCCATAGGCTTTTCGCTCGACGCGATCGACGACGACACCGATGTCGGCGGCGACATCTCAGTGTGGCGTACTACGCGCGCAAGGACTGCAAGGATCCAGATCTGCCACTCAGTGAGGTTGCAAGGGCCGCGAAGGCCGGGCACGACAGCTTTGAGAACCCTCTGTTCTGGGTCAAGGTGCGCATCGAGACCTACGTCGACGTTGCGCCAACAGGCATCTTGAAGATGTACGGATGACTGTCGCCGGGACACTCCTGCCCATGGCGTCACAGCCGCGTGCGCCGTTCACCTCCCGCTTGCCTGTACAACGAACCTCCTCAACACCGAATGTCGAAGGTGCTCCGCAATGAATCTGGCCGAACTGGCGACGGAATTGTCAGCAATCGGGATTCCAAAGGAGGTTGTGGCGGTCGGAGGCAGGGCGGACTACGCATGGTGCATCGAGCGGGCTTCCGATGGCCATTGGGAAGTCTTCTGGTATGAACGTGGGAACAAGAATGATCTGGTCACATTCACCAATGAGTCTGATGCCGGCCATCAACTCCTGGCCAGACTCGCACCCAATCCGTGAAATGCCGCACATTCGTGAGCACACCCAATATCTTCCGCCTCGAAAGGTCGGCGAACAGAAATTGCGTGTCACTACACCGGAGCCGAATGCGAGCCTTCCTGATGCGTGATCTGCCAACCTGCGGCGCTGTCGCCGTGTTCGGCGGCCGTCGCCTCAAGATCCAGTTCGGGGGCGCCGATTGGGTCGCGGTTACTCCGCCGGCGGGATCTCACATTCCGGATGGATTAGAGCGCGTCGAGTCCAGCCGCGCAGATCCCGAGCCGTTAGTGACGTTACCGATCTCCGCGCTTGATGCCATCGTCGATATCTGGCTCTTCACAGATGAGGGTGTAGAGGTGGTTGGCGCGTCGTTGCCGGGATAGAGGTCGAGGTCTCTCGAAAATGAG
>NZ_LQOL01000078.1 GCF_002101555.1 Mycolicibacterium canariasense
CTACGCTCAACGACAGAGACCAGCCGCCGGCTGAGTTCTCACATCAGGAAGTCTCCGGACTCGCCGGGGCGACTCAGTCACCGACCACCGCCAACACAGCCTGATACCGCTGCTCAGCCACGCTCAACTCCCTCATCTAGGGAGTGTCAAGGATCAACCGAAGCAACTGACAAGCATCAGCCGAAACAACGTCAACCATCAGCCGGAATAGAAATGTCACCCATCAACCGGGGTAATACACAGATCAAGTGGGGCGGGCGGGGCTCGAACCCGCGACCAAGGGATTATGAGTCCCCGGCTCTAACCAACTGAGCTACCGCCCCTGTCGCGCATCGGCGCGACAGGCATCTTCGCACGTGCCAAGGCCACGAGCGATGGGCGGGTTACACACCCGGACGGTCGGTCAGTACATCGCGGCGCTTCCGCTCACGCCGTGCTACGACACCGCGCTGTTCCAGCGCTGAATCCCCTTGATTCTGGCGAATACAGCACATTCCCAACATAGCTGCTCAAGAGCATCAAACCGATGGAACAGCAATCAATGCGGCGTTCGGCGACAAGTTTGCTGTATACAATTTTTGTAGATCGTATCCAGGGAGCAGCTATGGGAAATGAGAACGCCGCAGGCCGCGTGGCGTCGGTGCTGCGGGCCGAAATTTTGCAGGGGGACGTTGCGCCGGGCGCGCGGCTGTCCCAGCAGGGCACGGCCGAGCGATTCGGGGTCAGCCGCATTCCGGTGCGTGATGCCCTCGCCATCCTCGCCGGGGAGGGACTCATACGTCCCAGTGCCAACGCCACCGCCGTCGTAACCGGAATGTCGGTCACGGAGCTACAAGAACTCTACGAACTGCGCCAGGCGATCGAGCCTCTGGCCACCCAGCTCGCGGTCCCGAATGTCGGCCGGGCAGACATTCTTTCGATGCAGCACCAGCTCGATGTCATGCGCATACAAACCGACGCCCGCCGGTGGCTGGCGGCTAATGCCGCCTTTCATGCGGCCGTCTATCGACGAGCCAACCGGCCCCGCATGATCGAACTCGTCGAACAACTGCGGCGCCTGACCGACCGGTACATGTACGTCCACCTGGAAGTCATCGGCCAGACCGAGCACCTCGATGCCGAGCACCTGAGCATCCTGGATGCCGTGGAACGGGGCGACGCCGTGGCAGCAGGGCAGCTCACACGCGACCACCTCGCGTCGTCACACGACTTCATCCTGACCTACATGCTCGAAATGCAGGGCGCCGCCAACGGTGACGGCGCCGAACCAGCGAGCGGCCGTGGCCGCCTGAGCTAGACGGTGATCACCATTCACGTCGTTGGCGTGCCCACTGACAACGCCGCGTCGCAACCGGACCGGGCAACGATTGTCGCCGCCTTGCGGTCACTGCCACCCTTGCATCGTGACCTGATCCGCCGAGCCCATTTCGGCGGCTACACCACCCACGACATCGCCGCCGACCTCGGCCTGCCGGAACCCGTGGTCAAGTGCGAGCTGCAATGTGCACTACGCATCATGAACCGATTCGTTCGATCGGCCTCACACTGAACCCAAAGTGGTTGCCGCATCCAACTGTTCGCGAAGGATGTCACCGTGACCGGCGTGCCGGGCGAACTCCTCGACCATCGCGAGCAACGTCCATCGCATGCTCACCGTGCCCTCGCGCGGATTGTCCCTGGTGTCGTCGAGCCCGAACCGTGAGGCGATCTCCCGCGATCGCCGGCTGGCACGTTCGAATTCTGCGATGACGTCGGACAGCGATTCGTGGTCGGCCACGGCGAAGGTGCCTTCGTCGCGTTCGGAGTAGCCGTCGCAGTCCTGGGCTTCCAGACCCGCCCAGAACCGCTGGAACCAGATCCGTTCCGCCGCCGCGGCATGCTTGATCAACGAAATCGGCGTCGTCAGCGACGGCACCAAGCGCCTGTGGGCGTCACGGTCGGATAAGCCCCGCACCGTCTCGATCAGGGCCCGCCGATTGCGGTCGAGCAGGCACTCGATCACAGCGCGCTCGGTACCACTGGTGATTCCGTGTTCGGACATGAGGAATTCCTTCTGTCAGTTGGTGTTTGACGAGCCGAGGATCCACAGAGTCGTCCACACGACTCGGCAGGATTTTCAGAGAACGGGTGAATGAGTTCCACCCATAGACCGGGGATGCGACGCATCTACCCGGCTCGTCAACTATGCCACGCTATCCCGCCGCGGCACCACCACTATGACGTCAGAGGCTGCTCAGCCTGTGCAAACGGTCGGCGATGACTCGCTGCGATACCGCCGCCTCCGCCGCGAACGCCTCGAAGGCGTGCGGGCAGCCAGGCAGTACGCGCAGTTCGGTGGGAACACCGGCATCGATCAGGCGGCGCGCGTACTCGATGTTCTCGTTGCGGAAGATGTCCAGATCGCCGACGTCGATATAGGTGTCGGGCAATCCCGCGAGATCGGCTGCGCGCGCCGGCGCGGCGTACGGCGACACGTCGAGACCGCCGGCCGCATCACCGAGCAGGGCGCCCCACCCGGTGCGGTTGTCGTCGTAGTTCCACACCAGATACTCCGGCGCCAGTTGCGGATCCGGCTCCACGGTCCGGTCATCGAGCATCGGATAGATGAGGATCTGCTGGGCCAGTGCCGGTCCGCCCCGATCGCGAGCCAGCAGGGCGACCCCGGCGGCCAGACCACCACCGGCACTGTCACCCATCACCGCGATCCGCGCCGGGTCGATGCCCAGTTCCGCGCTGTGCTCGGCCAGCCACACCAAACCGGTGTAGCAGTCCTCGACCGGTGTGGGGTGCGGATATTCCGGAGCGACCCGGTAATCGACCAGCAGCATCGACACACCGCTGCCCGCCGCATACGCCCGCATCGCCTGGTCGTAGACGGGCAGCATCGGCAGGATCATGCCGCCGCCGTGCAGGTACACCACGGCGGCTCCGGACGGCGACGCACCGGCGAACCAGGCCAGGCCGATCTCGGCGCCGTCATGCGCGGTCACGGTGTAGTCAGTGCGCTCGATCCCCGGCGTGGGTGTCTGGGTTTCGGCGAGCAGCGCGAACAGTTCGGCGCTGTTGGCTCTGCGGGTGGCGACGTCGCCCACCGGGGGCGTCACCGCATCTGCACTGGCGAATCGGCTGAGACCGTCGAGAACCTGCGGATCGATCTTCAACGCCATGTGGCCATCCTAGACGGTCGCCCGCACGATGCTTCGGCGGCCCGGCAACGGCAACTCGAAGCGAAGCATCAACGACACCAATCGATTTCCGAATACACTGCGGTCTCATGAGCGCGCCCCGCGGTGACAAGCCTGCCCGCAAACGAGTCATCGCAGTGGCCGTCGCCGTGAGCCTGGCGGTGATCGCCGCGGCGGTGGTGCTCGGCGTCCGTTGGATGCAGGATCGTCCCACCGTCGCGCCGGCGCCGCCCACCACGGCAGAAGTGACTCCGTCCGGCGAGCTCTCCCCCGCCCAACTCGCCGAGTACGACCAACGCCTGATCACCACGCTTCGATCCAAGGGCCTGGCGATCGAGAATCCGCGCATGACGGCCCGCGACGCGCACCTGCTCTGCGCACGTCTGCAGGGCGGGCAATCGGTCGAGCAGGCCAAGCGCGATTACGCCCAGGTGATCCAGGGCGACGTGACCGTCGCGGAGGTGTTCGTGTCGACGGTGATGGCGATCTACCCCAGCTGTCCTTGACGGTCCACGGTTCCACCAGGGCCATCAGCGGTCTCGCGGCATCGCGCCACAGGAATTCGAGGGTGGCTCTCGCAGTACCTGTACCGTCAGGGTCTGCCCGATGTCCAACACGCCTGTCAGCCTGGACACGATGAGAGACAACGAATCCACCGCCCATACCGACCTTTTCGGTCTGCGCGGGAAATACGCACTGGTCACGGGTGGCACCAGGGGCATCGGCCTGATGATTGCGCGTGGACTAACTCAGGCAGGTGCCCGCGTCGTGATCAGTTCACGCGACACGCACGCATGTACACAAGCACAGCAACACCTGTCAGCATTCGGCGAAGTTCGCGCGATCCCCGCTGACCTATCCCGTCATGACGAATGTCAGCGTCTTTCCGACCTCGTGACCTCCAAATCGAAGCGACTGGACATCCTTGTCAACAATGCAGGAGTGATGTGGCGCGAGCCGTTGGCGACATTCCCGGACGAGGCGTGGGACACGGTGATCGACCTCAACCTCAAGTCGCCGTTCTGGCTAATTCAAGCGCTGCTGCCCGCTCTTCGCGAGGCCGGCACCGCCGATGATCCCGCGCGGATCATCAACGTCGGCAGCATCGCCGCCATCCACGTCGCCCAAGCTCCCAACTACTCGTACGCCAGTAGCAAGGCGGCGCTCCATCAACTCACCAGGGTGCTTGCCAGAGAACTGGGACCGCAGCACATCACGGTGAACGCGGTCGCGCCCGGAGTGTTCCCATCGCAGATGATGTCATCCACCCTCGATGCCATCGGTGACACGATCGCGGCAGCCGCACCGCTGCGCCGGCTCGGCCGTGATGACGACATGGCAGGTACCGCCGTCTTTCTCGCCAGCCGAGCCGGGTCATATCTGACCGGCGCCATCATCCCGGTCGACGGCGGCGTAGCGACGACCGCAACGGGCACACCCGGGGTTCTGTCGGCGTCCGCTGGGCAGTGAACCCTGCGTGCCAGTTCTCGACAGGTGTCGGGGTACCCGCAGTGCCTCCCTCGAACAGCGGGACGGGCCTACGGTGAAGGCATGGCCACAATGGATCTGCGCACCGAGATCCGCAACTTTCTCAACTCACGTCGCGCCCGCATCACACCGGAGCAGGCGGGCTTGAACGCTTACGGAGGCCACCGTCGGGTGAAGGGCCTGCGGCGCGAAGAGGTGGCGCTGCTGGCAGGAATATCGGTCGACTACTACGTGCGCATGGAGCGTGGCAGCCTCGCCGGTGCCTCCGACAGTGTGCTCGACGCGTTGGCCTCTGCCCTACAACTCGACGAAGCCGAGCGCGAGCACCTCTTCCAGCTGGCACGCCGATCCCGAGGGCCGACCCGTCGACACCGGCACGAACCAGCCGTGACGGTGCGCCCTCCGTTACAACAGGTACTCGACGCCATCACCGATGCGCCGGCGTGGATTCGTAACAGCCGATACGACGTGCTCGCGATGAATCGTTTGGCCCGCGCGCTGTACGCACCGATGCTGGCCGACCCGCGACGGCCCGCAAACACAGCTCGGTTCGTCTATCTACGTCCTGAGACGGCCCAGAAATTCCTGGTCGACTACCACCAGATCGCCAGGGACGCGGCCGCCAAGCTCCGGATGGAAGCTGGCCGCAACCCGAACGACAAGGACCTGATTGCCCTGATCGGCGAATTATCGACGTGCAGTGAGCTATTCCGGCAGACATGGGCATCGCAGGACGTCCGGCTGCTTCGGTCCGGACGTAAGCGATTACACCATCCGGTCGTGGGTCAGCTCGATCTGGACGTCGAGTCCTTACAGCTGACCGACCCCAATCTGCACCTCAACGTGTACACCGCGGCCGCGGGCACGCCGACCGCGGACGGTCTCGCACTACTGGCGTCGTGGGCGGCTACCCAACAGATGTCGTCGACGGAATCTCACGCGCTCAGCGAGTAACTCCGACCGCTTCGTTAATCGTGCGAACGGCCACTCCCACGTCGACGGCGACGCTGTCCCTGACCCCCACAGGTTCCCGTTAGCCGGTAACCAAGTTGGCCGCTGGCCGGGACGCGGTGGGATTCGCCGGACTGTTTCATCGTGTCATGACATTCAACCGGCGACTCTTCCTCGGTGGCGCGGGTGCCGTCGGCGCCGCAGCCGCGGGCGGGTTCGGGCTGGACCGAGCGCTGTCTCCCGAGACGACCACGGAGGATCATTCGATGACCATGAGCGACAACCGTTTCGGCGATCCGCGTATCCCTGCTGAGACGATCACCAACCAGTCGCACCTGTTCCGTCTCGGCGCCATGGCGCCGCTGACCTTCGACGGCGGCAGCCTGCGCCAAGCCAGTGAGGACAACTTCCCGATCCTGGCCGGCCAGCAGGCCAGCGCCGCGCTGGTCACCTTGGTTCCGGGCGCCATCCGGGAACCACATTGGCATCCCAGCGCCTGGGAGATCAACGTCGTCACCGCCGGCACCGCGACGTGGACGGTGCTGGATCCACAAGGCAACACCCAGGACTTCGAGGCACACACCGGCGATCTGGTGTTCGCCCCGCAAGGATCGCTGCACTACTTCGAAAACCGGGGTTCCGAGGACCTGCAGGTGGTGATCGTGTTCAACGCCAGCACCGCCGAAGGCAAGGACGACATCGGCATCGGTGCCGCGCTGACCAAGCTGCCGGCTCGCGTTCTGGGCGCGGTGTTCGGCGTGGACGCCACGACCTTCGACGGCTTCAAGAAGATCGACAGTTCACTGACCATCCTGCGGCCGTGATGGCACCGGCACCGCGATGTGAGATTGCCCGCAGGGACCGATTTTGATGCCGCTGTCCAAGTTGGGCGGTGCCAGACTGTTTTACATGGCCGTTACATGGGAATGGTCCTGAGCAGTGACCACACGACACCGCCCGCTCTCGACATGGCTGCGATGCCTTGCCGGCCGCCACCCGCTGTCGCGGCGGACCGACCGCGTCCAGGCTCGCGTGTTGGCACTGGCCATCGTGGTCGCCGTCATCGCCATACCGATGTGCGTCGTCCCCGCCCGCGCCCATCAAGCTGCGGTGCTCAGCCGGGCCGAGGCGCAGCTTCGCACCCTGCGGCCCGTTGATGCCGTGGTGCTTCCGCCCGCGACGACGGCCTCGCCGTCCCGCATGCCGAGCGCCTCACGCACGGTGCGCGTGCAGTGGAAGGCCGCCTTCGCGGACCGAACGGCCGATGTGCAGACCCGCGCCATCGCACGGCCCGGTGATCACATCCGCATCTGGCTCGACGAAAAGGGCGACCCCACCGCCGCGCCGTTGTCGCACACCGATGCCGCGAGCCAGGCCGTCGCCTACGGCGTCGCGATCTGGGTTTCGATCACCGCCGTCTGCGCCGCGCTCTATCTGCTGGTGCGCCACCTCCTCGACCGTCGTCGTCTCGCCGCCTGGGAGCACGAATGGCGACGGGTCAGCACCAGCGACGGCGGTTGGGCTAACCGCGACCGCTGATGCGGGTTGCCGTTGGGCGATCAACGGCAGAGCCTGAGCAGCTCCTGGCGCCATGCCGCCACACACACCGCACCGGACTCGGCAAACGCCGCCGACGGCACGCCGAAGCAATGCGCGTTGTCAAACGTGAACCTTTGTGCACGCCTGTGCCTTGATTGATGCCACTCACGCAAAGATCCAGTTCACTTCGACCCTTGTTTATGGCGTGGGTCACATGATAGAACCATGTCTGTCAGATGTGACAGTGATGGAACGGATGTGACGATGGTTGCAGAGCGGGTCCGGGAGGACCTCGTGAAAGCGGCTCGGATGTACTTCCTCGACGGGGCCTCGCAGCAGGAGATCGCCTCGGTGCTGGGGACCAGCCGGTCCAACGTGTCACGGATGCTGGCCGCCGCCCGGGAACAGGGCATCGTCGAGATCCGCATCATCGACGGCACCGAGCGCCGCGACACCCTGGAGGCCGAACTCAAACAGCGATTCGGCCTGCACGACTGCCAGGTGGCCGCCCACACCCCCGGTTCCACACCCGCCCAAACGGTTTCGAAGCTGTCCTCGCAATGGCTGTTGGACAACATCCAGGACGGCCAGCGCCTGGCGCTGTCATGGGGCACCGCGCTGCAGGCGATGGTGTGGTCGGTGACCGCCAGTCGGCAGTACGACGTGGAGGTTGTCCAACTCGTCGGCGGCCTGTCCGCGGTCGACGCGGGAGTCACCGGTCAGGAACTGGTGCGGGAGTTGGCAACCCGGCTCGGCGCCCGGTATCGCTACCTGCACGCTCCGGCACTGGTAGCCAACCTCGGTGCGGTCGAGGCATTCCTCAGCGAACGCTCCGTGTCCAGCGCCCTGGATGCCGCGAAGTCCGCCGACATCGCCTTCGTCGGCGTCGGCACCTACGGCGACAGTTCCTCGGCGGCGATCATCGACGCGATGGCGCTCAGCCCGGCCGACCGCGCCGAACTGGACGCCATGTCCCCCGCCGGCGATATCTGCGCCCGCTACTACGACATCAACGGTGCGCCGGTGGCCTCACGCGCGGTGCACGACCACGTCATCGCCGTCGACCTCGACGACCTACGCCGCGTGCCGATGGTGGTGGGCGTGACGTCGGGCCGGGTGAAGGCCCCCGGCCTGGTCGGCGCATTACGCGGCGGCCACCTCGATGTCTTGATCTGCGACGAGGCCGCCGCCCGCGCGGCGCTGGCCCTCGACGCCGCCACCCCTCGACTCGGTACGGAAGGAATGTGAGACCTCGATGATGACTTTCACCCTGGTGTTCGCCGGCCTGTGGGCCACCCAGATGCTGATGAGCTGGTGGCAGTCCAAGCGATTCCTCACCGACATCGCCACCCTCCGCAACCGGGGTGTGGTGTTCATCGGTCGCGGCAAGCGGCGCGGGCTGCGCGCCTACGTCGCCCTGGCGCTGCGCGACGGCGTGGTGACCGATTCGCGAATCCTCAACGGCTATACCGTATTTTCCCGTGCCAAGGCATGCCCCGAGTTGATCGGGAGGACGGTCGGCGAGCTGACCGAAGGAGCCGTCGGCGGGCTCGATCACCGGACCGCCCAGGCCGTGACGCACGCGGCCACGCTCTATGTCCAGCACAACGCCCGAAAGCGGAACGTTGCGGCGGCCTGACGCTAGCCGGCCTTCGAATCCCCCTACCCATCACTCTCAGACAGGAACGACATGTCCATTGCCTTTGGGCTGACTCTGCTCGCAGAGGAGGCACCGGCGCCACCCAGTGGTTTCAACGGAGTGCTGGCGGGTTGGGCCGAAGCATTCATCGGCATCTTCAAAGCGGGAGCCGAAACGTTCGTCGGCCTGGTCACCGGCATCATCCCGCTGCTGATCGTCCTGCTCACCGCCGTCAACGCCCTCATCCGGTTGATCGGCACCGAACGGATCGAGAAGGTGGGTGTCATCGCCGGGCGGCCAGGGATCCAGTACCTCCCGTTGCGTTATCTGGTGCTGCCCGTGCTGTCGATGTTCTTCCTGACCAACCCGATGGCCTACACGATGGGCCGGTTCCTGCCGGAGCGCCGCAAAGCCGCCTTCTACGACGCGGCGGTGAGCTTCTGCCATCCGATCACCGCGATCTTCCCGCACGCCAACGCCGGTGAGTACTTCGTGTATGCCGGAATCGCCGCGGGCATCACCAAATTGAACCTGCCGGTGGCCGATCTCGCGGTCCGCTACTTCTACGTCGGCCTGATCGTCATCCTGCTGCGCGGCATCGTGACCGACCTCATGGTCGGCATCTTGACCCGACGTAAGGAACGCCAACAAGGCTCCCCCACCACCGCCGCCCCTTCCCCGGCATAAGGACCAACGACCATGAGCGAAATCACCGCTGACGCCACACATCAGGGCAAAGCCTCGCCCTCCGCGAAGACCCGGGGAGCCTTCGACAAGATCGCGGGCGGACTGACCGGGCTGGGCCGGGCGGTCGGCAACGTCGTCAACGTCTTCTACCAGTCCGGCCGCGAGACGATCGACACCGTCATCAAGAACGTGTTGCCGTTCATCGCCTTCATCGCCTTCTTGATCGGCTTCATCCAAGCCACCGGGATCGGTGACTTCATCGCCGAACACCTGGCACCGCTGGCGTCGGGCCTTCCTGGCCTGCTGCTGATCTCCGTCATCGTGTGTCTGCCCTTCCTGTCGCCGGTGCTCGGCCCCGGCGCGGTGATCGCCCAGGTGATCGGCACCCTGCTGGGTGTCCAAATCGGCCTCGGCAACATCCCGCCGCAGTACGCGCTGCCCGCGCTGTTCGCCATCGACGGCCAGGTGGGCTGCGACTTCATCCCGGTCGGCCTCTCGCTGGGCGAGGCTGAACCCGAAACCGTCGAGATCGGGGTGCCGGCCGTGCTGTTCTCCCGCATGATCACCGGCCCCGCCGCCGTCGTCATCGCGTACTTCGCCAGCTTCGGCCTGTACTCGTAACCCCCACCGCCAGAAAGGAAACGACCCATGACCGACTACAAAGCAGTAAAGGTCACCAAAGGCCGCAATGGATGGGGAGGCCCGCTGGTCATCAAACCCACCGACGACCGGCCACTGATCTACTCGGTGACCGGCGGCGGCATCCACCCCGTGGCGCAGCGCATCGCCGAGCTCACCGGCGGTGAGGCGTTCGACGGATTCCGCAGTTCAGCCCCCTTCGACAAGGTGGCTGTCGCCGTGATCGACTGCGGCGGGACCGCCCGCATCGGGGTCTACCCGATGAAGAACGTGCTGACCATCGACATCAATGCCGCCACCCCGTCGGGGCCGCTGGCCAACTTCATCAAGGAGACCAACTTCGTCTCGCATGTGGGTACCGGCGAGATCGAAGCGATCGATCAGTGACCGACGTGCAGGCGCAGATCGTGCGCTACTCCACCACCGTCACCCAGGTCGGTTCCCTGGTAGCCGATTTCGCCGAGAAGGGCATGCTCATCTTCTTCGGCGAGAACGCGCCGGTCGAACTGCACGATATGAGTGTCCTGCACCGGCCCGAGGTCGCGGACGGCGGACTCACCGTCGGGGACGTGCTCGTCCTCGACGACCAGGAGTTCCCCATCCTCGCCGTCGGCCATGTCGCCAACCAGAATCTGGTGAACCTCGGCCACATCGACCTGAAGTTCAACGGTGAAACATCGCCACCGTTGGGCGGCGACGTCTGCCTACCGAACATCACTCCACCGATGCTGTTACCCGGCAGCACATTCCGTGTGGTGACCCGAACACCCACCGCTTAGACCAGCCCTTAAGGAGTTCCCGTGAGTTACACCGAACGTCTCATCGCCCGCCAGAACGAACTGGGCCGTCCCATCCGCGTCGGCCTGGTCGGTGCCGGGCAGATGGGTCTGGGCTTCATCGCCCAGGTGGGCCGTATCGCCGGCATGCAGATCGCCGCCGTTGCCGATGTCGTTCCCGGGCGGGCCGCCGACGCGCTGCGCAAAGCCGGTGCCGAGCCGCAAACCGGTAGCGAGATAGCACAACTCGCACAGGCCATCGAAGCCGGCGGCACGGTCGCCGTCGAAGACGCCGCGCTGCTGACCGCGCTTCCGGTCGACATCCTGGTCGACGCGTCCGGGGTCCCCGAGGTCGGGGCGCAAGTGGCATTCAGCGGTCTGCTCGCCGGCAAGGACATCGCCCTGCTCAATGTCGAATGCGACGTCACCATCGGGTATCTGCTGTCCTCGATCGCCAAACAAACCGGGCGCATCTACAGCGTGTGCCGGGGCGACGAACCTGCCGAGGCCAAGCGGCTGGTCGACTTCGCCCGCGATCTGGCCTTCGAGGTGGTCTGTGCCGGCAAGGGAAAGAACAATCCGTTGAATCCCCATGCCACGCCGCAGGAACTGACCGCGGAGGCCAACAGCAAGCACATGAACCCGAAGATGCTGTGCAGCTTCGTCGACGGCTCCAAGGCGATGATCGAGATGGCCGCGCTGGCCAACGCCACCGGCCTGGAGGTCAGCACCCGCGGGATGTACGGACCGCCGTCCAGCATCGAGGAACTGTCCACCACCTTCCGCACCACCGACGACGGGGGCGTGCTGGACCGGGCCGGGGTCGTGGACTACTGCACCGGCGACGTCGCCCCCGGCGTGTTCGCGATCGTGCGGACCCCGGACGACATCGTCGCCGACGAGATGACCTACCTCAAGATGGGCCCGGGTCCGTACTTCACCCTGTACCGGCCCTACCATCTGGCCAGCATCGAGGCGCCGCTGACCATCGCCGAGGCCGTCCTCGACCGCAAGGCCAGCCTCGCGCCGTCCCATTGGAACGCCGAAGTGGTCGCCGGAGCCAAACGCGACCTGAAGGCCGGCGACAGGATCGACGGGATCGGCGGCACCACCGTGTACGGCGTCATCGAATCGGCCCAGGCGACAAAGGATCAGGACCTGGTGCCACTCGGCCTGCTCGAAGGCGCCACGCTGCTGCGGGATGTCCCCGCCGACGCCGTGATCACCGCCGACGACGTCGAGCTGCGCCCCGGCACCACCATTGCCGCGCTCCGCCAGCTGCAGGACAAACTCCTGGCCGGTGTTCCGCTGCCGATCGCGATCGCCGGCGGCGCCCATGTCGCCTGACACCTCGACCCTCGACGTGAAAGGCGAAACCATGACAACCGAATCAACCACTGCCCCAGCCAAACTGGTGGCCGATGCCGCGCTGTCCAGACGGGTGCTGACCACCATGTGGGAGATCCGCCGGTTCGAGGAGGCCGTCGACGACCTGTTCGCCCGCGGCCTGATGCACGGCACCATGCATCTGTCGATCGGCCAGGAAGCCGTCGCCACCGGCGCCTGCCTGGCGCTGACACGCCAGGATCTGATCACCTCCACCCACCGCGGGCACGGCCACTGCATCGCCAAGGGCGCCAAGCTCGACCGGATGATGGCCGAGCTGCTGGCCAAGGAAACCGGCTACTGCCGGGGCCGGGGCGGCTCCATGCACATCGCCGACGTCGACACCGGCAACCTGGGCGCCAACGGCATCGTCGGCGGCGGAATCCCCATCGCCGCCGGCGCAGCGCTCGCCCAGAAACTCCGCAACACCACCAACGTCGCGGTGAGCTTCTTCGGCGACGGCGCCACCAACGAAGGCGCCTTCCACGAGGGCCTCAACCTGGCCGCGGTGTGGGCACTGCCCGCGGTGTTCATCTGCGAGAACAACGGTTACGGCATGTCCATGTCGAGTGCGCTGTCGATGGCCGTACCGCGGGTCAGTGACCGGGCGGCGGCCTACGGGATGCCGGGCGTCACCGTCGACGGTAACGACGTCCAAGAGGTCTTCGACGCCGTCAGCGAGGCCGTCGCGCGGGCCCGGGCCGGACACGGGCCGACCCTGGTCGAGGCCGTCACCTACCGGTACAAGGGACATTCCAAGAGCGACCAGAACCTCTACCGCACCCGCGAGGAGATCGACGCGTGGCGGGCCAAGGACCCCATCGGCCGGTTCGAGGCCGCCGTGCTCGAGCACGGCACCTTGTCCCAGGACGATATCGAGACGGTGCGCGCCCAAGCCCGCGATGCGATCCGCGCGGCGATCAAAGCCGGTAACGAGGCCGCCCCATCCCGCGCCGACGAGCTGCTCTCCGGCGTGTACGCACCAGTACAGGAGTCAGCGTGAGCACGTCCACCACCGTCGAACTCGACGCCACCGGCTCCGAGGGCATCACCGAGATGTCCTATTCCGACGCGGTCCGCGAAGCGCTGAGCGTCGCCATGACCGAGGACGAACGGGTTTTCGTCCTGGGTGAGGACATCGGTGTCTACGGCGGGGCGTTCGGCGTCACCAAGGGACTGCTGGAGAAGTTCGGGGCCGACCGCATCCGCGACACGCCGATCTCCGAGCTCGGCATCGTGGGTGCGGCGGTGGGCGCAGCGATGTGCGGCATGCGTCCGGTGGTCGAGATCCAGTTCTCCGACTTCACCAACCAGGCGATGGACCAGATCGTCAACCAGGCCGCCAAGATTCACTTCATGCTCGGCGGCGCGGCCAGCGTCCCGATGGTGCTGCGCGCCCCGTCCGGATCCGGAACCGGTGCGGCGGCTCAACATTCACAGTCACTGGAAGCCTGGTTCGCCCATGTTCCCGGCCTGAAGGTGGTCCTGCCGGCCACCGCGGCCGACGCCAAGGGCCTGCTGCTGTCCGCGATCGACGATCCCAACCCGGTCATCGTGCTCGAACACAAGCTGCTCTATCGCACCAGCGGGCCGGTGCCCGCCGGAAACACGCGGGTTCCGTTGGGTAAGGCCGCCATTCGGCACGAGGGCGACGACCTGACGATCGTGGCCACCGGGGTGATGGTCGGCAAGTCGGTGGAGGCCGCCAAGACGCTGGCGGCCGAAGGAATCGGGGTGACCGTGGTGGACCCGCGCACCCTGGTGCCGTTCGACGAGGACACCGTGCTGGACGCGGTCCGGGCCACCGGCCGGGTACTGCTGGTCCAGGAGGCACCGATGACGGGCGGATTCGTCGGCGAGATCGCGGCCCGGATCGCCGGCTCCGATGCCATCTACAGCCTGCTGGCCCCGATCAAACGGCTGTGCGGCCTGGACGCACCGATCCCGTATGCGCCGGAACTGGAGAAGGCCAGCGTGCCGCAGCTCGACGATATCGTCACCGCGGCACGAGATCTCGTGAGGACAAGCTGATGCGGGAAGTTCCCCTGGTGATGCCCAAGATGTCGATGACGATGACGGAGGGCACCTTTCTGGTGTGGCGCCGGGAACCGGGCGAGGCCGTCAAAGCCGGTGACGTCGTGTGCGAGGTGGCCAGCGACAAGGTCGACATGGAGGTCGAGTCACCGGTGGAGGGCACGCTGTCACGGCTGCTCGCCCAGCCCGATCAGGTGTTGGGTGTCGGTGAGCCGTTGGCCTATATCACCAGCGACGCCGACGATCTGCTCGACGGGCTGTTCGACACCGGCCCGGCACCCGCAGCCGAACCAGACCTGGTGACAGTGGGCGCCGCAGTGTCACCGCCGCCGGCGGCCACTCCCCCGTCACGGCGCGGGCCCCGGCCGGCCGTACCGTTCGCCCGGCGCAGGGCAAGTGAATTGCACGTGGACATCGAGTCCGTGGCCGGCTCGGGTCCCGACGGTCTGATCACCGTCGGCGACGTCGAGAAGGCGGCGCTCACCCCCACCGCCAACGGCAGCACGACCGCACCCGCACCCGCCGTACCGGCGGCGGCTCCCGCGATCGGCGACCGGGATGTGTACGGCGAGACAACGGTGCAGAGTCTCAGCCGGATCAACAAGGTCTCGGCGGCCGCGCTCACCCGATCCTGGACGACCATTCCGCACGTCACCCAGCACGACTCCGCCGACATCACCGACCTCGACGCCTTCCGGCGCGAACTCGACGCGGCGGCCAAGCTGGACGGCGGCCGGGTCACCCTGCTGGCGTTCCTGCTCAAGGCGGTGGTGTCCGCGCTCAAGGCCCACCCACGGGTGAACAGTTCGCTGACCGCAACGCAGGATGCGTTGGTGCTCAAGCACTATTACCACCTCGGCGTGGCGGTCGACACCGCGCACGGGCTGGTGGTCCCGGTGCTCCGGGACGTCGACCGCAAGGGCATCACCGAGCTGAGCCGGGATCTGGCCGACGTGTCGGCGCGGGCCCGCGACGGCAAGCTCTCCGGTGACGATGTCCGCGGTGCCACGTTCACGGTGTCCAGCCTCGGTGGAATCGGCGGCACCGCGTTCACGCCGATCGTGAACAGTCCCGAAGCCGCGATTCTCGGTGTCTCCAAGAGCCGGACCGAACCGGTATGGGACGGCGAGCAATTCGTGCCGCGGCTGATGCTGCCGTTGAGCCTCTCCTACGACCACCGCATCGTCGACGGTGCCCTGGCGGCGCGGTTCACCAGCCATCTGAGCCATCTGCTCGGTGACGTGCGCCGACTGCTGCTCTGACCGTTCGCCGGCCCGGCACACCCCCCACAAGGAGAACCACCATGTCCGGCATGGACGACACGTTCGACTTCGATCTGATCGTGCTCGGCGGCGGCAGCGGCGGCTACGCCGCGGCGTTGCGGGCCGCCGAGCTCGGCATGCGCGTGGCGATCATCGAGAAGGACAAGCTCGGCGGTACCTGCCTGCACCGCGGCTGCATACCCACCAAGGCCCTGCTGCAGTCCGCCGAGGTCGCCGAGACCGTGCGGGAGTCAGCCCATTTCGGCATCCAGGCCAGCCTGGACCACATCGACACCGACGGGGTCCGCAGGTACCGGGACGGTGTCGTCGACGCATTGTTTCGCGGCCTGTCCGGGCTGGTGGCCGGCCGCGGCATCGCACTGATCGCCGGCACCGGCCGGCTGACGTCACCGACCACGGTGACGGTCACGCTGCCCGACGGTGGCGAGCGCACTCTGGCCGGTGCCCATATCGTCGTCGCCACCGGGTCGGTGCCCCGCCACATCCCCGGCGTCACCGCCGACGGTCGGCGGATCATCACCAGCGACGATGCGCTGAACCTCGACGCGGTCCCGCGCAGCGCCATCGTGCTCGGTGGCGGCGCCATCGGTTGCGAGTTCGCCACGGTGTGGCACGCGTTCGGTGCGGACGTGACGATCGTCGAGGCCTTCCCGCATCTGGTACCGCTGGAAGACGAGGCGGCCGGCAGGTCGCTGGAGAAAGCGTTCACCCGCCAAGGCATTTCGCTGCGGCTGGGAGCCAAGGTCACCGATGCGACGCCCTCGGCCGAGGGGGTTACCGTGACCCTCGACGACGGATCGGCCCTGTCGGCCGACCTGGTGCTGGTGGCGATCGGTCGGGCACCCGTCACCGAGGGCATCGGCCTGGAAAACGTCGGTCTCGAAACCGACCGTGGGTATCTCAAGGTCGACGAGCACTGCCGCACATCGGTACCGTCCATCTTCGCCGTCGGTGATGTGATTCCCACCTTGGCGCTGGCCCACGTGGGGTTCGCCGAGGGGATCATGGTGGCCGAAACCCTCGCCGGCCTGAACCCGGCTGCCATCGACTATCTGGGCATCCCGCGAGTCACCTACTCACATCCCGAAGTGGCGTCGGTGGGGTTGACCACCAAGGTGGCCACCGAGCGCGGCTATGAGGTCGACGAAGCCGTGTACGACCTGGCCGGCAACGGCAAGGCCCGCATCCTGGGGGCGTCGGGCATCGTGAAAGTCGTGGCCGCCAGGGGCGGTCCCGTGCTCGGCGTGCACATGGTCGGCAAGCGCGTCGGTGAACTGATCTCCGAAGCCCAGCTGATCGTCAACTGGGATGCCCGGCCCGACGAAGTGGCCCAACACATCCACGCCCACCCCACGCTGTCGGAGGCCGTCGGGGAAGCGCACCTCGCGTTGGCGGGCAAACCGCTGCACACCCATAGCTGATCACCACACCGGAAAGGGATCCCATGCCGAACAAGACCGTCACCGTCGGCTCATCGGTCGGGCTGCACGCCAGGCCCGCCGCCATCATCGCCGAGGCGGCCGTCAACGCCGGCGTGCCGGTGACCCTGGCCCGCGACGGGGGTGACCCGGTCGACGCGGGCTCAGCCCTGATGATCATGACGTTGGGCGCCGGTCCCGGCGCCCAGGTCACGGTGACCGCCGATGACGACGACACGGTCAACTTGATCGCCGACCTGGTGGCTCGCGACCTCGACGCCTGACCGGGCACCTCCCGCACGTTCCGCTAGCATGCTGTGACCGGAGCGAGCGGGAGGAGGTGGACCGGTGGCGAATCAGAAGTTCGGCAACGTCGGGCTGCCTCATGCGCGGCTTCCCCGGTGGCACAGCACCACCGCCACCCGGAGTCACGGCCGCCAGCGACCGGACTGGGCGCTCATCGTGCCGATCCCGGCCTCGCTGACCACCAACCGGGAGCTGCTGTTCACCCGCTTCGGCGATACCGTGCCGCTGGTGCAGTGCCTGCAGAGCCGGATCGTGGCCGGACGTCCCGACGCCGACGCCGTCATCGCGGTCGCCGAGGCGCTGCATGCCGACGTCAAGGCCGTGCTGGCCGCCCATGACGTCCAGGTCACGGTGACCTCGGTACCGGGTGCGGCGACCCGGGAGGATTGCCTGTCGGCAGCGTTGGCGCAGGTCGCCGACGCGGTGGAATACGTGCTGGTGCACGATATTCGGCGGCCGTTGGCATCCACCGATCTCGCCGACCGGGTATTGGACGGGCTGCGCGCCGGCAACGATGTCGTCGTTCCCGCGCTGGCGATGGTCGACAGCGTCAAAACGGTCGACGCGGCCGGCGCCGTGACCGAAACGGTGGACCGGTCGCGGCTACGTTCGGCCCAGTACCCACGCGGATTTCACCGCGAGCATCTGACCGCGATGCTCGCCGCCGTCGAGCCGACCGACGATTTCGACGAGCTCACGCTGGCGCGCCGCGCCGGAGTGACACCCGCCGTCATCGACGGGGATCCCGATGCGTTCATCCTCGACATCCCCCGCGATATCGAGCTGGCCGACGCGATCCTCGGCTGCCGCCTGGCCCAGCAACGCTGAGCCATTCGACTCAGCCCCGCAAAACGGTGACGATCTCGCGCAGGATCTTCACCGGCTGGCTCAGTACGGCCCCGGGCAGCGCCACCAATGTCTGCACCGGGTGCCGGCGCAGCCGATTCACCCACCGGCCCGGTTTCGACAACACGCGCTGTTCCAGATCGTGGATGTAGGCGTGCCGCAGGTCATGTTCGGGATGGTGCCGCTGCACGCCGCAGTTGCCGCATTCGGTGGACACCAGCAGTCGGCCGGCGTATCGCAGGGTGTGCTCGGTCTCCAAACCGCACTCGCTGCACCGTAATTGCGCTAACTCACGTCCCTCCATCAGTGGCCTTTCAACTCGTCACGTGAGCCGGTGATGGGCGCCGGCGAGCAGCCGCTCGGCCAGGAACAGATCCTGGGAGAAGGTCACCTTCATGTTCCTCGGGTCGCCCTGGAAGGAACGCACTTCGATATCGGCGAACTTCTCCACGCTCGAGGAGGTGTCGGTGCCTTCGAACTGTTCGGCGTCGGCGGCGTGATAGGCGTGCAACAGCGGCAGCGCCTGGAACGCCTGCGGTGTCTGCACACGGATATGGCGGTCCTCGGGGCGAAGGTCACCGAGGTTCCCGGCCTCGTCCATGGTGACCAGATCGCGGACCTCCACCCCGGGCACCGCGCCGCCGAACTGACGGGCCACGGTGATCGCCGAACGCATCATGCCAGGACCGGCCAGCGGGCGGGCGGCGTCGTGGATGAGGACGATGTCGAGGACTCCCGCTTCGATATCGGCGGCCAAGTATTGCAAAGCGCGGTACTCGGATTGGTGCCGTGACGATCCGCCGTCGATGATCTCCACCGGCAGATCCGGCACCTCACGGTCGAGGGTGCTGGTGGCCCGCCCGCGATCGTCGGCCCGGATCACCAGGATGGTGCGCACCAGTTCGGGAACCTCGGCGATCGAACTCAGCGACCACGACAGCATCCGCCGGCCCGCCAAGGGCAGATAGGCCTTGTTGCGGTCGGCGCCCATCCGGGTGCCGCTGCCGGCGGCGAGCACGACGGCCGCCGCGCCCGGTCGCGACTTTCTCACCACCGATCCACCCTAGACCACCGCCAGATCCGGGTGTGGGCCATCATTGCGCTTGACTCACCGAGGACATGTGGAAATCTGGGATCCGCAACGACGGCATGGTGGCCCGGGTGGCCCAGTCACCCCACTCGCGTGGCAGGGTCGACTCGCTGACCCCGGCCTCGGTGGCCCGGCGCAGCAGGTCCAGCGGGCTTTCGTTGAACCGGAAGTTGTTGACCGCGGCGGTCACCTCGCCGTCCTCGATGAGGTAGACGCCGTCGCGGGTCAGGCCGGTGAGCAGCAGCACCGCCGGGTCGACGGTGCGGATGTACCACAACGTGGTCAGCAGCAGGCCGCGCTCGGTGCCCGCGATCATGTCCACCAGCGTCGCCGTGCCGCCGGTCATCAGCAGGTTCTCCGCCGGAACCGTCACCGGCGCACCGAATTCGGCCGCGGCCGAGCGGGGGTAGGCCAACGCGTTGATCACACCGTCACGCAGCCAGTCCACCCGGCCGATGTCCAGCCCGTTGTCGAAGACGGACACCCGCTCCGAGGAACTCGGCACCGCCACGAACGGCTGGCATTCCTGGCCGGGAGCCTGCGGATCGGAGTACAGCGTCAACGGCAGGTCGGTGAGCTTCTCCCCCACCCTGGTACCACCGGGGGCCGACAAAGCGGTACGGCCCTCCTGCGCGCCTCGCCCGTCCATGCTCCAGCCCAGATAGATCATCATGTCGGCCACCGTCGACGGCGGCATCAGCGTCTCGTACCGCCCGGCGGGCAGCTCCACCGTCTTGGCCGCCCAGCCCAGCCGCAGCGAAAGCTCTTCCAGCAGAGCGTCGGTGGGCACATCCACATAGTCGGCGGTGCCCACCCCGGCCCACGAGCTGGCTCCACCTCGTTTGGCGTTGATCTCCACCGAACCGGTCGGCTGGGTGTAGCGGCGCCGCACACCGGCCGAGGTCGCGACGAACGTCGTCTCCAGCACGTGCCGCGCATACCCGTACAACGTGTCCGGCCCACGGAAGCCACGCCCCAAACTCGTTGCCACATCGGCGAACACATCGGCCCCGGTAACCGGGACGGGAGCATCCCAATCGGCGGGAGCAGCATCGGCGGGCAGTGCGGGCGCGGCGTCGCTGGCCGCCGGCGCCGCCTGGGCCGCGTCCTGGGAGGCCGCCACCAAGCCGGCGATCGCCGACGGATCGACCTCCGCGGAGGTCACCGACCCGACGTGGGCGTCCTCACCGCGGCGCACCACGGAGATCACCGTGGTGGTGCGTCCGCGCGATTCACCGTTGGTGGTCATGGAATTGCCGGCCCACCGCAACGACGCGTCGGACCGGTCGGTGACGATGACGGTGGTCTCGTCGGCCTTGCCGCGCCGGGCCGCCTCGGCGAGCACGGCGTCGACAACGTGCTGGGTGCTATTCACGCCCGCCCCGATTCCGCTTGTGTATTCAGCACATTCACTCCTCGGAACAGGGCCGACGGGCAACCGTGGCTGACCGCGGCCACCTGCCCCGGTTGGGCCTTACCGCAGTTGAACGCCCCGCCCAGCCGCCAGGTCGACGGCCCACCCACCGCCTCCATCGAACCCCAGAACTCGGTGGTGGTGGCCTGGTAGGCGACGTCGCGCAGCTGGCCGTCCAGCCGGCCGTCGGTGATCTTGAAGAACCGCTGGCCGGTGAACTGGAAGTTGTAGCGCTGCATGTCGATCGACCAAGATTTATCGCCGACGATGTAGATGCCGTCGTGCACCCGGGCGATCAGGTCGGCGGTGCTCAGGTCCTCGGCGCCGGGTTGCAGGGACACGTTGGCCATCCGCTGGATGGGTACGTGGTGCGGCGAATCCGCGTACGAACACCCATTGGAACGCGGTACACCCAGCCGCGGCGCGAATACCCGGTCCAGCTGATAGCCGACGAAGATCCCGTCGCGCACCAGGTCCCAGCTCTGCGCGCGCACCCCCTCGTCGTCGAAACCGATGGTGGCCAAGCCGTGTTCGACCGTCCGGTCCGCCGTCACGTTCATCACCGGTGAGCCGTAGGCCATGCTGCCCAGCTTGTCCGGGGTGGCGAACGACGTGCCCGCGTAGGCGGCCTCATAGCCGATCGCCCGGTCGTATTCGGTGGCGTGCCCGATCGATTCGTGGATGGTGAGCCACAGGTTGGACGGGTCGATCACCAGATCGGTGGGGCCGGCGGTGACGCTGGGCGCCTTGACCTTCTCGGCCAGCAGCGCCGGCAGTTCGGCCAACTCGGTGGTCCAGTCCCACACGCCGTCGTCGACCACCGCCTCCCAGCCGCGCGCCATCGGCGGCGCCAGCGTCCGCATGGTCTCGAAGGTGCCGGCCGCGGTGTCCACGGTGACGGCCTCCAGTTGCGGCTGCACCCGGACGCGTTGCTGGGTGGTCGAGGTGCCGAAGGTGTCGGCGTAGAAGCTCTGCTCCTTGACCGCCTCCAGGTGTGCCGACGCGTGGTCCACCCCGACCCCATCAGACCGGCCGGCAAGCAGCCGCTGCGAGTAGTCCGCCAACCGGGCGATTTTCTCCGACGCCGGCACCGCGAAAGGATCGATCACGTAGTCCGACACCCAGTGCAGATCGTGGTAGACCGGCTCGGCGGCCAGCTCGATCCGCTCGGCGTTCAGCGGTGCCAGCGTGGTGGCCACCGCGACCGCCCGGCGCGCGGTGTCGGCCGCGGTGCCCGCGTCGAGCGCGGCATGCGAAGCGAAACCCCAGGTGCCGTCCACGATCACCCGCACCGCCAGCCCGACGTCGCGGTGCACCACCGAGGATTCCAGCTCCCCGTCGCGTAGCGCGATCACCTCGGTGGTGATGCGGTGGATGCGCAGGTCGGCATAACTGGCACCGGCCGCGCGGGCCGCCGTCAGGGCGGCGTCGGCGAGCGCCTGCCGAGGCAACGCCAGGAAGTCGGGATCGACACTTCGAGCTGTCACGGTTTCCTACCGTAGCGGCAGGTTTGTCACCTCATGTGCAACCCGTACGGCACCGCCGCCAGCAAGGTCACGACCTGGGTGTGTCCGGTGGGCAGCCGATACTCCCGCCGTTCCCCGGGCCGGGCACCGCTGATCGCCTCGCCCAGAGGTGATTTCGCGGAGTAAACCTCGATGTCGCCGTAGTACGCACCCCGGACACCGAGCAGGAAGGTCTCGGTCTCGCCGTTGTCCTCGAAGCGCACGGTGAGCACCATGCCCAATTCGGCGACGCCGTCATCGGGCGGGTCCACCCCGACGACGGCGTTGGAGAGCATGTCGTGGATCTGCTGGATGCGTCCCTGCTGGGCACGCCGCACCGCGACGGCGTTGCTGTCGGGGGCATCGCTGTCGTCGTCGACGGCGTCGACGGAGCTCCAGCCCCGCAGCACCGCCAACTCGTGCAGCAGCCGTTCGTGGGCTTCCGGGGTGAGCCATACCGGTGTGGCGGCGGTCATCGGACATCTCCTCCTGCGTCGGTGATTGTCGTCAGGGGCGGGTCACTGCTCTCCGCCCCTGACGACGGGGATAAGTGGGCCCCCGGGGTCGATAGGCCCATCATGGAGCGCCGCCTCAGGCCCGGCGCTGCGATATCCGACAAAACAGGGAGGCCAGATTGTCGGCTCCGAACAATCAGTAGTCGGCGGCGGCGAGTTCGATCGCCATCGCCAGCCGCTTGCCGGGATCATCGAGGTCGACGGTGGTTACCTCGGCCATCTTGCGCAGCCGGTAGCGGATCGTGTTCTCGTGCACACCCAGCTCGGCGCCGGCCCGCGCCGGGTCGCCCTGGGCCGCCAGCCAGGCCCGCAAGGTGGCGACATACGGGGTGCCGTGCACGTGGTCGTGATCGATCAGTTCGGCAACCGGACCGCGCCGCGGGCCGCGCCCGGCGGCGGCCGCCGCGCGTAACCGCCGCAGCACCAGGGCGTCCCACGATTCGTCGTAGGCGGGCGGCGGTCCGCCGGCCGCACCGGCCTCGTGCAGGGCCAGGCACTCGTCGGCCTCCGACCGGGCCGCGGCCAAGTCCGTGGCGTCCGCGGGCCCGCTGATCCCGGCCAGCACCGTGCTGCGCTCGGGTAACGCGGCCCGCAGGGCGGCCAGCCACTGCCGTGCCCCGTCCACCGTCTCGCCCGGCAGCACGGTGTACACCGTGTTGTCCGCCAGCGCGCTGCGGCCGGGCCGCGACCAGCCGAAGCCGGCGGTCGCCTGCTCGAAGGCGACCAGCAGGGCGGTGTGCCGGTCCGGTTCCAGCCGGGCGCGCAGCGCGATGACACGCAACGGGCCGGGCGGCAGGCCGACCCGGCTGGCGACCGTCGTCGCCTCGGTGCTGCCGTCGAGCAGCCGCAACACCGAGTCGGACTCGACCTGGCGTTCCAGGTCGGCGCTGGCTCGCGACCGCAGCAGGTGCAGCGCGACCACCCGGGCACCGTCGACCAGGGCCGCGCGCGCCGCCCCCTCCAATTCCGCGGGGCAGCTCACCCACACCGACCCCAGCAACTCGCGCCCTACCCGGGCCGCCGCCATCATGCGCCCCGTCATGCCGTGCTCGGGATCGGACGCGATGAACAGCGGCTCGTCGGAGTCGGCGAGGTGTGCGAATACTCCCCGGCGGGTCAGGGCGGCGTGCAGCTCGGCGGGCTGCTGCCTGCGCAGGATGGTCTGCACCCGGGCCTCGTCGGCATCCTGTTGCATGCGCGAGTACGCCAGGCACTGCGCGTGCCGGTCCTCGATCACCACGGCCCCGCCGATCGCCGCTGCCAGGCTGTCCGCGAGGGCGAACAGATCCGTTGGGCCGCGACCTGATTCGGTTTCGCGGCCTTCCAGCACCAGCCCGTACACCACGCCGGCCAGCTCACTCCACGGCAGCGTCGGGTCCACCAGCAGCACCGCGACTCCGTCGGGCGGCTCGGCCTGGGTATCCGGTTGGTCGGACCGCACCAGGACCACCGCCGCCTTCGCCACGGCGGCCCAGTCCAGCGCCTCGGACACCGAGGTGGCGCCCAGGGCCAGCAGCACGTCACCGGTGACCGCTTCTGGCACCACGACGCTACGCAGCTCGGTTGACCGCGGCACGCCGCACAGCCGGGCCGCGACACCGTACCCGCCCACCACGTTCACCAGGCGATCCAAACTGATCACGACCGCAGCTTAGGCTGACGACATGAGCACAACGGGAGCGCGGCGGCCGCGACGCTCCACCGTACTGGGGTACGCGCTGGTAGCGCCGAGCCTGTTCGGGGTACTGACCTTCCTGTTGTTGCCGATGCTGGTGGTCGCCTGGCTGAGCCTGTACCGCTGGGACCTACTGGGCCCGATTCGCTTTGTCGGCCTGGACAATTGGCAGTCGGTGCTGACCGATCCGTCGTTCGCCACGTCGTTGTTGGTGACGGTGGCGTTCATCGCGATGGTGGTGCCCACCCAGACCGTGTTGGGTCTGGCCGCCGGCGCCATGCTCGCCCGCGGGCTGCCCGGCACCGGATTCCTGCGGACGCTCTATGTGCTGCCCTGGATCTGTGCGCCGCTGGCCATCGCGGTGCTGTGGCGCTGGATCCTGTCCCCCACCGACGGCGCGCTCAGCACCGTCACCGGACGCCACATCGAGTGGCTCACCGATCCGGGCCTGGCGTTGCCGGTGGTCTCGGCGGTGACGGTGTGGACCAATGTCGGTTACGTGTCGCTGTTCTTCCTCGCCGGCATCCTGGCCATCCCGCGGGATGTGCACGCCGCCGCCCGCACCGACGGCGCCACCGACTGGCAGCGGTTCCGGTACATCACGCTGCCGATGCTGCGGCCCACCCTGTATTTCGTGTCGGTGACCGGGGTGGTGAGTGCGGCGCAGGTGTTCGACACCGTGTATGCCCTGACCGGAGGGGGTCCGCAGGGCCGCACCGACCTTGTCGCACACCGCATCTACGCCGAGGCCTTCGGCGCGGCCAGCATGGGGCGGGCCGCGGTGATGGCGGCCGTCCTGTTCGTGCTGCTGGTCGGTGTGACGCTGGCGCAGCATTTCTACTTCCGCAGCCGGGTGAGCTATGACCTTACGTAACACCCTGATCCACGCGGGGCTGGCGGTGGGGGCGCTGATCACCTTGGTGCCGTTCCTGCTGGGGCTGATGACGTCGTTCACCTCGGCCCGGCAGTTCAATACCGGCTCACCGCTGTCGTTCCCGGCTCCGCCGACACTGACCAACTACGCCGCACTCGGGGATGCCGGGTTCGGGCGCGCTCTGGTGGTCACCGCGCTGGTGACCGCCACCGTGCTGCTGGGCCAGTTGACGTTCTCGGTGCTGGCCGCCTACGCCTTCGCGCGGCTGAGCTTCCCGGGCCGGGACGCGTTGTTCTGGGTGTACCTGGCGACGCTGATGGTGCCGGCCACCGTGACGGTGGTGCCGCTGTACCTGATGATGGCCGAGACCGGCCTGCGAAACACGTTCTGGGCGTTGGTGTTGCCGTTCCTGTTCGGCTCCCCGTACGCGATCTTCCTGTTGCGGGAACACTTCCGCGGCATCCCCACCGACCTGATCCACGCCGCGCGGCTGGACGGCGCCACCACCCTCGACGTGCTGGTGCATGTCGTGATCCCGGCCAGCCGGCCGATCCTGGCGACGCTGGCGATGATCACGGTGGTGTCGCAGTGGAACAACTTCATGTGGCCGCTGGTGATCACCAGTGGCCCGCGGTGGCAGGTGCTGACGGTCGCGACGGCGGGCCTGCAGTCCCGCTACGACGCCCAGTGGACGGTGGTGATGGCGGCAACGACGGTGGCGGTCGTGCCGCTGCTGGCGCTGTTCGTGGTGCTGGGCCGGCAGCTGGTCCGCTCGATCGTGGTGACGGGGCTGAAATGAGGCTGCGGTTCTCCACCTGGGTGGCCGCCGGCGTCACCGTGGCCGGGGCGCTGCTGCTGGTCGCCGGACTGCTGTTGGGCCGGACCTCCGACTCCGGGAAGACGGTGATCACCGTGCGGCTGTGGGACGAGCAGGTGGCGGCGGCCTACCGGCAGTCCTTCGCCGAATTCTCCCGCCGCCACCCCGATATCGCGGTGCGGGTCAACGTGGTCGCCTACGCGAACTACTTCACCACCCTGCGCACCGATGTCGCGGGCGGCGGAGCCGACGACATCTTCTGGTTGTCCAACGCCTACTTCGCCGGCTACGCGGACAACGGAAAGCTGACGCCGATCGTCCCTTCGCCCGACTGGGATGCGGCCACCATCGCGCAGTTCACCCGCAACGGAACGCTCTGGGGGGTACCGCAACTCACCGACGCCGGGATCGCGGTGTATTACAACGCCGACCTGCTGCAGGCCGCCGGGGTCGATCCGGCCACGTTGGACGGCCTGCGCTGGTCCCCCGGCGCGGACGACACGTTGCGGCAATTGTTGGTCCGGCTCACCGTGGACCAGTCCGGGAACCGGCCCGACAGCCCGGCGTTCGACCCGCGCCGGATCCGGCAATGGGGGTACAACGCCGCCAACGACATGCAGGGCATCTACCTCAACTTCATCGGGTCGGCCGGCGGCAGCTTCGCCGACGGGGACCGGTTCACCTTCGCCAACGACGCAGCCGCCCGGGCGTTCGCGTACCTGGTACGGCTGATCAACACCGACCATGTCGCACCGTCGGCCGCCGACACCAACGGCAACGGCGACTTCTCCCGCAACCAGTTCCTGGCCGGGCGGATGGCGCTGTTCCAGTCAGGCACCTACAACCTGGCGACCGTCGCGACGCAGGCGCCGTTCCGGTGGGGTGTGGCGATGCTGCCCATCGGACCGGCCGGGCGGGTCAGCGTGACCAACGGGATTGCGGCGGCAGCGAACTCGGCCACCCGGCATCCCGCGGCGGTACGCGAGGTGCTGGCCTGGATGGGCAGCCGCGAGGGTAACGCCTTCCTGGGGGTCGACGGCGCCGCGGTCCCGGCCGTACTGAGTGCGCAGCCGGTGTACTTCGAGCACTGGCGGCGCCGCGGGGTCGACGTGGGGCCGTTCTTCTCGGTGCTGAACGGACCGCGGATCGAAGCCCCCGGTGGTGCCGGATTCGCCGCGGGTTATCAAGCGCTGCAGCCCTATTTCGACGAGATGTTCCTGGGCCGGCTCGCCGTGCCCGACGCGCTGACGCAGGCCGAGCGGGCGGCGAACACCGCCGCCGCGCGCTAACTGGTGGCCAGGAACGTGAACGCTTCCAGGTAACCGGCCAGCCCGCATACCACGGCGATGGCCGCCAGCGCGACATAGTCGGCGGCGTGCGGGCGCGACGGATAGGCCGAGATCTGGCCCGCGCCACCACGCGCGGTGATCGCATCGCCCATCTCGTCGGCGCGGCGCAGTGACACCGTGACCGCGGCGGCCAGCAAGTCGACCAGTTCGGCGGCCCACTGCTTGCGGCGGGCACGCCGGGACTCGGGCCGCTCGCGGGGCCGCAGCCGGCGGGCGGCGTAGAGCACGCTGAACTCGTCGATCAACATCGGAAACGCCCGCAGCGCCAACGCCAGGGTGACCGCCCAGTCGTCCACGGGTAGCCGGAACAGTCGCAGCGGCCGGCCCAGCGTCGAGACCGCGGGGGCGACCTCGGCGACGTTGGTGGTCCACGACACCAGCGCGCCGAGCCCGAGCAACACCAACGCCACCGCCGTGATGCGCAGGAAGTTCAGCAGCCCGCCCAGGCCGAATTCCGTTCCGGCGACGGTGAGATACGGCTCGCCCGCCGCGAAGGCGGCGGTCACCCCGCCGAGCGCGACGATCAGCCACAGCGCGGCGGGAACCGAGGGCACCGCGCCCCGCGGGATGCGGGCCAACACGGCGGTCACCAGGACCACCACGGCGACGAAGGCGATGGGCACCCAGCCGGGATAAAAGGTCAGCAGCACACCGAGCGCGGCCACCGCGATGAGTTTCGTTCCGGCCCACAGCCGGTGGATCACCGAATCGCCGGGCACCGGCCGCAGCAGCACCACCGGCCGGCGGGGCCCGCTCACGCCGCACCTCCCGAGGCGCTCGACGCGGCGGGGACCAGTTGTCCGTCGCGCAGGTGCAGCGTCCGCGGGCACAGCTCCTCCAGGCCGTCGAAATCATGCGAGATGACCACGACGGTCAGGCCGTCGCGGCGCAGCTGCTCGAGCAGACGCAGCAGGCCGCGGGCGCTGGCGGCGTCCAGGCCGGCCAGCGGTTCGTCGAGAATGATCGCCCGCGGTGACCGCGCCAGCAGCCCGGCCAGCACCACCCGGCGCATCTGTCCGCCCGAGAGCTGGTCGATACGCCGCGACGCCAGGCTCGCTTCCAGGCCGACTGCGGCCAGGGCCGCTTCCACCCTGGCCCGCTCACGTGCGGAAAATCCGGCGGCCGAGGCGATCTCGCGGTCGACGCGGCCGCGCATGAGTTGCAGCCGGGCGGCCTGGAAGGACAGCGCCACCGCGCCGACCTGCTCGGACACCGGGCGACCGTCGAGCAGGCAACTGCCGGTGGTCGGTACCGTGAGCCCGGCCATGATCCAGGCCAGCGTCGATTTGCCGGATCCGTTGAGACCGTGGATCAGCACGCCGTCGCCCTCGTTGACCACCAGGTCGATATCGCGCAATGCGCTGTTCTCCCACGGGGTGCCGGCGGCATACCGGTGGCCCACCCCACGCAGTTCCAGTACCGGGGTGTCGCCGTGAGGGGCCGCGGCACCCCTGGGCACCGTCGCCGCCTGCACCATCTCCGAACCGCCGGCCAGGTTGACGGCGCGGTCGGCGGCCTCGGCTTCCTCGTTGTAGTGGGTGATGTGCACCAGCGACATCTGGTGGTTGCGGGTCAGCCCGGTCAGCACGGCCATCAGGCCGTCGCGCCCATGCTGATCCACCATGCTGGTGATCTCGTCGGCGATCATCAGCGCGGGTTCGCGGGCCAGCGCGGCGGCCACGGCCAGGCGTTGCAGTTCGCCGCCGGACAGGCCGCCGGTGTCCCGTTCGGCCAGCCCGTCCAGGCCGACCTCGGCGAGCAGCCGCGGCACGTCGGTCTCGGTGCCGGCGGGCAAACCCCACACCACGTCGTCGGCGACCCGGGTACCCAACACCTGACTCTCCGGGTGCTGCATGATCACCGCGGTGCCGCCCGGCGCGCCGAGACCGACCGCACCCGGCCGCTCGACGGTGCCGGCGGTCGGCTCCCGGCCGGCCAGCACCAACATCAACGTGGTCTTGCCCGAGCCGTTGGCACCGGTGATCGCCACGTGTTCGCCCAGCTGCACCGTCAGCGATACCGGGCCCAGCGCATTGCGGTCGGTTCCCGGATAGCGGAACACCACGTCGTTCAGCCGCAGCGGCACCGGCGCGACGGATCCGGTTTCGGCGGGCACGTCCAGCTTGTGCACATCGGGCACGCCCGCCAGCCGGGTCAGCACCCGCGACAGCGCCCACCAGCCGATCAGGCTGACGAACATGATGGCGACGACGCCGTAGCCGCCGATCAGCAACGGCCAGTACCGCAGCGCGGTGGCGAACAGATCGGTCAGCCGGGGCGCGATGTCCTCCATGCCGGGGATGCGGCCCAGAATCCGGGCCGTGCCCTCGACGTTGGCCGTCATCGCGTCGAACACCAACTGGCGCAGCCGCGACGCGACGGCCAGCGCACCCACCACGAGCACGGCGAAAACGGCACCGGCGACCACCGACACCAGCATGGCGGTGGTCAGGCCACGGCCGCGACGTTTCACCGCGCCGGTCAGTCCGCCGATGTAGGCGCAGTTCAGCACCGTCATCAGGCCGCCCATCCCGGCGATGAGGAAGGCAATGGTGGCCCCGGCGATCGCGGCGGCGATGAGCACCTTGAAGCGGTAGCGGTAGGCGAGCAAGCCCATCGGCACGGTGCCCAGCACCGACAGGCCCGCGGCGAATGGGACGACCACCGCGATGATCGCGATGGCCGCACACAGGGCCGCCATCACCGCGGCCTGCGCCAGCTCGTTCGGTTTCAACGATCCGGCCCGCCGAGGGGTGCGGGTCGGGCCGGTAGCGGGCATTTCACGATTCTGCCAGGCGACCCGGGTGCTTCCCGTCGCCGCACTGTGACGGTCCCCACCACCGGCCTCATCATCTACATAGTGAATCTATGTAATCATGGTGGGGTGACTCGCCAGGAAACGACCACCGCGTTGGGTGCTGACCTGCTGTCGGTGGTGGCGCGGCTGAACCGGCTGGCCAACCAGCGGGTCCGGATGCCGCTGCCGTTCGCACAGGCCCGGTTGCTGTCGACGATCGAGGACCAGGGCGCCGCCCGGATCTCCGATCTGGCCGCCATCGACCACTGCTCCCAGCCCACGATGACCACCCAGGTGCGCCGCCTGGAGGACGCCGGCATGGTGTCGCGGGTCGGCGACCCCGGTGATGCCCGGGCCGTGCTGATCAGCATCACCGACAAGGGCAGGGCCACCCTGGCCCGGGTACGCGCCGACCGCGGCGCGGTCATCGACCCGTATCTGAACCACCTCGATGATGCCCAACGGCAGACGTTGACCGACGCGGTCGTCGTGCTGCGCGAACTGCTGGCGGTCGCGCGTCAGTCCCCCGACGAATAGGAGTTCTCCCCGCCATGTGGCGTCAACCGAAAGCAGTGTGGGCCGTCGCCTTCGCGTCCGTCGTGGCGTTCATGGGTATCGGCCTGGTGGACCCCATCCTCAAGCCGATCGCCGACAACCTGAACGCCTCGCCGTCGCAGGTGTCGTTGTTGTTCACCAGCTACATGGCGGTGATGGGCGTGGCCATGCTGATCACCGGCGTGGTGTCCAGCCGGATCGGGCCGAAACGCACGCTGCTGGTGGGGTTGGTGATCATCATCGCCGGCGCCGGACTGGCCGGGATGAGTGACACCGTGATGGGCATCGTCGGCTGGCGCGCGCTGTGGGGCCTGGGTAACGCGCTGTTCATCGCGACGGCGCTGGCCACCATCGTCAGCTCCGCGAAAGGCTCGGTGGCACAAGCGATCATCCTCTACGAAGCGGCCCTCGGTCTGGGTATCGCGGTGGGCCCGCTGGTCGGTGGCGTGCTCGGCGGCATCTCCTGGCGCGGTCCGTTCTTCGGGGTGTCGGTGTTGATGGCGATCGCCTTGGTGGTCACGGCGTTGCTGTTGCCCGCCACCCCGCCGCCGGCCCGCTCGACCTCGCTGGCCGACCCGTTCCGCGCTCTGCGCCACCGCGGCCTACTCGGTGTGGCCGTCACCGCGCTGCTGTACAACTTCGGCTTCTTCACCCTGCTGGCCTTCACACCGTTCCCGCTGGATATGGGCGCCCGTGAGATCGGCCTGATCTTCTTCGGCTGGGGTCTGGCGCTGGCGTTCACGTCGGTGGTGGTGGCCCCGCGGTTGCAACACCGCTTCGGCACGGTGCGGGTGCTGGTGCTCAATCTGCTGGCGTTCAGCGTGGTGCTGGCGGCGATGGCGGTCTGGACCGATCACAAGGCGGTGCTGGCCGCGGGCGTGGTGGTGGCCGGTCTGTTCATCGGCATCAACAACACCTTGATCACCGAAACCGTCATGAAAGCCGCACCGGCGGGCAGGAGCGCAGCGACCCGGGGAATCGAACCGGTGGAGAGAGGCGTGGCGTCGGCGGCCTACAGCTTCCTGCGGTTCGGCGGTGCCGCGGTGGCGCCCTGGCTGGCCGGGGTGCTGGGTGAACAGGTCAGCGCGCATCTGCCGTTCTGGGTGGGCGCGGGGGCCGTCGTGGCCGCGGCCGTGGTTTTGTTCGGCACGCGCGGTCACCTCGCCGGGGTCGACGCACCGGAGAGCGACCTCGATCAGGCCGAGGCGATCACCGTCGGCTCGGACAGCTGAGGCTCACAGCGCGAACGCCAGCAGCTGGGTCACCTGATCGGGCGAGAAATTGTCGTCGGTCACCATGACCACCGACTGACGGCCGTCGGGCAGCTTGGGCCCCAGGGTGATTCCCTCGACATTGTCGACCGAGTGCACCGTCGCCGAGAGGTCGTCGACCAGGCTCTTGCGCATCGGCACCGCACCGGCCGACGACGGCCGGCCCAGGATGTCGTCGGCGCCCGCGACACTGGCCCGGAAGATCCGCACCGACGTCCGGGTGCCGTGGCCGCGCTCGATGACCAGAAAGTCCTCGGCGTCCAGCGCCACCAGGTCGGACAGCCCGTTGTCGCCGCCCTCGCCGGAACTGACCGCGTCCAGGGGATAGGCGTACTGCGCCGTCGGCTGCCGGGTCACCGGATCGAGCCGGGTGATCCGGGTCAGCGCGCCGTGTTCGGCGGTGGGCACCGGTCCGTCGTCGAAGCCGGGGGCCTCCATCCCGGCCCACAGCGCGGTGCCGTCGGGAGCCAGCGTGAGCCCTTCCAGGGCCTGGTTCTTCCGCGGGCCGGCGTCGGCGGGCGACATGTGCAGTTCCGGCGGCAGGGTGAACTGGCCGTGGAAGGCACCGTCCAGGCCGGCGATGCGCACCCACGGATCGAGGAGCACCGGCGGAGTGTCCGGCTTGACGATCCGCTCCCCCTCGCTGGACCAGTACAGCTGCTTACGACGGGCGTCGAAGGCGATACCTTCGGGATCCGGTGGCACGCTGGTGGCCGACCGTCGCGGGAACGGCTTGCCGTCGGTGTTGAGCAGCGAGGTGGACCCGAGCAGGTCCACCCGCGCCAGGTTGCCCTCCGACAGCGCGATGCTCATGGTGTAGAACCGGGCCGGGTTCTTCTCCGACCGGTCATCGCTGATCACGTAGTACCGGTCGCGTCCGGCGTCGTAGGTGATGCCCGAGAGCCCGCCGACCGTCGTGTCGGCGAACAGCAGACCGTGCGCCAGTTCGATCTTGCCCAGGAACTCCAATTGTGAGGCCGGGGCCGGCGCGCCGGCACAACCCGCCAGCACCAGCACCGCGGTCAGGAGTAGCGCCAAGGGTTTCAGATCGGTCACCCGATGACGGTACCGATTACCGACCCGACCACATAGGTGGCGCCGATCGCAATAGCCCCAAACAGCAACTGGCGCAAGGACCCGAACCACACCCGTTGTTTGGTGATGAACGCGGCCAATCCGCCGGCGATCAGCAGGCCGATGCCGCCGCAGGTGAGGCCGGCCGGCAACGACTCGAAACCCAGCAGGTACGGGATCAGCGGAATGATCGCGCCGATCGCGAACATCAGGAACGACGAGACGGCCGCCACCCGCGGGGAGGGCTTCTCCGACGGGTCGACGCCCAACTCCTGGATCAGGTGGAAATTGATGGCCTTGCTCTCGTCGCCGTGCAGTTCCTCGGTGGCACGCTCGGCCGTGTCCCTGGACAGTCCGATGTTCTCGAACATGCCGATCAGCTCGGCTCGCTCCGCCCGCGGATTCACCGCGAAGGATCGGCGTTCGACGTTGACCTCGGAGTCGATCTGCTCGTTGGCCGTGGTCACCGACGTGTACTCGCCCAACGCCATCGAGAACGCACCGGCCAGCAGCCCGGCCACCCCGGACAGCACCACGGCATGCGCGCTGGCGCCGGCCGCCACGCCGGCGATCAGCGCGGTGTTGGAGACCAAGCCGTCCATCGCACCGAACGTTGCCGCACGCAACCAGCCGCCGCTCACGTCGGCGTGTGTGTGATCGCCGTCGTGCGGCAGCTCGACCTCGGCCATGGCTGATATTGAACGCGTCCGATGTGACACGTCGGAACTCAGGTGAGCCTGCGTTGCCAGAGTCACGTTTGTGGGACGCGTCGACGGGCTAAGTTCGGGTATGACCACCACCGCGGAACATCTGCGCAACACCCTCGACGGACGCTGGCGCGACGTCAAGGATGCGGTGCGCACCGAACTGTCCAACGAGATCTTCCGGCCGCACTACACCCCGAACACCGTGATCGCCCGCACCAAAGTGGGCGAACAGCTGAAGATCATGGCCGCCGCGGGCGCCGCCGAGGACGGCTTCCGCAAGGAGCATGGTGGCACCGGCGACGTCGGCGCGGCGGTCACCCGCATCGAGATGCTCGCCATGAGTGACCTGTCGCTGATGGTCAAGGCCGGTGTGCAGTGGGGCCTGTTCGGTGGGGCGATCGAGAACCTGGGCACCGAGCGCCACCACAAGGCGTATGTCCGCAAGATCATCGACCTGGAGCTGGTCGGCTGTTTCGCGATGACCGAGACCGGTCACGGCAGCGATGTGCAGGCGCTGGAGACCACCGCCACCTATGACCCGGCCACCCAGGAATTCGTCATCGACTCCCCCACCCCCACCGCCCGCAAGGACTACATCGGCGGTGCGGCCGAAACCGCCCGGGTGGCAGCGGTTTTCGCTCAGCTGATCACCCGTGGCGAGGGCCACGGCGTGCACTGTTTCGTGGTGCCGATCCGCGACGAGCAGGGCAACGACCTGCCCGGCGTCACCACCTCGGACTGCCATTACAAGGGCGGCCTGCCCGGCGTGGACAACGGCCGTATCCAGTTCGACCAGGTCCGGATCCCGCGGGAGAACCTGCTCAACAAGTACGCCGACGTCGCCGAGGACGGCACCTACTCCTCGCCCATCGAGAACCCGGGCCGGCGGTTCTTCACCATGCTGGGCACCCTGATCCGCGGCCGGGTCACCGTCGGCGGCAGCGCGGCCGCCGCGGCGCGGGTGGCGCTGGACATCGCGACGCGGTACGCGTTGCAGCGCAAGCAGTTCAGCGCCCCCGGCGACGAGGGCGAGGTGATCATCATGGATTACCTGGTGCACCAGCGCCGGTTGTTCCCGCTGATCGCCAAGTCCTATGCGCTGCAGTTCGCGCAGAACGAACTGGTGGCCAAGCTGCACGAGCTGCAGTCGTCGGATTTCCCCGACGCCGAGGAGCAGCGCGAACTGGAGGCGCGGGCGGCCGGGCTGAAAGCGGCCAACACCTGGCATGCCAGCCGGGCCATCTCCGAGGCCCGCGAGGCCTGCGGCGGCGCCGGTTATCTGGCCGAGAACCGGCTGATCGCGCTGCGCGGGGACATCGACGTGTTCACCACCTTCGAGGGTGACAACCACGTGCTGACCCAGTTGGTGGCCAAAGAACTGCTGACCGCCTACGCCGACGACATCAAGGGCATGAGCCCGGTGGAATGGGTCCGGTTCGCGGCGAACTTCGCCGGCGAGCGGGTGATGAAGCGCACCGCCGCCGAGACGATCATGCAGACCATCCTCGACACCCGCCAGGACAACGAGGAGGAAGGCAGCCTGTTCAACCGCGGCACCCAGGTCCAGATGTTCGAGGACCGCGAGGAGTACCTGCTGTCCACGGTGGCCCGCCGGTTGCAGGGCAAGGCCAAGGAGATGAGCGCCTTCGACGCGTTCAACGCCGTGCAGGACCACGTGCTGCACGCCGCCACCGCGCATATCGACCGGATCGTGCTGGAGGCCTTCGTCGCCGGCATCGACACCTGCGAGGACCCGACCGCCCGCGAGATCCTCGACCTGGTCTGCGACCTGTACGCGCTGACCATCATCGAGCAGGACAAGGCGTGGTTCGTCGAGCACCGCTTCCTGTCCACCGAACGCGCCAAAGCCGTCACCCGGGCCATCAACGACCGGTGCCGCAAGCTACGCCCACATGCCGAGCTGCTGGTGGACGGGTTCGGGATTCCCGAGAAGCTGCGCTACGCCGAGATGCTGCACCCCGAGCACATCCCCGACGCCGACGAGCACAAGGAGAAGGACGCCGTCAGCTCCGGCACCGTCGAACCAAAGTAGCTATCCCCGCCCGGGCCGGCTCGGCCACCAGATCCGGTCGCCGATCAACGCCATGGCGGCCGGCACCAGGATGGTGCGCACCAGCGTGATGTCGATCAGCAGCCCGACGCCGACGGTGAACCCGATCTGCAACAGGTTGATCACCCGGCCGCTCATCAACGCGAACATGGTGAGCGCGAAGACGACTCCGGCCGTGGTGATGACGCTGCCGGTGCTGCCGAAGCTGCGGATGACGCCCCGCACCATGCCGTCGGCGGACTCTTCGCGGATCCGGGCGGCGAACAGCATGCTGTAGTCGGCGCCGACGGCGATCAGCGCCATGAACGACACCGGGAACACCGACCAGTCGACGTCCACGCCGATCAGGTGCTGCCACACCAGCACGCTGATGCCCGAGGCGGCGCCGAAGGACAGCACGACGACGGCGACCATGAAGGCCGGTGCGGCGATGCTGCGCAGCAACACCATGAGCACCAGCAGCACGCCCAGGATGGCGACCGCACCGTAGACGGCGAAGTCCCGCCACACCTGGTCGCGCATGTCCGCCGACAGCGAGGCCAAACCGGTCGTGCCGAAATGCGCATCCTGCAGCGACGTTCCGTGGGCGGTCTCGGCGGCGGCCGGAGCGAGCTCGCGGGTGGCGTTCAGCGCCGCGTCGCTGTAGGGGTTGATCCGCCACACCACCAGCATCCGCGCGGTCTTGCCGTCGGACGCGAACAGCAGCTTCTGCCCTTCCTGAAAAGTCTTGTCGGAGAAGCCTTGTGCGGGCAGGTAGAACCCGGCGCCGGCGCCCGTCGTGGTGTGGGCGCTCAAGGTGGCCAGGTAGTCCGAGGCCTGGGTGAGCCCGTCGGTGAGCTGGCCGGTCAGCCCGACCACCTGGTCGACTCCGCTCTTGACCTGGGCCAGGCCGGCGGCCAGCCGGCTCATGCCCTCGTCCAGGCGATCCGCACCGCGCACCAGTTCGGCGAGCTGGGCATTGCCCTGTGCCGGCGAGCCGCCGGGCACCATGGCGGCCAACGTCTGCAACCGGGCGACGGCGTTGCGGATGGCGGGCTGAGCCGCCCGCACCTTGTCGATGGTCACCTGCGGCACCGCCGTCAGCCCCTGCACCTGGCGCAGGGTGCGGCTGACCGCACCGTCGGACAGCGCGTCCAGATCGGCCAGGTCGGTGCGGGCCTTCATGCACACCGGGTTGACGACGCAGTCCGGTCCGGGCACCGCGGTGAGCGCGGAGCCGAGCGCCGAACTGACCAACCGGCCGCCGTCGGCGATCTGCGCGTTGTCCGACATGGCCTGCAGGGCCACGTCGAGCAGACCGACCGAGGCGTCGAGATCGGCCAGGACTGCGGGCACGTCCAGCTCGCCGTCGGTGACCGTGCGCAGCGCGCTGCTGGCTTCCTGGTAACCACCGAGCACCTGGTGGGCCAGGGCCGTCACCGTCCTGATACCCGAGACCAGTTGCGGCAGTTGGGCATCGGCGGCGGCGGCACCGTCACGCAGGGAGGCGGTCCCCGACGCCAGCCGCTGCAGGTCGGGTGTCGCGGTGCCGATCCGGTCCCTGGCCTCGCCGAGCCGGCCGGCGACGACACCGGCCTGGTAGCCGACGGTGGTCTGTTCCAGCTGACTGCCCGTCGGCCGCGTCAGCGCGCGCACGTAGGCGACATCCGGCCGCCCGGCGATGCGCGCCGCGATGCGGTCCAGCACGGCGAGGTCGTTGGTGTTGCGCATGTCGTGGTCGGCCGACACGATCAGGTATTCCGGCGCCACCTCGTTGAAACCCCAATGGGCGTATGCCTTCTCGTATCCGGCCGCACTCTCGGTACGGTCCAGCTGCATGGCGTTCTCGTCGAAGTTGACCCGGAAGGTCAGCAATACCGAGGCCGCCGCGAGCAGCAACACCAGCGATGCGGCCGCCAGGGCGCCCGATCGCCGGATCATCGTGGCGCCGATGCGGCGCCAGCGTCGTTCGTCGAGCGGGCGCGGTTCGGCATGGCCGCGAGCACCCAGGATCGACAACAATGCGTACGGCAGGGTCATCGAGACGGCCAGGGCGATGACGATCGCGACGGCGATCGGCGGGCCGGCGGCACGGAACATGCCGAGCTGGGTGAAGCCCATCGCCGTGGCCGCGGCGGCGATGGTGAGCATCGAGGCGATCAGGATGCCGGACACCTTCTGCCCGGCCCGGGCCAGCGCATCCGGCACGGGCAGACCGCTGCGCCGGCCCTCGTGATAGCCGGCCAGGATGAAGATCGCGTAGTCGGTTGCTGCGCCGAGCAACATTGCCGTCATCAGCGCGATGGTCATATTGGACACGGTCATCACAGCGTGCTCACCCAACAGAGACACCACGGGCCGGGCCACCCCGAGCCCGACGCCGATGGTGAGCAGCGGGATGAGCGCGGTGACCACCGACCGGTAGACCACCAGCAGCACGGCGGTGATCAGCAGCACCGAGACACCGGTGATGATCAGCAGTGAGAAGTCCATGGCGCTGAACAGATCGGCCAGGGTGGGCGACGGCCCGGTGTAGTACATCTGCAGGCCGTCGGGTTTGGCCAGCGAGTGGATGACCTCACGGATGTTGACGGTGTTCTGGTGCGCCTTGGTGGAGCCGACGTCGCCGGTGGCGGCGACCAACAGGTTGATCGCCTTGCCGTCGGGGCTGAGCGCGACGCTGCGCAGCGCGTCGTTGCTGTAGGTGTCCAGGACATAGGCGACGTCGTCGGTGTCGGCCTGCAACTGGGCGACCAGTTGGTGGTAGGTCTGCACGTCGGCGGCGCCGATACCGTTCTCGTTCACCAGCAGCACGCTGCCGATGGCCGAGGAGGACGGCACGCCGAACTGCTGCGACATGTGCCGAAGTGTTTGCGCCGCTTCGATATTGCCCGGGATGAACGGGGCCGAATGCTCGGCGACGGTGCGCTCCAGTTGCGGGATGGCCAGGTTGAGCGCGCCGACGAGCACCACCCAGAATCCGATGACCCACCATGCGTGCCGTGCACAGAACCGGCTGAACCGGCCGAACGCCCTGCTTTCCCCGTGCGCCATCCGTCCCCCTCACACCCCTTGTAGACCAAATGGTCTACGCGTGGCGTGAGACGTTAGTAGACTGATCGGTACACCGCAATCATCCCCAGGTAGGAAATCTCGCATGCAGGCCCGTGACCGGCTGATCACCAGCGCCGTCGACCTCATCCGGCGCAACGGCGTCGCTGGTACCGGGCTCGCGTTGCTGCTGGAGGTGAGCGGAACCGCGCGGCGGTCGCTCTACCTGAATTTCCCCGGCGGCAAGGCCGAGCTGATCGCCGATGCCACCGCCACGGCCGGCAAGCTCACCGCTGCGGCGATCGACCGGCTGGCGGTCGACGGTGACCCGGCGACCGTGATCCGCCGGTTCGTCGCCGGCTGGACCGAGGCGCTGCGGGCCACCGACTTCACCGCGGGCTGCCCCATCGTGGCCGCGGCCCTGGGTCGCTCGGAGGCGGGCGCCGCCGCCGACACCGCGGGCGCGGTGTTCACCGACTGGGAACGCCGGTTGACGGGCCACCTGCAGGCAGCGCAACTGTCCCCGCGGGATGCCGCCGAGCTGGCCACCATGACCGTCGCCGCCGTCGAGGGCGCCATCGTGATGTGCCAGGCCACCAAGTCCGACGAACCGCTGCGCCGCGTCGAGGCGGGACTGGTGGAACTGTTCCGGCTGAAGACGCGCACCGCCCGCACCTGACCGCGACATTGCGGTTGTTGCGGCAAAAGTCGAGTGCAGCTCGCGATAACCGCAATCTCGCGACAGCGTCAGGCGTTCGGGATCGGATCCAGTGCCTTGAGCTTGCCGTCGTCGCCGATCTGGAAACGCACCTGGGCGATTCCGGTTGGGCAGCACGGCTTGTCGGCGCCCTGGCGCCATTGGTATTGCACCGTCGCGATCTTGTCGCCCAGCGGCACGACGGTGGTGTAGGGCCGCGGCCGCGGGGTCGGCGGGCCCAGCGGGGAGTTGCGGTCGAAGAACAACACCTGCACGGGGGCGTCCAACGCGGTGTCACCGGTGCCGACCACCACCCAGTGCAGCCGGCAGTCACCGGTATGGCCACTGGCGGTCTCATGCCAGCCGCTGCCCAGCCCCTGCACCGCCGTGGCGACCGTGTCCGCGCTCGGGCTGTCCTCGGTCTTACATCCGTTCGACGTGGACGGCCCGGCATTGGGCGGGCTCCAGCCGCACGACGCGGCGACCAGAGTGACCGAGGCGAGAAGCGGAAGGGTCCGCGAGAACCGCATGGCTGTGAGCTTACGGACGCGGCGGGCCGAAAACCGCGGGGCGCTACGCGCAGCGAACGCTGCCGGTAGCATCGCGCGCATGGGTACTCGCCATTTGCGCCGGTTGGCCGGTCGGTTCGTCGTCGCCGGCGCACTGACCGCGTCGACGCTGGCAACCGTCGCCACGCCGACCGCCGGCGCGCAGCCGTGCCCCGACGCCGAGGTCGTGTTCGCCCGCGGCAGCGACGAGCCACCCGGCGTCGGTGTCACCGGCCAGGCATTCATCGATGCCCTGCGCACCCAGGCCGCGGGCAAGTCCATCGGCGTGTACGCCGTGAACTATCCGGCCACCGGCGACTTCGACAACAAGGCCGTGTTCCCGGGCACCATGTTCGACGGTGTTCACGACGCCAGCGCACACATCCAGGCGACGGCCGCCAACTGCCCCAACACCAAGATGATCGTCGGCGGGTTCTCCCAGGGCGCAGCGGTGGCCGCCTACGCTACCGGCGACCTGCCGGCCGGGGTGTCCGACCGCGTCGCCGGGCTGGTGCTGTTCGGTAAACCGAGTGCGCCGCTGCTGGCCCACTACGGTGCGCCGGCGGCCAATATCGGGTCGCAGTACGCGGGCAAGTCGCTGGATCTCTGCGCCCCCGGCGATGCCATCTGCGACGGTTCGCAAGCCTCGGCGCTCTCGCCGCTGGCTCACGTGCTCTACCCGTTCAACGGGCTGACCACCGCGGCCGCATCGGCGGCGGCGGCCCGGCTGTAGCCGGGCGGAAACTGCCCTCAAAAGCACTGCGGCCAGCGCGCTCGCGCTGGCCTGCTGGCTCCCCCGGATGGACTCGAACCATCAACCGTCCGATTAACAGTCGGAAGCTCTGCCAATTGAGCTACAGGGGATTGAACCGAAAACAGACTCTAGCCTATGCGGGCGGCACGACTCGAATCGGCACGTCAGCGCCACTTTCGGAAGCCAGGATCACGTGCCCACAGCTACGTGAGGCAGGATGGACAACATTCTGCAGTGATCCGGGGAGGGAGTACACGTGTTCCGGTTCGTCTTCGTGCTGGGGGTCGGCTACGTGCTCGGCGCCAAGGCCGGCCGCCGGCGGTACGAACAGATCGCCGGCACGTATCGCGCCGTCACCGAAAACCCGGCGACCAAGGCCGTGCTGGATGCCGGCCGCCGCAAGCTCGCCGATCGGGTGTCCCCCGATCCGGCCATGGTCCGATTGACGGCGATCGACGCCGAGACGACGGTGCTCGAACCGCTGGACGAGACCGCCGAGAAGCGTTAACCGATGGGGACGTTCCAGGTCTGACCGGGAAGCAGCGGGCCGGAGTTGACGCCGTTGCTGCCCACCGAGATGCCCGGGCTGCCGAAACCGACGCCGCCACCGCCACCGGAGTTCGAGTAGGACAGGCACTTGCCGTCCTCTTTGTTACCGAACCACGCCAAGCACGCCGGCTGCGCCTGCACCGAGCTCTGGGAGCCGGCGGCCGACAAGGCCGCCAGCGGTGCCGCGGCGGCCGCGACCGCGAACGCGCCCACCACGACCAGACGCCGAGCTGAAATGTTCACCGGGATGCCTTTCTGATGGCTTCGTCGGACGCCTCACCATAGCGCGCGAGGACAGATCACGCAGTCATGTCGTCACCGCTGGCCTGCTCCAGCAGACTGCGGCGATAGGTTTCCATGGCCACCAGATCGCCGAACAGCGCGTGGTACTCGTCGCTGTTGTCCACCGGCGACATCCGCTGCAGCTTGGACTTCACCTCGGCGATCTGCCGGCCCACCGACACCTCCTGCAGCCGGGCCAACACCCCCGAGACGTAACGGACCAACTTCTCGTCGTCCTCGATGCGGATGGCCTCCACACCGAGTTCGTTGACCAGGTTCGCCCCCTCCGGGGTCTCCTGCAGGTCGCGCACCGCCTCGATCCACTGGACACCGGACAGCCCGGCCGATGTCCCACCCGCGGTGGCGATTGCCGTCCGCACGGCGGCATAGCCGGGATGGGTGAAGCTCTCGACGGTCAGCGAATCGAAGACGGGTCCGGCCAGCCCCGGATACTGCAGCGCCGCCTTGAGGGCTTCGCGCTGCGGCCGCAGCGTCGGATCGCGCGGATCGGGCCGGGTGACCGTCGGCCGCGGCGGGCGGACCGGGGTCTCGGACCGCCCGTCACGCCGGGCGCCGCCCTTGGGGCCCTTGCGCGCGGCCTCCTCCCGCACCCGGGAGAGCACCTGGGCCACGTTGTCCCAACCCACCCAGCCGGCCAACTGGCGGGCGTACTCGTCGCGCAGTGTCGGATCCTTGATCCCGGCGACCATCGGCACACACCGGCGCAACGCGGCCACCCGGCCCTCGGCGCTGTCCAGGTTGTGATCGGTCAGCGCGGTGCGGATGGCGAACTCGAACAGCGGGGACCGGCGGGCCACCAGGTCGCGCAGCGCGCCGTCGCCGTCGCGCAGACGCAGATCGCAGGGGTCCATGCCGTCGGCGGCCACCGCCACGAACGACTGCCCCGCCAGGTTCTGCTCCCCCTCGAACGCTTTCACCGCGGCCGCCCGCCCGGCCGCGTCACCGTCGAAGACGTAGATGAGCTCACCGCGAAAGAAGTTGTCGTCCATCATGAGTCGGCGCAGCATGGAGAGGTGCTCGTCGCCGAAGGCGGTGCCGCATGCGGCGACGGCGGTGGTCACCCCGGCCATGTGCATGGCCATCACGTCGGTGTAGCCCTCGACGACGACGGCCTGATGCCCCTTGGCGATATCGCGTTTGGCCAGGTCCAACCCGAACAGCACCTGGGACTTCTTGTACAGCACCGTCTCCGAGGTGTTGACGTACTTCGCCTCGATGTGGTCGTCGTCGAACAACCGGCGCGCGCCGAAACCGATGGTCTCCCCCGACGACACCCGGATGGGCCACAGCAACCGCCGGTGGAACCGATCCATCGGCCCGCGCCGCCCCTCCCGGGACAGGCCGGCGGCCTCCAGCTCCTTGAACTCGAATCCCTTGCGCAGCAGGTGCTTTGTCAGGGTGTCCCACCCGGACGGGGCGTATCCGCAGCCGAACCGCGCGGCGGCGTCGGCATCGAAGTTGCGGTCGATCAGGTACTGGCGCGCCGGTGCGGCCTCGGCCGACTGCAGCGCCTCGGCGTAGAACTCCTGGGCCGCGGCGTTGGCCGCGATCAGTCGGCTGCGGCTGCCCCGGTCGCGCTGCACGTTGGCGGTGGTGCCGCCGGTGTAGGTGACGGTGTAGCCGACCTTGTCGGCCAGCAGCTCGACCGCCTCGACGAAGCTGACGTGTTCGATCTTCTGCAGGAAGGCGTAGACGTCGCCGCCTTCACCGCAACCGAAGCAGTGGAAGTGGCCGTGATTGGGGCGGACGTGGAAGGACGGCGACTTCTCGTCGTGGAACGGACACAGCCCCTTGAGCGAGTCCACCCCGGCGCGGCGCAACTGGACGTAATCGCCGACGACTTCCTCGATGCGGACGCGTTCACGGATGGCAGCGATATCGCGATCCGCAATACGCCCCGAAGCCATCGGATCAGTCTAGAGGCCGCTCACAACGGCTTGCGCGAACGCGCCTCATAGACCCGTTCCAACCGGCTCTCGGTGTAGGACGCGATCTGGTCGACCACCACGCGCAGCCGCGACCCGTCGTCGGCGGCGGCCTCGAACTCGGCGGCGAACTGCGGGTCCAGGCTGCCCGGCGCCTGCGCCCACAGCACCAAGGCGACCTCCTCGACGAGCGTGCGCTGGTCGGCCTGGATCTGCAGGTGACGATGATCGGACATGATGAACTGCAGCGCCAACATCTTCAGCACCGCCACCTCGGCCCGCACCAAAGCCGGGACGGCCAGGTCGGTGTCATAGCGGCGCAGCGGCCCGTCCCCGGCGACCGCCCGGGTCTCGGTGATCGCGGCGTTGGCGAACCGGCCCACCAGTTCACTGGTCATGTTCTTGAGCCCGACCGACGCCGCCAAGGTGCCGTCGAACTTGCCGACCGCGGCCACCACCGGCACCTCCGACAGTCGCTGCGCGGCGGCCAGCAGATCGTCGTGGCTGACCGTCGGGAACGCTTCGGCGCCGAGCCGGGCCAGCGCGTCGGCGGCGTCGGCATCGGCGAGCACCCGCAGGTCGATACGCCCGGAGATCACCCCGTCCTCGACGTCGTGCACCGAGTAGGCGACGTCGTCGGCCCAGTCCATCACCTGCGCTTCCAGGCAGGTCCGCTCGGCGGGCGCACCGGCCCGCATCCATGCGGCCGCCTCGGCGTCGTCGTCGTAGAAGCCGAACTTCTTGCGCACCCCCTCCCGGAACCAGGGGTACTTCGTCACCGCGTCCAGGGCCGCGCGCGTGAGGTTCAGCCCCGCGGAACGACCATCGGGGTCAAGTATTTTCGGCTCCAGCCGGGTCAAGATGCGGAAGTTCTGGGCATTGCCCTCGAACCCGCCGAACGGTTTGGCGATCTCGTTGAGGGCGCGTTCACCGTTGTGCCCGTACGGCGGGTGGCCGATGTCGTGGGCCAGCCCGGCCAGGTCCACCAGGTCCGGATCGCAGCCCAACCCGACGGCCATCCCGCGGCCGATCTGGGCCACCTCCAGCGAGTGGGTGAGCCGGGTGCGCGGGGTGTCGCCCTGCCGGGGACCGACCACCTGGGTCTTGTCCGCCAGCCGGCGCAGCGCCGCGCAATGCAGTACCCGGGCCCGGTCCCTGGCGAAATCGGTGCGGTGCTCGGTCCCGGTTCCCGGCAGCGCGGCACCTTTGGGCGCCTCGATCACCAGGCGCTGCCTGTCGAGGTCGGTATAGAGATCGGTCACGGTGCCCACTGGCGGACAGTCTGCCAGCTAGATTTGCGGTCATGCGCCTCGCCCGCCTGCTCAGCATGATCCTCGCGATGCTGTCCGTCGGCCTGCTGCTGGCACCCGCGGGGCAAGCCAAGCCGCCGTTCCGGTTGCCCAGTCAAGTGGTCGACGGTGCGAACGCGCTCAGCGGCCAGGACCTCACCCGTGTCACCCAGGCCATCGACAAGCTCTACGCCGACCGGCATGTCCGGTTGTGGGTGGTGTACGTGGACACCTTCTCCGGCCAGGACGCCGAACCGTGGGCCCGGGCCACCCTGGAGGCCAGCGACCTGGGCAGCTACGACGCATTGCTGGCCGTGGCCACCACCGACCGGGCGTACGCGTTCCTGGCCGGCGGGGTGGCCGCCAGCAACGCCGAGGCAAACACCCTGCGGCGCAATGACATCGAGCCGGCACTGCACGACGGGAACTGGGCGCAGGCCGCCATCGCCGCCGCCGAAGGCCTCAACGCCAACGCCTCCGCGACAGAGCCTGCGTCGTCGTCCGGAACCGAGATGAACTGGGTCGGCTTGCTGGCCATCCTCGCGGTGATCGTGCTGGCCGTGGTGATCCTGGTGTTGTGGCAGCGTCGGCGTCGACGCAAGCGCCGCGCCGCGGACTTCGCGGCCGCCCAGCACGCCGACCCGACCGATCCCAACGCCTTGGCCGCGATGCCGCTCGAGACCCTGGACGACCTGTCCCGCTCGATCGTCGTGGACGTCGACAACGCGGTGCGCACCAGCGACAACGAGTTGACGCTGGCCGTCGAGGAGTTCGGCGAGAAGGACACCGCCCCGTTCGTGGCCGCGGTGGAGGCCGCCAAAACGACGCTGGGGCAGGCGTTCAACGTGCGCCAGATCCTCGACGACACCGTGCCCGAGACACCCGCGCAGCGCCGCGACTTGCTGACCCGGGTGGTGGTCGCCGCCGCCAAGGCCGACCGTGAACTCGAGGCCCAGCGCGGCGCGTTCGCCGCGCTGCGCGACCTGGTGATCAACGCGCCCACCCGGCTGGACACCTTGACCCAACAGATGGTCGATCTCAGCGCGCGGATCGGACCGTCGGAGCAGACCCTGGCCGGGCTGCACCAGCAGTTCGCCGATGCCGCGCTGACCTCCGTCGCGGGCAATGTCGAAACCGCCAAGCAACGTTTGGCTTTCGCCGACCAGAACATCACCAACGCCCGCAGTCTGGTGGCCCGCCCGGCCGGCAGCCAAGCGGGTCTGGTCGATTCGGTGCGTGCGGCCGAGTCCGCACTGGGCCAAGCCCGCACGCTGCTGGACGCCGTCGACAGCGCCGCCACCGACATCAACCGTGCGATCGCGGCGCTGCCCGCAGCGATCGCCGATATCCAGAACGGCATCGATGCCGCGGGAGCCCAACTGGCACAGGGCAATATCACCCAGGCCACCGCCCTGACGGCCGCGCGCGACGCCGCGGTGCAGGCCGTATCGGCCGCTCAGGGTACCGGCGGCACCGACCCACTGGGCGCCTTCACGAGTCTGAGCGCCGCCGACGCCGATCTGGACCGGCTGCTGGCCGCCGTCTCCGAGGAGCGCGAGACCACCGAACGGTTGCGCCGCGCGTACGGTCAGGCGTTGTTCAGCGCGCAGTCCCGGGTGCGTGGCGTCTCGGATTTCATCGACACCCGCAGGGGCAGTGTGGGCCCGGAGGCGCGCACCAAACTGGCCGAGGCGGTGCGCCAGTTGCAGGCCGCCCAGGACCGGCAGGCCAGCAACCTCGGTGAGGCGATCCAGTACGCCAACGGGGCGGCGACGCTGGCCGCCCAGGCGCAGTCATTGGCCAATGACGACGTGGCCGCCGCGCAGCGCCACTATGGCGGGTACGGCGGCGGGTACGGCAGTGGCGGATCGAATGCGGGCGCCGTGCTGGGCGGCATCATCATCGGCAACATCCTGTCCGGGGCCCTGCGGGGCGGGCTGGGCGGGAG
>NZ_LQOL01000079.1 GCF_002101555.1 Mycolicibacterium canariasense
CACTCACCCCAAGCCCACCAGCTCAGATGAGGACATTTAGAACCCCGAACTGGTTAGTTATCTCAGAAACGGCGCGACCATTACGGGTGTTCAACCCTAAACGGTAGGGGAAAACACCCCCAACAAACCCACCCCCCGGTGAATGCTAGGCCGCCAATCTGTCAGAGCACCGCAGTAAAATCGGGGGATGGTCCCGACAGTTGTTCGCAGTCACGCGCAGGCGTTTCGGACGGCGGTGAAGTTCTACAAGATGAGCCTTATGGCGCAGCGGCAGCGCGCAGCGTGGCGCGCGAAACACGGTGACGTCAGCATCGTTTATCACGAGTCTGAAAGCGCTGTCTTGGAAGACCGCGAGCTGTACAACGCGACCCTAACCGGCCTGGCTGAGTTCGCCGCCGGACAGCGCGTTTCCAGCGACTGGTTGTTCGACGAAGACGAGGGGAGCGAACCAATGTTCGACGAAGAGGAGGAATGAAACGCTACCCCGACCCGCTGAACCCAATGCGTGGACCGCTCGCCAACTCGGGGTTAGGATCTAAGCAATTACCGGATCTATCCATCCGGTAAGCCCGATAAGGGGTCAGGTCTCCCAGATAGGTTTGTTGGCCGGATGGTCGACTACCGCGGGGTCGGACAGGACACCCATAGGGCACGAAGATGAACCGCCCCCGGTCTCGCGGCTGGGGGCGGTTCGGCGCTTCATGGTTCCAACAATTCGCTGACCGTCGCCCACTTACCGGACACCTGACAGCCGTACGTCACCCGAACCGGTGCATTGAACCCATTCACCGTCTTCACAACACCACGCACCTCAGCCGCCGAATCCCCCGACGAACGCCGATACAAAACGTGGTCGAAGTCGGCGACATCGGGATGCTTGAGCCGCGCCTTGACCGCATCCTCACACGCCATCTCGGCCTCGGTCTGCTGCGAAATGTCGTCCCAGCTTCTGCCGCTTGAACCGAAGAGAAGCCCCATGCATCCGCCGACGAGAAGCACGGGTGCCGCGACGATCAGGATCTTCTGCCATGTCGGGCGCGGCGGTGCCGGTTTTACTTCTAGCCACTGGTTGCCGTCCCAGTAGCGTTTGTCTGGTCCCCCGGAGGGGTCTGGGTACCATCCAGCTGGTGCGACCCCGTTACCACCCATGGATTGATGGTAATTGCCGCAGACGGAAGTCGGCAGGCGCTTCACAGATGGTGCACGGCCATGTACTCCGAACAAACGATAGAGGCGGTGCCAGCGGTTTGTGTACAGTTATGTGTACACCTGAACCGCCGGTACCGCCTCTGACCAGTGCGCCGTCAGGGTTTCGAACCCCGGACCCGCTGATTAAGAGTCAGCTGCTCTACCAACTGAGCTAACGGCGCGCGTGTGGAACAATAACAGGCCCCACCGCGCGAGGTGAAATCCGCATGAAGGACGGGGTGCGCACGCCGTCTGAGCGCCGGTCTCAGCGGGTGCGCCGACGTTCCCCAATTCCCCTAGAATGCTGGCAAGTTGCTGCGAACGTGTGGCGGTGATGGGTGGAGTGAGGGTAATGGTGCAGGTCACACCGTGGGGCGGGGTGCGTCGGGGCGCGACCTTGGCGGCCGTGCTGGCCGTGGCTGCCGCCGCCGTGCTGGCGGGCTGCTCCAGCAACCAACCGCCGGCGGCGCCGCAGACCATCACCGACAAGGGCACCCCGTTCGGCGACCTGCTGGTGCCCAAGCTCAACGCGTCGGTGACCGACGGCGCGGTCGGGGTGACCGTCGATGCCCCGGTGACCGTCAGCGCCGAGGGCGGAGTGCTGGGCGCGGTCAGCATGGTCGATTCGTCGGGCGCGGCGGTGGCGGGCAAGTTCACCCCTGACGGCTTGACGTGGGCGACGACGGACCCGCTCGACTACAACACCCGCTACACTCTGACCGCGCGGTCCCTGGGCCTCGGTGGTGAGACGAGCCGGGAGATGACCTTCGAGACGCATTCGCCCGAGAACCTGACCATGCCGTACGTGCTGCCCAACGACGGCGAGGTCGTCGGGATCGGGCAGCCGGTGGCCGTCCGGTTCGACGAGAACATCCCCGACCGCCTCGCGGCGCAGAAGGCGATCAAGGTCACCACCAAACCGCATGTCGAGGGCGCCTTCTACTGGCTGAGCAATCGCGAAGTTCGTTGGCGCCCAGCCGAATACTGGAAGCCCGGAACCGATGTCAAGGTCGAGGTCAACACCTACGGGGTGGACTTGGGCGGCGGTCTGATGGGGCAGGAGAACGTATCCACCCACTTCACCATCGGTGATCAGGTCATCGCCACCGCCGACGACGCGACCAAGACGCTGACGGTGCGCCGCAACGGTGAGGTGGTCAAGACCATGCCGATCTCGATGGGCAAGAACAGTACGCCCACCAACAACGGCACCTACATCATCGGCGACCGGTACTCACACCTGATCATGGATTCGTCGACCTACGGCGTTCCGGTCAACTCGCCCAACGGTTATCGCACCGAGGTGGATTACGCCACGCAGATGTCCTACAGCGGCATCTACGTGCACGCCGCGCCGTGGTCGGTGGGCAGCCAGGGCTACAGCAACGTCAGCCACGGCTGCCTCAACGTCAGCACCAGCAATGCGCAGTGGTTCTACGAGAACACCAGGCGCGGTGACATCGTGGAAGTTGTCGGCACCGTCGGGTCGCCGCTGCCGGGTACCGACGGTCTGGGGGACTGGAACATCCCGTGGCCGCAGTGGAAGGCCGGCAACGCCAACGACTGAGCGGTTACCTCCCGGGTAATCGACAATGCGCGGCCGTGCAGTGAATCTGGTTGTGTCCAGCTTCATTCCACGACAGAAAGCGCCGACCATGACCGATATCGTGTCCGCCTACCTCGACACCTGGAACGCCACCGATGCGCCGACGCGCAAGGCCCTGCTGGACCAGCACTGGGCCACGGATGCCACCTACGTCGATCCGCTCGCCGAGGTCGGCGGTCACGACGGGATCTTCGCCGCGATCGACGCCGTGCACGGCCAGTTCCCCGGATTTGTCTTCACCTTGGTCAGTGGACCGGACAGCCACCACGCGCACACCCGGTTCCAGTGGGGCCTCGGACCCCGCGACGCCGAGCCGGTGATCGTCGGGTTCGACGTGCTGTTCACCGACGAGGACGGCCGCATCCGGGCCGTGGTCGGCTTCCTGGACAAGGTGCCAGGCTAGGCCTGGGTGAGTGAACGTTCCAGGGTGGCAAGCGATTCGCCGATGAAGTCGACCGGGAACGGCGGCATGCCGCCGATCGCATCGGCGAACTCCTGCGGGGTGGCCGTCCAGTCGTAGGTGAGCGTGACGTCGGTGCCGTCGCCGTTGGGGGTCAGGTCATAGCGCCACCACCAGCCGCCCAGCGCCACCTCGCCGGACTCGTCGAGCTGACCGGGCTTCCAACCGATGGTGCGGTTCGGCACGAATTCGTCGACCACGTTGTGCATGACGTAATGGCCGCCGGCCTGCTCCAGGAACATGTTGATCGCGAACACCTGGCCCGCACCGGTGATCGGTTGCGGATCGACGGCATCGCGCACCCAGTCCCCGGGCTCGGTGTCGCGATGCCGTGCCGGATCGCTGAGTAGGGCGAACACTCTGGATGGCGGTGCCGGGATGGTGCGGGTGACGACGTAGCGCTGATCGGTCATGCGAGTTCCTCTCCATAGATGCGAGCGACGTCCGGGCTGTCCAGCCAGCCCGAATAGGTGGGCCGGGACGGCCAGCCGTCCGGGGAGTCCTGCCATTCCTCCTGACGGCCGTAGGGCAGCAGGTCGATGAGCGCGAAGCTGTGGCTGAGTTGTTCGGTGCCGCGGCCGTTGGTGTGCCAAGTCCGGTACACCGTTTCCCCTTCCCGCAGAAAGACATTCACCGCGAAGCCGCCACCGGGTGGCGCATCGATGTCGGCGCCGAAGGTGGAGCCCGCCGACGAGTACCAGGTCATCTTGTTGCCCACCTTCTTCCGGTAGGCCAGTGCCTCGTCGATGGGCCCGTTGGTGACGACGACGAAACGGGCGTCGTAGTTGTCCAGGAAGTCCAGTCTGGTGAACTGCGACGTGAAGCCGGTGCAGCCGCCGCATTGCCACTCCGCGCCGTCGGTCCACATGTGGTGGTAGGTGATCAACTGGGAGCGGCCGCCGAACACCTCGGCCAGGCACACCGGCCCGTCCGCCCCGGTGAGCACGTACTTGGGCATCTCGACCATCGGCAGCCGCCGGCGGGCGGCCGCGATGGCATCCAGTTCGCGGGTGGCCGCCTTTTCCCGGACGCGCAGATCGTCGAGGGCGGCGCGCCAGGTGTGGTGGTCGACCACCGGAGGTTTGGCTGAAGTCGTCATGATGGTGTTGACTCCGAGCGTTCCCGAAAGTCATCGCGCGGGGTGCTGGCCGCGCCTCGGTGAAAGCAGGCGTCGACGGCTAACTGAGGCTGTCGTCCGGAGCGAGCATCACTTACGGATGTAAGTGATGCTGACCGGGAGCGCACCTTCGGGTCTGCGCTTCGGCTTCGTCGTCGCCCCGGATGCCCATCGCGATGTGGTGATCCGGGCGTTGCGCCCGGCGTTGCGGGAGGTCCGGGATCTGGTGACGTGGTGACGAAAAAGGTCAGGGGCCCTGAACGGGCCCCTGACCTATCGGGGTGGCTGACGGGACTCGAACCCGCGACAGCCAGGATCACAACCTGGTGCTCTACCAACTGAACTACAGCCACCATTGCCGCGCGAGCGGCGTTGTAGATACTAGCGGCTCACTGCTCCACAACCGAATCGGTTTCTCCGGTGTCGGCCTGCGGCGGACCCAGCTCGGCCGCCACCGCGGCGATCTCGCTGGTAGACGGACCGGGGGCGGGCACGAAGGCGGTGCTGCGGTAGTACTTCAGCTCGCGGATGGACTCGTGGATGTCGGCCAGCGCGCGGTGTGCCAGGCCCTTGGCCGGCTGCCCGAAGTAGATCCGCGGGTACCAGCGCCGGCACAGTTCCTTGATGGAGCTGACGTCGATCATCCGGTAATGCAGGTACTCGTCGAGCAAGGGCATGTCGCGCGCGATGAAACCGCGGTCGGTGGCGATCGAGTTGCCGCACAGCGGTGCCGTTTTGGCCTGTTTGACGTGGCTGCGGATGTAGTCGAGCACCATCTTCTCGGCGGTCGCGAGGTCGATGTCCGACGCCAGCACCTCTTTGTCGAGGCCGGAGCTGGCGTGCATCCGGGCGACCACGTCGACCATGCCGGACAAGGCCTCCTCGTCGGCATGGATCACCACGTCGATGCCGTCGCCGAGGATGTTCAGGTCGGCGTCGGTCACCAGGGCCGCAATCTCGATGAGCCGGTCGGACTTGAGGTCCAGCCCGGTCATCTCACAGTCGATCCAGACCAGTTCTTCACGCACAGCGATCCACAGTATTCGCACCCTCGCTAATTAGCTGCCCGCACCCACCCAAATAGGTGGTCGTTCAGTAGGGTCTGGCCATGACCTCAGAATCGACCGCGACCCCCGCTCAGCAGATCGCCGCAGGTTACGCCGTTGAGGGACAGGCCTTGGAGCTGGGCACCGTGGTGGTCGACGGTGTCGTCGACCCCGGCGCGTCGGTGCGTATCCCGCTGGCCACCGTCAATCGCCACGGTCTGATCGCGGGCGCCACCGGCACCGGCAAGACGAAGTCACTGCAGGTGATGGCCGAGCAACTGTCGGCGGCCGGGGTGCCGGTGCTGATGGCCGACGTGAAGGGCGATCTGTCCGGTCTGTCGCGGCCCGGGGAGCCGGGGGACAAGACCGCCCAGCGCGCCAAGGACACCGGTGACGACTGGACACCGACGGCGTTCCCGGTGGAGTTCCTGTCGCTGGGTACCGAGGGCATCGGTGTGCCGGTGCGGGCCACCATCACCAGTTTCGGGCCCATTCTGTTGTCGAAAGTCTTGGGACTCAATGCTACTCAGGAATCCACCCTCGGCCTGATCTTCCACTGGGCCGACCAGAAGGGGCTGTCGCTGCTGGACCTGAAGGACCTGCGAGCCGTCATCCAGTACCTGACCAGCGACGAGGGCAAGCCCGAACTCAAGAACCTGGGCGCGGTGTCGCCGACCACCGCCGGGGTGATCCTGCGGGCCCTGGTGAATCTGGAGGCCGAAGGGGCCGACACCTTCTTCGGTGAACCCGAGCTGGAACCCAAGGACCTGATCCGCTTCGACGCACAGGGTCGCGGCGTCATCTCGCTGCTGGAACTGGGTGCCCAGGCGGCGCGGCCGGTGATGTTCTCCACCTTCCTGATGTGGGTGCTGGCCGACCTGTTCACCACGCTGCCCGAGGTCGGGGACGTCGACAAGCCCAAGTTGGTGTTCTTCTTCGACGAGGCGCACCTGCTGTTCGCCGACGCGTCCAAGGCGTTCCTGGAGCAGGTCGAGCAGACGGTCAAGCTGATCCGCTCCAAGGGGGTCGGCGTATTTTTCTGCACCCAGTTGCCCACCGACGTACCCAACGACGTGCTGTCCCAGCTGGGTGCGCGGGTGCAGCACGCGCTGCGGGCCTTCACCCCCGATGACCAGAAGGCGCTCACCAAGACGGTGCGGACGTACCCGAAGACGACGGTGTACGACCTGGAGTCGGCGCTGACGTCGCTGGGCATCGGCGAGGCGATCGTCACGGTGCTGTCCGAGCGTGGGGCTCCGACGCCGGTCGCCTGGACCCGAATGCGGGCGCCGCGATCGCTGATGGACACCATCGGCCCGGACGCGATCAAGGCGGCCGCGGCGGCCAGTCCGCTGCAGGCCACCTACGGGCAGACCATCGACCGGGAATCGGCCTACGAGAAGCTCAACGCCAAGCTGGCGCCACCGCCGGCTCCTGTCGATCAGCTGCCTCCGCCGGTGAGCACCGGTGGCGCCGAGATCGAGGGCACGGCGACAGCGCGCAACGCCGCCGAGCCCGGGTTCTTGGAGAAGATGGTGGAGAGCCCGGCGTTCAAGAGCGCGATGCGCTCGGCCGGCACGGTGATCGGCCGCGAGATCACCCGCAGCATCTTCGGGACGGGCCGCCGACGCCGGTAGACGTCGAATGTCCACTCAGGGCACGCGTCTGCTGGAAGACCGTGTCCCAAGCGGACAATCGGAGCCGAATCAGTCGCCGCCGAGCTTCTTGTACACCGCACCGACGATCGGCGTGACGATGGCGCGCGGCGCGTACCCGCTGGCCACCGACATCGCCTTGGACGTCAGCCCGGGCACGATGCGCATCTTGTTGTGCTCCAACCCGTCCAGCGACAGCTTCGCGGTGTACTCGGTGTTGATCCACAGGAAGTCCGGGATCAGCTTCTCCACCAGCGAGCGCTCATCCGCATCCGGCAGATCGGTGCGCACCGGGCCGGGCGCCAGCAACGTGACGTGCACGCCGGTGCCCTTGAGTTCGCCGCGCAGCGACTCACTGAAGGTGTTCGCGAAGGCCTTGGTGGCCGCGTAGGTGGCGTTGTTCGGGATCGGCGAATTGCCCGCCGCCGAGCCGGAGATCAGGATGCCACCGGCCTTGCGTTCGATCATCCCGGGCAGCACAGCCAGGCACAGATCATGCACGGCAATGGCATTCAGTTGGACCTGTGCCTTCTCGCCGGCCGGGTCCAGCTTGGCCACCGGACCGAAGGTGGCGGTGCCGGCGTTGGCGCACAGGATCGAGATGTTGCGGCCGGCCAGCTCCTGGCAGAGCACATCACGGGCGGCCGGATCGGCCAGGTCCACGGCGCGCACCTCCACGGTCACGCCGTACGTATCGGTGAGCCGGGTAGCGAGCTCGGTCAGCACCTCGCCCCGGCGGGCCGTGATGATCAGATGGTGGCCCCGGGAGGCCAGGTCCGCGGCGAGGGCTTCACCGATGCCCTGGGAGGCGCCGGTGACAACAGCGCGGGCGTCGGGGTGGGGTGCGGGTACAGGCATGCCGAAATCGTAAGGACTTATAGGGTGGCGGCCATGAGCAGCCCCGTGTCGGAGTCGCGCGGGGCGCGGCGTTCGCAAGTGTTGTCGTGGGTTCTGTACGACTGCGGTGCCACCGGCGTCAACGCCATCGTCGTGACCTTCGTCTTCTCCGTCTACCTGACCAGTGCCGTCGGAAAGGACCTGCCAGGGGACACGACGCCGGCGAGCTGGCTGGGCCGGGCGCTGACCGTCGCCGGCATCGTCGTCGCGGTGTTGGCACCGGTCACCGGCATCTGGGTGGACGCCGCGCACCGGCGCCGCCGGGCGCTGGTCACGCTCACCGTGGTCGCGGCGGCGCTGGTCGCGTCCACGACCCTGATCCGCTCCGACTACCACTACCTGTGGGCCGGGCTGGCCCTGCTGGCGATGATCGCGGCGTGCAATGACCTGGCGACCGTCCCGTACAACGCGATGCTGGCGCAGCTGACCACGCCGAAGAACTCCGGCCGGGTGTCCGGCGCGGGCCTGGCGGTCGGGTACGGCGGCAGCGTGGCGTTGCTGCTCATCGTCTACCTCGGCTTCATCGTCGGCGACGGCGGGCTGCTGGGCCTACCCACCGATGACGGCCAGAACGTCCGGGCCGCCATGGTGCTGACGTCGGTGTGGCTGCTGGTGTTCGCGCTGCCGCTGCTGCTCACCGCGCCGGCGCCACCCGCCGATCCCGCGCACCGCCCGGTCCGCATCGCGGCGGCCTACCGCACGCTGTGGGCCGAGGTGCAAGCGGAATGGCGACGCGACCGCAACGTCGTCTACTACCTGATCGCCAGTGCGGTGTTCCGCGACGGGCTGACCGGGGTGTTCACCTTCGGCGCGGTGCTCGGCGTCAACGTGTACGGCATCTCGCCGGCGACGGTGCTGTTGTTCGGTGTGGCGGCCTGCCTGGTGGCCGCCGCGGGCGCAGTGGCCGGCGGCTGGCTGGACGACCGCATCGGCGCCAAGCCGGTGATCATCGGGGCGCTGAGCCTGATGATCGTGGTGGGGCTGACGCTGATGACGCTGTCCGGTCCGCTCGCGTTCTGGGTGTGCGGGCTGCTGCTGTGCCTGTTCGTGGGGCCGACCCTGTCGGCGGCGCGCACGCAGATGCTGCGCATCTCCAACGAGGGCAAGGAAGGCGTGGCTTTCGGCCTGTACACCATGACCGGACGGGCAGCGACCTTCCTGGCACCGGCGCTGTTCGCGTTGTTCATCGACGTGTTCCACAGCGACCGCGCCGGGATGGGCGGGTTGTGCGTGGTGTTGATCCTCGGTCTGCTGCTGATGCTCGGGGTGAAGACCCCGCGCGGGTCAGCCGATCGGGCTGCAGATCGTCAGGCCTGACCCGCTGCGCTGCTGCACCTGCGCGCCGTCGATGGTGATCGAGCAGCTGACCTGCCGCCCGACATTGATGATGCTGACGCTGGCCGAACCCTTGGCCGGTTTGGTCAGGTCCACTTGCTTGCTCCACGGCAGCAGCACGTTGAACTCGGTCTGCAGCACGCCGCCGGTGTCGACGTAGGTGATGTTGATGGCGCGGCCGGTGCCCGAGACGTCGTACACCACGGTCTCGGTGGCGCTCGGATCGGCGCCGGGTACGCCCGGTGTGGTGGGGGTGGTGGGCGACGAGGACGGTACCGGCGCCGGGACGGTGGAGGTGGTCGGCCGGCGTGTGGTGGTCGGCGCGGTGGTGGTCGGTTCGGTCAGCGAGGGCACCGGGGCGACCACGGTGTCCTGCTGGGAGCTGTTGACGATCACCAGCGCGATGACCAACGCGAGCACCGCGACGATGGCGATGGCCGCCAGGAACCACAGCCAGCGGGGTGGGCGCGGGCCGTCCGGGGGCGCCGGGTCACCGGGCAGCGGCGGTTGCTGGGGCGGTGCCCCGTAGGGACCGGCCGCATAGGCCGGGTCGTAGGCCGGATAGGCGGGTAGCGGTTCGGTGGGCCGTGTGCCGTAGGGGCCCTGACCGGCGTACGCGGGGTCGGAGTAACCCGGATAGCCGGGATGGCCGGGATAAGCGTCGCCGTAGCCGCCGTCAAGGCGCTGGGTCGGCTCATCGCCGCGTGGTGAATTGGTCATGCCCACCTCATGGCTGCAGGGTACCCGCGCGGCCCGGCGATGCGGCGCCGTGCGGTCACACTGCCCTGCCCGCGGCAGCTACGGCGTGGCGGCCAGCGCGGCGACCGTCATCGCCCGCAGTACCGCCCGCGAGCTGTGGGTGAGCGTGGGTGCCTTGACGCTGTGCGGGGTCGAGTTGAGCAATCCGAACACGGCCTGAGATTTGAGCCGGGCGTCGGCCTCGTCCAGGGTGTCGTCGAGCCGGCGCAGCACGTCGACCCAGATCTCCACGTACTGCCGCTGTGCCTTGCGGACCTGGCGTTTGGCCTGCGCGGGCAGATGCGCGAGATCGCGGTCCTGGATGCGGATCAGGTCGGATTCGCCGAGCGCGAAGTCGAGGTGAAAGTCGATGAGCCCATCGAGTGCCTGGCGGGCATCGTCGGCGGCCGCGACGACCTCGGTGGCGCCGCTGAGCAGCCGCGTGCTGATCCCGACCAGGAGTTCGGTCAGCAACGCTTCTTTGTTGGGGAAGTGCCGGTAGATGGCGGGACCGCTGACACCCGCGGCCGACCCGATGTCCTCCAGCCGCACCGCCAGGTAGCCATGTTCGGCGATGAGGCGTTCGGCGGCGGCGATCAGTTGATCGCGGCGGTCGGATTTGGCCTTGCTGCGCGGGGTTTGCATCGTCATGCGCGGCCTCCGTCCGGCTGTAGACATTTCGGTTAGTCGTGATTAACATACCACGAGTTAGTCGTCATTAACTCAACTGAAATGGGTTCTGCGATGGCACATCGCGACGCACACGTCGCCCTGGTGGACGAGTTGCGCACCAAACTGGCCGAGGTCGCCCTCGGTGGACCGGAGAAGGCACGCGACCGCCACGTCAGCCGGGGCAAGCTGCTTCCGCGGGACCGGGTCGACGGGCTGCTCGACACCGGCAGCCCCTTCCTGGACATCGCGCCGCTGGCCGCCCACGGCATGTACGACGGGGACTGCCCGGGTGCGGGCCTGATCGCCGGTATCGGCCGGGTGTCCGGACGCGAATGCATGATCGTGGCCAACGACGCCACCGTCAAAGGCGGCACGTATTACCCGATCACCGTCAAGAAACACCTACGCGCACAAGAGATCGCCGCGCAGAACCGGCTGCCGTGCATCTACCTGGTGGACTCCGGTGGCGCCTTCCTGCCCCGTCAGGACGAGGTGTTCCCCGACCGCGAACACTTCGGCCGCATCTTCTACAACCAGGCGACCATGAGCGCGCAGGGCATCCCGCAGATCGCCGCGGTGCTCGGCTCGTGCACCGCCGGCGGCGCGTACGTACCCGCCATGAGCGACGAGGCCGTCATCGTGCGCAACCAGGGCACCATCTTCCTGGGCGGACCACCGCTGGTGAAGGCCGCCACCGGCGAGGTCGTCACGGCCGAGGAACTGGGCGGCGGCGACCTGCATTCCAAGATCTCCGGTGTGACAGACCATCTGGCCCGCGACGACCGCGACGCCCTGCGCATCGTGCGGCGCATCGTGTCCACCCTCGGCCCGCGGTGCGATCCGCCGTGGGAGGTGGTGCCCACCGTCGACCCGGTGGCCGACCAGACCGAGCTCTACGACGTCGTGCCGACCGACGCCCGCGTCCCCTACGACGTACACGAGGTGATCACCCGCATCGTCGATGGCCCTTCCCCCGTCGCTCCGCTCGCCCCCGGGGCTGGTGAGTTCGCGGAATTCAAGGCCGAATACGGCACCACACTGGTCACCGGTTTCGCGCGCATCCACGGCCACCCGGTGGGCATCATCGCCAACAACGGTGTGCTGTTCGGGGAATCCGCGGTCAAGGGCGCCCACTTCATCGAGCTGTGCGACAAGCGCAACACCCCGTTGTTGTTCCTGCAGAACATCTCCGGATTCATGGTCGGCCGTGACTACGAGGCCGGCGGCATCGCCAAACACGGCGCCAAGATGGTCACCGCCGTGGCCTGTGCACGGGTGCCCAAGCTCACCGTCGTGATCGGCGGCTCCTACGGTGCCGGCAACTACTCCATGTGCGGGCGCGCGTATTCGCCCCGGTTCCTGTGGATGTGGCCCAACGCGCGGATCTCGGTGATGGGCGGTGAGCAGGCCGCCTCGGTGCTGGCCACCGTGCGCGGTGAGATGACGTCCGAGGAGGAAGAGGCGTTCAAGGCGCCGATCCGGGCCCAGTACGAGGCGCAGGGCAATCCGTACTACTCCACCGCACGCCTGTGGGACGACGGCGTCATCGACCCCGCCGACACCAGAACCGTTGTCGGTTTGGCCCTTTCGGTTGTCGCACAGGCCCCGCTGGAGCCGGTGTCTTATGGCGTCTTCAGGATGTGATCAGATGACTGTCCGACGCTTCGATACCGTCCTCGTGGCCAACCGCGGCGAGATCGCCGTCCGGGTGATCCGCACGCTGCGCGCCATGGGCATCCGCGCGGTCGCCGTCTACAGCGACGCCGACGACGGGGCCCGCCATGTCGCCGAGGCCGACGTCGCGGTACGCATCGGTCCGGCCTCCGCCCGGCAGAGCTACCTCGACATCAAAGCCATCGTGGGAGCCGCGGCCCGCACCGGCGCGCAGGCCGTGCACCCCGGTTACGGCTTCTTGGCCGAGAACGCCGAATTCGCGGCCGCTCTGCACGCCGCGGGCATCGTGTTCATCGGCCCGCCGGTGCCCGCGATCGGCACCATGGGTGACAAGATCGCCGCCAAGGCCGCGGTATCGGCGTTCGGGGTGCCGGTGGTTCCCGGCATCTCCCGGCCCGGCCTGACCGACGACGACCTGATTGCCGGGGCCCCCGAGGTGGGCTTCCCCGTGCTGGTCAAACCGTCGGCGGGCGGTGGAGGCAAGGGCATGCGGGTGGTGCACTCGGCCGACGAACTGCCTGCGGCATTGGTTAGCGCCCGGCGCGAGGCGGCCTCGGCATTCGGCGACGACACTCTGTTCCTGGAACGATTCGTGTTGCGGCCCAGGCATATCGAGGTGCAGGTGCTCGCCGACGGGCACGGCAACGTCATCCACCTCGGTGAGCGGGAATGCAGCCTGCAACGGCGGCACCAGAAGGTCATCGAGGAGGCTCCGTCGCCGCTGCTGGACGCCGCGACCCGCGCCCGCATCGGTGAGGCGGCCTGCAACACCGCCCGCAGCGTGGACTACACCGGCGCGGGCACCGTCGAGTTCATCGTCTCCGCGGACAAGCCCGACGAGTTCTTCTTCATGGAGATGAACACGCGTCTGCAGGTGGAACATCCAGTCACCGAACTGGTCACCGGCGTCGACCTGGTGGAGTTGCAGGTGCGGGTCGCGGCGGGGGAGCCGCTGCCCATACGCCAGGAGGATGTCACGCTCGACGGGCACGCCATCGAGGCCCGGGTGTACGCCGAGGACCCGGCCAACGGCTTCCTGCCGACCGGCGGGACGGTACTCGACGTGGTCGAACCCGAACGGGTGCGCGTCGATTCGGGAATCTATCCGGGCACCGTCGTCGGCAGCGACTACGACCCGATGCTCGCCAAGATCATCGCGTACGCCGACAACCGGTCGGGCGCGCTGCGCGGTCTGGACCGAGCCCTGGCCCAGACCGCCGTGCTGGGTGTCACCACCAATATCGACTTCCTGCGGTTCCTGCTGGCCGACCCGGATGTCATTGCCGGCCAACTGGATACCGGCCTGCTCGATCGCCGGCTACCGGATTACACCACTGCACCGGTCGCCGACGAAGATCTCGTCGCCGCGGCCGCTTACCGGTGGCTGCAGTGCTGGGCCGCCGCCGACGACAACCTGTGGTCGGCACCGTCGGGCTGGCGCACCGGACAGCGGGCGCCGAGCACGTTCCGGCTGCAGGCCGGTGAGCGTGTCGACCACGTACGGATCACCGGCAGCCCCGACACTGCGGTCGCGACCGTAGAAGACGGCGGAACATATTCGCTGACAGCACGATTGGACGGCCGCGATCTCACCGTCGCCGTGGACGGCCTGCGCACCGACTACATCGTCGCGTCCGACGGTCCGCATATCTGGCTGGCCGGGCCGCACGGCACCGTCGCGGTACACGAGGTGCGCGAAGCGCCGGTGCGCCCCGACGACGAGCACTCCGGGGACGCCGAACTGGTCAGCCCCATGCCCGGGGCGGTGGTCGCCGTCGGCGTCACCGACGGCGCCACCGTCGCAACCGGTGCCGTTGTCGTCACCGTCGAGGCCATGAAGATGGAACACACGCTGTCCTCGCCGGTCGGCGGCGTGGTCGAACTTCTCGTCGCCGTCGGCGACCAGGTCAAGGTGGGTCAGCCGCTGGCCCGAATCACCGCCGCAACCAAGGAGACCCAACAATGAGCGACTTCCTGTCCACGGGCACGCTGCCCGACGACTACGCGCAGCTGGCCAAGACCGTCCGCGACTTCGCACAGAGCGTCGTAGCCCCGGTGGCCGCCAAACACGATGAGGAGCATTCGTTCCCGTACGAGGTTGTCTCCGGGATGGCCGATATGGGCCTGTTCGGTCTGCCGTTCCCCGAGGAGTACGGCGGCATGGGCGGGGACTATTTCGCGCTGTGCCTGGCTTTGGAGGAACTCGGCAAGGTCGACCAGAGCGTGGCGATCACCCTGGAAGCCGGTGTGTCACTGGGCGCGATGCCGGTGTACCGGTTCGGTAACGAGGCGCAGAAGCAGGAGTGGTTGCCCCTGCTGGCCAGCGGCAAGGCGCTGGGCGCCTTCGGATTGACCGAAGCCGGCGGCGGCAGCGACGCCGGGGCCACCAAGACCACCGCCAAACTCGACGGTGACACCTGGGTGATCAACGGCTCGAAGCAGTTCATCACCAATTCCGGCACCGATATCACCAAGCTGGTCACCGTCACCGCGGTGACGGGCGAAGGCCCCGACGGTAGGAAGGAGATCTCGTCGATCCTGGTGCCGGTGCCGACCGCGGGGTTCACCGCCGAACCCGCCTACAACAAGGTCGGCTGGAATGCCTCGGACACCCATCCGCTCAGCTTCGACGACGTCCGGGTGCCCGCCGAGAACCTGCTCGGTGACCGCGGCCGTGGCTACGCCAACTTCCTGCGCATCCTGGACGAGGGGCGCATCGCCATCGCCGCGCTGTCGGTCGGTGCGGCGCAGGGCTGCGTCGACGAATGCGTGAAGTACGCCAAGGAGCGCGAAGCGTTCGGCGCCAAGATCGGGACGTATCAGGCCATCGCCTTCAAGATCGCCCGGATGGAGGCCCGCGCACATGCCGCGCGGACCGCGTACTACGACGCAGCCGCGCTGATGTTGTCGGGCAAGCCGTTCAAGAAGGCGGCCTCGGTGGCCAAGCTGGTGTCCAGCGAGGCCGCGATGGACAACGCCCGGGACGCCACCCAGATCTTCGGCGGGTACGGCTTCATGAACGAGTATCCGGTGTCCCGGCATTACCGGGACAGTAAGATCCTCGAAATCGGCGAGGGCACAACCGAAGTGCAGCTGATGCTGATCGGGCGGGAACTGGGTCTATGACCAAGAGAACCGTCGAGCAGCGCGGGCTGTGGTACGAGGAGTTCGAGACCGGCGTGCTGTATCTGCACCGGCCCGGGCGCACCATCACCGAGGCCGACAACGTCCTGTTCACCACCTTGACGATGAACACCCAGGCGCTGCACCTGGACGCGGCATTCTCCGACGCGTTGCCGCCATTCCATCAGCGGCTGGTGAACTCGATGTTCACCCTGTCCACACTGGTCGGATTGTCGGTGGCTCAGCTCACCCAGGGCACCATCGTGGGCAACCTCGGATTCTCCGAGATCGCCTTCCCCAAGCCGTTGTTCCACGGCGACACGCTGTACGCCGAATCCGAGGTCATCGAGAAGCGCGAATCCAAGAGCCGGCCCGGGGAGGGCATCGTCACCTTCGCCCACACCGGCCGCAACCAGCACGGCGACATCGTGGCGACCGCCACCCGCAAGACCATGGTGCGCAAGAAACCCCAGGAGGCCTAGTGTCGCTCGCCAACCCCGGCCCCGGCTGGCTGTTCTGCCCGGCCGACCGTCCGGAGCGGTTCCAAAAGGCCGCTGCGGCAGCCGATATCGTGATCCTGGACCTGGAGGACGGGGTGGCCGCCCATGACCGCGAAGCCGCGCGGGAGGCGTTGATCGGCACCCCACTGGACCCCTCCCGCACGGTGGTGCGGGTCAATCCGGCGGGCACCCCCGATCACGAGCTCGATCTGCGGGCGCTGGCGCGCACCGAGTACACGACGGTGATGCTGGCCAAGACCGAACACGCCGACCAGGTGCGGGCGCTGGCACCGTTGCAGGTCGTGGTCCTGATCGAAACCCCGCTGGCCGCGCTCAACGTCGTCGAACTGGTGCGGCCCGACAACACCCTGGCCGTGATGTGGGGTGCCGAGGATCTGTTCGCGGTGCTCGGCGGCACCGCCAACCGCCGGCCGGACGGCAGCTACCGCGACGTCGCCCAGCACGTCCGGTCACAGACCCTGTTGGCGGCCAAGGCCTACGGGCGGATGGCGCTGGATTCGGTGTACCTGGACATCAAGAATCTCGACGGGCTGCGGGCGGAGTGCGATGACGCGGTCGCCGTCGGCTTCGACGCCAAGGTCGCCATCCATCCCACCCAGGTGGCCGTGATCCGCGACGCCTACGCGCCGAGCGAGCAAGAGGTGCGGTGGGCCCGGGCCGTGCTCGAGGAAGCCGGCAGGCAGCGCGGGGTGTTCCAGTACGAGGGTCTGATGGTCGACGCGCCGGTGTTGCGACGCGCGGAACGCATCGTGGCTCTCGCGCCCCGCTGACCCGGGCAGGGCGAGACCGTACGCCGGGTCAAGGCCGCCTGATCTGCGACACGCAGCCAACTCGTGACCACCGTTCACCATGGGCGCGCCCGATTCGAGGGCATACTGGGAAGTGCCCCAGTACTGCGACGGGCAGCACGGATCGTCGCGCTGGCTCCACACCCGGGTAGCCAGCCGGCACCCCCGCACCAGGGGATCGGGCCGACCGTCACGGCGCTGAGCACCTCGCGGACTGACGGCCGAACATGCCGTCACCTGAAGGAGGCGGTATGGCTGAGGTTTTCGAGCCCGTGCGGCTGGTGGCTGCCGATGGCTCACCCACCCCCGAGACCCGTTATCGGCGTGACCTGCCGCCGGAGACGCTGGCCTGGCTCTACGAACTGATGGTGCTGACGCGCGAGCTCGATATCGAGTTCGTGAACCTGCAGCGCCAAGGCGAGCTGGCCCTCTACGCGTCGTGCCGGGGCCAGGAGGCCGCCCAGGTGGGTGCCGCGGCCTGCCTGCGTAAGACCGACTGGCTGTTCCCGCAGTACCGCGAGCTGGGGGCGTTTCTCACCCGCGGCATCGCCCCCGCCCAAATGGGGGCGGTGTGGCGGGGATCGTGGCACGGCGGCCTGTCGTTCACCGAGAAATGCTGCGCGCCGATCTCCATCCAGATCGGCACCCACGGACTGCACGCCGTGGGTGCGGCGATGGCCGCGCAACGCCTCGGGGAGGACTCGGTGACCATCGCCTTCATGGGCGACGGTGCCACCTCCGAAGGTGACGCCCACGAGGCGCTCAACCTGGCCGCGGTGTTCGCGGTCCCGACCATCTTCTTCATCCAGAACAACCAGTTCGCCATCTCCACCCCGGTCAGCCATCAGCACGCCGCATCGTCGCTGGCCGAGCGGGCGGCCGGGTACGGCATGCCGGCCGTGCGGGTGGACGGCAACGACGTGTTGGCCTGTTTCGCGGTGGTGGCCGAGGCCGCGCAACGGGCCCGCAGCGGTGGCGGTCCGACGTTCGTCGAGGCCATCACCTACCGGATGGGCCCGCACACCACCTCCGACGACCCCACCCGGTATCGCGCCGCGGCGGACGTCGAGCGCTGGGCGGCACGTGATCCCATCGCCCGGTACACCGCGTACCTGCAGTCAACCGGGGTGCTCACCGAACGCCTGACCGAGCGGGTCGCGGCCAAGGCCGCGCGGCTGCGCGCGGAGTTGCGCGACGCCATCGTCGATGCACCCGACCCTGGTATCGCGGAGGTGTTCGACGCCGTCTATCACGACATCACCCCCGAACTCGCCCGGCAACGCGACGAGATGCTCATCGAACTGGGAAAGGAGGCCTGACATGACGCAGATCATCGAGCGCCCACCCGTGGGCGATTTCCCGGAGCCGCGACCCTCGTTGCTCACCATGACGATGGCGCAGGCCATCAACCAGGGGCTACACGACGCGATGGCGGCCGACGACCGCGTGTTGGTGTTCGGCGAGGACGTCGCCACCCTGGGCGGTGTGTTCCGGGTGACCGATGGCTTGGCCGAGACCTTCGGTGTACCAAGGTGTTTCGACACCCCGCTGGCCGAGTCGGCGATCATCGGCATCGCCATCGGGATGGCGGTGCGCGGGCTGGTGCCGGTTCCGGAGATCCAGTTCGACGGCTTCTCCGCGCCGGCATTCGACCAGATGGTCAGCCACCTGGCCAAATACCGCACCCGCACCCACGGTGATATCGACATGCCGGTCACCGTGCGCATCCCGTCGTTCGGCGGTATCGGTGCGGTGGAACACCATTCGGAATCCACCGAAAGTTACTGGTTGCACACCGCGGGTTTGAAGGTGGTGGTGCCGTCGACCCCTGCGGATGCGTATTGGTTGCTGCGGCAGTCCATCACGTGCCCTGACCCGGTGATCTACCTGGAACCAAAGCGGCGGTACTGGACCCGGGGCACCGTCGACACCGAGACGCCGGTGCTGCCGTTCGGGCGGGCGGCGGTGCGCCGCAACGGTACCGACATCACGGTGCTCACCTACGGCGGGCTGGTCGACACCGCGTGCAACGCTGCCGGCATCGTCGCCGACCAGGGCGTCAGCGTTGAGGTGGTGGACCTACGCACCCTGAATCCACTGGACTTCGAGACCGTGGCCGACTCGGTGCGGCGCACCGGCCGCTGCGTGGTGATGCATGAGGGACCGCGGACGCTCGGATTCGGAGCCGAACTGGCCGCCCGGATCTCCGAGGACCTGTTCTACGACCTGGAGGCGCCGGTGTTGCGGGCCACCGGTTTCGACACGCCGTATCCGCCGGCCCGGTTGGAGAAACTGTGGCTGCCCGGGGTGGACCGGCTGCTGGACTGTATCGAGAAGGCGATGGCGCAGTGACGAATTCACAGCTTCTCGAATTCCGGGTGCCCGACCTCGGCGAGGGGCTGGAGGACGCCACCATCACCGGCTGGTCGGTCGACGTGGGTGACACGGTGGAACTGAACCAGGTGGTGTGCACGCTGGAGACGAACAAGGCCGAGGTGGAGATTCCCAGTCCGTATGCCGGGCGTATCGCCGAACTCGGCGGGGCGGTGGGGGAGACGTTGGCGGTCGGGGCGGTGTTGGTGCGGGTCGAGGGACCGTCCAGCACCGAGGGATCGGGCACCGGCGAGCGCAGCGACGGGGGATCAGGCACCGACGAGCGCAGCGACGGGGGATCAGGCACGGGCGAGCGCAGCGACGGGGCGTCCGGCGCGGTGCTGGTGGGCTACGGCGCCGACGAGCGGATGGACGGATCGCGGCGCGCCAGGGCCAAGCCGTCGATCCGAAAGTTGGCTCGCGCCAACGGGGTGGACCTGACCGCGCTGACCCCGACGGGGCCGGACGGAATCGTCACCCGCGATGATGTATTGGCTGCCTCGGCGACGTCGGATCTGGTGCCGCTCACCGGCGTGCAAGCCGAGATGGCCAAGCGAATGTCGATGTCGCGCAGCAGAATTCCGGATGCTCATGCCTCCGTGATCGCCGACGGAACCAACCTGCAGGCGTTGGCGCACCGATTGCAGATGACGCCATTCGTGTTGACCTTGCGACTGTTGACGCTGGCCTTGCAGCATCACCCACTGTTGAACTCGACATGGGTGGACACCCCGGAAGGGCCACGAATACACCACCATTCGTCGATTCATCTGGGCATCGGCGTGGCCACGGCGCGCGGACTGTTGGTGCCGGTGGTGGTCGATGCGCACGCCCGCACCACCCGTGCGCTGGCGGACGAGGTGACACGGCTGGTCGAGGGTGCGCGTGGTGGCGGCTTGCGTCCGGCCGAGTTGATGGGCTCGACCTTCACGGTGTCGAACTTCGGTGCGCTCGGGCTGGACGACGGGGTGCCGGTGATCAACTATCCGGAGGCGGCCATCCTCGGGATGGGATCGTTGAAACCGCGCGCGGTGGTGGTCGACGGTGCCGTCGTGGCGCGCGCGACGATGTCGTTGACCTGCGCGTTCGACCACCGCATCGCCGATGGTGCCCAGGCTGCCGAGTTTCTCTGTGAACTGAGGGATCTGATCGAGACGCCGGAGCTGGCGTTGGCCGATCTCTAGTCACCTGTTCTTCGCCGCGGCGAGCCGGCTCTGGAATTCGGGTGACTCGATGGAGCGGGCCTGCGGGGTGATCTCGATGTCGACGGCGAGCGCGTGCTGTTCGTTGTCCAGGAAGCCGGGGTTGGCCGTGGCGCGCATCGACTTCTTGGTGGCCAACACCACATCCCGAGGTGCGCCCGCCGGCCCGGCCGCGAGTTCACGGGCGGCAGCCACCGGGTCGCCGGCCACGTCGAGTGCCAGGCCGTAACGCACTGCCTCCTGGGCGTCGAAGCGCTTGCCGAAAAGCAATGCGGCCCGGGCAACTTGGGGCCCGACGCCGCGCTGCAGCATCCACGTGGCGCCGCCGCCGGGATGGATACCCAGTTTCTGGAAGCGTGGATCGAACAGCGCCGCGGGGCCGGCGATGCGGACGTCGGCGGCCAGCGCGAGGTTGAGCCCGGCTCCGACCGCGGCGCCGTTGACCGCGGCGATGGTGGGCAGGGCGCAGTTCGCGACCGCGAGGAAGCCGTCGTAGATCACCCGCAGACCGTCCTCGGCAGCTTCGCCCAGGGCGGTCAGATCCGCGCCCGCGCAGAAGGCCTTGCCGGCACCGGTGACGATCACCGCATGCACTCCCGGATCGGCTTCGGTGGCCTCGACTGCGGCGCGTAGGGCGCGAGAGATGTCGGCGGTCACCGCGTTGCGGCGGTCCGGGTCGTTGACGGTGATGGTGGCGACGCGGTCGGCGATGTCGACGAGCACGAGATCGGTCATGGGCCCAGGCTACGACCGCGCTGACCGGCGATTTCCGTGGGGTTTCGGCGGTACTTGCCCAGCTCTGTCACAGCGTCGGCTCGCCTTCGTATCGGATCGATAACCGTCGAATCTGTCGAACGCGGAAATTACACAGATGGGACTTACCTTCAACCCTGACTCGGGCGTCAATAAGCACATGGGGAGAACATGCGTAGTAAGTCGAATCGGCTGGCCGTCAGCATCGTCGCGACGGCCGCGTTGTGCTCGCCCGCGCTGGCGCTCAGCGCGGCCGCGGAGGCGCAGCCGGTGTTCAAAGCCAGCCCGGGTGTGCCCTGTGTCGGCATGGTGCAGCAGGCGGCAGCGGCACCTCCTGCGGGAGGGCAGGGCGGCGGCGGATTGGCGGCGCCGTTCACCGGTGCCGCCGCTCAACCTGTGGTGATCCCGCCGGCCGGCGCCGCGAACGGCGTGGCGAGCACCGCGCCGATCGCCGGCGCCGCGGGCGGCAGTGGCGGTGGCGCTGCTGCCGGTGGTGGAGGTGGCGCGGGTGGCGGCGGTGCCGCGGGCGGTGGTGCTGCCGCGGCCGGAGGCGCGGGTGCCGGTGGTGCCGGCGGTGGAGCGGCCGGCGGTGCGGGCGCACCGGTCGGGTTGGCTGCGGGAGCCCCGGGTGCCGGTGGCGCACCGGTCGCCGCGCCGATTGCGGATGCCGCGGGCGGTGCACCGGCTGCCGCGCCGATTGCCGACGCCGCGGGCGGTGCGCCGGCGGGTGCTCCGATCGCTGATGCCGCGGGCGTTCCGGCGGGGGCGCCGTTCGGCGGTGCCGAGGGCGCCGGTGACGCGGCAGCGGGGGCCCTCCATGGTGAGGTTTTGCAGGCGGCCGCGGTTGCGGGTCCTGATCCGGTCGGTGCGCCGATCGCCGACGCCGGCGCAGTGGTGCCCCCGGCCGGTGCGGCCGGTGCGCCCGTCGCCGAAGCGATGGTGCCTGCCGCTGTGGGAGGCGACGCTGTCGCCCCGGCGGCGGCCGTCGTCGGTGGTGAGGGCGCCGGTGCTGGTGGCGCCGCACCCGTGGCCGCAGTCGGGGGTGGTGAAGGTGCCGGTGGCGGCGGTGGCGCGGCCGGTGGTGGCGGCGGAGGTGCTGGTGCCGGAGGTGGTGCCGCTGGAGCCGGTGGCGGCGGTGCGGCCGGCGGGGAAGCCGGTGGCGGCGGTGCCGGTGGTGGTGCCGCGGTGCCTGCGGCCGCCGTCGTCGAGGGCGATGCCGGCGGTGGTGGCGGTGCAGCAGGAGGCGGTGCGGCCGGCGGAGGTGGTGCCGGTGGTGGGACCGCGGGAGCCATTGCGGTTCCGGCCGAAGTTGCGGTGGCGGCCCCGCCCGTAGAGGTCGCGCTCCCACCGGTTGAGGTCGCGGCCCCGCCGATCGAGGTGGCCGCTCCTGCGGTCGAGGTCGGCGGCGGTGCACCGGGCGCTGCGGCTGCCGCTGTTCCGGCTGCGGTCGCCGCGGCCGTGCCGGGCGCCATTGCCGGCGGTGCCGCGGGCGGTGCGGTAGGGGCTGCCGGTGGTGCGGTGGCCGGCGGTGCTGCGGGCGCGGGCACGGGAGCGGCGATAGCGGCGGCACCCTTGGCTGCTGCGGCGGCCGGGGCTGCGGGTGCTGGAGCTCCTGCGGTGGCGGTCGGTGGGGAAAGCGTTGCGGCGCCGGCGGTTGTCGGCGCACCGATCGAAGCCGCGGCGGGGGTTCCCGCGGTCGGTGGAAGTGGTGGTGCTGCGGGCGGCGGTGCCGGCGGTGGTGGAGCCGCCGGTGGCGGCGGTACCGGTGCTGCCGGTGGTGGTGCCGGTGGAGCCGGAGCGGGTGCTGAAGGCGCGGCCGGTGGCGGTGGTGCAGGAGGTGCCGGCGCAGGTGGTGCCGGTGGAGCCGGTGGCGGTGCCGCGGGTGCTGAAGGCGCCGGCGGTGCGGGTGCGGGAGGCGCCGGTGGCGCTGGTGGAGCGGGCGGCGCTGGAGGTGCCGGTGGAGCCGGCGCGGGCGGTGGCGGCGGTGGCGGTGGTGCTGGTGCCGCACCGATCGTGGGCGAGATGCCGGCCGGGGCGGCCGCTCCGGCAGAGGCCGGTGCTCCGGTGTTGTTGGATTCCGGGTCGGTCGGCCCATTGATGGCGACGACCGGACTCAACTCGGCGGCGGTTCCGGAAGCCGCGGTCGGCGCGCCGGGTGCTGGTGCGGGTGCACCGGGAGCGGGCGCTCCCGCCGCGGGTGTCGTCGACGCGGCGGCAGCGGTGACGGATGCCGCCGGTGCGGGTGGCCCGGCAGCGGCAGCGGTACAGGATGCCGCCGCGGTGGCGATTCCCGGTGGAGCGCCGGCGGTCGGCGGCGGCGAGGCTGCCGTGCCTGCGGCCGCGATCGTCGGCGGTGAAGGTGCCGGCGGTGGCGGCGGCGCTGGGGGCGGCGGTGCCGGTGGCGGTGGCGCCGGCGGTGGTGCCGGCGGTGGCGGTGGTGCAGGTGCCGGTGGCGGTGGCGCGGCCGGTGGAGCCGAAGCCGGCGGTGCTGGTGGTGGCGGTGCAGGTGGTGCCGGAGCCGGTGGAGCGGGTGGCGGTGGCGCGGCCGGTGGTGGCGGTGGCGCGGCGGGTGCCGCCGGTGGCGGTGGTGCCGCGGGCGGTGCGGGCGGTGGCGGTGGCGCGGCATCGGGTGGTCTGACCACCGGTGCGGTGGGCCCGCTGATGGCCAGCACCGGGGCGCTCGGTGCCGTGCAGACGATCACGGCGCCCGCGGTCAACGCCGGCGCGGTGGGTGGTGGTGCTCCGGCCGGCGCCCTGGCAGCGCTGCCGGGAGCCATGATCGCCGGGGCGGTGCCCGGAGCCGTCGCGGGTGCCGTTCCCGGTGCGGTGGCGGGTGCGATTCCCGGTGCGATCGCAGGCGCGGTCCCCGGGTTGCTGATGGCTCCGATGGCCGGGGCCGCCGGTCTGGCGGCCGATTTCGTCCCGCAGCCGTCCCTGGCTCCGCCGACCGGAACCGGCGGCCTGACCGGTTTCCTGCCGACGCCGCAACTGAACATGCCGGCCCTCAGCGGTTTCGGGGTTCCGGTGCCGACGCAGGTTTCGATGCCGACCGACCTGGTGTGCGAGGGTCTCGGCTGGTCGGCTTCGACGCCGGGCACGACGGGCAACACGGGCTTGAGCCTGATGCCCGACGCGGCTGGAATCATCCGGCACGACCGGTGGTGAGCACCGGTCAGACGTTGCGCCAACGCAACAGGTAGCGGTAGTACACGCCGCGGCGGATGGATACGCCCGGCAGGATCTGCGTGGCGGTACGCCGGATCTCGCTCAACGACTCGCGGGGTTCGGCGACCACCACGCCGATGTCACGGGTCTCGCCGTGCAGCACGCCGGCGACCCGGGCAAACGGCATGCGCAGTCCGTCGGCGATCCAGTCACCGACGGTGCGGTTGGCGGCCACCCCGACAACGGCGAGGGTGCCGCCCGGTGTCAACAGATCCCGTGCCTTCGTCAGCGACGCGCGCAGGTCCATGTGATGCAGGGTGGCCACAAAGGTGATGAGCCCGAACCGTTGTGGGCCCGGATCGAAGGACGTGAACGATGCCTCGGCCACGGTGACATTCGGCAGCGCTGCGACGCGGGCACGGGCTCGGCGGACCGCGGCAGCGTCGGGATCGATCGCGGTCACGGTCCGCGACACGCGCGCCAGCCGCCGGGCCAGCAGGCCCTCACCGCAGCCGACGTCGAGCACATCCCCGGGGTGTTCGGCCGCGATGCCGAGCAGCCGGCGGTGGTACGCGGTGTTGTGATTCCAGTAGTCCTTTTCAGGCACGCGTCAACCGATCCGGCGGCACCGCCGCCAGCAAGTCGCGGGTGTACTGGTGTTCGGGAGCGGCGAACAGCTCTGCGGCGGGACGGTATTCGACCGACTCACCCGCCCGCAGCACCAGTACATCGTGGCTCAACCGCTCGATGATCGCCAGATCGTGTGCGATGAACAGGTAGGTCAACCCGAGCTCGCGCTGCAGGTCGCGCAGCAGGTCGAGCACCTTGGCCTGCACCGACACATCCAACGACGCGGTGGCCTCGTCGAGGATCAGCAGGTCGGGCTGCACGGCCAGCGCCCGCGCGATGTTCACCCGCTGGCGTTGTCCACCGGACAGCTCGTGCGGGTAGCGGGATGCGAACGACCCCGACAACCCGACCGCGTCGAGCAGCTCACCGACGCGGTCGGACCGTACTCCGCGATCGACCAGGCGATGCACCACCAACGGCTCGGATATCGAGACCCCCACCGGCATCCGCGGGTTCAGAGCGGCGAACGGGTCTTGCATCACCAGGCTGATTCGCCGGCGTACCGCCCGCTGCCGGTCACGCCGCACATGCAGCACATCGGTGCCGTCCAGCCGTGCAGCACCGGAGTCGGGCATCAGCTGGCCGGTGAGCGCCGCGGCAACCGTCGATTTGCCCGAACCGGATTCGCCCACCAGGCCCAGGGTGGTGCCGCGCCGGATCCGGAACGACAGATCCTTGACCGCATGCACCACCGACCGGCCGACGGGTGTGCTCACCGGAAACCGGACGTCGAGGCGGTCGACCTCCAACAACACCTCCGCGTCGGCGGGTGCCGGCGGGGGGCCGCCGGCACCCAATACCGGACGGGCACTGAGTAGTTCACGGGTGTACGGCTCGCGTGGATCGGTGAAGATCCCATCCACACTCGCCCGCTCGACCACCGCCCCATCCCGCAGCACGGTGACGGTGTCCGCCACCTCGCCGATGACGCCCAGGTCATGGCTGATCCACACCACCGCGGTACCGAAATCCCGCTGCAGGTCCCGCACCAACGCGATGATCTGGGCCTGTGTCGTGACATCCAGCGCGGTGGTCGGCTCGTCGGCGATCAGCAATTCCGGATCGCAGGCCAGCGCGATGGCGACCATCACACGCTGACGCTGCCCGCCGGAAAGCTGGTGCGGGTAGCTGCGCAACCGGTTCTGCGGTTCGGGCAGGCCGACCGCCTCCAGGAGCTCGAGCGCCCGCGCCCGGGCATGGCGGCGGGTGTGACGCTTATGGGTCTCCAGCGTCTCGGTGATCTGCCGTTCCACGGTCAGCAACGGATTCAGTGACGTCCCGGGGTCTTGGAAGACGAAACCGATCCGGCCGCCGTGGACTTGCCGCAGCGTCCGCGCCGACGCCCCGACCAATTCTTGTTGCCCGGCAAGGACACTGGAGCCGCTGACCACGGCGCCGGGCGCATCGAGCAGGCCGGTGGCCGCCAGCACGGTCATCGATTTGCCCGAGCCGGATTCGCCGACGATGCCGAGGGTCTGCTCCCGCTGCACCTCGAACGACACCCGGCGCACGATCTCGCGGCGGCCGATCCGCACCGCCAGGTCGTCGACGGCCAGCACTGGATCTGTCATCGTCGCCTCCGGGCCTCGATCATGGTGCGCTGTTTGGGATCGAGCACGTCGCGCAGGCCGTCGCCGAACAGGTTGAACGCCAACACGATCACGAAGATGGCCGCGCCGGGGAACACGGCCATCCACCACGCCAGCGTCACGAAGCCTTGTGAGTCGAAGATCATCCGGCCCAGTGACGGCCGCGGCGGCTGTAAGCCCAGCCCGAGGAAGGACAGCGCCGCCTCGGACAGGATCGCGAACGCCAACGACAACGAGGTCTGCACGATGAGCGGGCCGGTGATGTTCGGCAAGATGTGCCGGGCCAGGATGTAGCCCGAGCCGGTGCCCATGGTGCGCGATACCGCGACGTACGGTTCCACCCGCACCGACAGCGTGCTGGCCCGGGAAACCCGCGCGAAAATCGGCGTGTACACCACGCCGATCGCCAAAATCGTTGTGCCCAAACCCGGTCCGAGGATGGCGACGATGGCCAGCGCCAGGAGCAACACCGGGAACGCGAACAGCACGTCGACCACGCGCATCACCGCGGTGTCCAGCCATCCGCCGCGATACCCCGCCAGCACCCCCACGGTCACCCCGGCGACCGCGGCGAAGGCCACGCTGACCACCGCCACCGTCATCGAGGCCTGGACGGCAACCAGCACCCGCGACAAGACATCCCGGCCCAGCTCGTCGGTGCCCAACCAGTGAGAGCCACTGGGTGGGCGCAGCGCCTGCGGTACGTCGACGTCGTTGACGCCGTACGGCGCGATCCACGCGGCCGTCAGGGCGATGGCGACGACGCCGGCCAGCACGGCGGCGCTGACCACGGTCACGGGGTTGGCCGCCAGCAGGCGCCAGGACTTGACCCGTTGGTCGCTCATGACAGCCTGATCCGCGGGTCGGCGATCGCGTAGAGCAGATCGACCAGCAGGTTGACCGCCAGAAACAGCACCGCGATCAGCAGGACGGCGCCCTGGATGACCGGGTAGTCGCGGGCCGCCACCGAGTTGTACACCAGCCGGCCCAGTCCCGGCCAGGCGAACACCACTTCTACGACGATGACCCCACCCAGGATGGTGGCCAATTGGATACCGGTGATGGTCAGGATCGGTACCAGCGCGTTGCGGACGGTGTGACGCAGCGTCACCACGCGGGGCGGAAGGCCTTTCGAGCGGGCCGTGCGGACATAACCCATCGCGGTCACCTCCAGTACCGCCGACCGGACATAGCGCGTCATGATCGCCGCGGCCACCAACCCGACGGTGAGCCCCGGCAGGATGACATGACGCAACCAACCGCCCGGGTCGTCGAACAACGGTCGATACCCCGACGTCGGCAACCAGCCCAGCACCGACGAGAACAGCGAGATCAGCAGGATGCCCAGCCAGAAGTCGGGCACCGATACCCCGAATTGGCTTGTGGCCCGGACGATCGCGTCACTGATCCGGCCCTCCCGTAAGGCCGCGTAGATGCCGGCGGGCAGCGCGATCACCAGGGCCAGCACGATTCCGACGACGGCCAAGGACACCGTGGCCGGCAACCGCTCGAGCAGGACCTGCGTCACCGGGTCACCGTTGCGGAAGCTGACGCCGAGATTTCCGGTGGCAGCATGGCCGAGGTAACTGGCGAACTGGGCGGCCAGCGGTCGGTCCAAGCCGCTGGCCTGACGCAGTGCCTGGTAGGCCTCGGGGGTGTAGCGGGTGCCGAGCGCGATCCGGACCGGGTCTCCGGGTACCAGGTGCACCAACGCGAACACCACGATCAGCACACCGACCAGCACCACCAGCGAGTACGCCAGCCGGCGAGCCAGGAATTTGAGTACCGTCACCGATTCTCACCGCCGGCCTGCAATACCGCATCGCGGAACCGGATCGCCTTGTCGCGGCGCGCCTGATAGCCATCCAGGTTGGGCGACCAGGCCTGGATGACCGCCGGGTTGTAGAGATAGATGTAGCTCACCTCGTCGGCGATCAGGGTGGCAGCGCGCGCGTAATCGTCCTTGCGTGCTTGCTGACCGGTCTGCGTGCGGCCGGCGTCGAGCAGCGCGTCGACGCGCGGGTCGGAGAACTTCTGGGCATTGCTGGCACCACCGGTGTGATGCTGGGCGTAGTAGAAATCGTCGGGGTCGATGTTGCCCAGCCAGCCCATCATCAGCAGGTCGAAATGTCCGCTGTTCTGTTCGTCGAGCCAGGTGGCGAAGTCCACCGTGCGGATGTTGGCGGTGATACCCAGCGGCGCAAGGTTGTCCGCGATCACCTGTGCGGCGGTGACGGTCTGTGGGTACTCGGTGGTGACCAGCACGTCCATGGTCTTCGGCGCCGCGCCGGCCTGCTGCAACAGGTGCCGCGAGGTGTCGATGTCGCGGCGGTAGCGGTCATACGGCACGAACCACGGATTCCCTTCCGGGATGGCGAGCTGATTGGCTTGCGCCGTACCGTAACTGGTGGCCTGCACGATCGAGGGCCGGTCGATGGCGTAGGCGATCGCCTGGCGTACGCGCACGTCGTTCCACGGTGCGCGGGCCTGGTTGAGGGCCAGATACCAATAGTCGTTACTGGGTGTCACCGCCAGGTGCAGGGAGTCGTCGTTGCGCAACTGGGCGACGCGCTGTGCGGGAACCGCATCGGTCCAGTCGATTTCACCGGCCTGCAACGCCGACAGTGCCGTCGACGGTTCACTGATGAAGCGGAACGTCACCCCGGGGATCTTCGGGGCACCGGCCCAGTACCTGGCGTTGGCGCGCAGCGTGATCGAATCGCCGCTCTTGCGTGCGACGAAGGCGAACGGGCCGGTGCCGATCGGGTGGGTGGCGATCTGCCCGTCCTCGACGTTGCGGCGCTGCACGATCGCCATGCCTTTGAAACCGCCGAGATTGGTCAGCAGGTTCGGCGTCGGGTGCGCCACGGTGATCCGCACGGTGTACTCGTCTGGGGCGCTGACATCGGTGACGGCACTGAGTTTGTCGGCATTGGCCAGTTTTTCGTCGATGATGCGGCGGTAGGAGTACACGACGTCGGCCGCGGTCAGCGGGCTGCCGTCATGGAAGGTGACGCCACGGCGTAACCGGAACGTCCACACCAGTTGGTCCGGGGAGGTCTCCCAGGATTCGGCCAGCGCGGGACGCATGGTGAGGTCGGCGCCCGGTTCCACCAGGGTGTCGAACACGTTTTCCAGCACTTCGAAGGAGAAGTACGCGCTGGTCTTCTGCGGGTCGAGTTGGTCGGGCTCACCGGCGATGGCGGCGATCAGATTGCCGGCGTCCGACCCGAGGTCGACGCGTTCACCGGGCGAGCAGGCCGTGGAAGCCAGGACGACCACGGCGGTCAGCACGGCCGCAACCAGGCGCATATCCATCACTTTCCGGCAGGGCCGCGGCCCGGGCGGGCGTCGGCAGACTGGACACTGGCCTGTACCCACATCGCCGCCCGGCTACACCTGGTGATCTATTCGGCCAGATCGCAGGGCTGTCAACTGCGTCTGAAGGTGCTGTGCACCCGGTGACGCCGGTGCGGGCGGCACTAATCTGCAGGGGATGAGCACCCAGGCCGACCCGGTGGATATGCGGCGACGGCTCGAGGAGCGCTACCGGCGCCTGGCAGAGCTGCGCCAGCTGCGTCTGGTGGCCGCTGTCATCGCCCGGTTCACCGAGATCGACGGCGGCACCCTCGGGGCTGTTGTGTCGGTGCAGTTGTTCACCACCGTCATCCCGTTGATGATTCTCGGCTTCAGTTACCTGACCGGCTTCGCCGACAACGCGAGCCCGGGCACCGTCGTCAGCCGCCAGCTCGGCCTGGTGTCCCCGATGACAGAGCATGTGCGGGCCGTGTTCGGCGCGGCGTCGGGGTTGCGGTCGAGCTGGTCGTTCCTCGGCGTCGCCGGCTTCCTGGTGTGGGGCATCCCGATGTCGATGACCATCGCCGGCATCTTCGCGAAGGCTTGGCGTCGTGAGCAGTTCGGGTGGGTGGCCAAGTTGGGCCGCGGCGTTCTGTGGTTCGCGCTGTATCTGGCGGTGATCATCGTCCGGGAACGGATCGCGTTCGGCGGTCACCATCATCTGGGTTTGCGCACACTGCGGTTTCTCGCGTCGCTGGTGCCGGTGTGGATCTTCTGGACTGCAACCCCTGCGCTGTTGGTGCGTGATGGTGGCCGGGGTCGCAAGTATCTGATCCTGGCCGGTCTGGCCGGTGTGGTGATCGACGGCACGGTGGTGCCGCTGGCGGCGCGAATGTTCTTCCCGCCCTTGCTCGATGGCTGGGATGCGTTCGGTCCGATCGGGGTGGCGATGGCATTGCTCACCTGGTGTGGGGTGATCGGCACCGGCTGGGTGCTGACGGCGTGCGTGGGGGCGGTGCTGTGGGAGCGCAACGCCCCGCCGGAGACGGTGCTCGCGTCGGAGACCGAGGAACCCGCCGCCGCGCCCTGAGCCGGCTTACTTGCGGTGCGCGCCGGCGCCGTGGCCGTCCTTGGCGGCGGTCTGGTGCGGCGGTTTCGGTGTGAGGTTCTTGACCAGGTTGTGCACGGCGTTGCGCAGGTTCGACGCGGCGTCCTGCACCGGGTTGGGCCGTGCCGGTTTGGTGCCCGTGGACGGCGTGCTCGTGGACGGCGTGCTCGTGGACGGCGCGGTCGCGGACGTAGCCGACGTAGCAGTGGTGTCGGGCTTGTCGGTGTCGGACGTGGTGGAGTCGGGCTTGGTGGAGTCGGACTTGGTGGAGTCGGACTTGGCGGTGGGCGCGTCGTCGCGTTGTGAGGCCGTGGCGGTGACCGCTTTGGGCGTCGTGACCGCCACGGTCTTCGGCGTCGGCGCCGTCAATGCCTTCGAAGCCTTCGAAGTCGTTGTGGAAGTCGTCGCGGAAGTCATGGTCGCTGTCGTGCCGGGATCGGGCTTCGGTAATGACCGGCTGGTGCTGGCCGGCTGCCCGGCCGCGGCAGCGCGGACATCGTCGACCGCGGTCGCTACGGCCTGGGCGACCACCTTGCCTGCCGCCGCCGCCAACCCGGCCGCCGTTCTGATCCCCGCGGCCAGCGCACTGACCGGATTACCGGAGGCCGCGAGTTCCCGCGCCACTGCATCGGGTACCTGGAAGATGCCGGACAGGAAGTCGTTGAAGGCCGGAAAGATCACGGCCGCAGCCACATTGATGGCGCCGACCACGGCGACCTGAAACACACCGTGCGGCATCACCGTCGGGGTGGGGTTGGGCGTAAACGGCAGATTGAGCGCGTCGAAGGTGTCCTGCCGGGCCTTCTGCAGCGCCGCTGCGATCCCGGGCAAACCATCCTGGATGGCGGGCAGCACGTTCAGCAGGCCCACCACGCCGACCTCGAACGCGTTGAGCGCCCGCTGGGCCGGGATCTCGGCATCGGCATCGATGGCCTTCTGCGCGGCGGTCTCGGTCGGTCCGGTCACCGAAGCGGCCGCCGCCCCGATGGCCTTGAGCACATCACCGGCCGACAGCGCGGCGAGGAAAGTCCCCGGCGCCTGCAGGGCAGTGGTCGCCGCCGTCACGCCGGCCTGGGCGATCAAAGGACAGATGATCGAGCAGTAGACCGTCTGGTTGTGCAGGATGCTGGTGATCAGCCCGCCCGGTGGGACAGCTGCGGCCAGTCGGACCTCCCGCACCACCGCCGGCGGTGAGGACGCCACCGTGACCGGCACGAGTGGTGCGGCCACCACCGCGGCGGCGGTGACGGCGGCCATCCCGGCCATGGCGAAATCGGTTCGCATGCTGATGGTTCGCTGCATGGGCTTGCCCCCTACTGTGTCGCGTGGATGTAGGGGACACGGTGCGCGGTGCCGATCGGTTCAATGGGCGCCGGGATCGGTCAGCGGCCGGCTGCCCGGGGCAGCGATCGCTCAGATGTCGCTGGTGACGTACCGGGTCTTGACCGGTGGCGCCGCCACCAGCGCGGGCACCTCGGTCAACTTGCCTTCACCGGCGCGGAATGCGCGGTAGGCCTCGTCAGCCTCCACCGACTCCCACAGCTCGTAGATCACCCAGTGGCCTTCGTCGGCCTCGTCGATCAGCACATCGGTCCGCATGTTGCCGGGGAAGGCCCGGGTGTCCTTGAGCGCGCGGCTGAACACTTCCCGCGCGGTTGCCACGGATTCGGGCTTGAAGTGCATTTCGAGGATCACGGTGACCGCCATGGAGGTCAACATACTCGCGCCGTGCCGCGTCGGTCATGACCGGTACACGGTGACGACGGTGACGTCGTCCTCGGTGTCGTGCGGAGCCACCGCGGTCGAAATGCCCGCCGCCGAGTGCAAGGTGGCACCGCTCAACGCCTGGGCGAGTCGGCCCACACCGTCATCGATGGTCGCACCGCGGCGCTCCACCAAGCCGTCGGAGTACATCACCAGGCCCCGGCCGCGGTCGATGGTGAAGGTGCTCGCCGCGTAGGCGGCGCCGCGGACACCGATCGGTGGCGACAGTCGGATCGGAGCCATGCCGGTCACCGGACCGGTGTGAAAGGGCATCAGGTGTCCGGCGGAGGCGGCTTCGACCCGACCGGAATCGACTTCGATCCGGGCCACGACCACGGTTGCAAAGGCACGCGGCATCAAGTGCACACCGAACGCATTGAGCCGGCTCAATGCCTCGGCCGGGGTCGTCCCGCCGAACAGCTGCGAGCGCAAGGCGTTTCGCAGTTGGGCCATGGCGCCTGCCGCACTCAGGCCGTGCCCCGCGACGTCACCGACCAGTACCACCAGTCGTCCGTCCGGTAGTTGGAACGCGTCGTACCAGTCGCCACCCACCCGGCCGCCGGCGGCGGGCCGATAGTCGGCGGACAGCTCCCAGCCCGCGACGGTCGGGATCGACGCCGGAAGCAGGCTGCGCTGCATGACCTCGGCCAGAAGTAATGCGCCGCGCGTGCGCCGGTACAACTCCTCGACCAGAGTCCGCCGCAGCGCTTCGGCGGACTCGATCTGGATCGATGTCCACGGTTCGCTGCACTTGTCCACGATCTCGCGCCAGCGGTCGAAGGATTTGCGCGGGCTGAGCCGAATTCCGTCACCTTCCCGCACGGCGATGGCCTTGTTGTGCGGATCGCCGCCCCAATCCACCGACCGCACCGCCTCGTGCCGGAACCAGATGACGTGCTGACCGTCGGGCAGGTTCAGGGCCAGTACGCCGGCCGCCACCGCCGGATCCAGCTCCAGTGTCGGGAGTTCACCGGACAGACAGTCGGTGGCGGCCACTTCCGCGGCGCCGCCACGCGCCCAAGCGGCCACGGCGCTCACGACCTCGGGTGGCGGAACCGTCCCGAGCACACGGTATTTGCCGCCGACGCGGACGGCGACACCGGCGGCGGGTACCAGGTCGAGCAGGCTGGGCGAGCCGAGCAGGGTGGCCGCCACGGGTTCGCCGTCGTTACGCGATGCGTTGGTCAACGTCGTGAGCGTCGACTGTGCCGCCAACCGCTCACGCAGCTGATCCTCGTCGAAGCGGTCGACGAGCCGCAGGGAGAGGGTGGATCCCAGGAACTCTGCCGCCGCGCGAGCGCCGTACGGCGGCAGATGCGGGCCCGCGTAGTGATGACAGGCGATCAGGCCCCACAACTTGCCATGGCGCAGAAGGGAAATCGACATGGATGCCTGTACGCCCATGTTCTGCAGATACTCGATGTGAATGGGTGAGACGCTGCGCAGCGTGGCGTGCGTGAGATCGACCGGGGTGCCGCTGTCGGGGTCCAACGCAGGCACGAGCGGGGCCGGCGTATAGCTCACATCCGAGATCAGCCGCAGCCAGTTCTTCTCGTACATCGCCCTGGCCTGCGCGGGGATGTCGCTGGCCGGATAGTGCAGGCCCAGGAACGAATTCAGGTCGTCGCGTTTGCATTCGGCGACGACCTCGCCGTTGTAGTCCTGGTCGTAGCGGTAAACCATCACCCGGTCGAAGCCGGTCAGGTCGCGGACGGCGCGGGCAGTGGCGTCGTACAGTTCGGCGATCGAATGGGTCCGGTTGAGTTCTTCGACCGAGCTGCGCACCGCTTGATACGTGTTCGGGAAGGAGAACGGCCTCTCGCCGTAGGCGATTTCGAGTTCGACGAGCAACACCCCGCCCGGCTCGCGGTGCAGCAAGGCGTCGAACGCGCGTGGTCGGCCCGCCACCTCGATCTCGAGTTCCAACGGGTTGCGCTGACGGAGGTCACCGAACGCGGCGGCCGCCTGTTGGATCTGGGCCGCCTGGTCGGCGCCGATGAGGGTGGCCAGGTGGTGGCCGAGGACCTCCGGCACCGACTTGCCGAGCACGTCGGCGACGTTGGCGCTGACCTGACGGATCTGGAAGCCCGGCTCGAGGACCACCGCGAGCACCCCGCGCGGCTGAATGCTCCCGGGGATGTGGATGGGTTCGCGGGCACAGTTGTCCAGGTCGATCGGTGTTCCGACGGGCACCAGGCCGTCGGCGTCGGTGCCGCCGATGTTGGGATACGAGATGAGGAACCCCCAGGTTGTCTCCGTGCGAATGGGCTCGAGACTGCCAGGCTGCGGCCGGCCGATCGCATCGGGCACAGAAGTTGCGATAGGCTCGCAACGAGTCGGCGTTCAAGCTTGTTCGGTTCAGACAAAAGCCCGCGAGACATTGCGCCCCGAACCAACGCTTGGCGAGGTTTTCGATGCCCGACCTTACGTCCGACGTTTCGTCCGACCACTTCGAACGTAGCCCGTCGCCGTTCATGTGTGCCCAGACCTGGCACGACACGACGGTGGTGATCGGCTGCTCCGGTGTCGTCGACATGCTGACGGTGCCCGATTTCAACCAGGTCATCGCGACGGCCCTGGACAAGCAGCCGTCCGCGGTGATCATCGATCTGACCGAGATCACCTTCTTCGCCTCGTGCGGGATGGCCACCTTGGTGAACACGCAGGATCAGGTGCCGTCCGACGTCGCGCTCATCGTCGTCGCGGATGGACCGGTGACCCGCCGTCCGCTGGAGCTCGTGGGCCTGGCGGCCGTGCTGACGATCCGCCCGACCCTCGACGATGCGTTCGAGCAGCTGCCGGCCGGTCAGGCTTGAGCACGGCGGGGCGCGTTCACCAGTCGCTCGGCCGGTAATCCTTCAGGAAGCAGCCATACAGGTCTTCGCCGGCCTCGCCGCGCACGATCGGGTCGTAGACCCGGGCAGCGCCGTCGACCAGATCCAGCGGTGCGTGGAAGCCTTCGTCGGCAAGCCGCAACTTGGTGGGGTGCGGACGTTCGTCGGTGATCCAGCCGGTGTCGACGGCGGTCATCAGGATGCCGTCCTGCTCCAGCATCTCCTTGGCGCTGGTGCGGGTGAGCATGTTCAACGCGGCCTTGGCCATGTTGGTGTGCGGGTGACCCGGCCCCTTGTACTTGCGGCCGAACTGCCCCTCCATGGCCGACACGTTCACGACGTACTTGCGCCGGGCAGGGGAAGCGGCCATCGCCGGACGCAGTCGGCTCACCAGGATGAACGGGGCGGTCTGGTTGCACAGCTGCACCTCGAGCAGCTCCATCGCGTCGACCTCGTGCACGCGTTGGGTCCAGCTGTTGATCGATGCCGTGTCCGGCAGCAGGCCGCCGGCGTCGATCGCGACACCGGCCGCGATCCGTTCCGGGGAGGCGCTGCGGGCCGTCAAGGCCAGTTCGGCCAGCGCGTGCGGCGTCTGATGCTCGGCCAGGCTGCCGGCCAGCGCCGCCGGGTGGGCGTCGCTGACGCGGTCGAAGCTGACGACGTCCACCTGCGCCAGTTCGGCCGGCGGGGTGCGTTCGGCCTCGACCAGGGCGGAGTATGAGCCCGGGGCCCGGCGCACCGTCTGTGCCGCGTTGTTGATCAGGATGTCCAAGGGCCCCTGGGCGGCGACGGTGTCGGCAAGCGCCACCACCTGCGCGGGGTCGCGCAGGTCGATGCCGATGATCCGCAGCCGGTGCAGCCAGTCGGCGCTGTCGGGCATCGCGGCGAAACGCCGCACCGCGTCGTTGGGGAAGCGGGTGGTGATGGTGGTGTGCGCGCCGTCGCGCAGCAGCCGCAGCGCGATGTACATACCGATCTTGGCGCGGCCGCCGGTCAGCAGCGCCGTGCGGCCGGTGAGGTCGGTGCGGGCGTCCCGCTTGGCATGGCTGAACGCCGCGCAGTCGGGGCAGAGCTGGTGGTAGAAGGCGTCGACGACGGTGTGCTGCTTTTTACAGATGTAGCAGGCGCGCGAGCGGATCAGGGTGCCTGCGGTGGCCCCGGTGGCCGCCGATACCAGCGGTAGACCGGCGGTCTCGTCGTCGATCCGGCCCGGGGCGCCGGTGGCGGTAGCCGCGATGACGGCCTTGTCGGCGTCGGCGACGGCCTGGCGTGCGGCGGTGCGGCGGGCCTTGCGTACCGCCTTGAAGATGCCCGCGGTCGCGCGCCGCACGGCAACCGCGTCGGGGTGCTCGGGTGGCAACGATTCGACCTCGGCGAGCACCTGCAGGCAGGTGCGTAGTTTTTCCGGATCGATCGCGGTCACCGTGAAAGGGTGCCAGGCGGCCCGAATGCTCGGCAAATCGGCTCCGAGGGCCCGGGTCACACCCGAGCGGCAATGAAACCGGCAGCTTGACCGGGGTAAGGCGGCGCCTCGTAGTTGCTGTGGGCTGCGCGGTCCCTGGAACCGGACGAGCAGATCGGGTCACCGGCGCTGCACAGGTCGATCGCCCGGCCCGCAAACTGCCCGCTGCCGGACAGCGGGGTGCCGAACCGTGCGCCCGGATTGCCGAACACCGCGACCGCCGCCACGGTGCCGGCCAGCCCGGGATCGAGGGCGGGCGCCGAACCGATGCTGCCGATCCGGTCACCGACCGGCGGGACACCGGCGAGCATCGACACCGCCGCCGCACCTTGCGAGAAGCCGCCGAGCACGATTCGGGTGCCGGGGCATTGACCGGCCATCCAGGCGATGTGGCCGCGGGCGTCGTCGGCGCCCACACCGGTGGTCAGAAAGTTGTAGCTGGCAGGGTAATTCACCGCGTACGCGCCCAGGGTGCGGCCGCCGAGCATCGGCTGCAGTGCGGCGAACAGCGCGTCGCCCACCCGGCCCATCCCGGGTGGTTCGGCGGTGCCGCGCGCGAAGACGAGCTCGACGTCGGGGCAGTCGTCGGCGGCCGCCACGGGGATGGGGACCGCCGCGAGCATGGCGGCAGGGAGGGCCGCGGCAACGATCAGCTGAGCCGCCATGGCACGGGCATTCACGAAGTCAGGGTGACATATCGGGAATGGCAGTCTGCGCCGAAACGGATTTGTCGGACCCACGAGCTATGGTGCGGTCACTGGGAAACGGCACCGACATTGATCGAGATTGGTACCCCCGACAGGATTCGAACCTGCAACCTACCGGGTAGAAGCCGGCTGCGCTATCCGTTGCGCCACGGGGGCAGAACACGGACGCACCGTAATTTACACGCCGCGGACGCCGTATCTCACCACCCGCCGCCCGCTTTGCGGTCGCGCGCCGAATCCGACGGAAAGACACGGAAAGACGTGGATGGCTCGACACCACACCAAAGACAAAGGTGATCTCGGCGTCGCCAAAGCGCACGCCGACCTCGTCGCCAAGGGATTCGACGTGCTGTTCCCTGCCACCGAGCATGCGCCGTTCGACCTCGTCGCACACTCCGACGGGGTCTTCCACCGCATCCAGGTGAAATACCGGTCGGCGCGCTCTGGCGTCCTGAACGTCAACCTCCGGTCCACCTGGTCCGACCGCCACGGGGTACACAGCACACCGATCGACAAGGCCTCCATCGACACCATCTGCATCTACTGCCCGGAGACCGACCAGTGCTACTACCTCCGGCCGGCCGACCACAACGCGTCCGTCACACTCCGGATCACGCCGGTCAAGAATGGTCAGCAGAAGCGGATCCTGAACGCGGCGGATTACCGCGAGCTGCCGGGGACCGACGAACATCGCGCCTCGGCCTGACGCCGGTGCGGTGCCCCAGTTACAGCTACGAAAGCCCCGCCGCGCCACCGCGGCGCGGACTAGCGTGGACGCTGCATGGCGCCCGACGGGAGAGCGCCGTGCAGGAGGAGTGCGCGCGATGAGCAACGTGCCGTTGGATGCGGCGGGGCTGCCCCAGAAACTGAACGGCGTCGACACACTGCTGCACCGCGGCGAGGCCAATCCACGAACCCGCTCGGGAATCATGGGTGTCGAACTGCTTGACCTCACCCCCGATTGGGAGCAGTTCCGCGCGGTGTTCGAGCAGGCCTCGCGCAAGGTGCTGCGGCTACGCCAGAAAGTGGTCATGCCTACCTTGCCGACGGCATCACCGCGGTGGGTGGTGGACCCCGACTTCAACCTGGACTTCCACGTGCGTCGGGTCCGGGCCCCCGAGCCCGGCACCCTGCGCGAGGTTCTCGACCTGGCCGAGGTCGCGCTGCAGACACCGATGGACATCACCCGGCCGTTGTGGACCGCGACCCTCGTGGAGGGCTTGGCCGACGGCCGGGCCGCGACCATCTTGCACCTCAGCCATGCCGTCGCCGACGGGGTCGGCACCGTCGAGATGTTCGCCAACATCTACAGCCTGGAGCGGGATACCCCGATCGGCGAGCTTGCGCCCCTGCCGATTCCGCAGGATCTGTCGTCCAACGACCTGATGAAGATGGGTATCAACCGGCTACCCATGAAGATCACCAACAGCGTGCTGGGCCTGATCGGGGGTGCGGTACACGCGGTCACCAACGTCGTGCGCGACCCGGCCGCCACGGTCAGCGGCGTCGTCGACTATGCGCTGTCGACCGCCCGGGTATCGCGGTCGGTGGCCGATCACTCACCGTTGCTGCGGCGGCGCAGCCTGTCCTCCCGCAGCGAGGCCATCGACATCGTCTTCTCCGACTTCCACCGGGCGGCCAAGGCTGCCGGCGGTTCCATCAACGATGCCTACCTGGCCGGGTTGTGCGGCGCCCTGCGGCACTACCACGAGGCCAAGGGCATCCCGATCGACACGCTGCCGATGGCGGTCCCGGTGAACTTGCGCGCCGAGGACGACCCGGCCGGCGGAAACCGTTTTGCCGGAATCAATCTCGCGGCGCCGGTAGGTGTCGCCGACCCCGAGCGGCGGATCAAGGCGATCCGTTCGCAGATGACCGACAAGCGCGAGGAACGGGCCATGGACATGGTCGGTACGCTCGCGCCGTTCATCAGTTTCCTGCCCGACGCCGTCCTCGAGTCGGCGGCCGGGTCGGTGGTCAACTCCGACGTGCAGGCCAGCAATGTGCCGGTGTACCCCGGCGACACCTTCATCGCGGGGGCAAAGGTGTTGCGGCACTACGGACTCGGTCCGCTACCCGGCGTGGCGATGATGGCGGTGCTGGTGTCGCGCGGCGGTTTCATCACGGTCACCACCCGCTATGACCGGGCCGCCTTCGTCGACGACGAGTTGTGGGCCCGCTGCCTGCTGCGGGGTTTCGACGAGATCCTGGCCCTCGGTGGGGACGGACGCGCCGTGGCGGCATCCTTCACCGCGCCGGAAACCGTGTCGTCGAACGGAAGTGCCGATAAATGACCGAGGCACGCCTGCCCGGCACCGTCGCCGAGATCGAGGCCAGCCCGCCGGGGCCCGAGGTCGGCGCGTTCTTCGACCTGGACGGCACCCTGGTGGCTGGGTTCACCGGGGTATTGATGACCCAGGACCGACTGCGCCGCGGGCAGATGAGCGTCGGTGAGTTCATCGGCATGGTGCAGGCCGGGCTCAACCATCAACATGGCCGTTCGGAGTTCGAGGACCTGATCGGCAAGGGCGCGCGGATGTTGCGCGGCAACTCGCTCTCGGATCTGGACGAACTGGGCGAGCGGCTGTTCGTCCAGCACGTGCGTAACCGCATGTATCCCGAGATGCGGGCGATCATCAGGGCGCACATGGCACGCGGGCACACCGTGGTGCTGAGTTCCTCGGCGCTGACCGTGCAGGTGGAACCCGTCGCTCGCTTCCTCGGCATCGACAATGTGCTGTGCAACGAGTTCGAGGTGGACGACGACGGACTGATCACCGGCGAGGTGCGGCAGCCGATCATCTGGGGTCCGGGTAAAGCGCATGCGGTGCAACGCTTTTCGGCCGCCAACGGGGTGGATCTGACCAAGAGCTACTTCTATGCCGACGGCGACGAGGACGTCGCGCTGATGTACGTGGTCGGCAATCCGCGGCCGACCAACCCCGGCGGCAAACTGGCCGCCGTCGCCCTCAAGCGCGGCTGGCCGATCCTGCGATTCCGCAGCCGCAGCGGCAGCAGCCCGGTCGCGCAGTTGCGCACGCTGGCCGGCCTGGCCACCATCCCGACGGTGGCGGCCGGCGCGATCGGGTTGGGCCTGCTCAACCGCGACAAGCGCACCGGCGTCAACTTCTTCACCTCGAACTGGAGCAAGCTGCTGATGTTGACCATCGGCATCGAGCTCAACGTGCTGGGGGAGGAGAACCTCACCGCACAACGGCCGGCCGTGTTCATCTTCAACCACCGCAACCAGGCCGACCCGTTCATTGCCGGCAGGTTGGTCCGGGACAACTTCACCAGCGTGGGGAAAAAAGAGCTCGAGCGCAACCCGCTGATGGGGCCACTGGGCAAGGTGATGGATGCCGCGTTCATCGACCGTGACGACACCCAAGCCGCGGTCGAAGGCCTGCGCAAGGTCGAAGAGCTTGCACGTAAAGGGATTTCGATCATGATCGCCCCGGAGGGCACCCGGCTGGACACCACCGAGGTCGGCCCGTTCAAGAAGGGTCCGTTCCGCATCGCGATGGCGGCCGGCATCCCGATCGTGCCGATCGTGATCCGTAATGCGGAGGTCATCGCCGCGCGGGATTCCAGCATCTTCAACGCCGGCACGGTCGACGTCGCGGTGTTTCCGCCCATCTCCACCGCCGACTGGACCCAGGAAAACCTGACCGAGCGCATCGCCGAGGTCCGCCAGCTTTATCTCGACACCCTGTCGTCCTGGCCGCGTGATCAGCTGCCCGAGGTTCCGCTGTACAAGCGCGGTGCCGACGCCCCGGAAGACCGCTCATGACAAGGCTTTCGGCCGATATCGAGGGCTTCAGCCCGACGGGTGACACCTTGGTACTCGCCTCGGTCGGGTCGCCGGCCGAGCAGGAGTTGCTCAGGGACTGGGTGGCGCAGCAGCGCCGGGAGCGGCCGGAGGCCCGCGTCGAGGTGCTGCACCTACCGGACTCCGACGAGCCGCCACCGACGGTGCTGGCCCAGCTGGTCGACAAGTTGTCCGCCGACCCGGACCGATCGGTGGTGCCGGTGCGGGTGTTCTGGGTGCCGGGCGGACTGCCCACCCGATCCAAGGTGGTGGCGCTCATCTCCGGCCGGGACACCTACCGTCCGCCGGAAATGCTGCAGCGCCGCATCCTGCGCAAGGACGCGTCACGGGCTCGGGTGGTCGCCGGTGAACCGGCCAAGGTGTCCGAACTGCGTCAACAGTGGAACGACACCACCACCGCCGAGAACCCGCGTGAATTCGCCCGCTTCGTGATCCGGCGGGCCATCCTGGCCATCGAGCGGGTGGAGCTGCGGCTGCTGGGCCCGGAGTACAAGTCACCGCGGCTGGTCAAACCGGAGATGTTGGCATCGGCCCGTTTTCGCGAGGGGTTGGACAAGATCCCGGGGGCGACCGTGGACAGGGCCGGCGAGATGCTCGACGAACTGTCCACCGGGTGGAGCCGGTTCTCGGTGGACCTCATCCCGACCTTGGGCCGGGCCATCTTCAGCCGTGGCTTCGACCCGAACATCGACTACGACCGCGACGAGATCGAGGTCATGCGTCGCGCCCTCGAAGTCCACCCGGCCGTCCTGTTGTTCTCGCATCGCTCCTATCTGGACGGGGTGATCGTCCCGGTCGCCATGCAGGAGAACCGGCTACCACCGGTGCACACCTTCGCCGGGATCAACCTGTCGTTCGGGGTGATGGGCCCGCTGATGCGGCACTCGGGCGTGATCTTCCTGCGCCGCAAGCTCGACGACCCGTTGTACAAGTACGTGCTGCGACAGTACGTCGGCTACATCGTGGAGAAGCGTTTCAACCTGAACTGGTCCATCGAGGGCACCCGGTCGCGTACCGGGAAGATGTTGCCGCCCAAGCTCGGCCTGCTGTCCTATGTCGCCGACGCCTATCTGGACGGCCGCAGTGAGGACATCTTGCTGCAGCCGGTGTCCATCAGTTTCGACCAGCTGCACGAGACCCAGGAGTACGCGGCCTACGCCCGCGGCGGCGAGAAGACACCCGAGGGTCTGAGCTGGCTGTACAACTTCGTCAAGGCCCAGGGCGAGCGTAATTACGGCAAGATCTACGTGCGCTTCCCCGAGGCGGTTTCGATGCGCCAGTACCTGGGGGAGCCGGGCGGCGCGATGAACGCCCACCCGGACGCCAAACGTCTGGCGATGCAGAAGATGGCGTTCGAGGTGGCCTGGCGTATCCAGCAGGTCACGCCGGTGAACGCCACCGGTCTGGTATCGGCACTGCTGCTCACCACTCGCGGTGTTGCGCTGACCTTGGGGCAGCTGCACCGCACCTTCGGCGACTCGCTGGATTACCTTGAGCGCAAGGGTATTCCGATGACGAACAGTGCCCTGCGGTTGCGCACCGTCGACGGGGTCCGGGCCGCCGTCGACGCGTTGTCCGGCGGGCATCCGGTGACCCGGATCGACGGCGGCCGCGAGCCGGTGTGGCGGATCGCGCCGGAGAACGAACACGAGGCGGCCTTCTACCGCAACACCCTCATCGCGTCCTTCCTGGAAACCTCGATCATCGAACTGGCTCTGGCGCACGCGGCTCGCGCCGAATCCGATCACCTGGAGGTGTTCTGGGCGCAGACGGCACGGTTACGGGATCTGCTGAAGTTCGAGTTCTACTTCGCCGATTCGGCGACGTTCCGCGACAACCTGACCAAGGAGATGTCGTGGACGCAGGATTGGGAGGAGCAGATCGCCTCCGGCCGCGACGGTATCGAGGCGCTGCTGCGCGCCAAACGGCCGCTGCTCGGCTCGGCCATGTTGCGTCCGTTCGTGGAGGCCTACGAGATCGTCGCCGACGTGCTGCGCGACGCCCCGGCGGATATCTCGGAAAAGGAGCTGACGAAGTTGGCGCTCGGAGTCGGTCGCCAGCAGGTGGCCCAGGGCAGGGTGCGCAGCAACGAGTCGGTGTCGGCGTTGTTGTTCGCGACCGCTCGTCAGGTGGCGGCCGACCAGAACCTGCTCGGGCGGGCACCCGACCTGTCCCAGCGGCGCGCCGATTTCCTGCGGGAACTGCGGGACATCCTGACCGATATGGACACCGTCGAGGCCGGATCGCGTGCCCAGTTCTACGAGCGCGAGAAAGCGGCCCAGCACGCCGCTGAGGTCTGACGGCCACCCCATACCCTGGGGGGATGACGTCCATCCAGCGAGGAGCCGACAGCGGACCCCGCGCGAGGCCCGCGCCACCCGGCGCCGTATGGCCCGTTCTGTTCGGTGTCGCGATGCTGGCCGGTGCCGTGGCGGCCGGGCTGGGCGGGTTGTCGCTGGCCGATGCCCTGACCGCCACCGGTCTGCCTGATCCGGGTCCGGTCACCACCTACGGTCTGCCGTTCGTCCGGGCCGTGGGGGAGATCGCTGCCGCCGTCGCCGTCGGTTCGTTCCTGCTGGCCGCGTTCCTGGTGCCGCCGCAGGCCAGCGGCGTGCTCGACGTCGCGGGGTACCGCGCCCTGCGGGCGGGCACCCTGGCGTCGGGCATCTGGACGGTGTGCGCGGTGCTGCTGGTGCCCCTGACGGTGTCCGATATCACCGGCCAGCCGTTGCTCAGCAAGCTCGGTTTGGCCGACATCTGGTCGGTGGCCGGCCTGGTCGAGACCGCGGGCACCTGGCGGTGGACCGCCCTGTTCGCCGCGGTGGTTACCGTCGTGAGCATTCCGGTGCTGCGGTGGTCGTGGACGCCGGTGCTGTGCGCGGGGGCCGTGTTCACCCTGGTGCCGCTGGCGTTGTCGGGACATTCCTCGGCCGGTGGTTCCCACGACCTGGCCACCAACAGCCTGTTCATCCACCTGGTCGCCGGGGTGGTGTGGGCCGGCGGACTGATGGCGCTGTGGGCGCTGGCGATCCGTGGCGGCGCACACACCGATCTGGCCGCGCGCCGGTTCTCGGCGATCGCCCTGTGCTGTTTCGTGGCGATGGGGTTCTCCGGCGTCATCAACGCCTTCGTCCGGCTGCGCCCGGGCGACCTGCTGCACAGCAGCTACGGCTGGCTGATCATCGGCAAGGTGGTCGCCCTGCTCGTGCTCGGGGCGCTCGGGTTCTGGCAGCGGCGCACCGCGGTGCGGGCATTGGCCGTCGACCCGCAGAACCGACGACCCCTGATCAGGCTGGCCCTGGTCGAGTCGCTGGTGTTCGGTGTCACCTTCGGCATCGCCGTCGCGCTGGGCCGCACGCCGCCGCCACCGCCACCGGTGGCCAACCCGTCGGTCACCGCGGTGGAGATCGGCTACGACCTGGCCGGCCCGCCGACGGTGGCGCGAATCCTGTTCGACTGGCGTTTCGACCTGATCTTCGGCACCGCAGCCATCCTGTTCGCCGCCTTCTATGTGGCCGGGGTGATCCGGCTGCGCCGGCGCGGTGACGCCTGGCCCGTCGGCCGGACCATCGCCTGGCTGTGCGGCTGCGCGGTGCTGCTGTTCGCCACGTCGTCGGGGTTGGGCCGGTACATGCCGGCCATGTTCAGCATGCACATGGGTGCGCACATGCTGCTGTCGATGCTCTCACCCGTGCTCCTGGTGCTCGGGGCTCCGGTGACGCTGGCGCTGCGCGCGCTGCCGACGGCCGGCCGCGGCGCCCCGCCGGGCATGCGGGAATGGTTGCTGGCCGCGCTGCACAGCCGGGTATCGCAGGTGCTCACCAACCCGATCGTGGCCACGGCCTTGTTCGTCGGCGGCTTCTACGGCCTGTACTTCGGTGGCATCTTCGACGCGGTGGCCGGGATTCATGCCGCCCACGTGGCGATGAACCTGCACTTCCTGCTGTCCGGCTACCTGTTCTACTGGGTGGTCATCGGGATCGATCCGACCCCACGGCCCCTACCGGCGCTGGGCAAGCTGGCCATGGTGTTCGGCTCGCTGCCCCTGCACGCATTCTTCGGCGTCGTGTTGATGGGCACCCAGACCGTGATGGCCGAGGGCTTCTACAAATCACTGCAGCTGGACTGGCACACCGACCTGCTCGGCGACCAGCGTCTCGGCGGCGGAATCGCCTGGTCGGCCGGTGAGGTGCCGCTGGTGCTGGTCATGTTGGCGCTGTTGATCCAGTGGCGGCGCAGCGACGACCGCACCGCCAAGCGACTCGATCGGGCCGCCGACCGCGATGAGGACGCCGACCTGACCGCCTACAACGCGATGCTGGCAAAGCTGGCCGAGCAGGAGTCCGGTCGAGGTTAGCCGGGCAGGCCCTGCTCCTCGGTGGGCAGCGGCGCCGGGCCGGTGATCTGCGGTGCCGCGCTCATCATCGGCGGGCGCACCTCGGCCGGCGCACCCGGGGTGTTCGTAACGGTCACACCGGTCTCCATGCCCGCCGCCGAATGCATATCCGGCGAGGACAGCGCGGCGGTGCCGGCCAACGCGGCCAGCGCCACTGCGCTGGCGGCCGCACCGATCAAGGACGCGAGAGTCAGACCCTTCATATTCGTTCCCCTATGTATTTTTTGCGTCAATTCCCGTGGGCCGGGGCGGTCAAAACCGCCGTTTACTGGCCCTTTCTTATACAAGAAGTTATATAGGGTAACGATCAGAAAGTCCAACAGCGGGCTGCCGTTTCCTTTTGTGGGCCAAAGATCACTGCCGCAGGGCTTTTCGTCGCTCCGGTGACGGTGGCCTTTGTATGCGCAGGCCTATGCAAAGGTGGCCGACATCACGCCTGCGGACTCAGGAGCCGTAGTTCACCGTGATGGCGCCGTCGCGGTTCACCGGAACACCGGGCGCCGGGTCCTGCTGCACCACCTTGTTACGGTTCTGCGGGCCTGCGTCGATATCCGGTCCCTTGTCCAGCCGCCCGACGAACCCGAAGCTCGCCAGGTATGCGACCAGGTCGTTGTAGAAAAAGTTGGTCACGACGGGCATCGGGAACTGGTTGCCCCGCGAAACCTTGACGGTGATCGGCGCGTCCGAGGCCACCGAAGCGCCCGCGGGCGGATCGGTGCTCGCCACCTGCCCTACCGGCAGGGTGCTGTCGGCGTCGGTGCGCAAAATGGTGGTGAAGCCCGCGGTGCCCAGGTTCTGCCTGGCCTGGTCCTCGGTCTGGCCGGTCACGTCGGGCACCTGACGTGTCGCCGGGCCGGAACCGACGACGATGACGATCTCATTGCTGGTGGCCGAATCCTGCTGCGCCGCAGGGATGGTCTCGACCACGCGGTCCTTCTGCTCGGCTTTGGACGCCTGCGACGTGCGCCGGACGTTGTCGAATCCGGCATCGCGCAAGGTGCGTACCGCGTCGTCGTAGGTCAGCGTCGAGACGTCGGGGATGCGGCGCTGCTCGGGACCGGTCGATACGTTCACGGTCACATCGCTGCCCGAGGCCACCGGGGCGTCGGCGGCCGGATCGGTGTCGATCACCCGCCCGGCTTCCACCGACCCGTCCGGTTTGGTGTCCACCTGCGGGGTCAGGCCCCGGTCCTGCAACCGGCTCACCGCGTCCTGGCGGGTCAGCCCGTGCACGTCGGGCACCTGCACCCGGTTCATGGTGCCCACGACGTACACCCCGGCGAGCACCAGCAGCGTCACCGCCGCGAGCGCACCGGTGATCAGCCAGCGTCGCGATGAGCCGCGGCGCTCCTGCACCGGCAGCTGCAACGTGTGTGGGTGCGGATCGCCGATCGCGGGCGTCTCGTCGGTGTCGGCCGGCGGCTGCGCCGGCGCCTCCGGCGCCTTCCCGCTGCCGACCCGCAGCAGGTCGGCATGCATTTCGGCGGCGCTCTGGTAACGCTTGTCGGGTTTCTTCGCCAGCGCCTTGAGCACCACCGCATCGAGTTCGGGGGAGATGCCCGCGCGCCGTTGCGACGGCGGCACCGGCCGCTCTCGGACATGCTGGTAGGCCACCGCCAATGGGGTGTCGCCGGTGAAAAGCGCTTGACCGGTGAGCATTTCGTACAGCACGCAGCCGAGCGAGTAGACATCGGTGCGGGCGTCGACCTCCTGGCCGCGGGCCTGCTCCGGGGAGAAGTACTGGGCGGTGCCCACGACGGCCGACGTCGCGGTCAGCCGGTCGCCGGTGGTGGCGTTCATGGCGTGCGCGATCCCGAAGTCCATCACCTTCACCGCTCCGGTGGGGGTGATCATGATGTTCGCCGGCTTGATGTCGCGGTGGACGATTCCCCGGTTGTGGCTGAACTCCAGCGCCGTACACACCTCGGCGATGATCGAGATCGCCCGGTGCGGGGCCATCGCACCGTGCTGCTGGATCAGCTTGCCGACCGTCTGCCCCTCGACAAACTCCATGACCAGGAAAGGCAGCTTCCCGGTCGGGGTGTCTGCCTCCCCGGTGTCGAACACCGCCACGATCGACGGGTGGTTGAGCGCGGCGGTGTGCTTGGCCTCGCGGCGAAAGCGCTGAGAGAAACTCGGGTCGCGGACCAGGTCGGCACGCAAGATCTTGATGGCCACGTCACGGTGCAGCCGCACGTCGCGCGCCCGATGCACCTCCGACATTCCGCCGAAACCGAGGATTTCGCCCAGCTCGTAGCGGTCGGTCAACTGCTGCGGCACCGTCATCGCAGTGTCTCGCTCACGCTGTTGCCGTCACGTCCCACGCCCTTGATCATCTCTCAACATGGACGCGGCGGGTCCGACACCCCGGTCAGACCCGCCGCGACCTGTGCACTAGCCCTGAACGGGCAGCGTCTCGGTGTCGGCGTCGCGGGACGGTGGCCGCTTCGGCCGGTACGGCACGAACTGGTAGTCACCGCGCGGGTAGACCACCTGCGGCCACCAGAACCAGCGGCCCAGCATGGTGGCGATGGACGGCATGAGCAGCGACCGCACGATGAACGTGTCGATCAGCAGGCCGATGGCGATGGTCGACCCCATCTGGGCCAGCACGATCAACTTGCTGGCCATCATCCCGGCCATGGTGGCCGCGAACACCAGACCCGCCGAGGTCACCACCCCACCGGTGCCGGCCATCGATCGGATGATGCCCGTCTTCAAGCCGGCGTGGATCTCGTCCTTGAACCGCGAGACCAACAGCAGGTTGTAGTCCGAGCCCACCGCCAACAGGATGATCACCGACATCAGCATGACCAGCCACTGCACCTGGATCCCGAACAGGTCCTGCCACAACAGCACCGAGATGCCGAACGACGCCGCGATGGAGCTGCCCGCCGTCCCGACAATCACGAGTGCGGCCACCGCGCTGCGGGTCAGGATGAGCATGATCATGAAGATCAGCGTCAGCGACGACACCACGGCGATCATCAGGTCATAGCGTGCGCCGTCGGCCATGTCCTTATAGGTCGCCGCGACGCCACCGAGATAGATCCTGGCTTCCGACAGCGACGACATCTTCAGAGCTTCCTGCGCGGCCTTGCGCTCGGATTCCACCCGGGCGATACCCTCCACCGTGGCCGGATCGGTCTGGTGGGTGATGAACATCCGCGCCGACTTGCCGTCCGGCGACAGGAACATCTTCAGGCCGCGTTCGAAATCGGGATTCTGGAAGGCCTCCGGGGGCAGGTAGAACAGGTCGTCGTTCTTGGCGCCGTCGAAGGCCGCACCCATGGACAGTGCGGTGTCGTTCATCGCCTGCATCTGGTCGATCAGCGCCTTCTGCGAGTTGTAGGACGCCAGCGACAGATCCCGGCTGGTCTCCATCGACGCGATCGTCTGCGGCAACAACGCGGTCAGCTTCGGGGCGAGGTCGGCCAGTTTGTCGGTGTTGACCTGAACCTCTCCGGTCTTGTCCGTCAGTTGGTCGATCCCGTCGAGGGCGTCGAACACCGAACGGGCAGCGGCGCACATCGGGATGTCGAAACAGTGCGGTTCCCAGTAGAAGTAGTTACGCAGCGGGCGGAACTGGTCGTCGAAATTCGCGATGTTGTCGCGCACCTGCTCGGTGACCTGCAGCAGTTCCTGCGATTTGGCGGCCGAGGCCTGGGTGAGCTGGGTCTGCTCGAGCGACAGCGCGTACTGCTTCTTCAGGATGTCGATCGAGACGTTGGTCGCGTCGATCATCCTCCGCTGGTCTTCCAGCTGCTTGCGCTGGAACGGCAGATTCAGGTTACTGGTCTGCCCCGAGATGCTGGTCTGGAACGGAATCGAGCTGTGCTGGATGGGGATTCCCAGCGGCCGGGTGATGTTCTGCACCATGGCAATGCCTTCGACATGCATCACGTTGCTGGAAATCTTGTTCAGCACCAGCATGTCCGCGGGATTGCGCATATCGTGGTCGGCCTCCACCATCAGGATGTCCGGGTTCATCCTGGCTTGTGAGAAGTGCCGTTCGGCGGCCGCGAAGCCGATGTTCACCGGGGCGTCCTTGGGCAGGTAGTACTGGTCGTTGTACGCCGGCTTGTAGCCGGGGATGGCCACGATGCCGATCAGCACCACGAACAGGCTGGCGACGAAAATCGGTGCGGGCCAACGCACCACTGCCGTTCCGACCTTGCGCCAGAACGTGCTCTGTGGTGGCCGCTTGGACTCGTACAGCCCGACACGGCTGCCGAGGTAGAGCACGGCGGGCCCCAGCGTCGCCGCGATCACGACCACCACCACCATGCCGATCGCGACCGGGGCGCCCATGGTGGAGAAGTACGGCAGGCGGCAGAAGCTCAGGCAGTACGTCGCGCCCGCGATGGTCAGCCCGGAACCGACGATCACCGGCGCCACGGACTTGAAGGTGGCGTAGTAGGACTCGTCGCGGTCCAGGCCAAGGCCACGGTCTTCGCGATACCGGCCGAAGATGAAGATGCCGTAGTCGGTGGCTGCGGCGATCGCCAGCATGGTCAGGATGTTGCCCGCGAAGGTGGTCAGCCCGAACACGTTGTGGGTGGCCAACACCGACACCACACCGCGCGCGGTGAGCAGGGCCAGGAAGGTCAGGAACAACTGGACCAGCGTGGTCCTGATCGAGCGGTAGACCACCAGCAGCATGGCGGCGATCGCGACGAGGGTGATCAGGGTGATCTCGGCCAGGCTCGCGTTGCCGATGACGTGCAGGTCGTCGGTCAAGGCGGCCGGGCCGGCGACGTACGCCTGTACTCCCGGCGGGGCCTTGGTCTCCTCGATGACCTTGCGGACGGCGTCCACGCCCTCGTTGGCCAGGGTCATGCCCTGTTCGCCGGCGAGGTTGATCATCACGTAAGACGCCTTGCCGTCGGCGCTTTGGGCTCCGGCCGCCGTCAGCGTGTCACCCCAGAAGTCCTGGATGTGCTGGATGTGTTCGGGATCCTGCTCCAGTTTGTGGATGATCTCGTCGTAGTACTTGTGCGCATCCGGCCCCAGCGGCTGCTGGCCTTCGATGACGACCATGATGGTGCTGTTGGAATTGAACTCCTTGAAGTTCCCGCCCATCAGCTTCATCGCCTGCATGGACGGCGCGTCCTCGGGAGCCATTGGCGCGGCGTGCAATTCGCCGACCACCTCCAGCTGGGGTGCGATCACGTTCACCACGACGGCGATCACGATCCAGGCCAGCACGATCGGCCAGGCCAGGATGCGGATCAGGCGGGGAAAGGCGGCCCGCTTCGGCGTGCCGGTGGATTCGGTTGTGGTCGTGGTCATGCGGATTTCACCAAGCAGTAGGTCTGGGCGTTGACACCATTGGCGCTCTGCTCCTCACGGACAATGCCGTTGACGGTGACCCGGCAGCCGATCGCGTCGCTGCTGGACTCGCTGTCGCTGCGCGCCATCAGGTTGGCGCTGACGGTCGGCAGCGTGGTGGACAAGGTGACCGACCAGGGCAGTGGCGCACTGACCGAATGCACGTTGGCGTCCGGGTCGAAATAGCTGATCTCGGCCGAGCTTCCAGGTGGCCCGTACACCTCGTAGACCAGTATCTTCGGGTTGAACTGGACGATCTCGATACCCGCGCCGGCGTTTGCGTTCAGGTCCTGCGACCCGAACATCTTGTGCAGCCGCGAGACCACCAGGCCCGAGACGGCCAGCACGATGACCAGGACCACCGGGATCCACGCCTTCTTCAGCGCGCGACCAACTGGAACTTTCTTCACCCCAACCTCTTTCACCGTTCAACCGGTTACGCACCCCGCGGTCATGTCGTCGTCGCCTCAGTCGGGCGCGGCGTCCTCCGTGTCCGCCGCGGCGGCGAGCTTGGCCAGCAGCGGTGCGGCGACGCGCGCCGCGAGCCACAGTGTGTCCGCCTCGTCCGGGTCCAATGTCTGCAGAAGGTCGCGCAGCCGCTGGCGGCGTAGCCGCCGACGATCGTCGAGCAGAGCCTGGCCATGCTCGGTGATCCCGATGAGGCAGGCGCGTCCGTCCTCCGGATCGGGCACCCGGCCGACCAGATCGGCGCGCGCCAGGCGCTGCATCAACTGTGTCATCGACGGTTGGCTCACGCCTTCCTTGGCGGCCAGCACGGTCAGCCGGATCGGTCCTTCCCGGGAAACCCGATGCATGGCGTAGGCCGCGGAGGCGCTCAGCTCGGCCCGATCCGAGAGAAAACGCGCGGTCAGGTCCGTTGCATCGTCGAGCAACTGGCCGATGCTCTCCCGTGCATGGTCGTCGGGCCGGGGCGATTCCACACCGTATCTATATCACGAAGCTTATCTAATCGATAGCTGAGTCACAGGATCGAGCTGTGGACATGCTGTCAGTGTCGTCATCCGCGGGGAAACTTGATGCGGTGCGTGATGTAGTGCGTGCGGCCCGGCTCAGCGCACGAGGCGCTCGGCGATGTCTGCGTAGAGTTCGCCGAGCTTGACCGCGTCGTGGTGCTTCTTGGAGGGGAACCAGCGGCACACGTCGACGCACAGCGAGGAGATCGCCATGGCGATCTCGTCGACACTGTCGACGCCGAATTCGCCGGCGCGGACGCCGCCGGCGATGATGTCGGTCAGCACCGCGGTCACGTCGTGCCGCAGTGGCGCGATCTTGCGGTAGTGGGCGGTGGTCAGGCCGTGTAGTTCGTACTGCACGACGCGGGCCTGCTTGTGATTCTCCGCGTGCCAGCGCGCGAACGCGGCGACGACCGCACGGAGACGCTCGCTGAAGTTCGGGGTCGACGGGTCCGCCTGCTTGAGGGCGGCCAGCAGGCTGCTGTGGCCCTCCAGTGCGATGGCGAAGAGCAGCTCCTCTTTCGACCGGTAGTGCGGGTACATGGCCGTCGCGCTCATGTTGAGGCGTTTGGCGATCTGGCGGGTGGAGCTGCCCCCGTACCCCGACTCGGCGAACGCCTCGATGGCAGCCCGCCGCATGCGTTCTGCCGCAGCTGAATCCGAAGATCGGTCGATGGCCATGACGATGGGTGATCTTACACACAATTGACATCGGCGGCGCCGGCGGCGGAATATTAGCGAACGCTCATCAAATGAGCGATCGCTAATATCTGTCGATCCGAAAGGCGCCACCATGGCCGACTTTCTCTCTCGTCGCGACATCGACTTCCTGCTGCACGAGTGGCTCGATGTCACCGCGCTGACCAAGCGTGATCATTTCGCCGAACACTCCAGGGACACGTTCGACGCCGTACTCGATCTTTCTGCCGACATCGCAGCCAAACTCTTTGCTCCCCACAACAAAAAGGGCGACCAGATCCAGCCGGTCGTGGGGTCCGACGGTTCGGTTGTGCTGATCGACGAGATCAAGGAAGCGCTGGACGCGTTCAGTGCCGCGGGGTTGATGGCGGGTCCGTTCGACGAGGCGATCGGTGGGATGCAGCTGCCCACGGTGGTGTCGCAGGCGGCGCTGGCCTTTGCGCGTGCGGCCAACCCCAGCACCACCGCCTACGCCTTCTTGACGATGGGGAATGCCAACCTGCTCGCCGAATACGGTTCCCGGGAGCAGATCGACACCTGGGTGCGCCCCATGCTGGAGGGTCGCTACTTCGGCACGATGTGCCTGTCGGAACCCGAAGCCGGATCCTCCCTGGCGGACATCACCACGAAAGCGGTCCGCACACCCGACGGCACCTACCGGGTGACGGGCACCAAGATGTGGATCACCGGCGGTGACCACGAGTTGACCGAGAACATCGTGCATCTCGTGCTCGCCAAGGCGCCCGGCGGCGGTCCGGGTGTCAAGGGCATCTCGCTGTTCATCGTGCCGAAATTCCTTCCGGACGGCACACGTAACGACGTGGCGCTGGTGAGCCTGAACCACAAGATGGGCAACCACGCGACGACGAACGCGCTGCTGAACTTCGGCGACGGAACCTACCCGGTCGGTGGCGTCGAGGGCGCCGTCGGCTATTTGGTCGGCGAGGAGCACAAGGGCCTGGCCTACATGTTCCACATGATGAACGAGGCCCGGATGGCGGTCGGATTGCAGGCGACCGCAACCGGTTACGCCGGATATCTGGCATCACTGGAGTACGCCAAGCAGCGCACCCAAGGCCGACCCGTCGGCAACAAGGATGCGACCGTGCGACCGGTGGCTCTGATCGAACATGCCGACGTCAAGCGAATGCTGTTGGCGCAGAAGTCATATGTCGAAGGCGGATTGGCGCTGGGACTGTACTGCGCGCACCTGGTTGATGAAGCCCGAACCGGGGCCGACGGGGAGCGTGACCGCGCGCATCTGCTTCTTGAGGTCCTGACGCCCATCGCCAAGAGCTGGCCGTCGCAGTGGTGTCTGGAGGCCAACAGCCTGGCGATCCAGATTCATGGCGGCTACGGGTACACAACGGAATTCGACGTCGAGCAGTACTACCGGGACAACCGCCTGAACGCCATCCACGAAGGTACCCACGGCATCCACGGCCTGGACCTGCTCGGCCGAAAGGTCGTCATGCAGGACGGGGCGGGCCTGGCCCTGCTCGTCGCACGGATCGGCGAAACCATCGACAGGGCCGCGGCCACCGACTACGCCGCCACGCAGGCCGGTGCGCTCCGGCAGGCCGTCCAACGCCTCCAGGAAGTCACCGCGATCCTCTGGTCGGCCGATGACATCGCCACCACCCTCGCGAACGCGACGGTGTACATGGAAGCGGTGGGTCACGTCGTGGTGGCCTGGCTGTGGCTGGAGCAACTCCTCGCGGCCAGCGACAACCAAGGGAGCTTCTATGACGGGAAGCGCGCCGCGGCGCAGTATTTCTTCACCTACGAGCTGCCCAAGGTCGGTCCGCAGTTCGACCTGCTGGCATCGCTGGACCGCGTGACCGTCGAAGCCCGGCCCGACTGGTTCTGAGCCGGCTATACCGCTCCGGCCGCGATGGCTGGGTCAGACCGCTCCGGCCGCGATGGCTGGGTCAGACCGCTCCGGCCGCGATGGCCGAAGGCCAACTGCCGTAGCTGCTGATATCGGGCCCGGTCGCTGCCGAGGCGTCGGCGGCGAACGCGGTGCGCCAGCTGCCGTCGGCGAACTCGACCTTCCCCAGCTGCATCGGTGCCGGCAGCGCTGCCAGGAACCGGCCCAGCGCGGCGGGGGAGAGCAGCCAGCGATGGCCCAGCAGTGCCGCGCCGTCGGCACCGTCGGCGACGCGGGTGACGGCCGGTTTGGCCGGTGTGGTGGGCAGCACCGTCATCCGGTACCGCGGCGCCGTCGTCAGCTCGCCGTCCCAACGGGCGCCCAGATCGGTCAGCTGCGACACCAGGGCGCCGCCGCGCAGGTGCGCGCCGAACACCACCAGCTCGGTGTGGTCGGCCACCGCCAAGGGCCAAACCTGTTGCGGCGCTTCGAGTCCTGCGGCCATCGCGGCGATGTCCATCGCGATGGCGTCGTCGAATGCGCGGGCCAGCACGGTGACACCGAACTGTGCGTCCCCCGCGGTGCCGGCGGGCACCGCGACGCCGCACATGTCGAACAGATTGCAGAAATTGGTGTAGGTGCCCATCACCGAGTTCACCCCGATCGGGTCGGCGGCCACCTGGTCCAGGCTGGGATGCAGCGGCGCGGTGGGCACCAGCAGCGCATCGACCCCGTCCAGCGACCGCAACGCCACCGTGCGCAGCCGGGCCACCTCGCGACGGTCGGCGACCAGGCGGTGCGCCGGGATGTCACGGGCCTTGGTGATGATGTGGCGCACCGTCGGATCGAGGTCCGCATCCGGGTTGCTGTCGATGAACTCGCCCACCGCGGCGTATCTTTCGGCCACCAGCGCACCGTCGTACAGCAGCCGGGCCGCGGCCAGGAACGGGTCGATGTCGACCTGGACGATGCGGGCGCCGGCCCGCTCCAAGGTCTGCACCGCGGCCGCAAACGCGGCCTGCCAGGTGTCGTCGAGCGCGGGAAGCGATGATGGCACGGCGACAACGGGATTCGGCGGTGCTGCGAGCCGGGTGTCGGCCGGCCAGGCCCGGTCGCCGGCCGCCGCCATCGCCGCCATCGCGGTGTTGGCCTGCTCCAGGTCGCGGGCGAGAATCGTGACACAGTCATACGATTCGCAGGCCGGGACGACACCGTCGGTGCTGACCACGCCGAGCGTCGGTTTGATCCCGACGATGCCCTGCAGTCCCGCCGGGACCCGGCCGGACCCCGCGGTGTCGGTGCCGATCGCGATATCGGCCTGCCCGGAGGCCACCGCGGCCGCGGAGCCCGAACTCGAACCCCCACTGATGTAGTCGGGCCTGCGGGTGTCCGACACCGCGCCGTACGGTGAGCGTGTCCCGACCAGACCGGTGGCGAATTGGTCCAGGTTCGTCTTGCCGACCACGACCGCCCCCGCCGCGCGCAACGCCGCGACGGCCGGGGCGTCCGCCGCCGGCTGGTAGCTGAACTGCGGGCAGGCCGCGGTGGTCGGCAGACCGGCGGCGTCGACATTGTCCTTCACGGCCAGTCGCAGCCCGGCCAGTGCGCCGCCGGCCGCACGGCTGGCGGCCAGGTCGGTATCGATATCGGCATCGGGGCGTCGGCTGATCCACACGGTCATGGGTGCAAACCCTAGAGCCCGGTTATCCCCAGTGCCGGATTGATCCACAGGCGCCGCGCGACGGCCGGCTCGTGACGCGGCGCGTGTCGGTGCCGGGCGGGTCAATGGGCGCACAGGCCCGCAGTGTGAACGTCAGCGGCGGGCACCGAGGAAATGACTGAAAGGTAATGCCATGTTCGAGACACCGTTTTCCGTGGTCGGCACCGTCATCACCGACGTGGTTCCGCGTCGCGTCGGCGACCAGGACTTCATCCGGTTCCGGGTGGCCAGCAACTCCCGCCGCCGCACCCCCGAGGGCACCTGGGAGCCCGGCAACTCGCTCTACCTGACCGTCAACTGCTGGGGCCGGGTCGCCGACGGCGTGGCCGGCGTGCTGTTCAAGGGTGATCCGGTGGTCGTGGTCGGACACATCTACACCAACGAATACGAGGACAAAGAGGGCAACCGTCGATCCACCATCGAGGTACGGGCCACCGCGGTAGGTCCGGACCTGACCCGGTGCCGGGTCAAGATCGACCCCGCCCGGCGGGCCGCCGAGCAGGCCGATCGAACCGGGCCGGACGCTGATGACGGCGCCGAAGCCGCCGACGACGGCGCCGAGCAGCCAGGGGAGCTGCCGATCTCGGCGTAACCGCGATTTTCGCTCTTGCCTAGGATGGTTTGCGAGTTTCACCGAGATCCGCAGCCGGACGAAAGGCAAGACGACGGCAATGGCCGAATTCATCTACACGATGCGGAAGGTGCGCAAGGCGCACGGCGACAAGGTCATCCTCGACGACGTCACCTTGAACTTCCTTCCGGGTGCCAAGATCGGCGTCGTCGGTCCCAACGGGGCCGGTAAGTCGAGCGTTCTGAAGATCATGGCCGGTATCGACCAGCCCAACAACGGCGACGCCTTCCTGGCGCCGGGCGCGACGGTCGGCATCCTCATGCAGGAGCCGCATCTCGACGAGACCAAGACCGTCCGCGAGAACGTCGAAGAAGGCGTCGCCGTCAAGGCCAAGCTCAACCGGTACAACGAGGTGGCCGAGCTGATGGCCACCGACTACACCGATGAGCTCATGGAAGAGATGGGCCAGCTGCAGGAGGAGCTGGACGCCGCCGACGCCTGGGATATCGACTCCCAGCTGGAGCAGGCCATGGACGCGCTGCGCTGCCCGCCGCCGGACGAGCCGGTCACCCACCTGTCCGGCGGTGAGAAACGCCGCGTCGCGCTGTGCAAACTGCTGCTGTCCAAGCCCGACCTGCTGCTGCTCGACGAGCCCACCAACCACCTCGACGCCGAGAGCGTGCTGTGGCTCGAACAGCACCTGGCCGCCTACAAGGGCGCCATCCTGGCCGTCACCCACGACAGGTACTTCCTGGACAACGTGGCCGAGTGGATCCTCGAGCTCGACCGTGGCCGGGCCTACCCGTACGAGGGCAACTACTCCACCTACCTGGAGAAGAAGGCCGAACGCCTGGAGGTCCAGGGCAAGAAGGACCAGAAACTGCAGAAGCGCCTGAAGGAAGAGTTGGCCTGGGTCCGTTCGGGCGCCAAGGCCCGGCAGGCCAAGAACAAGGCCCGCCTGGGCCGCTACGAAGAGATGGCGGCCGAGGCGGAGAAGACCCGCAAGCTCGACTTCGAGGAAATCCAGATTCCGACCCCACCGCGACTGGGCAACCTGGTGGTCGAGGTCGAACACCTGGACAAGGGGTTCGACGGCCGCACCCTGATCAAGGACCTGTCCTTCACCCTGCCGCGCAACGGCATCGTCGGCGTGATCGGCCCCAACGGTGTCGGTAAGACCACCCTGTTCAAGACCATCGTCGGACTGGAATCGCCGGACAGCGGCACGGTGAAGATCGGTGAGACGGTCAAGCTGAGCTACGTCGACCAGAGCCGCGCCGGCATCGACCCGAAGAAGACGGTGTGGCAGGTGGTGTCCGACGGCCTGGACTACATCGAGGTCGGCCAGAACGAGATCCCGTCCCGGGCCTACGTCTCGGCGTTCGGGTTCAAGGGTCCCGACCAGCAGAAGCCCGCGGGCGTGCTGTCCGGCGGTGAGCGCAACCGGCTGAACCTCGCGCTCACCCTCAAGGAGGGCGGCAACCTGATCCTGCTCGACGAGCCCACCAACGACCTCGACGTCGAAACGCTGAGCTCGCTGGAGAACGCGTTGGAGCAGTTCCCCGGCTGCGCCGTGGTGATCTCCCACGACCGGTGGTTCCTGGACCGCACCTGCACGCACATCCTGGCGTGGGAGGGTGACGACGACAACGAGGCCAAGTGGTTCTGGTTCGAGGGCAACTTCGGCGCGTACGAGGAGAACAAGGTCCAGCGGCTCGGAGCCGACGCGGCGCGACCGCACCGGGTCACACACCGCAGGCTCACCCGCGACTGATCCCGCGGGCACGGGCTGGCGCGCCGGTCGGGGAGACTAGTGTCGCTCGTGCGTGCCGCCAACGACGGCGGCACGCCGGTGTTAGTGAGGAGCCTTCGGCATGACGGTGAATCCGGCAGCCCCACAGCAATTGCGTCTCAGCGAGGACGCCGTGGGGCGTCTGGCGACGGTGTACCTGGCCACTCATCACGGCCCGCACGGCGACGCGCCGTCGGGTGACGTCGCTGTCACCGTGCCGGTGGATCGGGCGATCACGGGCAAGGTGATGTCGCCGGAGCTGCTGGCCGCCCACATCGCACTGGGCCAACGCCGGGCACCGGGGGAGACCCTGGTCGCGGTGTACCCACCCGACGCCCCTCGGGCGAGCGAAGCGACGGGGGAAACGGTCCCTCGGGCGAGCGAAGCGACGGGGGAAACAGTCCCCGCGGCGAGCGAAACGTCACACGGGTTCGGGCCGGCGCTGCAGGTGGTCACCGATCCCAGCCCGATGATGATGGACTCGGTCACGGTGATGCTGCACCGGCTCGGCGTCAACTACGTGTCGATCATGAATCCGGTGCTGCGGGTGCACCGCGGACCCGACGGGGAGCTCCTCGACGTCGCCCCGTCCGCCGGTCCCGACGCGCCCGCCGACGGCATCGACGAGACGTGGATCCACGTCCGGCTCGCCCCGACGGCCGACCCCGCCGCGGTCGACGAGGCAGCCAGGCTGCTGCCGAGCGTGCTCGCCGACGCCCGGCAGGTCGCCGCCGACTCGTCGGCGCTCAACGCCACCCTCGTCGGCCTGGCCAACGCGCTCGACGCCGACCATGCCGGCCATTTCGCCGGACCCGACCGCCGCGATGTCGCGTCGCTGCTGCGTTGGCTGGCCGACGGACACTTCGTGCTGCTGGGCTATCAGCGCTGCGCCGTGCAGGGTGGCGCGGCCACCGTCGACCCGGCCAGCCGGCTCGGCGTGCTGCGCTCGCGCACCGACGTCTTCCCCGAGCTCACCGCACCCGGTGACCTGGTGGCGCTGGCGCAGGCCACCATGCCCAGCTTCCTGCGCTACGGCGCCTACCCGTACATGGTGGTCATCCGCGAGACTCCGGGCGGGGTGGTATCCAGCCAGGCCGTCGAGCATCGCTTCGTCGGGCTGTTCACGGTGGCCGCCATGAACGCCAACGTGCTGGAGATTCCGCTGATCGCCCGCCGCGTCGACGAGGTGCTGGCGCGCACCCAGAGCGATCCCAGCCATCCGGCCCAGCTGATGCTCGACATCATCCAGACCATCCCACGCTCGGAACTGTTCGCGCTGACCAGTGGGGAACTGTTGGACACCGCACGGGCGGTGGTCGACCTCGGTTCGCTGCGGCGTGCCCTGCTGTTCCTGCGGGCCGACCAGCTCGGCCACTTCGTGTCCGCGTTGGTGTATCTCCCGCGTGACCGCTACACCACCGCGGTGCGGCTGGCCATCCAGGACATCCTGGTCCGCGAACTCGGCGGTGTCAGCATCGAGTACGCCGCCCGGGTCAGCGAATCCCCATGGGCGGTAGTGCATTTCACCGTCAAGATGCCCGAGGGGGTGCGACGCGCCGATATCGACACCTCGCTGGAGAACGAGAACCGGATCCAGCAGCTGCTCACCGAGGCCTCCCGCACCTGGGCCGACCGGCTGATCGGATCGGTCAAGTCCGGTGCGATCGGCCAGAGCCTCGCCGAGCACTACGCCGCGGCGTTCCCGGAGGTGTACAAGCAGGCGTTCACCCCCGCCGAAGCCATCGCCGACATCGCGATCATCGAAGAGCTGCAAGACAATTCGGTGAAGCTGGTGTTCGCCGAAGGAACCGGTGAAGACCGGGTCGCCAAGCTGACGTGGTACCTGGGCGGTCGTTCGGCCTCGCTCTCGGAGCTGCTGCCCATGCTGCAGTGCATGGGCGTGGTGGTGCTCGAAGAGCGGCCCTTCACCGTCACCCGCCCCGACGGCCTGCCCGTGTGGATCTACCAGTTCAAGGTGTCCCCGCACCGGTCGATCCCGGTCGACGAGGATCCCGACACCACCGCGACGCTGTTCGCCGACGCCGTCACCGCCATCTGGCAGGGTCGGGCCGAGATCGACCGGTTCAACGAGCTGGTACTGCGTGCCGGCCTGACCTGGCAGCAGGTCACCATCCTGCGTGGCTACGCGAAATACCTGCGCCAGGCCGGATTCCCGTACAGCCAATCCCATATCGAGACGGTGCTCAACGACAACGCCGGCACCGCCCGATCGCTGGTGGAACTGTTCGAGGCCCTCTTCGATCCGGCCGTCGACCAGGCAGCGGAACCGCCGCGCGACGCCCAGGCCGCGGCCGCCGCCGTCGCCGCCGACATCGACGCTTTGACCAGCCTGGACACCGACCGGGTGCTGCGGGCTTTCGCCAGCCTGGTGCAGGCCACCCTGCGGACGAACTACTTCGTCACCGACCCGACCTCGGCGCGCGCCCAGGATGTGGTGTCCTTCAAGCTCAATCCCGGCCTGATCACCGAACTTCCGTTGCCGCGTCCGCGGTTCGAGATCTTCGTCTACTCGCCCCGGGTCGAGGGCGTGCACCTGCGGTTCGGCTTCGTGGCTCGCGGCGGCCTGCGGTGGTCGGACCGCCGGGAGGACTTCCGCACCGAGATCCTGGGCCTGGTGAAGGCGCAGGCGGTGAAGAACGCCGTCATCGTGCCGGTCGGCGCCAAGGGCGGATTCGTCGTCAAGCAGCCGCCGGTACCCACCGGTGACGCCGCGACCGACCGGGATGCCCAGCGCGCCGAGGGGGTGGCCTGCTACCGGCTGTTCATCTCCGGTCTGCTCGACCTCACCGACAACGTCGAGAAGTCCACCGGCGCCGTCGTCACCCCGGCGGGTGTGGTGCGCCGCGACGGCGACGACGCCTATCTGGTGGTCGCCGCCGACAAGGGCACCGCGACGTTCTCCGATATCGCCAACGACGTCGCCAAGTCCTACGGGTTCTGGCTGGGCGACGCGTTCGCCTCCGGCGGTTCGGTGGGCTATGACCACAAGGCGATGGGTATCACCGCCAAGGGTGCCTGGGAATCGGTCAAGCGGCACTTCCGCGAAATGGGTGTCGACACCCAGAGCCAGGACTTCACCGTGGTCGGCGTCGGCGATATGAGCGGCGATGTATTCGGCAATGGGATGTTGCTGTCCAAGCACATTCGGCTGGTCGCCGCCTTCGACCACCGGCACATCTTCCTGGACCCCAACCCGGATCCGGCCACCTCGTGGGTGGAACGGGAGCGCATGTTCGCGCTGCCGCGGTCCAGCTGGGACGACTACGACCGCTCCTTGATCAGTGAGGGCGGCGGCGTCTACAGCCGTGAGCAGAAATCCATCCCGATCAGCCCGCAGGTGCGAACCGCGCTGGGCTTGGCCGACGACGTCACCGAGATGACGCCGCCCGCCCTGATGAAGGCGGTGCTGCTGGCGCCGGTCGACCTGTTCTGGAACGGCGGTATCGGCACCTATGTCAAGGCCGAGACCGAATCCGATGCCGCGGTGGGTGACCGTGCCAACGACGCGCTGCGGGTCAACGGAAACCAGTTGCGGGTCAAGGTGGTCGGTGAGGGCGGCAACCTCGGCGTGACGCAGCGCGGCCGCATCGAATTCGACCTCAACGGCGGCCGGATCAACACCGACGCCATGGACAACTCGGCCGGGGTGGACTGCTCCGACCATGAGGTGAACATCAAGATCCTGGTCGACTCGCTGGTCACCACGGGCAAGGTCAGCGCCGACGAGCGCACCGAGCTGCTGATGTCGATGACCGACGAGGTGGGCCGGTTGGTGCTGGCCGACAACAAGGACCAGAACGACCTGATGGGCACCAGCCGGGCCAACGCCGCCAGTCTGCTGTCGGTGCACGCGCGGCAGATCAAGGAGCTGGTCGACGAGCGCGAGCTCAACCGCGAGCTGGAGGCGCTGCCCAACGAGAAAGAGATCCGTCGCCGCGCCGAGCTCGGATTGGGTTTGACCTCACCGGAATTGGCGACCCTGATGGCGCATGTGAAGCTGGCGCTCAAGGACCAGCTGCTGGCCAGCGACCTGCCCGACCAGGAGGTGTTCGCCTCGCGGCTGCCGTCCTACTTCCCGGCCCAGCTGCGGGACCGCTTCGGTGCCGACATCCGCAATCACCAGCTGCGCCGGGAGATCGTGACCACCATGCTGGTCAACGACCTCGTCGATACCAGCGGCATCAGCTACGCCTACCGGATCAGCGAGGACGTCGGCGTCGGCCCCGTCGACGCGGTCCGCGCCTATGTGGCCACCGACGCCATCTTCAAGGTCGGCGAGGTGTGGCACGCGATCCGCGCCGCCGGCGATGCCGGGGTGCCGATCGCGGTGACCGACCGGATGACGCTGGACCTGCGCCGGCTCATCGACCGGGCCGGTCGCTGGCTGCTGAACTACCGCCCGCAGCCGCTGGCCGTCGGCGCGGAGATCAACCGGTTCGCCCAGAAGGTGGCCACCCTGACCCCGCGGATGTCGGAATGGCTGCGCGGCGACGACAAGGCCATCGTGCAGAAGGACGCCGGTGAGTTCATGGCCCAGGGTGTGCCGGAGGACCTGGCGTACATGGTGGCCACCGGGCTGTACCAGTACAGCCTGCTCGATGTCATCGACATCGGTGATGTCCTGGAGCGCGACGCCGCGGAGGTGGCCGACGTCTACTTCGCCCTGATGGACCGCCTCGGCGCCGACGGCCTGCTCACCGCGGTGTCCCGGCTGCCCCGCGACGACCGGTGGCATTCGTTGGCGCGGTTGGCAATTCGTGACGACATCTACGGGTCGCTGCGCGCGTTGTGCTTCGACGTGATGGCCGTCGGCGAACCGGACGAGACCGGTGAGCAGAAGATCGAGGAGTGGGAGGTCACCAACACCTCCCGGGTGGCCCGGGCGCGCCGCACCCTCGACGAGATCTACGCCGAGGGCGAGCGGGATCTGGCCACCCTGTCGGTGGCCGCACGCCAGATCCGCAGCATGACACGTACGAGTGGAACGGGAACCAGTGGCTAACGGGTTCGTCACGCCGGTGCCGGTGCGCTGGTCGGATATCGACATGTACCAGCACGTCAATCACGCGACCATGGTCACCATCCTGGAGGAGGCCCGCGTCCCGTTCCTGCGCGAGCCGTTCGCCGGTGACGTCACGACCACTGGACTTTTGATCGCCGAGGTCAAGGTGTCCTACAAAGGCCAAGTGCGGCTGACGGATTCGCCACTGCAGGTGACCATCTGGGTGAACCGGTTGCGGGCGGTGGACTTCACGCTGGGCTACGAGGTGCGCTCGGTGCATGCCGACCCGGACTCCAAACCGGCCGTCATCGCCGAGACACAGTTGGCGGCCTTCAGCATCGAAGAGCAGAAGCTGGTGCGCCTGGCACCGCATCATCGGGAGTACCTCGAGCGCTGCCTCCGGCCATCGGCGTGACCGCCGCAGAGCGCGGCATCTGGCTGGACGGGCCGGTGCACCGCGACGACCTGCGGACCTTCGCCGAGCGGACCCTGCGCCTCGACGAAGCGGCGGTGATCCGGTTGCGGCAACGGGCCGGCGGCCACCTCGTCGCCTGGGTGGCAACGGGTTTCGACGTGCTGGCCAGCCGGGTGGTGGGCGGCCGGGTGAATCCCGCCGATCTGTGCGTGGGCGCCGACAGCCTGGTGACGGCGTTGCCCGCCATGGATGCGTCCGGCTTCGTCGAACCGGGCTTCGCGATGGACTCGGCCTGGCGCGGCGTGCTGCCGCCGGAGGGCGGGTTCGCGCATCTCGACGACGTGCCGGCCCGCGCCGTGCTGGACCTGGCCGACCGCGGGGCCGAGTTGGCCAAGGAACACGGCAGTGCGCACGGCCCGCCGGTGTCCCTGCTCGACCAGGAGGTGCTGGCCGTGAGTTCGGGCGGCACCGCGGTGGGCATCCCCATGCGTTGTGTATTCGCCTTGACCGCACTGGGTTTCCTGCCGCAGAGCGGCAGCCAGGTCAGCTCCGAGGAGATCGTGCGGGTGCGGGTGCACCCGGCGTGGCTGCGGATCGACGCGCGGTTCGGCTCGGTGTACCGGCGCATCGGCGACCCCGCGCTGGTCCTGCGCTGATCAGGGCTTTGTGGAGCCGCACCCGTAATCATTACGGGTGGCTCCACAAATCACACCAGCCAGGCGGCCGTGTCTGGCGGCAGCAGGCCACCGGTCAGCGGTCCGCTGGCCAGCAGCACCTCACCGGCCGGCAAAGTCACCGGCGCCGCACCGGTGTTGAGCACGCAGCGCAGTCCGCCGCCGCGGGCGAACACGCCGTCGTGCACCCACTGCACGCCGCCGTCGAATTCAGGTCGCTGCGACCGTAATTCGATCGCGCGGCGGTAGAAGTGCAGTGTCGAATCCGGATCGGCTTCCTGGTGCTGCACCGTCAACCCGGCCCAGTCCGCGGGCATCGGAAGCCAGGTGTCCGGGTTGGTCGAAAACCCGAACGGCGGTGCGTCACCGGACCACGGCAGCGGCACCCGGCAGCCGTCGCGGCCGCGCTCGGTGCGGCCGGAGCGCTCCCACACCGGATCCTGGAGTACCTCGTCGGGCAGATCCACCTGGGGCAGGCCGAGTTCCTCCCCGTTGTAGACGAACACCGCGCCGGGCAGCGCCAGCATCACCAGTGCCATCGCCCTGGCCCGGGCCAGGCCCCTCGCGCCACCGCCATAGCGGGTGACCTCGCGTTCGACGTCGTGATTGGACAGCGTCCAGGTCGGCACGGCACCCGCGAGGTCGGCGGCGGCCATGGCGTTGTCGATCGCCACCCGCACCTCGGCGGCATCGAAATCGGCTTGCACCAACCGGAAATTGAAGCCGAGGTGCAGTTCGTCGGGGCGCAGGTATTTGGCGAACCGCTCGTTGCCGTGCACCCACACCTCACCGACGGCCACCGACTCGGGGTAATCGTCGAGCACCCGCCGGATGAAGCGGTGGATCTCGTGCACGCTCTCGTTGTCGAAGCGCGGATCGTCTTCCTTGTTGCGCAGCAGCGCGTTGTCGGTCAGTGACATGTCCGGCAGTCCGGGAGGCTTGGCCATGCCGTGCGCCACGTCGATGCGGAAGCCGTCGACTCCGCGGTCCAGCCAGAACCGCAGCGTCTTCTCCACGTCCTCGAAAACCTCGGGGTGCTCCCAGTTCAGGTCGGGCTGGGCGCTGTCGAACAGGTGCAGGTACCACTGTCCGTCGGGCACCCGGGTCCAGGCCGGGCCGCCGAACACCGACACCCAGTTGTTGGGCGGTGCGTCACCGATCCCGTCGCGGAAGATGAACCGGTCCCGCCGCGACGGATCGGCCAGCGCCTCGAGGAACCAGGGGTGCGCGGAGCTGACGTGGTTGGGCACCAGATCCATGGTCACCCGGATATCGCGGGCGTGCGCCGCGGCCAGCAGCCGGTCCAGCGCGGTCAGGTCACCGAACAGGGGGTCGATATCGCGTGGGTCGGCGACGTCGTAACCGTGGTCGGCCATGGGGGACACCATCACGGGGTTCAGCCACAGGGCGTTCACCCCGAGGGCGGACAGATAGTCCAGCCGCTCGGTGATGCCGTCCAGGTCGCCCACGCCGTCGCCGTTGCTGTCGCGGAACGACCGGGGATAGAGCTGATAGAAGACGGCGTCGGCCCACCAGACCTGGCGAGGGGAGATTCGGTCCTGCGCCATCAGAACGCCGAGTTGACCATCGAGTCGGCGGCCATGGTCAAGTAGTTCAGCAGCATCTGGCGGTGCGCGTCGTCCAGCGTCTGCGCGTCGACCGACGCCACCGCGGTATGCATGCAGCGCAGCCAGGCGTCGCGCTCCAGGAAGCCGATCCGGAACGGCGCGTGCCGCATCCGCAGTCGCGGATGCCCGCGTTGGTCGGAGTAGGTACGCGGGCCGCCCCAGTACTGCTCCAGGAACATCCGCAATCGTTCCTCGGCCCCGTCGATATCGTCCTCGGGGTACAGCGGGAGCAGGATCTCGTCCTCGCGCACCAGCTCGTAGAACCGCGACACGATCTTGTCGAAGGTGTCGTGGCCGCCGATTTCGTCGTAGAACGAGCGCTCGGGTTGAGTCACGCTGACCATTGTCCAGGATCACCCGAGGTGCGCTGCCGATAGCCGGGCTAAGCGATCCGTCACCCGATGTTCATCGGACTGACCAGCGAACACCCGCCAAATTGCCGTGCGTTCGCCGCCGATCCATGGTGGACTGTGCAGCGGAGGACGAATGTCGCAGCGCAAGAAAAGCCCTGCTCGACGAGCGGGCTACCGTTACCCCACGGCCGCGGTCGCTCCTGTCGCTGCCCACTCATCGCAGTTCGCCGACGTGCCGCCGGCCGTCCACCCCGCATCCGTGTGGGGCCGGCGCCGGGTGTTGCTGCTGAACTCCACCTATGAACCGTTGACGGCGCTGCCGATGCGGCGTGCGGTGATCATGCTGATGTGCGGCAAGGCCGACGTCGTGCACGACGACCCGTCCGGGCCGGTCATCCATTCCGCGACCCGCACCATCGTGGTGCCCTCGGTGATCCGGCTACGCACCTTCGTGCGGGTGCCCTACCGGGCGCGCATCCCGATGACCCGCGCGGCGCTGATGCACCGGGACCGCTTCCGCTGCGCCTACTGCGGGCAGAAGGCCGACACCGTCGACCACGTCATCCCGCGCAGCCGTGGCGGTGAGCACTCCTGGGAGAACTGCGTCGCGGCCTGCTCGTCGTGCAACCACCGCAAGGCCGATCATTTGCTCAGTGAGTTGGGCTGGACATTGCGGGCGGCCCCGATGCCGCCCAAGGGCCAGCATTGGCGACTGCTGTCCACGGTGAAGGAACTCGACCCGGCCTGGGTCAGATACTTGGGTGAGGGCGCGGCGTGAAACGCCCTGCGCTACGGTTTGCGTCGTGAGCATTGCACTGACCCATTCCTTGCTCGGTGGGGTCCCGCTGGTGGTGTTCCTGCTGCTGGCCGTCGTGACCCTGTCCCGCAAGGGATCGCACCCGGCGACCTACGAATTGTCCGAGAAGTGGACGCACGACCCCATCCTGTGGGCGTCGGACGAGCCCGCCGACCACGGCCACGGTGGCCACGGTTCGCATGTGAACGTGGGAGGTTCCGCAAGTGGCAAGTGGTGATCTGGCCCATTCGGACGCGCCCACCAAGACCGACGTCGAGCTGCCCTACGGCTACGCGCTGACCTCCAGCGGCCGGATCTCGGGTGTCACCGAGCCGGGCGAACTGTCGGTGCACTACCCGTTCCCCACCAAGGACCTCGTCGTCCTCGACGACGCGATGAAGTACGGCGCGCGGGCGGCCAAGGCTCGGTTTGCGGTGTACCTGGGGCCGCTGGGTGAGGACACCGCCGCCACCGCGCGCGAGATCCTCGGCCGGGTGCCGAGCCCGGACAACGCCGTGCTGCTGGCCGTCTCGCCGGACCAGCATGTCGTCGAGGTGGTCTACGGCGCCGACCTGAAGGGCCGCGGCATCGAGACCGCCGCCCCGCTCGGGGTGTCGGCCGCCATCGCGTCGTTCAAGCAGGGCAACCTCATCGACGGCCTCATCAGCGCCGTCCGGGTCATCTCCGCCGGCGTCTCTCCGGCCTGAGTTCGTTTCGCGAGCGGCCGCGTTTGCACGCCGTCAAGGCCGTGCAAGCGCGGCCGCTCGCGCCGTCTCTAGGTCAGACCGGCGTTCCTGATCGCCACGTAGCGCTCCAGGAACGCGCGCTCGTCCAGGCGCTTGCGCCGCATCCAGCTGGTCACCTCGTCATTGCACTTGCTGGCATTGCAGGCCGCGCACGCGGGCACCACATTGTCGACGGTGTAGCGGCCCCCACGGGAGATCGCCATCACGCAGTCCCGTTGCAACGGCTTGCCCGTCGCGCCGCAGTAGGCGCAACCGTTCCACGCCGCCTTCAGCGCGGCCCACTGCTCCTCGGTGAGGTCGTTGACCGCCGCCTTGACCCGGCGGGTGCGCCGGCGCGCCGCGCGGGCTCTCCGACTGTTGGGGGCGGCCATGGCCAGCAGCGTAAGCACCCCCGGCGAGCGGCCCCGTCTGCACGCGATCTACGGCGTGTCGGGCGTGCAGACGCGGCCGCTCGCGGAAGCAGCTAGCTGATGTCGAACGAGCGGGCCCGCAGTGCCCGCTCGACGCCGGCCCGGCCTTCCAGCACCAGGCGGCGCAGGGCCGGCGGCAGCTCGGGATCGGCCAGGTAGGCATCGGCGGCATCCAGCCCGCCCTGGCTGACGTCCCACGACGGGTACAGGCCGATGACCACCGTCTGCGCCACCTCGCTGGAGCGCCGTTCCCACACCCCGCCGATGGCAGCGAAGTAGAGATCCCGGAACGGGGTCAGCAGTTCGGTCTGACCCGGCTGCACGATCCCGCCGACGACGGCCCGGGTGGTGATGTTGGGCAGTGTGTCGTCCTCGATGACCTGCTGCCAGGCGGCCTCCTTGACCGCTTTCTGCGGGCGGGCGGCGGCCGCCGCGGCGGCGTTGCGCCTCCCGGCGGCGGTCGGGTCGTTCTCGGCTTCCGCGTCGATGAACGGCGTGGCGGTCCCGTCGGCATCGATCGCCCCGGCCGCGGCCAACGCGGTGACGATGCGCCAGCGCAGGTCGGTGTCGACGACCAAGCCGGCCAGGTTCACCGCGGCCGGCTCGTTGTCCAGCAGGGTGGACAGCACCGCGATGTGGTTGGGCGCGAGCACCGAGGTGCACAGCGCATTGACGAAGGCCAGCTGATGGTCCGAGCCCGGCGCGGATTCCCGCGCCCGGTCCAGCAGCGCGTCACCGAAGGCGGGCCAGCCGATCTCCTTGGCCCACACCGGGTCGGCGTAGGCGTTCAGCGCGGTTTGGGCCTGCAACAGAAGCCGTTGCGCGACACCGACTTCGGTCTCGGCGTGGATGCCACTGATCACCAGCGCGACGAAGTCGCGGGCCTTCATCTCGGCCTCGCGGGTCATCTCCCAGGCCGCCGACCAGGCCAGCGTGCGGGGCAGCGGATCGGCGAAATCGGCGATCCGGCTCAGCACCGTGTGCAACGAGTCCGGGTCCAGCCGCACCGCGCAGTAGGTCAGGTCCTCGTCGTTGACCAGGATGAACTTGCCGCGTGCGGCACCGACCAGTTCGGGCACCTCGGTGCTCTCGCCCTCGACGTCCAACTCGACCCGGTTCACCCGGACCAGCTTTCCGGAGGCATCGTCGTCGTAGATGCCGACGCCCAGCCGGTGCACCCGGGTCTCGCCGGCACCGGGGGCGGCACCGGACTGCGTGATGGCGAACCGGGTGAACGTGCCGTCGGCGTCGACGTCGAAATCCGGGCGCAGCGTGTTCAGTCCGGTGGTCTTGAGCCACTGCCTGCCCCACTGCGACAGGTCACGGCCCGACGACTTCTCCAGGGCGCCCAGCAGATCCCCGAAGGTGGCGTTGCCGAAGGCATGGTCGCGGAAGTAGTCGCGCAGCCCGGCCAGGAAAGCTTCCAGGCCGACGTACGCCACCAGCTGCTTGAGCACGCTGGCGCCCTTGGCGTAGGTGATGCCGTCGAAGTTCACCTCGACGGCGGCCAGGTCCGGGATGTCGGCGGCGACGGGATGGGTGGACGGCAGCTGGTCCTGCCGGTATGCCCAGGATTTCTCGACGTTGGCGAACGTCGTCCACGCCTGCTTGTACTCGGTGGCCTCGGCCTGGCACAGCACGGAGGCGAAGGTCGCGAAGGACTCGTTGAGCCACAGGTCATCCCACCACTGCATGGTGACCAGGTCGCCGAACCACATGTGCGCCATCTCGTGCAGCACCGTCTCGGCACGGCGCTCGTAGCTGTAACGGGTCACCTTGGACCGGAAGACGTAGTCCTCCAGGAAGGTCACCGCGCCGGCGTTCTCCATGGCGCCCGCATTGAACTCCGGCACGAACAACTGGTCGTATTTGCCGAAGGCATAAGGGATTCCGAAGTTGCGGTGGTAGAAGCCGAAGCCCTGCTTGGTCTCGGTGAACAACCGCTCGGCGTCCATGTACTCGGCCAGCGAGGCGCGGCAGAAGATGCCCAGCGGGATCTCGCCGTGCTCGTCGGTGTAGACGTCGTCCCAGCGGGCGTACGGCCCGGCGATCAGGGCGGCCAGATAGGTGCTCATCTTCGGCGTGGTGGCGAAGGTGTGCACACCGTCTTGTACCGACACCGTCGCTCCGTTGGAGATCACCTGCCAGTGCTCGGGCGCCGTGACGGTGACGTCGAAGGTGGCCTTGAGGTCGGGCTGGTCGAAGCAGGCGAACATGCGCTTGGCGTCGGCCGTCTCGAACTGGGAGTACAGGTAGACCTCGTTGTCGACCGGGTCGACGAACCGGTGCAGGCCCTCGCCGGTGTTGGAGTACCGGCAGTCGGCCTCGACGACCAGGACGTTGGTGGCCTGCAGGCCGGTCAGTGCGATGCCGGTGGACTCGTCGTAGCCGGACACGTCCAGGGCGACGCCGTTGAGGGTGGCGCTGTGCACCGCGTCGGCGGCGATGTCGATGAACGTCTCGGCCCCGGGCAGCGCGTCGAACGTCACCGTGGTGACGGAGCGGAACACCTTGTCGCTTCCGCTACTTCCCGGGTCGCTGCGCTCCTGCCCTCCGGAGGTCAGGTCTAGGTCGATGCGGTAGTTGTCAACGGTCACCAGCGCGGCGCGCTCGGCGGCCTGGTCGCGTGTCAGATTGGGAAGTGCCACGCGACCAACCTAGTCGGAAGGGTGACGGCCCGGGGACCGAAGTCCGCCCCGGGAACATCGGCCGCACGCCCGAAGTTGTGTTGGGTGGATTGTCATGCCCACGTCGAGAGGACTCATTCCCATGGCGAAAAAAGATGTCGCAGATTTCTGGTTCGATCCGCTGTGCCCATGGGCCTGGATCACCTCCCGCTGGATCCTGGAAGTCCAGAAAGTGCGCGATATCGACGTCAACTTCCACGTGATGAGCTTGGCGGTGCTCAACGAGGGCCGTGATCTGCCCGAGGAGTACCTGGAGATGATGAAGAAGGCGTGGGGGCCGGTCCGCGTCGCCATCGCAGCCGAGGAGGCCAAGGGGTCCGACATCCTGGCGCCGCTCTATACGGCGTTCGGCATCCGGATCCACAACCAGGGCATCAAGGATTTCGAGGTGGTCATCCGCGAATCGCTGGAGGAGCTGGGCCTGCCCGCCGAACTGGCCGAGGCGGCCACCAGTGACAAGTTCGACGAGGCGCTGCGCAAGAGCCACCACGAGGGCATGGACCCGGTCGGGCCGGATGTCGGCACGCCGACCATCCACGTCAACAAGACCGCGTTCTTCGGGCCTGTGCTCTCCCGGATCCCGCGCGGCGAGGAGGCCGGCAAGCTGTGGGACGCCTCGGTGATCTTCGCCGGCTACCCGCACTTCTGGGAGCTCAAGCGCACCCGGACCGAGTCACCCGAATTCGACTAGGCGCTGCCCACCGTCCCACACCTTGTTCGACCGGACGGTGTCGAGCCGGTAGTCGGTGACACGGCTCTCGTAGAGCCGGGCCGCCAGGTCATGGGCCTGGCGGACCGGGTCGCTCGGGTCGTGCACGATTTCGCCGCGGCTGTTGGCGTTGCCGACGACCACGCCGACCAGATCCTGGTGCAGGTACCGGGTGAGTTCCTGGAACTGCGCGATCACGCCCTGGGTCGCCCCGAGGTAGCTCTCCTCGCAGGAGATCAGGACGCCGACCCGCTTGCCCATGATGCCGTCGATCACCTGTTCTTGTTGCGGTGCGCTGTTGGCGGTGTAGCAGAACAGCCGGTCGAAGACGGTCTTGAGCCGGCCGGGCATGCCGTAGAAGTACAGCGGCATCGCGAAGACGATGCCGTCAGCCGGCAGCATCCGCTCCAACAGCAACTGCTCGTACCGATCATCGAGTGAGCAGGTGCGGTCTTCCGGGCGCCGGCACTGCCGGCAGTTTCCCAGCAGGCGTTCGACGTAGTCGTGCAGGAAGACATGGTCGACGTCGTGCCCGGCGGAGCGGGTGCCCGCGACCGCTGCGCGCGCCAGCGCGTGGGAGTTGCCGTCCTCACGCGGGCTGGCACTGATCACCAGGGTCTGCATCGTGCGGTCTCCGTCCTGTCACAGGTCCTCCTACCGTCGGTCAACGCCGGCGACGGCGTATCTGTTTCGTCCCGGTGCGGCGCGGCGTCGTCGTCGGATGTTCATCCGAGGTTTCCTCGGCATGCCTGGCTGTGAACTCTTTTCCTCGAACTGCGCACTGCGGGCCGGGATGAGAAGGTACCTCTCATGACAGCGGCCGAACCCACCACCGACGGGTCCTATCGAGACAAGATCGCAGCAGTAGAACCCGGCGGGAACGAGTTCATCGCGGAGGCCGACCGGCACGGTAAGCCCAGTCAGCTGTTCTGGACCTGGACCTCTCCGAACCTCGAATTCGCCACCATCTTCGTCGGCGTGCTCGCGGTGGCCTACTACGGCATGACGTTCTGGCAGGCTGTCGCCGGCATCGTGTTGGGTACCGGACTGGGTGCCATCGCACACTACTTCCTGTCGGCGCGCGGACCGCTGCACGGGGTGCCGCAGATGGTGTTGGGCCGGTTGCCGTTCGGTTTCAAGGGCAACGTGGTTCCCGCGGCGTTGATGTCGGTGACCGCCGGGGTCGGTTGGTTCGCCACCAACAGCGTCAGCGGTGCCTTCGCGCTGTCCACCCTGTTCCATATCGGTCCGCTGCTGGCCCTGGTGATCATCGTGGTGCTGCAGACCGCGCTGGCCTTCTTCGGGCACAACCTGGTGCAGGCCTTCGAGCGGTGGGCGTTCCCGGTGCTCGCGGTCATCTTCGTGATTGCCTCGGTGGCCATCCTGGCCAAGTCCCACCCGGGTGCGCCGGCCGTGGAAGGCGGCGTGGGCGGCCTCGGTGGCTTCCTGCTCACCGTCGGTACCGCCTTCGGCTACGCCGCGGGCTGGACGCCGTACGCCGCCGACTACACCCGCTACCTGCCTTCCAGTGTGAACACCAAGCGCACCGGATGGTTCGCCGCGGCAGGTCTTTTCGTGTCGTGTGTGGTGCTGGAGGTGGTCGGTGCGGCGTCGGTCACCATCGGTCCGGCCCTGTCCGAGAATCCCACCGAGGCGTTCACCGCAGAGCTGGGCTCGTGGCTGGCCAAGCTGACGCTGCTGGCCATCGCGATCGGCGCGGTGGCCGCCAATGCGATCAATGTGTATTCGGGCGCCATGGCTTTCGTCACCATCGGATTCAAGCTGCCGCACCACGTGGCCCGCGCACTGGTCACCGTGTTCTTCGGGGTGGCCGGCTTCCTGATCGCCTGGTGGGCGCTGGCCGATGCCGCGGCCAGCTACGAGGCGTTCCTGTTGATCATCGCGTACTGGATCGGGCCGTGGCTGGGCGTGGTGTTCGCCGATCAGTACCTGCGCCGGGGGCAGTCGGTCGCCGGATTCCTCTATGACCGCTCGTATGCGAATTGGCCGGGGCTGTCGGCGTTCCTGCTCGGCCTGGTGGTCTCGGTGCTGCTGTTCTCCAACCAGGAGAAGTTCGTCGGCTTCATCGCCAAGGCGGCCCCACAGCTGGGTGATATCACCTTCTTCGTCGGCTTCCTCATCGCCGGCGCGAGCTACCTGGTGCTGTGCCGGTCCAAGGTCGCCGCGGAGCGTGCCCTGGTATGACCCCGCAGCAGATGCTCGACGTCGCGGTCGAGGAGGCCCGAAAAGGGTTGGCCGAGGGCGGGATCCCGATCGGTGCCGCGCTGTTCAGCGCCGACGGCGAGTTGCTGGGCGCCGGGCACAACCGCCGGGTGCAGAGCGACGATCCGTCGGTGCATGCCGAGACCGACGCGTTCCGGGCCGCGGGCCGCCAGCGCGGCTACCGGTCCACCGTGATGGTCACCACCCTGTCGCCGTGCTGGTACTGCAGCGGGCTGGTGCGGCAGTTCAACATCGGCGCGGTGGTGATCGGGGAAGCCCGCACCTTTCACGGCGGCCACGATTGGCTGGCCGAGCACGGGGTAGCGGTTACGCTGCTGGACGACGAACGATGCGTGGCGATGATGGAGGAGTTCATCGCCGCCAAGCCGGAACTGTGGGCGGAGGATATCGGCGAATGAGCGCCATTGCGACGGTGGATATTTCCCGGTGGTACGCGGGCGGCGCCGAGGCCGACGCGCTGGCGGCCGAGGTGGACGAGGGCTTGCAGCGGGCCGGGTTCATCGTGATCACCGGACACGGGGTGGACCCGGCCCTGGCTGCCGGTGTGCGGGCCGCGGCCAGGGAGTTCTTCGCCCTGCCCGACGAGGTGAAGCGGCGCTATTCGGTGCCGGTCGGCGGCCACGGCTGGATCGGCCCGGGTGCGGAGGCCAACGGTTACGCGGAGGGCACCGAGACCCCGCCGGATCTCAAGGAGAGCTACAGCCTGGGTGCGGAGACCGCGACCGGTGATCCCGAGGTGGACCGGATCTGGTTCGCGCCCAACGTGTGGCCCGCCGAGGTGCCGCACCTGCAGGGGCTGGTGGCCGACTACACCGCCCAGATGCGCAAGGTGTCCGACGACCTGCTGGCCCTGTTCGCCCACGCGCTCGGCCTGCCATCGAATCCCTTTGCCGCGCTGGCCGATCGGCCCACATGGACGATGAACATCAACCACTACCCGCCGGTGAGCGTGGTGGGCGAACCCGAGCCGGGACAGTTCCGGATCGGGCCGCACACCGATTTCGGCACCGTCACGGTGCTGGACCGCGAGCCAGGTGCCGGCGGCCTGCAGGTGTACTCCGAGGCCGAGGGCTGGGAGGACGCTCCGTGGCAGCCGGGCGCGTTGACCGTGAACATCGGTGACCTGCTGGAGTATTGGAGTGGGCGGCGGTGGCCGTCGGGCCGGCACCGGGTGCTGCCGCCGCAACCGGATGCCCCGGAAGAGGATCTGGTGTCGCTGATCTACTTCTACGAGGCCAACCACGACGCTCTGGTGACGCCGTTGGAGCCGCCGATCGGCCGGGTCGCGGGGCTGGATCCCGTGACGTCATCGGCTTTCATCAAGGAACGCCTCGACGCCATCACCATCGGGTGACTCGGCTTCGACGGCGTCCAGTGCCGAGAGCTGTTCGGCGCTGAACTCGATAGCGCCGGCGGCCAGGTTCTGCTCCAGGTGCGCCACCTTGGACGTGCCGGCGATCAGCAGGATGTTCGGCGAGTGCGCCAGCAGCCAGGCCAGGCCGACCTGAGCACCAGTGACGCCGAGCTCGCTCGCGATCCGTTGCACCGCAACGTTGTCCGCGACCTTGGGGAAACCGGGGAAACCCGATCCCAGCGGAAAGAACGGCACCCAGGCGATGTCCCGCTCGGCGCACAGTGTCAGTTCGTCCTCGTGCGTGCGGTTGAGCAGGTTGTAGGAGTTCTGCACGCACACGATGCCGGCGGGCAGTGCGCGACGCAGCGTGGCCAGGTCGACATTGCTGATCCCGATGGCGCCGATCTTGCCCTCGTCGCGCAGCGTGATCAGTTCGGCCAGTTGGTCATCCAGGTCGACGATCTGATCGCCCTCGGCGATCAGCCCCGGCCCCGAGTCGGCCCGGCGCAGGTTCACCACCGGGATCCGGTCCACGCCCAGGCCGGCCAGGTCCAGTTCGACGGCGGCGCGCAGGTCGGCCGGATGCTGGGCCAGCGCCAGCGGGAGCGGCCCGGAGGTGGCGGGCCGGGCGCCGACCTTGCTGACGATCACCAGGTCGTCGGGGTAGGGGGACAGGGCATCCCGGATGCGCCGGTTCACCACGCCGTCGTCGTAGAAGGACGCCGTGTCGATGTGGTTGACGCCCAGGTCGAGGGCCCGGCGCAACACCGCCACGGCGTCGTCCTGGGGGAGTTCGTGCCCGAGTCCCATGGCGCCGTAACCGATTCGCGCGACGGCGTGCTCGCCGAGGGTGCCGGTCCCGCCGGGGTGTGAGGTGGTCATGCCGATCTCCTGAACTGTCATACTGGGCAGCGATGCGGAGGAACCTCCGCTTTCACCGTAGCAAAACGGAGGTGCCTCCGCTATGGCGGAACGGGCCGATGCCCGGCGCAATCGCGCGCGGCTGCTGGCGGCCGCGGCCGCGGCCTTCGCCGCGTCCGACGGGCCGGTCTCGCTGGAGGCGATCGCCCGCGACGCCGGCGTCGGCATCGGGACGCTGTATCGGCACTTCCCCAACCGGGAGGCATTGATCGAGGCGGTCTATGCCGCCGAGCTCGCCGATGTCGCGGCGTCGGCCGACGAGCTGTTGCGCCGGCATCGCCCGGTGCCGGCGCTGCGGCACTGGATGGACCGGTACGCCTCCTTCGTCGCGGCCAAGCGTGGGATGGCCGAATCGCTGCAGGCGATGTTCGCCGCCGGTGTCGTGCAACCCAGCCAGACCAGGGACGCCATCGTGGGCGCGGCGTCGGCCCTGCTGAGTGCGGGTGCACGCGACGGCAGCCTGCGCGACGACGTCGACCCCGACGACGTCGTCACCAGCATGTTGGGCATCGTTCTGGCCAGCCAGTCCACCCAGCAGACGGCCCGTCTGCTCAACCTCCTGGTCGACGCTCTGGTGGTGAAACGCTGACAGGTTAGGGTTACCGCCATGCGCGTCTACCTCGGTGCCGATCACGCCGGATTCGAATTCAAGAAAACGATCATCGACCACCTGCTCAAGAGTGGCCATGAGCCCATCGACTGCGGCGCGTACACCTACGACGCCGACGACGACTACCCGGCGTTCTGCATCGCCGCCGCCGTCAAGACCGTCGCCGATCCGGAGAGCCTCGGCATCGTGCTCGGCGGCTCGGGCAACGGCGAACAGATCGCTGCCAACAAGGTGCCCGGCGCCCGGTGTGCCCTCGCCTGGAGTGTGGAGACCGCGCAGCTGGCGCGCCAGCACAACAACGCCCAGCTGATCGGCATCGGTGGCCGCATGCACACCACCGAGGAGGCGCTGGCCATCGTGGACGCCTTCCTGTCCACCCCGTGGTCGGAAGCCGAGCGGCACCAGCGCCGGATCGACATCCTGGCCCAGTACGAGAAGGACCACATCGCGCCGCCGGTCCCGGGCGCCCCTGCCTGATCCATGGCCTGATCGATGCCTGAGGGGCATACCCTGCACCGGCTGGCCCGGTTGCATCAGAAGCGGTTCGGGCGCGCACCGGTGACGGTGTCCAGCCCGCAGGGCAAGTTCGGCGACGCCGCCGCCGTGAACGGGCAGCTGCTGCGCAAGGCCGACGCCTGGGGCAAGCACCTGTTCCACCACTATGCCGGCGGTGCGGTGGTGCACGTGCACCTCGGGTTGTACGGCACCTTCACCGAGTGGCCGGTGCCCCCGGACAGCACTCAGCCGCTGCCGGTGGGCCAGGTCCGGATGCGGATGGTGGGCGCCGAGTACGGTACGGATCTGCGCGGGCCCACCGTCTGTGAGCTGATCGACGAGCCCGCCGTCGACGACGTGGTGGCCCGACTGGGCCCGGACCCGCTGCGTTCCGACGCCGATCCCGACCTCGCGTGGACGCGAATCACCAAGTCCCGCCGGACCATCGGCGGACTGCTGATGGACCAGACGGTGTTGGCCGGGGTCGGCAACGTGTATCGCAGCGAACTGCTGTTCCGGCACCGAATCGACCCCTACCGCCCCGGAACCCGGATCGACGCGAGCGAGTTCGGTGACATGTGGACCGATCTGGTGGCGCTGATGAAGGTCGGGGTACGGCGCGGGAAGATCATCGTCGTGCGCCCCGAGCACGACCACGGCGCTCCGTCGTACCGAGAGGGCCGCCCCCGCACCTACGTGTACCGCAGGGCCGGTGATCCGTGCCGGGTGTGCGGCACCACGATCCGCACCGCCGAGCTGGAGGCCCGCAACGTGTTCTGGTGCCCGAACTGCCAGTCCTGACCACCGGTCGGGCACGTCGGGGACTTTGACGGGACAATCAGTGCGTGGAATTGATCCTCGTCGTCGTCGGAGCCATCCTGGTCACCGCCATCGCCCACCGCCGCGGGTTCGAACCCGCGCTGATGATCGTGGTCGTCGGCATCGCCGTATCGTTCCTGCCCGGATTCGAGGCGCCCGAACTCGATTCCCACATCCTGCTGACGGTGGTGCTCCCGCCGCTGCTGTATTCGGCCGCGCTGGACTTCTCGTTCCCGACGTTCCTGCGCAACATCCGCCCGATCCTGGGTTTGGGAGTCGGGCTGGTGGTGATCAGCGCCTTCGCCGTCGCCGCGGTGTCCTCCGGACTGGCCTTGGTGCCGTTGACCTTCGGCACGGCGCTGGTGCTCGGCGCCATCGTGGCGCCGCCGGATGCCGTCACCGCCGTCGCGGTGGGCCGCAAACTCGGGCTGCCCAAACGCGTGATGGCCATCCTCACCGGTGAGAGCCTGATCAACGACGCTGCCGCGCTGGCGTTGTTCTCGGTCGCGGTCGCGCAAGTTGCCGGCAGCCACACCTTCATCGAAAATCCGTTCCTGCTCTTCGGGTACAGCGCGGTGGTCGGGCCGTTGGTCGGCGCGGCGCTCGGCTACGTCACGTTGTGGATCCGCCGCCGGCTGGCCAACCCGGGGCTGGAGACCGTGCAGGGCCTGGTGGTGCCGTTCGCGGCGTTCATCACCGCCGAGGAGCTGCACGCCTCCGGGGTTCTGGCCGTCGTCGTCGCCGGTTTCGTGGTGGGCAACGGGACCCTCGACGCGGGCTATCAGACCCGCTTGCAAGAGCGGTACGTGTGGAACTCCGTCGACGTCCTGCTGGAGGCGTTCGTGTTCGCCTACATCGGCCTGCATCTGCGGTTCGTGTTGGAGGATCTACGCGAAGCCCACGAGTCGCTGGTCGAGGTGGCGATCGCGTCCGGGATCGTGCTGGTGATCGTGCTGGTGATCCGGCCGTTGTCGGTGTTCGCGATGTTCGGCCGCAACAAGCTGTTCCGGCACGTGGAGACCCGGCTCAGTGTGCCGGCGCCCGCGCGGGCCCGTGGCGCGCTGGGTACCCGGCGCAAGCCGCCGGGCAAGTGGCGCTCACGCATCGACCGCCGCACGCTGTCCTGGCAGGAGAACGTGGTGGTGTCCTGGACGGGGATGCGCGGCGTGGTCACCCTCGCCGCGGCGGCCGCGATCCCGGCGACGACGATCGACGGTGACCCGTTCCCGGAGCGCGCCACCATCCAGGCCATCGCCTTCGTGGTGAGCGTCGGGACCCTGCTGATCCAGGGCTGGTCGCTGCCGTGGCTGATCCGGCGGCTGCAACTGTCCCGATTCAACGACGACCACGCCGCCGACCGGGAAGAGGAAGTGAAGGCCGAACGCGTGGTGCACGCGGCGGCCGACCGGGTGCTCGCCGAGTTCCGTGACAACCCGCCCGAGGGGATGGACCCCCGGGTGCTCGCCGAGATCCGCACGGCGATCGCCAGGCACTCCGAGGACGTCGAGGAAATGCCCGATCCCGAGGCGCCGACCAAACGCGCGAAGGTGTTCTCGGCGCTCTACCGTGACGTGCTCTCCGCCCAACGGGCGGCGCTCATCGCCGAGCGCGACGAGGGCCGGATCGAGGACGAGGCGGTGCGGGCCATGCTGGAGCGGCTGGACCTGCAGGAGGCAGGAGTGTCATCCCGGCTGGAGAGCCGGCTCTAACTGCCTCCGCAGCCGCCCCCGCAGCCCCCGCCACCGCAACTGGATCCGCTGCAACTCGACCCGCTGCAACCGGAGTTGCCGCCGTCCCAACTGCCGCTGCCGGTGTCCCAGACGCCGTCGGAGCCGTTGCTCTGGTCGAAGCCCTGCTGGAAGCCCTGGTCGAACCCGGCGCCGTAGCCGTTCTCGAAACCTTGTGCGCCGTAATCGACTCCGTGCATACCGTCGAACAGCGCATCGAACAGCAGCACCGAGCCCACGCCCCAGGCGCCGGCCACCAGGGCCGGTTTCCACCAGGGTTCGGAGTACCAGCCGGCGGGCACCGGGCGGCCGGCGACGCGGCCGCCGGGGTAGTAGTTCGGGGTGCGCGGCGACGGCGCGGGCGAGGCCTCGATCTGCCTGCCGTCCACCGTGACGCGCCGGTCCTCGGTCACCGCACCCGCCGTCCGCTGACCGCTCAGCGATTCCAATTCCGGTCCGGGATCCAGGCCCATTGCGGCCCGGGCGGCGCGGACGTAGTAGAGGCCTTCGATGGCGCTCTCCTTGGCCAGCGCGGCCTGCCGCGCCGTGGTGGCCTGATCGATCTGCGACGAGGCGGCGGTGTAGCGCTCGGAGGCGTCCGCCAGGGCCTGCTTGGAGGCCTCGTCGGTGCCGGTCAGGTTGAACACCTGCCCGCCCAGGCGCTCGATGACCCGGCGGGCGTCGGCCTTGGCATCGTCCAGTGCCGCGGCGCTGCGGGTCCCCGCCGCCTTCGAGGACGTGTACACCAGCAAGCCGATGCCCGCGACGACGAACAGAATGAGGATCAGCAGGATGCTGTTCATGGCGATCAGCGTAAGCCGATCAGAAGTCGAATCCGCCGAAGTCGCCGCCGCCGTCGAATCCGCCGAAGTCGCCGCCACTGTCGCCGCCGCCCCAGCTGTCACCGCCCCAACCACCGTCGGCGCCCATATCCTGGCCACCCTGGTCGAGCGCGGCCTGCTCGCCCTGGTCGAAGCCCTGCTGGAATCCGTCGCCGTAGCCGTTCTCGAAACCTTGTGCGCCGTAATCGACTCCGTGCATGCCGGAGAACAACGCGTCGAAAAGCAGCACCGAGCCCAAACCCCAGGCGCCGGCCACCAGGGCCGGTTTCCACCACGGTTCGGAGTACCAGCCGGCCGGTACAGGGCGGCCGGCCACGCGGCCGCCGGGGTAGTAGTTCGGGGTGCGCGGCGACGGCGTCGGGGAGGCCTCGATCTCCTTGCCGTCGAACTGGATCCGGCGATCCTCGGTGACCGCACCGGCCGCACGCTGGCCGGTGAGCGTCTCCAGTTCGGGACCCGGGTCCATGCCCATGGCGGTGCGGGCGGCCCGTACGTAGTAGAGCCCTTCGATGGCGCTTTCCTTGGCCAACAGCGCCTGCTTGGCGGTGGTGGCCTGGTCGATCTGCGAGGACGCCGCGGTGTAGCGCTCGGACGCGTCGGCCAATGCCTGCTTGGAGGCGTCGTCGGTGCCGGACAGGTTGAACACCTGGCCGCCCAGGCGTTCGATGACGCGGCGGGCGTCGGCCTTGGCATCGGCCAGCGAAGCGGCGCTGCGCTGCCCGGACGCCTTCTGCGAGAAGTACACCGCGACGCCGATGGCGCCGACGACCAGGATGATGAGCACGAGCAGGACGCCGTTCATGGTTTTCAGCGTACCGACAGAAATCGCCTGGTCCCCGGCCCCGGAGCCGGTTTGCTGAGAGCGAATCTAAGCTCGGCCGGCCCGGCCGGCGGACCCCTCATCGTTACGCCCCGGTTCGGGGACGGAAATGGATATTGAGCGATATCCGCTACCGGAGCAAATCCTGGCAAATTTCCGTGCGAAATGCCGGCGACATGACCTTTAGCGAAGCTCCGGCGCCGCCAGGACGGTCGTGACCATTCAGGCGGCCACTTTGTTCCAGCCGGTGTGGCAATGGGCGCGCTTGCGCCATGCCGTCACGACGCACTCCGGTGGTTATTTGCGCGTGAATTAATTAGCGGCAAACGCCCTGTTCAAGGCCATTTAGTGAGCCTGTCAACGATATCTCGAATGTAGCGAAGTTTGCCGGGATTTGATTGGACCACTCGAAGTCGGGGTAACGACTATCGCACGGCGCTGTGATTGAAGTCACCACAAGTAATGGGTCGGGAGAAGGGTTGGAGTGGGAGTCATGTGGGATTCATGGAAGCGTGTAGCAAAACCAATAGCGATAGGGACGACACCACTGTTGACGGCCGCCTTGATGGGCGCTGCGGCGCCGACCGCCCCGGCGCCGACCGCGTTGCGCCAGGCGTCCCATGACGTCGCGCTCGCGGCGGCGATCGACACCTCGTCCGATGCGGTGGGTATCGCCGAGTCTCAGCTGTATTTCATGACACCGGAAGAGGTGGACACCGCGCTGGACACCATGCAGTCACTCGGTGTCACGCAGTTCCGGATGTTCGTGCCCTGGCGTGCGGTGGAACCGGCGCCCGGGGTCTATGACTGGACCAACGTCGACAAGGTGATCGACGCTGCCGAAGCTCGCGGCATGGCTGTCCTTGCCGCGGTCACCAGCACGCCGACGTGGGCGTCGGACAACCAGACCTCGGCCTATGGAGCACCGAACGATCCCGCGGACTTCGGCACCTTCATGGGTGCCTTGGCCAGCCGCTACGGCGCGGGCACCGGCGACCCGGACACCGCGCGCATCTCGGCGTACGAGATCTGGAACGAACCGCAGAGTTCCGTGTTCTGGAATCCGAAGCCGGACCCCGCCGCGTACACCGAGTTGCTCAAGGCGGCGTACACGGCGATCAAAGCCGTCGACCCCAGCGGCACCGTTGTGGGTGGGGTGGTGACGGCCGGGCGGACGATCGGGGATATCAACATCAGCCCGGTGGAGTTCGTCCAGGACATGTATGCCGCCGGCGCGGCCGGGTATTTCGACGCGCTGTCGTACCACCCGTACAACTACGACTGGAAGTTCGGCGACGGGGTCGGCAACCCGATCTCGGCCGAAGGTCAGCTGCAGGCCATGCGCAACCTGATGGATGCCAACGGTGACGCGGCCAAGCTCATCTGGACCAGCGAGTACGGCCTGCCGACCTCGTACGTATCGGAGGCGCAGCAGGCCGACTTCATCGGCGACTTCATGGACACCTGGTCGGACCTGGACGGGGTGGGGCCGATGTTCATCTACTCGTTGGTGGACCAGAACTCGAACTCGACCGAGGTGGAGGACACCTGGGGACTGTTCCGCGACGACTGGACGCCCAAGCAGGCCGCGGCGGTGGTGCGGAACTGGATTGCCGATCACGGTGGACAGATTCCCGATGCGGCGCCGGCCGATCCGGTCGCGGCACCGGTGACCCCGGTGCCGACGACGCCGGCGACCGATCCGGTCCAGAGCTGGGCCGATTCCGTGGCGGCCGCCTGGGCCAGCTGGACGGCCTCGGTACAGCAGGCCCTCAACCCGGGCACCACTACAACGGCATCGACCGCTACGACGGCCACGCCGACGCTGCGGATGGCGCCCGCGGAGACGGCCACGGCCGCGGCCGAAACCGCCGTGGCGACAACGCAACCGACTGCAGCGAGCGCCGAAACCAGCCCGGTCACCGCGGATTCGCTGCGGGCTCCGCTGATCGCCGCCACCCAGGCCGGACCCGAACATGCTGCTGCACAGCAGGAGTCGTCCGGACCGACAGCGGCGTCGCAGCCGGAGCCCACCCGGGAGACACCCGCAAGCCCGGCAACTCCGGCGCGGCCCGCCACGCCGACCCGGGCCACACCCGCGACCCCGGCCACGCCGGCAAGCACGGCGCGGGATAGGTCATCCACCCGCTCGCAGCAGCGTGACTCTGCCCACCGTCCCAGTGACCACCGCGACCGTGCGACGAGTGACCGATCGGCGGGAACAGGCTCGAACGACCATGGTCCGCAGCGCAAACGGGCGGCGGCTCAGTCCTGATTTCCCCGCCCCTGCAGCCGCGCGATGCGTTTCGCATCGCGCGGCCGCAGCGCGGTCAGACTGACATCACCGCCGTACACGTCCAACACGCGCCGATCCATCACCCGCCGCCACAGCGGAGGGCACAGGGAGAGCACGAGCATGGCGACGTACCCGCCGGGTAGCTGCGGCGCCTGTTCGGTGTCGCGCACCGCCTGGAACCGGCGCAGCGGATGCAGATGGTGATCGGAATGACGCTGCAGATGTAACAGGAAGACATTGGTCATGACGGCGGTGCTGTTCCAGCAGTGCGCCGGGCGCAGCGGTTCGTATCGTCCGGACGCCAACCGACGTCGCCGTAAACCGTAGTGCGACACATAGTTCATCGCCTCCAGCAGGAAGATGCCCACGACGGCCTGACCGGCCAGCCAGGGCAGATCCACCGCGCCGAACCAGACTGTCAGCCCCGCCAGCATCGCGGCGCTCATCAGCCAGGCGTTGAGCACGTCGTTGCGCACGGACCACCGCGAATGCCCTTTGCGACCAAGGCGTTTGGCTTCCAGCCGCCACGCCGAACGGGTACTGCCGGTCACGGAGCGCACGGCGAACGCATACACGTTCTCCCGGAACCGGGCGCTGGCCGGATCCTCGGCGGTGGCCACCCTCACGTGGTGGCCGCGGTTGTGCTCGACGTAGAACTGCCCGTAGCAGGTCTGCGCCAGGGCCACCTTGCTCAGCCAGCGCTCGGCCTTGCCGCGCTTGTGGCCGAGTTCATGCGCGGCATTGTTGGCGACCCCGCCCACCACGCCGGTGGCCACCATCAAGCCGAGCTTGCCGACGGGGGAGATGTGCAGCCAGCCGCCGCCCGCCCACAACCAGCACGCGAAGATCAGCGACAGGTATTGGGCGGGCAGGTACAGGTGGGTGGCGGCCCGGTAGTACCGGTCGCCCTCCAGCGCTGCCAAGGCGTCGTCCGGTGCGCGGTGCCGGCTGTCCCGGCCGAGCACATGGTCGACGATCGGCATGACCACAAACGTCAGGACGGCGCCGGTCCACCAGAACGCGGTCCGCCCCGTCGTCCACACCAGAAGCCAGGACAGCGCGACCATGCCGGGGGTTGCCGGGACGAGCAGCCATAGATATCGCTTGGGGTCCCGCCAGTTCGTGTCAGCAATCTTTTTGGGAACGTCAATTTCGGGCGGCTCGTGTTCCGTCGTGGGCAGCGGATGCACGGTCATCGCATACTTATACCGTGCGGCAATTGCGTTCGCAATCGTTGCTGTGGCAGGCCGATTGGATGCAAAATCGATGGGATCTAGCTGATCAAACGCCGTGGGTCGTGAGCATTTGTTATTCGCTCTTCCGGACCAGGAGCAATTGCCCATACAGTCAATAGGCAGGATATTCCCAGAACCGCAAAGGCTCGTAGGGTGGCGGTGCAAATTGGCGCCTTGCCATTCTCTGGCAAATTCAACGAGCGGCTGGCGCGATGGTCGGTGCGCGGTGGAAAAACAGAAAACCGGCCGCGTGGGCCGGTTCTGTGGAGCGGGCGACGGGAATCGAACCCGCGTAGCTAGTTTGGAAGACTAGGGCTCTACCATTGAGCTACGCCCGCATGATCGTGCAACGCAAGACTGTACCGGCGAGGGCGCGGACAAAGCCAATTGACGGCCCAGCGTGTTGAACCCGTAGTATTCCGTCCGCAGCGAAACACGGGGTGTAGCGCAGCTTGGTAGCGCATCCGCTTTGGGAGCGGAAGGCCGCAGGTTCAAATCCTGTCACCCCGACTCAGCCGGTTCTACAGATCCAGCACCAGCCGTTCGCCGGCCTGCTTGGCCCGGGACACGCACACCAGCATCTGGCCGAGGTCGCGCTGCTCCGCGGTGAGCAGCCGGTCGCGATGGTCCACCGCGCCGGAGACCACGCGCTGCACGCAGGCGCCGCAATACCCTTGCTGGCACGAATAGGCCACGGTGGGAACGGTATTGCGCAGCGCGGCCAGGGCGCTCTGCCCCGCTCCCACACCGACCACCGCGCCACTGCGGGCCAGTTCCAGCTCGAACGGCGCACCGTCGACCACCGGCGCCGCGCCGAACCGCTCGCTGTGCACCTCCACGCCGGAGTTCACCGGAATGGCCCGCAGGACGGTGTCGATCATGGGCGGGGGCCCGCACACGTACACCGCGGTGCTCGGGTCGAAGTCGTCCAACAACGCCTCCGCGGTGGGCAACCCGTGCACGTCGTCGGTGCGCAGGTGCACCTTGTCGCCGTGGGGCAGCAGCTCGTCCAGGAAGGCCAGCGCGGCCCGGCTGCGCCCGGCGTAACACAACGTCCACGGCGTCCCCTGGCGTTCGGCCAGCCGCACCATCGGCAGGATCGGGGTGATGCCGATCCCGCCGGCGATGAACCGCAACCGCGTCGTGCGCGATGCCGATCCGGGCACCGGCATCATGAACGCATTGCGTGGATCGCTCACCTCGATATGCGCGCCGACCGGCAGGCCGTGCACCTCGATCGAGCCGCCGTCGCCTGCCGCGCTGTGCCGCACCGCAATTCGGTATTCGCCGCGCTTACGTGGATCACCGCACAACGAATACTGCCGGGTGCGGCCGGACGGGAGATGCACATCGATGTGGGCGCCCGGATTCCAGCGCGGCAACGGGTGCTCATCGAGCGGTGTCAGGGTCAGCGCGACCACCTGACCGTCGGCCGCGACGGTCCGCCGGTCGGCGATCCGCATCGTCGTGCGGTTCGTCGCGGCCGGCAGTTCCGGCAGTTCGGCATCGCCGCCGAGGCGGGTCACCACCGACAGGAAATGCGGCACCGCGGCACCCGCGACACGGATCAGCAGATCGGGAGCCTTGCCGCGATACAGCCCCGGCGGCGGATCGCCGACGTAAGGCTTGAGCAGTGCGCGCAGCGACAAGCGGGTCATTCGGCCATGGCGCGGGCGGCGGGGGAGGCGGACAGGTAGGCGACCGCCTGCGCGGTGCTGCCCTCGTCGACCGGCGAGTAGTCCCGGCGCAGTAATTTGAGCCCCGACCGGACCAGGAAGCCCGCCGTGGGGATGGACCCACGCTTGCCGGCGGCCCGCAGCTTCCAGGCCAGCCGCAGATAACCGAGGTTGGGCAGGGACGGATCCTCGTGCACCAGGAACTTGATCCCGCGCAGGCTCAGTCCGAAGAACGCGGCGCTGACCATGATGCCCGCCGCCGCCTGGGCGAAGTAGTCCATGCCGAAGTACTTGGCGACGTTGTAGGACACGTGCCGGTGTTCCACCTCTTCGGCGCCGTGCCAGCGCAGCAGGTCGGCCATGATCGGATCCACCCCGAGGCTGTCCCACGAGTTGTTCAGCGACCAGTGCCCGAGCACGCCGGTGAAGTGTTCGGCGGCGTTGAGCGCGTGGGTTCCCGAGGCCAGCGCCTTGCGCCGGCCCGAACCGGTGATCCGTTCCATCCGCTTGTCGTACTGACCGGCCACCCATTCCAGCTGCTCCAGGAACGGCGTCGGGTCGATGCCGTGCCGGCGCACAAACTGCGCCAGCACGTCGTCGTGGGTGCGGGCGTGGATCGCCTCCTGGCCGATGAAGCCGATGATCTGCTCGCGCAGTCGCTCGTCGCGCACGTACTCCAGCGCGTCGGTCAGCAGCTTGGCGAACCACCGCTCGGCCACCGGCAGGAACAGATTCAGCGTGGTGGCGGCGTGCGAACCGTACGGGTCACCACTCATCCAGTGCAGGGGCGTGTTCTGCCAGTCGAACCTGGCGTCCCGGGGCCGTAGCGCCACCTCCTCGGGGGCGAATTCGTCTATCGGGCTCATGCTGAGAAGCCGCTGCTGAGTCACGACTGACCTCCTTGGGGGGTGACTGTGGCACACGGTTTCCGCAGTCGAGGGCGTTTGAACATTCCGCTGGCTATTCGGTGCGCCTCGGGGCCCGGATGGGTCGTACTGAGGATCGCCGGGTCGTCGGCAGCCCTGCTCGGGGACGCCAAGTGTCGGGTGGCCAGACGGGTCAACTACCCTGTTCGCGAAGCGCGCGGGCCACCGGAGACGACCTGTTTCGTCCTGGCATGCCGTGCTGCCACCGAAGACGCAAACAGGAGTAACGCAGTGAAAAGCACGGTCGAGAAGCTGAGCCCCACCCGGGTTCGGATCAACGTCGAGGTTCCCTTCGCCGAGCTGGAGCCGGACTTCGACCGGGCCTTCAAGCAGCTGGCCCAGCAGATCCGGCTGCCCGGGTTCCGGCCCGGCAAGGCGCCGCGCAAGCTCCTGGAGGCTCGCATCGGCCGTGGCGCGGTGCTGGAACAGGTGGTCAACGATGCGCTGCCGAGCCGTTACAGCGAGGCGGTGACCACCGCCGAGGTGCAGCCCCTCGGGCAGCCCGAGATCGAGGTCACCAAGCTCGAGGACAACGCCGAGCTGGTGTTCACCGCCGAGGTGGACGTCCGTCCGGAGATCGAGCTGCCCGACCTCGGGGCGCTCACGTTCACCGTCGACCCGATCGAGGTCGGTGACGACGAGGTCGACACCGAACTGCAGAACCTGCGGGCCCGCTTCGGCACCCTGACCGGTGTCGACCGCCCGGCCGCCGAGGGGGACTTCGTCTCCATCGACCTGTCGGCCACCGTCGACGGCGAGGACGTGCCCGAGGCCAAGACCGAAGGGCTGTCCCACGAGGTCGGCTCGGGCCAGCTCATCGAGGGCCTGGACGAGGCGATCATCGGTCTCAAAGCCGACGAGAGCAAGGTCTTCACCACCACCCTGGTCGCCGGCCCGCACGCCGGTCAGGAGGCCGAGGTGACGGTCAAGGTGAACTCGGTCAAGCAGCGCGAACTGCCCGAGGCCGATGATGAATTCGCCCAGCTGGCAAGCGAATTCGACACCATCGACGAGCTCAAGGAGAACCTCGTCGAGCAGGTCCGCCGGGCCAAGCGCATCCAGCAGGCCGAGCAGATCCGCGACAAGGCGCTGGAGACCCTGCTCGCCGAGGTCGAGGTGCCGCTGCCCGAGGCGATCGTGCAGGCCCAGGTCGACGACACCCTGCACAACGCCATCCACGGACTGGACCACGACGAGAGCAAGTTCGAGGAGTCGCTGACCGAACAGGGAAGCAGCCGCGAGGAATTCGACGCGGACAACCGCAGCAACGCCGAGAAGGCCGTCAAGACGCAGCTACTCATGGACGCCATCGCCGACAAGCTCGACATCCAGGTCGGCCAGGCCGACCTGACCGAGCGGCTGGTGCTGATGTCGCGCCAGTACGGATTGGAGCCGCAGCAGCTACTGGGCTTCCTGCAGCAGAACAACCAGCTGCCGGCCATGTTCGCCGACGTGCGCCGCGGCCTGACCATCGCCGCGGTGGTGCACGGTGCCACCGTCACCGACACCGATGGAAACGTCGTCGACACCGCGGAGTTCTTCGGACCGTCCGGCGGTGCCGAGGTTGCCGACGCCGAGGTCGAGGGTGACGACGAGCCGGCCGTCGAGGAGGCCGACGAAGCCGAGAAGGCCGCGAAGGCAGAGAAGAAGGCGGCCAAGAAGGCCAAGAAGAAGGCTGAGGCCAAGGATGACGACAAGGGCGACGACGCCGACGCGTGACGCTGTGAGCGAACGCGCGCCCTCTCGGGCGTGCGCTTCGCCACGCGTTGGTTAATGTCGGTGAACGAGTACGACAACTCGAGAAAGCAGGTATCCAGCCGTGACTGACATGCGTTCTGGCGCGTCGGGGCTCAACCTCATCGACTCGGTGTATGAGCGGTTGCTCGCCGAGCGCATCATCTTCCTGGGCACCCAGGTCGATGACGACATCGCCAACCGGCTGTGCGCGCAGATTCTGCTGCTGGCCGCCGAGGACCCCACCAAGGACATCCACCTCTACATCAACTCGCCGGGTGGATCGGTGACCGCGGGGATGGCCATCTACGACACCATGGTGCTGGCGCCGTGCGATGTGGCGACCTATGCCATGGGCCTGGCCGCATCGATGGGCGAGTTCCTGCTCGCCGCCGGCACCAAGGGCAAGCGGTACGCCCTACCGCACGCGCGGATCATGATGCACCAGCCGTCCGCCGGCATCGGCGGTAGCGCGGCCGACATCGCGATCCAGGCCGAGCAGTTCGCGTTGACGAAGAAGGAGATGAACCGGCTCAACGCCGAGTTCACCGGCCAGACGCTGGAGCGGGTGGAAGCTGACGCCGACCGCGACCGCTGGTTCACCGCCAAGGAGGCCCTGGAGTACGGCTTCGTCGACCACATCATCACCAGCGTCAGCGTCAACGGCGACGGACCAGGAGCAGGTATCAAATGAACCCGATGCAATCGCGCTACATCCTGCCGTCGTTCATCGAGCACAGCAGCTTCGGCGTCAAAGAGTCCAACCCGTACAACAAGCTGTTCGAGGAACGCATCATCTTCCTCGGCGTGCAGGTCGACGACGCCTCGGCCAACGACATCATGGCCCAGTTGCTGGTGCTCGAGTCTCTGGATCCCGATCGCGACATCACCATGTACATCAACTCGCCCGGTGGCTCGTTCACCTCGCTGATGGCGATCTACGACACCATGCAGTACGTCCGCGCCGACATCCAGACCGTCTGCCTCGGGCAGGCCGCGTCGGCCGCGGCGGTACTGCTGGCCGCCGGCACCCCGGGCAAGCGGCTCGCGCTGCCCAACGCCCGCGTGCTCATCCACCAGCCCGCCGTCGGCGGGGCGATCCAGGGGCAGGTCTCCGATCTGGAGATCCAGGCCGCCGAGATCGAGCGCATGCGCAGCCTGATGGACAGCACGCTGGCCCGGCACACCGGCAAGGATCCGGCCGTCATCCGCAAGGACACCGACCGCGACAAGATCCTCACCGCCGAGGAAGCCAAGGAGTACGGCATCATCGACACCGTGCTGGCCTACCGGAAGCTGTCGGCGCAGAACGCCTAGCTCACGACGAGATTGCCGTTACGGCGCGATTGTTCGAGACGAACGCGCCGCAGCGGCAATTTCGCGTTTCAGCCCGCTGCCGGATCCGGCGACGAGCCGTCATCGGCAGGCGCTGGTGCCGGCGCGTCCGATGCGGCGACTTCGCTCTTCTTGGGGCGCTTCTTGGGTCCGGCGTCGGATTCCGACTCGTGCCGGGCCGGCCGTTCCGGGTTACCCAACGACGGCCGGACCTTGGGCCGAGTCTTGACCGGCTCGGCCGGCTTCGGTTCATCCGAGGGCGTCGCGTCATCCGGTTCGGCGTCCGTCGCCGTGGACTTCGGCACGGTGGGCGGCGGTGTCCCCGACAGGACCGCGTCGTCCCCCGTTGCGTCGGTGTCGACGGGCGTGACGGTGCCGGCGGTGTCGACGGGCGTGACGGTGCCCGCGGTGTCCGGTTCGGCCTTGTGGCGTCGAGGTGCGATGTCGGCGTCCGCGGCGGTGACTGTGCCGGGCAGGTCCGTGCGGACGCCGATTGCGGTCGGTAACGGCGGTGCGGGCGCGGCGCTGGCGGCGGTGACCGCGAGCGGTGCGGGCAGCCGGAAGACCTGGCCCAGGACGGCGCCGATGGAGGCCACGACACCGCTCACGGCATTTTCGATCCCGACGATCACCGAGTAGATGGTTCCCACCGCCAGCCCGGCCAGGATGCCGCCGAACAACACGGCGGGGCCGACGATCGGAGCCAGCACGGGATTGTTCATCGCGGGTGCCACGAGCGTCAGCACACCTTGGACGACGGCGTTCACAATCTGGGTGAAGGCATAGGAGACCGGACCCGCCGCGGCGGTAGCGAGCGGTATTGCCGTCGCGATCGCCTTGGTGGTGGTATTGGATTTCGGTGTCTGGAGATCGTCGGCCACCAGGGGATCGACGAGTGCGGCGAATGTACTCACTCGGTCGACGAGTTCGGGCACCGTGGTCGGGAATGGTTGGTGCAGGGCAGCCAACGCAACCGCGGGCGGCGCCGAGCGGGGTGGGCTGGGCACATCCGTCGCCAGCACCATGCTGGCGGCGAGCACGCACGTGCAGGCGGTGGCGCCGCCGGCACCGGCAAGGGGTCTTCTCATCGTCGTTCCTTCCCTGTGGCCATGCTGTGTGTCCGAAATTGTCGGCCACGTCGATTTCTCTGGCCTGAGTAGAACGACACCTGTTTCGAGCGACCGCCCCTCAGTAACTGAAGGTGGTGGCGCCGTCGCCGATCCATTCCCACAGCTGCACGGTGCCGCCCGCTTCGGCCCCGGCGATGAAGTTGCTCGCGTCCAGGTGCTTGGACTGGATACAGATGGGGCAGACCAGGTAGCGCCCGCCGGCCTTGCGATAGCGCTCCAGCAGGTCCGGCAGCGGCGGGCAGCCATCACAGGCGGTGCCCACGGCGACCCCGGGGACGACCAGGCGCACGGCCTCCTTGGTCAGGAACATCATGGTCGGGCGGCCCGATTCGGCGGCACCGACGGCGACCAGGAAGGCCACCGTCACCCGCTCCGCGTCCTCCAGGCCGGTGGTGAGGCTGATGGCGGCTTTGTTCGTGGTGTTTGTCATCACTCGATGGTGGCCCACCCGAGGCCCGCGCACATGGGGCTTTCGCCCCATTCATCCAGGCGTGGCCAGCCCGTGCCGCAGCGCGTACATGCTGGCGCCGACGCGGTTGGACACCCCGATCTTGGCGTAGGTGCGCTCGACGTGGTTGCGTGCGGTCTTCTCGCTGATCACCAGCGCCTTGGCGATATCCCTGTTCGATGCGCCGCGGGCGACCAACCCGAGCACGTCCACCTCGCGCGGGGTCAGCCCGTCCGGACGGGCACCGGGCCGTTCGGTGCTGTGCCCGGCCGCGTGCAGCACCGCCTCCACCGCGACGGTGTCCAGAGTCCCGGAGCGGACCCGTTCGCGCAGTCGATGCGCCGCCGATGCCGCGGTCATCGCCTCGCGGTAGGGCCGCGGCTCGCAACCCGACCGGTAGGCGACCGCGGCGGCCAGGATGCGGTCGGGCAGGCCCAGTGCGGCGGCCGGCAGGCCCCGCGGGTAGCCGGAGCCGTCCAGGCACTCGTGATGGTTCCCGGCCAGCTGGGCCACCTGGCTCAGGCCACGCACCTGGCTGAGGATGCGCACCGTCAGGTACGGATGCAGCCGGACCCGTTCGAACTCGCCGGCCGTCAGCGGGCCGGCTTTGGACCAGACCTGATTCGAGACACCGATGCGGCCGAGGTCGTGCACGTGCCCGGCCCGTCGGGTCAGCGCCGCGGCCGCTGCGTCCAGGCCGGTCGCCGCGGCCGCGTCACCGGCCAGCTGCGCCACTTCCCGGGAATGCCCGAGGGTGAACGGGCACTTCAGGTCGACGAAATCGCCGAGGGCCATCAACAGGGCGTCCAGGCCGGCATCGTCGAGGCGTTCGTGGCGGTCGGGTGCCTGCTGCAGCACGGCCTGCCAGGCGTCCCCGGTCGCCGGGCCGGCCAGGATGGCCTCGGCGTCCTGGATGAAAACGTCCACCACCGCAGGATCGAACTGCCCACCACGGCGCGCGGTGGCCATCGCGACCGCGCCGGCGACACCGCCGATCCGGTGGTGCACCTCGGCGAGATCGGCGAGCTGCGCCACCCGCATCTGGATCGGGATGCCGTCCGCGGACGCACCCGCCGGCATCCCGCCGCCGTCGAACCGCTCGAAGGCGTAGCCCAGCGCGGCCTGTACATCGGGTCCCAGGCCGAGCCGGTCGGCCAGCAGGGCGGCGGAGGTGCAGTGTGAGTGGATCATCCGGGACAGCTGCCCGCGGGCGTCGACGAAGAGCGCGGTCAGCACGTTCAGCCGGTGCAGCAGCGGTTCACCGCGGGCGACGTTGCCGATCAGGAAACGCATCAGTGGCAGCCCGGCGGTGTCCACCAGGTAGCTGTCGTGGCGCACCGCGATGTCGTCGCCGAACCAGCGCGCGTACTCGTGCGAGTCGGCGTGACATCCGATCCACATGATCAGCGTCGTGTAGTACACGCCGTCGCGTTGGGCGCCGTCGAGCCCCAACCGGTCGGCCAGTCGGGTCGCGATCAGGGCGGAGCGCAACATGTGTTCGCCGGGCTGCCCGAGTCCCAGGTCGACCGCGACCGACAGGGCGGCGAGCAGCTCGGCGCGGCTCGGGGACTCGGCCGGCACAGCCATGCGCCGATTATGCCGGGCGACGTGTACTCATGGGGCCACCGTGGACTATGGGAAAGCTGCTGCATATGAGGCTTCGATGGCACCGGGCAGGGCCGTCATCTCAGCCTTTGCCGGTGGTGGCGCACGGTATCGTGGAGCGCGGCGAAGGCACCTTCGAAGACTGCGTTTCCGTTACACCGGCGACACGCCAGGGACACAGTCCGCGCGCCGACGGGTGGCGAGCCGCGCGGAGGGATATGTTCTCCTCCACGCGAACAAATACCACCCACGCGATTCGGTGTTATCGGTCGCAACGGGATGGAGCGAACGGGTAGCGTCGGGTGAACACCCGGAGTTACCCGACGAACGGTGTGACAAGCGGTGTGACAACCGACGGCAACAGGAAGTAGGACGCACCCAGATGGCGCGTATCGGAGACGGCGGTGACCTGCTGAAGTGCTCGTTCTGTGGAAAGAGCCAAAAGCAGGTGAAGAAGCTCATCGCGGGTCCTGGCGTATACATCTGCGATGAGTGCATCGACCTGTGCAACGAGATCATCGAGGAGGAGCTGGCCGACGCCGACGACGTCAAACTCGACGAGCTGCCCAAGCCCGCGGAGATCCGTGAGTTCCTCGAGGGCTACGTCATCGGTCAGGACACCGCCAAGAAGACCCTCGCCGTGGCGGTCTACAACCACTACAAGCGCATCCAGGCACAGGAGAAGTCGCGCGATTCCCGCGCCGAGCCGGTCGAGCTGGCCAAATCGAACATCCTGATGCTCGGGCCCACCGGCTGCGGCAAGACCTACCTGGCGCAGACCCTGGCCAAGATGCTCAACGTCCCGTTCGCCATCGCCGACGCCACCGCGCTGACCGAGGCCGGCTATGTCGGTGAAGATGTCGAGAACATCCTGCTCAAGCTGATCCAGGCCGCCGATTACGACGTCAAGCGCGCCGAGACCGGCATCATCTATATCGACGAGGTCGACAAGATCGCCCGCAAGAGCGAGAACCCGTCGATCACCCGCGACGTGTCCGGTGAAGGCGTGCAGCAGGCCCTGCTGAAGATCCTGGAAGGCACGCAGGCGTCGGTGCCTCCGCAGGGCGGCCGCAAGCACCCGCACCAGGAGTTCATCCAAATCGACACCACCAACGTGCTGTTCATCGTCGCGGGTGCGTTCGCCGGGCTGGAGAAGATCGTCTCCGATCGCGTCGGCAAGCGCGGGCTGGGCTTCGGCGCCGAGGTGCACTCCAAGGCCGAGATCGACACCCAGGACCACTTCGCCGAGGTCATGCCCGAGGACCTGATCAAGTTCGGACTGATCCCGGAATTCATCGGCCGCCTGCCGGTCGTCGCCTCGGTGACCAACCTGGACAAGGAATCGCTGGTACAGATCCTGTCCAAGCCGAAGAACGCCCTCGTCAAGCAATACACCCGGCTGTTCGAGATGGACGGGGTCGAGCTGGAGATGACGCCGGAGGCGCTGGATGCCATCGCCGACCAGGCCATCCACCGCGGCACCGGCGCCCGCGGCCTGCGCGCCATCATGGAAGAGGTGCTGCAGCCGGCCATGTACGACATCCCCAGCCGCGACGATGTCGCCAAGGTGGTCGTCACCAAGGAGACCGTGCTGGACAACGTGCTGCCGACCATCGTGCCGCGCAAGCCGTCGCGGGCCGAGCGCCGGGACAAGACCGCCTGACGCCGGCTCAGCCCGCACGCCTCGACTCTGCCGACATGGCTGTGTTCCGCACCGGAACGCAGCCATGTCCTCGTCCAGGGCTCCGGTGCTCAGCGATCACCTCGTCCAGCAGTGCGGCGATCTCGGCCACCCCGTCCCGCTGGGCGAAGGCCGCCTCAAGCTCGCGAGCCCGGCGCCGATAGCGGTCGTCCCCCAAGATTTCCCGGACCGCCGCGCCGACGGCGGCGGCCGACGGCGTGCCGGTGCGCAGGTTGATGCCCGCCCCCGCCCACTCGACCCGGGCGGCGACCTCGGGCTTGTCCTCGGTGTTACCCGCGACCACCAGCGGCACGCCCGCCCCCAGCGCGCGCTGCACCGCGCCGTAGCCACCGTTGGTCACCATCGCGTCGACTTCCGGAAGTAGCACGTCATGCGGAATGTATTCGGTGACAACGGTATTGGCAGGCAACGTGATCCCGATCTGCTCCACCGGGCGCCCTCCGGTGCTCACCACCACCGTGACGTCCGCGTCGGCCAGCGCGGTGACGGCCGGCTCGATCAGGCGGGACAGATCGGCGTTGTCCACGGTGCCCTGGGTGACGTGCACCACCGGACGGTCTCGACCCAAGCGGTCCCACCAGACCGGCGGCCGGAACGCGGTCGCGGGTGTCGGTGTGACGGCGCCGACGAAGCGGACATTGCCGGGTAGATCGGAACGGGGATACTCGAACTCGGGCACGGTCGGCACGATCAGCCGGTCGGCGAGGACGCCGGAATCGAGCACGAAGGCGGGAGACTCGGGCAGACCCAGGACGTCGAGCATCGCGGTGAGCGAACGGTGCGCCGGCCGCAGCAGTACGCGCTGCGCCAGCAGGTTGAGCAGCCGGTTGCGGGCCCGGCCGGACAAGCCGGATCCAGGGAGCAGACCCATGCCGCTCGGGGCGGTATCACGACTGCTGAGAAGCAAGGGTGTCGTCGAGTAGGTCAGCACCGGCGGCCGATCCCGACGGCCACCGAGCAGCATCGGCAGGACGCCGAGGAAGAAGGCGTCGGTGAGCACCGCGTCGAACGTGTTGGCGGCCAGGGCATCTGCCAGTGCTGCGGCCTGATAGGGCAGTGGCCGCACGAAGACATGTTTGATGTCGAAGTTCACCCGTTCGATCCCCGACGTCTCGGCGCGGCCGGGCAGGTCGGCATCCAGTGCGCTGTCGTCGAAGTCGGCACCGGTGGGTAGCGGCAGCGGCTCGGCGCCGATGGCCCGGATCGCGTCGGCGTGCCGGGCCGAGGTCAGCACCGTGACGCGGTCACCACGCAGGACCAGGCCGCGAGCGACGTTGAGCAACGGGCCGATGTGGCCGATCGGCGGGCAAGAGGCGATGAGGATCGTTGGCATGTCCTCGATGTTCGCCGCCGGTGGTGCCCACCCGCTTGGAGATTGTCTGGAGAACGGCGGGAGATCGTGTTGTGGAGCGTTATCGGACCCGGTCGGGCCGGGTGTAGACGTTCATCGACTCACCGCGCAGGAACGCCACCAGGGTCAGTCCGGCCTGGGCCGCCAGGTCCACTGCCAGTGACGACGGCGCCGAGACGGCGGCCAGGATGGGAATGCCGGCCATCACCGCTTTTTGGGTCAGCTCGAACGATGCCCGCCCACTGACCAGAAGTACGGTGCCCGACAACGGGATTCGGCGGCTCTCCAACGCCCAGCCGATGGCCTTGTCGACGGCGTTGTGCCGGCCGATGTCCTCGCGGACCACCAGCTCGGTGCCGTCGGTGCCGAACAGAGCGGCCCCGTGCAGGCCTCCGGTGGTGGCGAACACCTTCTGCGCCTTGCGGAGCTTGGTGGGCAGCGCGCTGAGCACCTCCGGTGCGACGGTGGTCGGATCGTCACCGGGGGAGTGCCGGCTGATCAGCCGTACGGCCTCCAGCGAGGCCTTGCCGCACACCCCACACGACGAGGTCGCATAGAAGTTGCGGGTCAGGTCCACGTCGGGAGCGGGGACACCGGGGGCTAGGGTCACGTCCAGCACGTTGTAGGTGTTGACACCGTCGTCCGTCGCGCCTTGGCAGTACCGCACCGTGGCGATGTCGTCGCGGCCGGTGACGATGCCCTCGGTGAGCAGAAAGCCTTGGGCCAGTTCGATGTCCGAGCCCGGGGTGCGCATGGTGACGGTCAGCGGGGCGCCGTTGACCCGGATCTCCAGCGGCTCTTCGACGACGAGCGTGTCCGGCCTGGCCACCACCCCATCGGCGGTGCGGTGGCTGATCGGCCGGCGCGTGGTTACCCGACCCATGGTTCCAGCCTGACAACGACAGCCTTGGACACCGGCGTGTTGGATCTGACGGCCGTATGATCCAGTGGCACCAGGGGATTCGTCTCGGGGTAGTACGCGGCGGCGTTGCCGGCCGGGGTGGAGTACGCCACGATGCGGAAGTCCTCAGCCCGCCGCTCCCGGCCTTCGAACTCCGAGATGAGGTTCACCCGGTCCCCGTCATGGAAACCGAGCGCCGCGATATCGGCCGGGTTGACGAACACCACCCGTCGGCCGCCCTTCACCCCGCGATACCGGTCGTCCAAACCGTAGATGGTGGTGTTGTACTGGTCGTGGCTGCGCAGCGTCTGCAACACCAGCCGGCCGGGTGGCACCGGCACCCATTCCAACGGGTACAGCGAGAAGTTCGCCTTGCCGGTGTGGGTGGGGAATTCTCGGGAGTCGCGGGGCGGATGAGGGAGCTGGAATCCGTCCGGCTGGCGCACCCGGGCGTTGTAGTCGGCGCAGCCGGGCACCACGTCGGCGATGGCGTCGCGGATCAGGTCGTAGTCGGCGTTGAACGTCTCCCACGGCACCGGGTGATCGGGCCCCAGCAGCGTGCGGGCCAGCTGACAGACGATGGCCACCTCGCTGCGCACCTGATCGCTGGGCGGGTGCAGGTTACCGCGCGAGAGGTGCACCATCGACATCGAATCCTCCACCGAGACCAGCTGTTTGCCGGCACGTTGGAAGTCCTTGTCGGTGCGGCCCAGCGTCGGCAGGATCACCGCGGTGCGGCCGTGCACCAGGTGGCTGCGGTTCAGTTTGGTCGAAATCTGCACCGTCAGAGCGCAATTGCGCAGTGCTGCCTCGGTGACGGCGGTGTCGGGGGTGGCGGAGACGAAGTTGCCGCCCATCCCGATGAACGTCTTGGCGCGACCGTCGCGCATCGCCCGGATACCGTCGACGGTGTCATGGCCGTGCTTGCGCGGGCTGATGATGCCGAACCGGGCGTCCAGCGCGGCCAGGAAGGCCTCGGGCATCTTCTCCCAGATGCCCATGGTTCGGTCGCCCTGGACATTGGAATGCCCACGCACCGGACACACCCCGGCACCCGGCTTGCCGATCATGCCGCGCATCAGCAGCAGGTTGGTGGCCTCGCCGATCGTCGCAACCGCGTGCCGCTGCTGGGTCAGGCCCATGGCCCAGCAGATCACCGTGCGTTGCGATTGGGCGAACATCGCTGCCACCCGCCGCATTTGGGTGTCGTCGACGCCGGTGGCCTCGGTCACCGCCTGCAGGTCGACGGCCCGGGTCTGGGTCTCATAGGCATCGAAACCGGCGCAGTGCGCGTCGACGAACGCGCGGTCGACAACGGTGCCCGGTGCGGCGTCCTCGGCTTCCAGCAGCAGCCGGCCCAACCCCGCGAACAGCGCCATATCCCCGCCGATGCGGATCTGCACGAACTCGTCGGCGATCGCGATGCCATGCCCGACGACGCCGCGCACCTTCTGCGGATCCTTGAACCGCATCAACCCGGCCTCCGGCAGCGGGTTGATGGCAATGATCCTGGCGCCGTTGCCTTTCGCCTTCTCCAGCACCGACAACATGCGGGGATGGTTGGTGCCGGGGTTCTGGCCGGCGATGACGATCAGGTCGGCATGCTCGATATCGTCGACGGTGACCGACCCCTTGCCGATGCCGATCGAGTCGACCAGGGCGGTGCCCGAGGACTCGTGGCACATGTTCGAGCAGTCCGGCAGGTTGTTGGTGCCGAAGCTGCGCACCAGCAGCTGGTACAGGAAGGCGGCCTCGTTGCTGGTTCGCCCCGAGGTGTAGAACAGCGCCTCGTCGGGGGAGTCCAGCGCGGTCAGCTCGTCGGCGATCAGCCGGTAGGCCGCGTCCCAGTCGATGGGTTCGTAGTGGCTGGCGCCGGGCCGCAACACCATGGGCTCGGTCAACCGGCCCTGCTGCGACAGCCAGTACTCGGGCTTCTCGGCCAGCTCGGCCACCGAATGCCTGGCGAAGAAGTCCGCCGTGACACGTCGTCTGGTGGCTTCCTCGGCGACGGCCTTGGCGCCGTTCTCGCAGAATTCGGCCAGCTTGCGTCCGCCGTGTTCCTCGGGCCACGCACAGCCGGGACAGTCGAAACCGTGCCGCTGGTTCAGCCGGGAAAGCGCGGCCAGCGTGCGGGCCGGACCCATCTGCTCCAGGCCGCGCTGCATGCTGACCATGACGGCTTTCACCCCGGCGGCCTCGTGCTTGGCGCCGGTGACCGAGACGTCGCGTTCGTCGTAGCTTGCGTCGACGTCCTCGGTGCTGGTCATGCTCTCCAATCTAATCCTGCGAACCGGCCGCGAGCCCATGATGCCGGCGGTCGGTATTCGGTATTTGACATGCAGTGATAGCCGGCGTCTATCGTCAGACGATGGCCGGCGATGTGTTGCTGCAACACCTGGACTATCTGCTGGCGCTGGCCGCCGAGCGGCACTTCGGGCGGGCCGCCGCCCGCAGCCACATCAGCCAGCCGACGCTGTCGGTGGCGATCCGCCGGCTGGAGCGCGATCTGGGCATCGTGATCGTGCAACGCGGCCGTCGTTTCGAGGGATTCACCGAGGAAGGGCAGCGGGTCGTCGTCTGGGCGCAGCGGATCATCGCCGAGCGCGACGAGATGCTGGCCGACCTGGAGCGGATGCGCGGCCGGCTGACCGTCACCGCGCGGCTGGGCGCGATCCCGACGGCGGTGCCGGCCAGTCCGTTCATCACCGCGGAGTTCCTGCACCGTAATCCGGCCGCCTCGGTGCGCATCGAGGCGTTGTCGTCACGTGAGATCGCCCGGCGGCTGGCCGATTTCGAGATCGACGCCGGGTTGACCTACCTCGACGACGAGGCGCCGCCCGGGACCCGGTCGGTCGAGTTGTACCGCGAGCAGTACGTCTTGATTGCGTCGGTGGACAATCCGCTGGCCGGCCGGCCGGAGGTGAGCTGGGCCGACGCGGCCGGTTTGGAGCTGTGCGTGCTGACCACCACGATGCGTAATCGGCGCATCCTGGACGCGAACATGGCCGCCGAGGGTGTGCACTACCGTCCGGTCGTGGAGGCGGATTCGGTGGATGCGCTGTACGCGCACCTGACGCATGCCCGGCGGGCCACCATCGCGTCCACCGCGTGGCTGCCGCGGTTGGGTGTGCCACCGGGTTTTGCGGCGCGGCCGATGGTCAAACACGGCCCGAGTCCGGCGATCGGGTTGGTGGTGCTGGACCGTGCCCCGGCATCCATCGTGGCGGCTGCCCTCGTTGCCGTGGCCGAGGGAATCGATCTCGGCGCACGGATCGACACCGCGACCCGCTCTTTGTGAGTCGCGGCCCGGGGGACCGGGCGGGCCGCCGGTCATGGCCCGCGCATTCCCGTGCCGCCGTGGGCGTGGTCGGTGCCGGCGCCGTGGTCGGCAAGCCATGGCTGGACGCCGTCCCGTGCGGGCGCGGCGCTCGGGCTGCGCGGAGATTGCGGCTCCTCGTCGACCGGTCGCAGGAGCAGCTCGGGCCGGTGCAGATAGTTGACTCGCTGTTGGCCATGGTCGAGCCACGGTGGCGGCTGCCATTCGACCTCGCCGCGACCGTTGATCGTGGTGGTGTAGCCCCCGTCGCGGTGCACCATGCGGTTGTCGGGCCCGCACGCCAATGCCATCTCGTCCACGTTGGTGTTGCCGCCGCGCGCCCAATCCGCCACCGCATGATGCACTTCGCTGCCGTAGGCACCGACGGTGCAACCCGGTTTGGTACAGCCGCCGTCGCGCGCGATGAGCATGATCCGTTGTGCGTGTGACGCGGTACGGCGCGCCCGGAACAGCGCGAGGGCCGACCCGGTGGCCTTGTCGAACACGGCCAGATGATGGTTGGCATGGGCCGCCATCCGGATGACGTCCCGGATGGGCACCTTGGTGCCGCCGCCGGTGACGCCGATCCCGGCGCGGGATTCCAGATCCTGCAAGGTGGTCCGGATGATCACCGAGACGGGCAATCCGTTGAGCTGACCGAGTTCACCGCTCATCAGAGCGATCCGGCCGATGGCGATCAACGCGTCGTGCCGGCGCTGGGCCGGGGTGCGGTGGTCGTTGTCGATCTGCGCTTGCGTCGGGGTGCCGGAGGTGCACGGTTCGTCGTCCGCCGGGTTGCACATCCCCGGCGCCGCGAATCTGGCGAAGAGCACCTCGAAGACCGCCGTCGCTTCCGGGGTGAAGTTCGCGCTGGCCGGCGTCATCGCATCACGGCCCTGCTTGCCCATCGTGAGCCCGCGCTTGCGTTCGCGCTCGGCGTCCTCGGGTACGGGTCCGTCCTGATCGAGCAGGAACAAGCGCAGCTCGGCCGTGTCCTTGAGTTCTTTGGGTCCCACGCCGGTGGCGATGCGCACCAGGTCGATCTCGAACTGCTCCCGGGTGGTGGTGTCGACGAATCCCGGCAGGCGGTCGATGACATCCCGCAGGACGTCGACGTGGCCGCCGTTGATGAGCCCGGCGGCTTGCGCGGCGGCGACGGCGGCCAAGGCCGGCCGCAGTGGCTCACCCGTCAATGACCGGCGCGGCGCCAGATCGGCGGTCTCCGCCAGACGGCGGCCGGCCTCGGCGGTGGACAGCCGCCAACGAATGCGCAGCAGCGCGTTCCAGGACTTCGCACCCAGCTGCTGCGGGGTGCCGTCGGCTTGTAGTTGCGCCAGCATCCGGTGCGACTGGGCGGGCAGGCGGCAGGTGAGGGCCTCGTACTCGTCCATCAGGGTCAGCAACTCGGCCCGCGTGAGTGCTTGGAGTTCGCAGGCCGCCAAGGCCTCGTAGGCGGCGCGTAAGGCCGCCATCGCGTCGGACGCGGTTGTCGACATGATTCGAACATATATTCGACCACCGACAGATTCGGCGTGCGTGGGACGGGTGAAACGCAAGTGACGGCAAAGCGCAGCGTCTTTGCCAAAGAAAGGATCGCGTATGCCCTGTTACAACCGAATCGTGTCCTTGACGCGCACGTAACAGGTTTGCCATCGAAGGTTCCTACCGTGGGTCGGTCAAGCACGCGCAGCGATAGGAACTCCATTGAGTGGTAATGCCGTCCGCCTCCAGGCGATCACCAACGTCGAGGGCTACGTGCCGCCGGCCATCAGCTTCGACCCGACCGAAGCCCCGGGCGAGATCTTCGGGTCCAACGTCTTCACCAAGGCCGAGATGCAGTCCCGGCTGCCGAAATCCATCTACAAGTCCGTCGTGGCGACCATCGAGAAGGGCGCCAAGCTGGACCCGGCGATCGCCGATGCCGTCGCCGCCGCCATGAAGGACTGGGCGTTGGAGAAGGGCGCCACCCATTACGCACACGTGTTCTACCCGATGACCGGATTGACCGCCGAGAAGCATGACAGCTTCCTGGAGCCGATCTCCGATGGTCAGACGCTGGCCGAGTTTGCCGGCAAGACCCTGATCCAGGGTGAGCCGGACGCCTCCAGCTTCCCGTCGGGCGGCCTGCGCTCCACTTTCGAGGCCCGCGGCTACACCGGTTGGGACGTCACCAGCCCGGCCTACATCCTGGAGAACCCGAACGGCAACACGCTGTGCATCCCCACGGTGTTCGTGTCGATGACGGGTGAGGCGCTGGACTACAAGACGCCGCTGCTGCGCAGCCAGCAGGCGATGGGTACGCATGCCGAGCGGATCCTGAAGCTGTTCGGGCACAAGGACTTCGACCACATCGTGTCGTTCTGCGGTCCCGAGCAGGAGTACTTCCTGGTCGACCGGCACTTCTTTCTGGCCCGTCCCGACCTGATCAACGCCGGCCGCACGCTGTTCGGCGCCAAGCCGCCCAAGGGGCAGGAGTTCGACGACCACTACTTCGGCGCCGTCCCCGAGCGGGTGCTCGGTTTCATGATGGACACCGAGCGTGAGCTGTTCAAGCTCGGCATCCCGGCCAAGACCCGGCACAACGAGGTCGCACCAGGCCAGTTCGAGATCGCGCCGATGTTCGAGCGGGCCAATATCGCCGCCGACCACCAGCAGCTGCTGATGACCATCTTCCGCAACATCGCCAAGAAGCACGGCATGGAGTGCCTGTTCCACGAGAAGCCGTTCGCCGGCGTCAACGGCTCGGGTAAGCATGTGAACTTCTCGGTCGGCAACGCCCAGTTCGGCAGCCTGCTGGTACCGGGTGACACGCCGCACGAGAACGCCCAGTTCCTGGTCTTCTGCGCCGCCGTCATCCGCGCCGTGCACAAGTACGCCGGGCTGCTGCGGGTATCGGTCGCCTCGGCCACCAACGACCACCGTCTCGGCGCCAACGAGGCCCCGCCCGCCATCATCTCGATCTTCCTGGGTGCTCAGCTGGCCGACGTGTTCGAGCAGATCGCCAAAGGTGCTGCCACCTCGTCGAAGGGCAAAGGCAGCATGATCATCGGCGTCGACACCCTGCCCGAGCTGCCGACCGACCCGGGCGACCGCAACCGCACCAGCCCGTTCGCGTTCACCGGCAACCGGTTCGAGTTCCGGGCGCCGGGTTCGGGGCAGACCATCAACGTCCCGATGATCATCCTGAACACGATCATGGCCGATTCCCTGGACTACATGGCCACCGTGCTGGAGAAGGCCGTCGCCGACGGCACCGAGTTCGACGCGGCGGTGCAGCAGCTGCTCACCGACATCATCACCGAGCACGGCGCCGTCGTGTTCAACGGTGACGGCTACTCCGACAACTGGCAGATCGAGGCCGCCGAGCGTGGCCTGCCCAACCTCAAGACCACGCTGGATGCGATCCCCGAGCTGATCAAGCCCGAGGCCGTCGCGGTGTTCGAGAAGTACGGCGTGTTCAACGAGCGCGAGTTGCACAGCCGCTACGAGGTGCGCCTGGAGCAGTACGCGCTGACCATCGGTGTGGAGGCCAAACTCGCCCTGGAACTGGGGACGACGGTCATCCTGCCGGCCGCGATCCGTTATCAGACCGAGTTGGCGCAGAACGCCGCGACGCTCAAGGCCGCCGGGATCGAGCCGGACCTGTCTCTGCTGGAAGGGGTTTCGAAGCCGATCGCCGAGTTGTCGTCGGCGCTGGCGACCTTGAAGGCGGCGCTGGCCGACCATTCCGCGGAGTCCGCCCTCGACGAGGCCAAGCATGCCCAGTCGGCACTGCTGCCCGCGATGGACGCCGTGCGTGCCGCCGCGGACACCCTGGAAGGCGTGGTGGCCGACGACCTGTGGCCGCTGCCGACGTACCAGGAGATGCTCTACATCCTCTGACGATTACCGGTTTGTGCGGTTTCATCCGCGGCGCGCCGGCGTCCGCGGATGGAACCGCACAAACGCGTCAGGGCGGGGTAAACGGGTATAACGCTTTTTGTTAAGACATTAAGATGTAATACTCGGCTCATGACCGTACGCGTAGGTGTGATCGGGGTCGGCGTCATGGGCGCCGACCATGCCCGCAAGCTCGCCCGGGTGATCTCGGGCTCGGACCTGGTCGCCGTCACCGATTTCAACGGCGAGGTCGCCGGTGCGGTGGCTGCCGAACTCGGTGCCCGGGTGCAGCCGGACGGGCAGGCGCTGATCGCCGACACCGACGTGGACGCCGTGGTCATCGCGACCCGCGACGACACCCACGCCGATCTGGTGCGTGCCGCGCTGCGGGCGGGCAAGCCCGTCATGTGCGAAAAGCCTTTGGCCCCAACGGCGGCGGAGTGCCGCGAACTCGTCTCAGCCCAGCGGGAACTGGCCCCGACGGTCGATCTGGTGACGGTCGGTTTCATGCGCCGGTTCGACCCGCCGTACGTGGCGCTGCGGGAACGCGTGCGCGACGGTGCTCTCGGCGCGCCGTTGATGGTGCACGGCATCAGCCGCAATGTGTCCAGCGCCCCCGGTGGTGATTCGGCCTCGTCGATCACCAACTCGGCGATCCACGAGCTCGACATCATGCCCTGGCTGCTGGACTCCCCGATCGTGGAGGTCAGCTATCAGCACGGCCGCTCCTGCGAGCACTCCGGCACCCGGCAGGACCCTCAGTTCTACCTCCTGCGTACGGCGTCCGGAGTGCTGGTGACCGTCGAACTGTTCCTCAATGCACGCTACGGGTACGAAACCCGCTGCGAGGTCGTCATGGAGACCGGTACTGCCGCCCTGGCGCTGCCCGCGCACGTCGTCACCGATGCCGAAAGCCGTCGGGCCGTTGATTATCCGGCCGACTGGATCCCACGGTACGGCGATGCCTACCGCATCGAACTGCAGGAGTGGGTGGACTCCGTCGCGGCCGGCCGGCCCTCGTCGTTGGCCACCGCCGAGGACGGCTTGCGGGCGGCGCTTGTCGCCGACGCCCTCATCGAGTCGATGAATTCCGGCGGCCGTTGGGTCGAGGTCGTGGACTGAGCGCGGTCAGGCGAGCGCGAGAAACAGCTTCTCCAGTTCGGCTTCGGTCATCGGGTCCGAACCGTCGGCCGTCTCGCCGGCGATGCACTCGCGCAGCCCGGTCGCGACGATCTTGAAGCCGGCCCGGTCCAACGCCCGGGACACCGCGGCCAGCTGCGTCACCACGTCCTTGCAGTCTCGACCCTGCTCGATCATCGAGATCACGCCGGCAAGCTGACCCTGCGCGCGACGCAGCCGGTTCAGCACCGCCGTGATGTTTTCCTGGTCACCGCTCATGGTTCACGTCCTTCACTGTCGCTCCACCGCAACATCGTACCCACGGGGGTATATTCCCGGCGGAAGCTGCGCCCCGTGTCAGATGATGGCACCGGCCGTGCCGTCGTCGCGGATGACGCGCAGCCCGGCTTGCTGCCACGCTGTCATGCCGCCGTGGACGTTGTAGACCGTCACGCCGACGGCCGCGAGCCGAGTTGCCGCGGCACCGGATCTGCGTCCCGACTTGCAGACGGCGACGACGGGAACCCCGCTGTCGAAGGTGCGTACATCCAGATCGCCCAACCGCAGGTGTACCGCGCCTGGCGCGTGACCGGCCGCCCATTCGTCGTCTTCGCGAACGTCGAGCAGGATGGCACCCGAGTCGGCGACGACGGCGTCCGCCGCGACCGGATCGATGTCGATGACGCTCATCTCGGGCCCGGGGTTCTCGTGTTCTGTCATGCCGAAACCTCCTCGTGTTGTTGATCGTTACCGTCGGCCTCCGATGCCGGTGGTGGTGTGTTGCGGACCGCCGGGCGCCAGCGGACTCTGAGCGGCCACCAGAACCAGGGGCCCAGGAGCGCCGCGATGGACGGAGTCATCAGCGAGCGCACGATCAAGGTGTCGAGCAGCAGCCCGATGCCGATGGTGGTGCCACCCTGTCCCACATTCAGCAGGTCGCCGGACGCCATGGCGCCCATGGTGAACGCGAAGACAAGACCCGCGGCGGTCACGACGCTGCCGGTGCTGCCCATCGACCGGATGATCCCGGTCTTGATGCCGGCGCCGATCTCTTCCTTGAACCGTGAGACCAGCAGGAGGTTGTAGTCGCTGCCGACGGCCATCAGGATGATGACGGCGAACGCGAGCACGATCCAGTTCAGTTCGATGCCGATCACCCGTTCCCAGACCAGCACCGAGAGACCGAATGCGGCCCCGAGCGACAACACCACGGTGCCGACGATCACCAGTGATGCGACCAGTGCCCGGGTGATCACGATCATGACCAGAAAGATCAACGTCAGCGCCGCGAACGCGGCGATCATGGTGTCGTATTTGGCGCCGGCCTGGATGTCTCGGTAGGTCGCGGCGGTCCCGGTCAGGGTGATCTCCGAACCGGCCAGCGAGGTGCCCTTCACCGCTTCGTGGGCGGCGACGAGTTCGTCGCCGACGGTCGAAATCCCTTCTTCGGTGGCGGGATCGACGTCGTGGGTGATGATCAGACGTGCGGCCTTGCCGTCGGGGGACAGGAACAGTGCGAGTCCCTTCTGGAAGTCCGGGTTGGCGAAGACTTCTGGTGGGAGGTAGAAGTAGTCGTCGCTCTTGGAGGCGTCGAAGGCCTCGCCCATCGCGGTGGCGGTGTCGGTCATCTGCTGCATCTGGTCGATCAGCCCGGCGAAGCTGCTGTGGATCGTCTGCAGCGTCTGCTGCATCGCCGTTGCCGTCGAGATGATCGGTGGGAGTTGGCTGACCAGCTGCGGGACCAATGCGTCGATGTCGCCCATCCCGTTCGTCATGGCGTCCATGTCCTTCAGCAGTACGCCCATGTTGTCACTGAGGGTGGCTACACCGTCGATGGCATCGAATGCCGACCGCACGCCCCAGCACGCCGGGATGTTGAAGCAGTTTGGCTCCCAGTAGAAGTAATTGCGGATCGGCCGGACTTCGTCGTCGAAATCGGCCAGGTGGTCCCGCATCGTGTCGACCGACGCCTTGAGGGTGTTCGCGTCCTCGACCGTGTTGTCGGCCGCGGCGCTGGTGCGGTGCATGGCTTCGGAGAACGTGACCATCAGGTTCTGTATCCGGGTCATCGAGTCGATCATCGAGCCCAGGTTGGCCGACATCGATTCGATGTCGCCCACGCGTTGCTTCAGGAATTGCAGATTCTGGGTGATGGGTACCGACTGCATGCTGACCTGATAGGGAATGGAGCTGTGCGCGATCGGTGATCCCAGCGGCCGGGTGATGCTCTGGACCATGGCGATGCCACGAACTCTGAACAGCGCCTTGGCTATTCGGTCCAGCACGATCATGTCGGTGGAATTGCGCATGTCGTGGTCGGATTCGACCATGAGGATGTCGGGGTTCAGCCGTGCTGCGCTGAAATGCTTCTCGGCCGCGGTGTAGCCGATGTTGGCCGGCACGTCGGCGGGAATGTAGTGCCGGTCGTTGTAACTTGTCCGGTACCCGATGACGGCGAGGACGCCGAGAATGGTGATGGCCGTCGCCACCGCGAGAATCGGTTTGGGCCAGCGGACGGTAGCGGTGCCGATCCGGCGCCATCCCTTGGTCTTCATCTTCCGCTTCGGGTCCAGCAAGCCGAATCTGCTTGCCACCACCAGGATGGCCGGGGCGACGGTGAGTGACGCCGCGACGGCGACGATCAGCGCGATTGCCGACGGATAGGCCAGCGACTTGAAGTAGGCCAAGCGGGTCAGACGCAGACACAACATCGCACCCGCGATGGTCAGGCCCGAGCCGAGAATCACATGAGCGACGCCGTGGAAGGCGGTGTAATAGGCCGATTCCGGGTCTTCGTCCTTCTGGCGGGCCTCCTGGTAGCGGCCGATCAGGAAGATCGCGTAATCGGTCCCGGCCGCGATGGCCAGGGCCGTCAGCAGCGGGACGGAGAAGGTCGAGAAGTCGATCACCCGGAAGTGGCCCAACAGGGCGACGGCCCCTCGCGCGGAGCCCATCTCGATGCCGACGATGGCGAGAATGAGCAGAACCGTGCCGATCGAACGGTAGACGATCAGCAGCATGATCGTGATCACGACCATGGTGACCACGGTCATCTTGACCATGCTCTTGTCGCCGGTCTCCAGCGAGTCGGTGGTCAAAGGGGCGGGGCCGGTGACATAGACGTGCAGTCCGGCCGGCGGCGGGGTGCGGTCGACGATGTTGCGCACGGCCTCGACTGATTCGTTGCCCAAGGTACTGCCCTGGTCCCCGGCGAGGTTCAGCTGAACGTAGGCCGCCTTTCCGTCGGCGCTCTGCACCCCGGCCGCCGTGATCAGATCACCCCAGAAGTTCTGCACGTGCTCGACATGCACGCTGTCGCGTTCGAAGCCGGCGATCAGTTCGTCGTAGTAGCGGTGTGCCGCATCGCCGAGCCGGTCGTCGCCGGTGAGCACCACCATCGCGATGCTGTCTGAGGTGGATTCGGCGAACTTCGCCCCCATTTTCTTGGCCGCGATCACCGAGGGGGCGTCCTGTGGGGACATCGATACCGCATTGTGCTTACTGACCGACTCGACCTGGGGGAGAAGCAGATTGAGCCCTGCGGTGATCGCCACCCACGCCAGGATGATGGGGATGGCGCCGGCGCGGATCGTGCGGGCGATCAGCGGGCGTGCGGCGTGGTCGCTCATGCGGCTTTGTCCAGACAGAACGCCTGCGCGTCGCGGCCCGCGGCATGGTGCTCGGCGACCACCTTGTCATTGACCAGGATGCGGCAACTCAGTGAGGTGCTGTCGCCCTGAGCGACCACATTCGCCAAGATCCCGGGAGCTGTGGTGACGACGTCGACCGACCATGGCAAGGCCGTGAAGGTCGCTTCATGGGTCTTTCCGTCGGCGTCGAGGAAGCTCACCTGGCCGTTCGTGGTCGGAGGGCCGACGACCTCATAGGTGACGCGCTTGGTGTTGAACGGCACGATGGCGTCGACGCGCTCGGACCCGGCGACGAACGGCAGATCGGAGTCGAAGAACGTGCGCAGCCGGCTCACCACCGCCACGGCGGCCATGAGGGTCAGCACCACCACGGCGACCACCCAAAACCGTTGTAACCAGCCGAACAACGACGGCATCTTCATTACTTCGCCCTATCGCAGATGTGTGCACCGGTCCTCGCCGACGCGCAGGATCACCATACGGGTTTATACCCCCTACGGTATATACGCTCAGATCGTAACCTAGTGCGATCTTTCCATAGATACCATAGGGGGTATGGTATGTTGGCGACATGACCACAGAGAACGAGGCGGATATGGCCGCCGTGCTCAATCGCCTGCGTCGCGCGCAAGGGCAACTCGGCGGCGTGATTTCGATGATCGAACAGGGTCGCGGCTGCAAGGACGTCGTCACCCAGCTCGCCGCCGCATCCAAGGCATTGGACCGGGTCGGCTTCGCGATCATCGCGTCGGGCCTGCGCAACTGCGTGGATTCCGTCCAGGGTTCGGATGGCCGTCCGGACGCCCTCACCGCCGAAGAGCTGGAGAAGCTCTTCTTGAGTCTGGCCTGAGTTCGACTCGCCAGGGAAAGGAGCACGCGATGTGTCGTGCTGTCACATGCCGGGTATGCGGAAAGACCACCTGGGCCGGTTGCGGGATGCACGTCGACGCGGTTCGGCGTGGTGTGCCCGCCGGGCAGTGGTGCGCCGGGCACTCGGCTGGTGATGCCGCCGGTCCGGCCCGACGGGGGTGGTTCGGCAGGCGCAAGGCTGGGCAAGGCAAGCCGTAGCGCGGATCTCATGGCGGGTTGCCCCTTTCTAGGTGACCAAAGCCTCTAGCGAAATATACGGGAGGGGGTATCGTTCAGAACATGGGCGATACCCCCTCTCCGTTGTTCCGAAGCTCGGGATTAATTACCCCCGGGGGTACGTTAGAATACCCGTAGGGGTATTACCATCCACGAGAAAGAGAACGGCAATGATCCTGCAGCAGTACTACCTGGATTGTCTTTCCCACGCGTCCTATCTGATCGGCGACGAGACCACCGGTCGGGCGGTCGTCGTCGATCCGCAACGCGATGTGGCCGAGTACGTGGCCGATGCCGGACAACAGGGACTGACCATCGAGTTGGTCATCGAGACCCACTTCCACGCCGACTTTCTGTCCGGCCACCTCGAGCTCGCCAAGGCCACCGGCGCGAAGATTGTCTACTCCTCGGTCGCCGAGACCGAGTTCGAATCCATGGGCGTCGAAGACGGCGAACGTTATTCACTCGGCGATGTCACGCTGGAGTTTCGGCACACCCCGGGACACACCCCCGAGTCGATGAGCGTGGTCGTCTACGAGCACGCCGACGATCAGGTGCCCTACGGGGTGATGACCGGCGACACGCTGTTCATCGGAGATGTCGGCCGCCCCGACCTGTTGGCCTCGATCGGTTTCACCCGCGAGGAACTGGCGGACAAGCTCTACGACTCGTTGCACAACAAGTTGATGACGTTGCCCGATGCAACCCGGGTGTACCCGGCGCACGGTGCGGGCTCGGCCTGCGGCAAGAATCTGTCGACGGACCTGTGGTCGACGATCGGCGATCAGAAGGCGACCAACTACGCACTGCGGGCGGCCGACAAGGCGACCTTCATGAAGCTCGTCACTGAGGGACAGCCCCCCGCGCCGGGATACTTCGTCTACGACGCGATCCTCAACCGCAAGGACCGCGAGCTGCTGGACGAGACCAAGATGCCGACCGCGATGACCTACGAGCAGGCACGCCAGGCGATCGATCGGGGAGCCGTCCTGGTCGACGGGCGCACGCCCGAGGAATTTGCGCAGGGCCACCTGCGCCAGGCCATCAATATCGGGCTCGAAGGGCGCTACGCCGAGTTCGCCGGTTCGGTGCTCCGGTCCGATGTCGACATCGTCTTGTTCACCGAACCCGGCCAGGAGTTGGAGGGTAAGAATCGGCTGGGCCGGATCGGCTTCGACCGCGTCGTCGGTTACCTGGCCGACCCATACCGGACGATGTTCACCCATCAGAACGATGTCGTCGTCGCCTCGCGCCTGACGGCAAAGGCGTTCAACGAGCGGGCGGCCCGGATCAAGGACCTGCAGATCGTCGACGTGCGTAATCCTGGCGAGGTCGAGGCCGGGGCCATCCCGAACGCGATCTCGATTCCGGTGGGTCAGTTGCCTGCGCGCCTGGGTGAGTTGGATCCTGCCAAGCCGACAGTCGTGTACTGCGCGGGTGGCTACCGGTCATCGGTCGCGGCCAGCCTGTTGCGCCACAACGGATTCATCGACGTGAGCGACATCCTGGGCGGATACGGCGCCTGGGAAGAGACCGTCCAGAACGCCTGAGAACGAGGACATACCATGACCATCTCCGCCAAACACCAGATCGTGATCGTCGGCGGCGGGACCGCCGGCATCACCGTCGCGGCGCGGTTGCTGCGCAAGGGTTTCACCGACGTCGCGGTCATCGAGCCCTCCGACAAGCACTACTACCAACCGCTGTGGACACTCGTCGGCGGCGGTCAGGCAAAGGCATCGGCGACCGAACGCGCCGAATCGTCGGTGATGCCCAAGGCCGCCACCTGGATCAAGAAGGCCGCAGTCAGCATCGATCCCGACGCCAACACGGTGACCTGCGTGGACGGTGCCACCTATGAATACGAGGTGCTGGTCGTCTGCCCGGGTATCCAACTCGATTGGAACCGCACCGACGGCCTTGCGGAAACCCTTGGGCGCAATGGGGTCTCGTCGAACTACCGGTTCGACCTCGCGCCCCGCACCTGGGACCTCATCCGCGGCCTCCGTTCGGGAACCGCCGTATTCACGGTGCCCTCGGGCGCCATCAAATGTGCCGGCGCTCCGCAGAAGATCGCCTACCTGGCGGCCGACTATTGGCGCTCCGAAGGTGTGCTCAAGGACATCGACATCCACCTGGTCATGCCCGGGGCGCGGCCTTTCGGGATTCCGGCGATCGCGGACAGCCTCGACAAGGTGATCGCCGACTACGGAATCACCTTGCACACCAACTCCGAGGTGACCTCCGTCGACGCGGCGGCGCACAAGATCGGCATCAGCAGTGTGGCGCCGGGCGGAACCGACACCATGCTGCCCTACGACATCGTGCACGCCGTGCCGCGGCAATCCGCGCCGGACTGGGTGAAGAGCAGCCCGTTGTCCACCGGCGACGCCGTGGGCTACGTCGACATCGACAAGCACACCATGCAGCACGTCAGGTATCCGAACGTGTTCAGCCTGGGCGACGCCGGTTCGTCGCCGAACTCCAAGACCGGTGCCGCCATCCGGAAGCAGGCCCCGGTGGTCGTCGAGAACATCGGCGCGTATCTGGACGGGCGGCCGCTGCTGGCCTCCTACGACGGCTACTCGTCGTGCCCGATCGTCACCTCGTCGCACTCGATGCTGCTCGCCGAGTTCGACTACGACCTCACCCTGGAACCCACATTCCCGCTGCTCAACCCGACCACCCCGCACCGCGCGTACTGGTACCTCAAGAAGTATGGGCTGCCGTTCATGTACTGGAACCTGATGCTGCGGGGCCTGGCCTGAACATCCCAACTCGAAAGGAGACAACAATGACCACCAAGAATCTGACCACCGCCGACTTCCAAGCGACGATATCGGCGAATCCGATTGTGATCGTCGACTTCTGGGCGTCGTGGTGCGGCCCGTGCCGAGCGTTCGCCCCGGTTTTCGACCGCTCATCGCAGGCGCACCCGGATGTACTGCACGCCAAGGTGGATACCGAAGCGCAGCAGCAACTGGCAGCTGCCCTGGAGATCCAGGCGATCCCGACCATCATGGCGTTCCGTGACGGCATCCTGGTCTACCGGCAACCCGGCGCGATGCCGGCCGCGGCCCTTGAGGACCTCATCACCAGGGTCAAGGCATTGAACATGGCCGACGTACGGGCCAAGGCCGCGGCCGCGCAACGCTGACCAAAATCCACACCGCTCAGTGGGTTCCGCCCACATCGCGGTTGATTCGACAAGGTGAACATCTCATGGAAGCAAGCATTTCCACCACGATCACGTCGTCCTTCGAGGATGCGGTCGACAGGACGCGTCGCGCGCTGTCCGATCAGGGATTCGGGGTGCTGACCGAGATCGACATCAGGGCGACGCTGAAATCGAAGCTCGGAACCGACATGGAGGACTACCTGATACTGGGTGCCTGCAACCCGGTACTGGCGCACCGAGCGTTGGAACTGGACCGGACGCTAGGCGTGCTCTTACCGTGCAACGTGGTCCTACGTTCAGACCCGGACACCGCCGGCGTCGTGATCGTCGATATCGCGGACCCCCAGATGATGGTGCAGGTGGCCGACCACCCGGGACTTCGCGAGGTCGCCGACGAGGCGGCGGCCAGGTTGCACGCCGTCGTCGACACGCTATCCCGCCCCGACGGAACAGCGTAGGACTCGATGAACATCGCCCTTGCCCTAGCCCTCGGCGCAGTCATCGGGGTACTGCTGGGCCTGCTCGGGGGAGGCGGTTCCATCCTGGCGGTGCCGGCCCTGGTGTATGTGCTCGGCCTCGGCATCGAACAGGCGATTCCGATGTCGCTCATCGTTGTCGGTACCGCCTCGGCGGTCGGCGTGCTGCCGAAGATCCGCGCCGGCCAGGTCCAATGGCGGCTTGCTGCGGTCTTCGCGCTGGCAGGTATTCCGGCCACCTTCGTCGGCAGCGCGATCGGTAGGCACCTGCCGCAGTCCGTGCTGCTGTCGGGCTTCGCGGTCGTGATGGTGCTGGCCGGTATTCGGATGCTGCAAGAGAATCGCAACACCGGCACCGCCTGCACGGTCGGTGACTCGGGAATCAACTGGCGCCGATGTGCCCCGAGGTCGATCCCGGCGGGATTCCTCGTCGGCCTGCTCACCGGCCTCTTCGGTGTCGGCGGCGGCTTCTTGATCATCCCGGCGTTGGTGTTGATGCTCGGTGTGCAGATGCCCGTCGCCATCGGGACATCGCTCGTGATCATCGTCGCGAACTCGGTGGCCGGCATTCTCTCCCACCTCAACGGAACCAGCATCGACTGGACCATCGCAGCCGCATTCGTCGGCACGGCGATCGCCGGATCCCTGATCGCAGGACAACTCGGGACGCGCCTGGACCACCGGCGCCTCCAGCACTGGTTCGCCTATCTGGTCTTCGCGGTCGCGGCCTACGTGCTGGTGGATACCCTGATACTGCGCTGAAACTCAGCGATCGGTCGGCTTGATCAGCGGGCGCTGTACCCGCTTCCACTCGGCGTAGCGCTGATACGCCTGCTGCGTCGACTCCAGTGTCGACTCCTGGCTGACCGGGACGTCCCACCAGGAATGGCTGTCCGGTGCGTAGATCCGTGGATCGGTCTCGACGTAGATCACGGTGATGCGGTCGGCGGCCTTGGCCACCTTGACCGCGTCCGCGAACTCCGCAGCGGTGCCGGCCTTGATCACGTCGGCGCCCAGGCTGGCCGCGTTGGCGGCCAGGTCGACGGGCAGGGTGGCGCCGTCGAGGCGGCCACCCTCGCCGCGGTACCGGTAGGCGGTGCCGAAGCGCTGCGAGCCGAGTGATTCGGAAAGCCCGCCGATGGAGGCGAATCCGTGGTTCTGCACCAACACCGGGATGACCTTCACGCCTTCCTGCACGGCGGTGACGATCTCGGTGGCCATCATCAGGTAGGACCCGTCGCCGACCATGACGAACACGTCGCGTTCGGGCGCCGCCATGCGAACACCGATCCCACCGGCGATCTCATAGCCCATGCAGGAGAACCCGTACTCGACGTGGTACCCCTTGCGATCCCGCATCCGCCACAGCTTGTGCAGGTCACCCGGCATCGATCCGGCCGCACACACCACGACGTCGTGTGGGTCGGAAAGCGTGTTCACCAGCCCGATGACCTGGTTCTGGTTCAGTGCGACACCGTCTTCGGTGGCGTACGCCGCGGAGACCGTGGCATTCCATTCGGCGATCAATTCGGCCGTGCGCGCCCGGTACTCGGCACCGACCGAATAGCCGTCGAGTGCCTGGGCCAGTCCCTCGATGGCCTCACGTGCATCCGACACCACGCTCAGGCCGCCCTGCTTCACCGAATCCAGTGATGCCACATTGATGTTGACGAACCGGACATCGGGGTTGTTGAACGCCGTGCGCGATGCCGAGGTGAAATCGCTGTAGCGGGTCCCGATCCCGATCACCACGTCGGCTTCCGAGGCCAGCGCGTTGGCGGCGGTGGTGCCCGTCGAACCGATGGCGCCGACGCTCTGTTCATGCTCGTGCAGCAGCGAGCCCTTGCCGGCCTGACTCTCGCCGACCGGGATGCCGGTCTGCGCGCAGAACGCGGCCAGCGCATCGGAGGCACCCGAGTAGATGACGCCGCCACCGGCGACGATCAAGGGCTTCTCGGCGGACCGGATGATCTCGGCCGCGCGGGCCAGCACCGAGCGCTCCGGCAACGGGCGGGCAACATGCCAGGTTCGTTCGGCGAACAGCGATTCCGGCCAATCGTGCGCTTCGGCCTGCACATCCTGCGGAATGGCGACGGTCGCCGCCCCGGTTTCGACCGGGTCGGTGAGCACCCGCATCGCGCCGAGCAGTGCCGCGGGCAGCTGCTCGGGTCGCCACACCCGGTCGAAGTACCGCGACAATGGTTTGAAGGCGTCGTTGACGGTCACATCGCCCGAGGACGGCAGCTCCAGTTCCTGCAGCACGGGCGCACTGACCCGGGTGGCGAAGGTATCGGCGGGCAGCAGCAGCACCGGCAGCCGGTTGATGGTGGCCAGCGCCGCACCGGTGAGCATGTTCGTCGAGCCGGGTCCGACGCTGGCGGTGACCGCCCAGGCCCGCAGCCGGTCCTTCTGTCGGGCGTAGGCCACCGCGCTGTGCACCATGGCCTGCTCGTTGCGGCCCAGCACGTACTTCAGGCCCGGTTCCCGCCCGGCCTGAAACGACTCGACCTCGTCCTGCAGCAGCGCCTGGCCCAAACCCGCCACGTTGCCGTGCCCGAAGATGCCGAAGCACCCGGCGAAGAACTTCGATCGTTGTCCGTCCCGTTCGACGAACTGGTTGGCCAGGAATCGAACGGTGGCCTGTGCCACCGTGAGTCGGACGGTCGGCTCGGTATCGGCGAACTTCGCGGTCGATTTCGGCGCGGTGGAAACCATGGCTCAGGCTCCTCGTGAGGCGGTGGTGAAGGGCAGCCGCGGGTCGACCGCCTGGTGCTCCCAGCTGCCGCGCAGCCAGGTGTGATTGGGGTCGTCGCAGATCAGCCAGGCCCGGTCGGGTCCGGACCCGGCCATCACGTTCAGGTAGTACATGTGGTGGCCCGGCGCGGCGATCGACGGTCCGTGGTAGCCGTGCGGTACCAGCACCACATCACCGGTGCGCACCTCCTCCAGCACCTCGATGGGGCGTTCCGGTGTGCCGTACACCCGGTGATAGCCGAATCCCGGTGTGCCGGCGGGGCTGTCGTCGATCTCGAAGTAGTAGATCTCCTCCAGCTGGGTCTCCACATCGGAGTTCTCGTCGTGTTTGTGCGCGGGATAGCTCGACCAGTTGCCGCCGGGGGTGATCACCTCGCAGGCGATCAACGAATCGGCCTCGAACGCCGTGGCGGTGCCGAAGTTGTGCACCTGCCTGCTGCAGTTGCCCGCGCCGCGCAGCTCGACCGGGACGTCCGCGGCGGCCACCCGGCGGTTCGGGAACGACCGGCCGGCGCGCGCCCCGCAGATCGCGATCCGGCCGGAGCCGCTGATCGTGTATGCCTGCTCGATCCCCACGTAGACCATGTCGGCCGGGCCGTCGAACACCGAACCGCGCGGCGACAACGCGAAGGTCTCCTCTCCGGCCTGGACCGAGCCGCCGCCGGACAACGGCAGGATCATCACCTCGGTGTCACCGGTGTTCAGGGTCACCGTGCCGCCCGTGCCGAGATCGACCACATGCAAGGACGACTCGGCCCAGCCGGCGTCCTCGGGCGTGATCGCGACGGTGAACGGCGCCGCCGCACTGTTGGCGGGGATATACAGTTTCGAGTTCATCGGACCAACCTCACTGCCGTCGAAACCGCCGCGCTGACATCGTCATCGGCGGGGTAGAGCAGGGTGCGGCCCACGATCAAGCCGCGCACCGCGGGCAGGGCCAGCGCCTTCTCCCAGGACGCGAACGCCTCGTCTGCGTCGGTGGGGTCGCCACCGAGCAGCAGCGTCGGCATGGTCGTCGATTCCATGACGCGGTCCATCTCCGGAACCACCGGCAGTTTCATCCAGGTGTAGGCCGAGGTCGAGCCCAGGCCCTGGCTGATGTGCACCGACTTGATCACCGCGTCGGGGGACAGGTCGTTGCGGACCTTGCCGTCGACCCGGGTGGACATGAACGGCTCCAGCATGGCGATCAGCCCGCGGGCGGCCAGCTCGTCGACGGCCTGGGCGCACGACGCCAAGGTGGCGACGGTGCCCGGATCGTTGAGATCGATGCGGCACAACATCTTTCCGCCGTTCATCTTCGCGGCGGCGGTGGATGCCGCGGTCGCTCCGGTCATCCGGTCGTCGAGCTCGAACGAGGATCCGGCCAGCCCGCCGCGGTTGAACGAGGAGAACACCACCTTGCCCTCCAGCGCGCCGAGCAGCAGCAGGTCGTCGAGGATGTCGGCGGTGGCCAGCACACCGTCCACGCCCGGGTCGGCCAGGGCGGTGCGCAACCGGTCCAAGAGATCGATCCGGTTGTTCATGGCGGTCGGCCGGGAGCCGACGGCCAGGGCACCGCGGGCCGGGTGGTCGGCGGCGACGATCATCAACCGGCCGTCGCCGCGAACCGTCGGGCGGGTGGTGCGCTGTTGCCAGGCCTTGGTCACCGCGCCGGGATCGGCGGCGCGGAGTTCCGTGATGGCGGCGTAATCGGCGCAGGCAGGGGCGAGCGGAGCGGCGGGGGCTGTTCCGGCGTCGGTGGCGAGATCAGACATTGACGGCCTCCACGGCGGTCTTCTCGGCGAGGTCGGACACCTCGGCGGCGGTGGGCATCGCGGTCGAGCATTCCAGCCGGGACGCCACGATGGCACCGGCGGCGTTGGCGTAGCGCAGCGTCTTCTCCAGTTGCCAACCGTGCAGCAGACCGTGGATCAGGCTGCCGCCGAAGGCATCTCCGGCGCCGAGGCCGTTGACCACATCGACATCGTTGGGCGCCACCGTGACCGAGCTGTTGCGGGTCTTGCCCAGCACGCCGCGCGGTCCCTGCTTCACGATGGCCAGTTCCACGCCGAGGTCCAGCAGCGCGTCGGCGGCCTTGTGCGGGTTGGTCTCACCGACCGCGATCTCGCACTCCTCGCGATTGCCCACGGCGACCGTCACGTGCTGCAGGGCCCGCTGCACCTGCTCGGTGGCTGCGGCCGGGGAAGCCCAGAACATCGGGCGGTAGTCCAGGTCCAGCACCGTCAGTGGGGCGTGTGCGCGCGCTTCCCAGGCCGCGAAATGCGCACTGCGACTCGGCTCTTCGGACAGTCCGGTGACCGTCGACCAGTACAGCCGTGCATTGCGGATGGCGTCCAGGTCCAGCTCGGCGGGCTGGATCTGCAGGTCCGGTGCCGAGGGCTTGCGATAGAAGTACAGCGGGAAGTCGTCGGGCGGGAAGATCTCGCAGAAGGTCACCGGTGTGGGATATTCGCCGTGGGTGGAGACGAATCGGTTGTCGACGCCGAGGCGAGCGAGTTCGTTACGGACGTAGCGGCCGAACGGATCGTTGCCGACGCCGGAGATCAGGGCCGTGCGGTTGCCGAGCCGGGCCGCGGCCACCGTGACGTTGGCGGCGCTGCCTCCGAGGAACTTGCCGAACGAGGTGACGTCCTCCAGTCCGAGTCCGACTTGCAGTGGGTAGATGTCGACGCCGCTGCGGCCGATGGCGATGGCGTCGAAAGCCTGGTTGGCGGTAGCGGTCACGACTGACTCCCGGATGCGATATGCGTACTGACCCCCCGGTGGCGCGAGTGCGCCCGGTGTTGACATCGACTTTGCGCTCTGGCGCCACGTCGTGTCAATACTTTGTCCGGACATTCTTACTTACAATCATTTTGCGGGTACTCTGGGCAATCACTTCCGGCAACCCCGGCCCGAACCCCGTCGATCGGAGTGAGAGTGACCCCGACATTGGCTGTCGAGCTCGATCGGTCGAGTCCGATACCGCTGTACTTCCAGGTCGCGCAGGTCTTCGAGAAAGCCATCCTCAGTGGGGAACTCAAGCCCGGAGACCGTTTCGAGAACGAATTGGCACTGGCCAGCCGGCTCAGCCTGTCGCGCCCGACCACGCGTCGGGCGATTCAGGAGCTGGTCGACAAGGGACTGTTGGTGCGCAAGCGGGGCGTCGGCACCCAGGTGGTGCAGACCCCGGTGCACCGGCCCGTCGAACTGACGAGTCTGTTCGACGATCTGGCGCGGGCCGGGCAAGAACCGGCCACGAAGGTGCTCGATTACGTGATCGGGCCGGCGTCCTCGGATATCGCCGCCCATCTGAACCTCGAGCCGGGCGCCGAAGTGGTGATGATGCGCCGGCTGCGGACGTCCGGGGGGCAGCCGCTGGCGCTGATGACCAATCATCTGCCGTCGCCGTTGGCGCCGAGCCGCGACGAACTCGAACGCGTCGGGCTGTATCAATCCCTGCGGTCCCGCGGGGTGCACATCCGGCTGGCCCGCCAGCGCATCGGCGCCAAGGCCGCCGATCGCGACGAGGCCCGGCTGCTCGACGAGAAGATCAAGGCTCCACTGCTGGTGATGGAGCGCACCGCGTTCGACGATTCGGGCCGCATTGTCGAGTACGGCAATCATGCGTACCGGGCGTCCCGGTACTACTTCGACACCACCCTTGTGGACAGGTAACGCTCTCGCTGACAAGGTGTTCGAGCTGTCCCCGAGTGCGCTGGTGTGCTCGGGGCGGTAGGCCCGTTGCTGGCATTTGATATGCAGTCCTAATGTCAGAACAAAGTCTTGACTTTCGAGTGTGAGCGGTATTACATCATCACCGAGGCCGTGTCGCTTGCCACTGGAGTTCGGGTGGATTTGAGTGCCCGCGGTGAGGTCGATAGCAAGGAGAAACAATGAGGTTCAGTCGGCTGATGGCGGTGGCCGGGGCGAGCGCGCTCGTCCTGGGTGCCAGCGCGTGTTCCAGCACCGGCGGAAAACCCGACAGCAACGGCGGCGGGATGGGGGCCGGCTCAGCCGACACTCCGCGGGCGACCATCGCGATGATCACGCACGAGGTGCCGGGCGACTCGTTCTGGGACCTGGTTCGCAAGGGCGCCGAGACGGCGGCCAAGAAGGACAACATCGAACTGCGCTACTCCAATGACCCGGAGGCCCCGAACCAGGCCAACCTGGTGCAGACGGCCGTGGACAGCGGCGTGCAGGGCATCGCGATCACCCTGGCCAAGCCGGACGCCATGAAGAGCGTCGTCGAAGCCGCCACGGCCAAGGGCATCCCGGTGGTCGCGTTCAACGCCGGCGCCGACGCCTGGCAGGCGATGGGCGTCAAGGAGTTCTTCGGGCAGGACGAGTACATCGCCGGACAGGGCGCCGGTAAGCGGCTCGCGGCCGAGGGCGCCAAGAAGGCCATCTGCGTCATCCACGAGCAGGGCCACGTCGGGCTCGAATCCCGTTGCGCCGGCGTGAAGAACACCTTCCCGGCCACCGAGGTCCTCAATGTCAACGGCAAGGACATGCCCTCGGTCGAATCGACCATCACCGCCAAGCTGCAGCAGGATCCCGGCGTCGACTACATCGTCACCCTCGGCGCACCGTTCGCGCTGACGGCCGTGCAGTCGGTGAAGAACGCGGGCAGCAAGGCCAAGGTCGGCACCTTCGACACCAATGCCGCGCTGGTGAACGCCATCAAGGGCGGCGACGTCCAATGGGCCGTCGACCAGCAGCCGTTCCTGCAGGGCTATCTGGCCGTCGATTCGCTGTGGCTCTACCTGAACAACGGCAACGTGCTCGGCGGCGGCCAGCCGACGCTCACCGGTCCGTCGTTCATCGACAAGACCAACATCGACGCGGTCGCCAAGTACGCCGAAGCGGGGACTAGATAACCATGACCACCCAGGCAGACCTCAACCTGGAAACCCATACCGTCATCCGCGACGAACGGGTCAAGGAACAGAACCGGCTGCAGCGCTTGCTGATCCGTCCCGAAATGGGGGCGTTCGTCGGGGCGGTCGGTATCTTCGTGCTCTTCCTCATCGTGGCCCCGCCGTTCCGTACGCCGGAAGCGCTGGCCACCGTGCTCTACGCCAGCTCGACCATCGGCATCATGGCCGTCGGTGTCGGCGTGCTGATGATCGGCGGCGAGTTCGACCTGTCCTCGGGCGTCGCGGTCACCACCACCTCGCTGGCCGCGTCCATGCTGTCCTACAACCTGCACCTGAATCTGTGGGTGGGAGCGGCACTTTCGCTGGTCATCGCGCTCGCCGTCGGTTTCTTCAACGGCTACATGGTGATGCGCACCAAGATCCCGTCCTTCCTCATCACCTTGAGCTCGTTCTTCATGCTGACCGGTATCAACTTGGCGGTCACCAAACTGCTGTCCGGCCAGGTCGCCACCCCCAGCGTGTCGGACATGGCGGGTTTCGAATCCGGCAAGGCGGTTTTCGCCTCGTCGTTCACCATCTTCGGAGTGTCGCTGCGGGTAACCGTCCTCTGGTGGATCCTGTTCGCCGTCATCGCCACCTATGTGCTGTTCCGCACCCGGGTGGGCAACTGGATCTTCGCCGTCGGCGGCAACCAGGACAGCGCCCGCGCGGTCGGTGTGCCGGTGACAAAGGTGAAGATCGGCCTCTTCATGGTCGTCAGCTTCTGCGCCTGGTTCGTCGGTATGCACCTGCTTTTCGCTTTCAACACCGTGCAATCCGGGCAGGGCATCGGCAACGAGTTCTTCTACATCATTGCCGCGGTGGTCGGTGGCTGCCTGCTCACCGGCGGGTACGGCACCGCCATCGGCACTCTGATCGGTGCGTTCATCTTCGGGATGACCAACCAGGGCATCGTCTACGCGGGCTGGGATCCGGACTGGTTCAAGTTCTTCCTCGGCGCCATGCTGTTGTTCGCGGTGATCGCCAACAACGTCGTCCGCAACTACGCAGCGAAGCGTTAGGAGATCGTCGTGACTACTGCTGCCGAGACCCCCATCGCCGAAACCCCCGCCGACGGCGCGGCGCCGCTGGTCGAACTCAAGCACGTCGGCAAGAGCTACGGAAACATCATCGCGCTCAAGGACATCAACCTGCGGGTGGGCGCCGGCGAGGTGACCGGCGTGCTCGGTGACAACGGTGCGGGCAAGTCCACGCTGATCAAGATCATCGCGGGCCTGCACAAGCCGACCGAGGGCGAGTTGCTCATCGACGGCAAGCCCACGACGTTCGATTCACCCAAGGATTCGCTGAACGCCGGTATCGCGACGGTGTACCAGGATCTGGCCGTGGTCGCTCTGATGCCGGTGTGGCGCAACTTCTTCCTGGGCAACGAACTGCGCAAGAAGGGCATTCTCAAGTCGCTGGACATCTCCGCGATGCGGGCGACGACCATCTCCGAACTGCACAAGATGGGCATCGACCTGCCCGACGTGGATGCCCCGATCGGTTCGCTCTCGGGCGGCCAACGGCAGTGTGTGGCCATCGCCCGTGCCATCTTCTTCGGTGCTCGGGTGCTGATCCTCGACGAGCCCACCGCCGCGTTGGGTGTCAAGCAGTCGGGCATGGTGCTGCGCTACATCACCGCGGCCAAGGAGCAGGGTTTCGGGGTCATCTTCATCACCCACAACCCGCACCACGCGCACATGGTGGGCGATCACTTCGTGCTGCTCAACCGCGGCCGGCAGAAGCTGGATTGCACCTACGACGAGATCACGCTGGAACACCTCACCCAGGAGATGGCCGGCGGCAACGAACTCGAGGCGCTGAGCCACGAACTGGGCCGCCGCTGACCCCCCAGCGGCTCGCCGAGGCTACGCTTTCTGACCGGGATCACCGGGTTTTCGGTCAGAAAGCGTAGTTTCGGCGTTCCGGGGCATGCTCGCGCAGCCGGGCCGCGTCCTGGCCGGGTGGTGTGCCGAACAACCGACGGTATTCGCGGTTGAATTGTGATGGGCTGTCGTAACCCACCCGGTGGCCCACGCCCGCGATATCGCCGGGTCGGGTGACGAGCAGCGATCGGGCCTGCTGCAGGCGAATCCGCTTCTGGAACTGCAACGGGCTCATCGCCGTGACGGCCCGGAAGTGGCGATGGAACGCCGACACGCTCATGCCCGACTTCCGGGCCAGATCCTCGATGCGCACCGGTTCGGCGTAGTTGTCGCGCATCCACCTGATCGCGGTGTTGACGTGGGTGAGCGTGCTGTCGGCGACGCCGATCTGGCGGGCGATCGCGCCCTGCGGGCCGGTGAGCAACCGCCAGAGGATCTCCTGTTCGACGAGCGGGGCCAGCACGGCCGCGTCGGCCGGGGCATCCAGCAGCCCCACCAGTCGGGTGACCGCATCCAGCAGGCCGGGATCGGCGTCGCCGGTGCCGAGCGCGGGGATATCGGCCGAGCCACGCGCCGACGGCCGCGGCGGCATGTGTAACAACAACGCCGACAGCGCCTCCGGGCGCAGCACCAGTCCCATCGCCAGTGCGGGACGGCCCGGACCGGTATCGAGATAGTGGCCGGTGACCGGCAGGCTCGCCGCGACGACCAGGCATTGCCCGGCGCGGTACTCGAACACCTCGTCCCCGAGCAGCAGTCGCTTGCCGCCCTGAGTCATCACGACGAGCAGCGGATCGGTCAGCGAGTAATCCGGGCCGGCCGCATCGACGACCTTCGACAGCAACAGGCCGTCGATGCGCGTGTGCAGGTCGGGGCGCGCGTGTACGTCGATCAACCGGCGGAGCTCGGACAGGGAATCGGTTGCGGAGCGCATGACTGACAGCCAACCATGCCAATGACATGATCCGCGCATATTCGGCAGGATTGTGCAATAACGCAGGTCGATCGATCTACCCGCCTGGTGCTTCCCCGGATGGAATGAAGAGGTCCAATTTCCCATCAGAAGGAGAAGTTCCATGTCACTCGACCACTACGTGACCCTCGGTCGGTCCGGCCTGCGGGTCAGTCCGTTCGCGCTGGGAGCCATGACATTCGGAGAGGATCCCGGTGCGGCCGGAACCAGCGTCGAGGAGTCCGAGCGGATCCTGTCGGCTTATCTGGACCGGGGCGGCAACTTCGTCGACACGGCGAACTTCTACACCAACGGGCATTCCGAGAAGATCCTGGGCGACTTCTTCGCCCGCAGCCCCGGCCGCCGGCAGCGCGTGGTGCTGGCCTCCAAGTTCTTCGCCAACCTGTACCCGGGCGATCCCAACGGTGGCGGCGCGGGCCGCTCGGCGATCATCGCCCAGCTGCACGAGACCCTGCGTCGGCTCCAGACCGACTACCTCGACGTGTACTGGCTGCACAACTGGGACCGGCACACCCCCATCGAGGAGACCATGCGCGCCCTCGACGACTTGGTGCGCGCCGGGACGATCCGCTACATCGGGTTCTCGAACACGCCGGCCTGGGTCACCGCTCAGGCCCAGACCATGGCCCTGCTGCGGGGGTGGACACCGTTGATCGCCTTGCAGGTCGAGTACTCGCTGTTGGCCCGCACCGTGGAAGGGGAGTTGGCACCGCTGGCGGCCGATCAGGGTATGGCGCTGGTGCCGTGGAGTCCGTTGAAGAACGGCTTCCTGTCCGGGAAGTACCGGCGGGGAAGTGTGGTGTCGGACTCGGCGCGGTCGGCTTACGTCGGTGGCCCCAGTGACGACGAGTTCACCGTCATCGAGACGGTCGGCGCCATCGCCGACGAACTCGAAACCAGCTCTGCAGCAGTGGCATTGGCATGGCTACGGGCCCGTCGGGGCACCGTCGTACCCATCATCGGGGCCCGGCGGCTGGCGCATCTGGAGGCCAACCTGGCCGGTTTGGACGTCGCGCTCACCCCGGAACAGTGCGACCGCCTGGATCGGGTGTCCGCGCCCGCGTTGAACTACCCGGCCGACCTCAACGGCGCGATGCGCGCCACCCTGCAGTTCGCCGGTACCACCGTGGACGGGCAACCGTCCGGGGTCTACCCGCCGCTGTTGGCCAGTGCGGTGCGGTACTGAGTGGGTGGCTCAGAGGTCGAAGATCAGCAGTGAGCTGGATGCCGTCGCGACGACCGAGCCGGCGGCATCTGTGACGACGCCCTCGGCGAAGCTGACGCGGGCACCGGACTTCACCAGCGTGCCGGTCGCCGTCAGCTCACCGATACCCGCGCGAACCGCCTTGAGATAGTTCACCTTGATCTCGATCGAGGTGTACCCCTTGCCTTGCGGTAGTGCACTGTGGGCGGCACATCCCGTGACGGAGTCGAGCAAGGTGCACACCAGTCCGCCGTGCACCGAGCCGATCGGGTTGTACGCGGATTCGTCCGGTGTGCAGGTGAACACCACCCGCCCCGGCTCCGCGGAGATCATGGTGAAATCCATCAGCCCGGCGATTGGTGGCGGTGACAGCGTTCCGTCGATCACCGCGTTCAGGTAGTCGACTCCGGCCATCGACAGGCCGATCGCGGTGGCCGGTGCGGGATCGTGCCAGCTGACGGTCTTGGTTCGTTTCTGGCCCCAACCGTCGGTGCTGCGGGTGGGTGCTGCGGTCATCGGTCCTCCGTTCACGAGTCTGGGTTGACAAAACTATACTCAGAGGGTGAGGGTGATCTTGCAACGCGGTACACCGGCACCCGGAGGGCACCATGACATTGCTCGACGACATCGTGAATGCCGCCGGCGGACTGGACCGCTGGCGGGCAGGCCAACAGGTGACGGGCACGCTGGAGAGCGGCGGCTCGTTGTTCGAGATGAAGAACATGCCCGGCCGGTCGAAGCGGGAGTTCGCCGTCGCCATGCGCGACGTCTGGGCGGCGGTGTGGCCGGCAGGTGAAACGTCGCATGTCGAGTTCACCGCGGACGGCACCGCGCTGGTCGCCGAGGACGGCACGGAGCTCGCGCGGCGGCACAACGTGCGGGATACCTTCGCCGGGCACGTCCTGGACAGCCCGTGGAATCCGTTGCAGCGTGCGTACTTCAGCGGATATGCGCTCTGGAACTACCTGAATCTGCCGTTCCTGCTGACGCTACCCGGGGTGCACACACACGCCATCGAGCCGATCGGCACCGGCGACCAGCGCCTCGTCGGCCTTGGCGCCACCATGCCCGCCGGGCTGCCCAGCCACTGCCGCCACCAGCAGTTCTACTTCGGCCAGGATCTGCTGCTGGCCCGGCACGGTTACCACCTCGACATCGCGGGCAGTGTCCCCGTGATCCAGTACGTCGAGGACCACGTCGACGTGGACGGACTGAAGATCCCGACGACGCGGCGTGCCTACCTGCGCGACGACCGGTGGCAACCACGGTCACAGCTGCCGCTGGTGTCGCTGTGGTTCACCGAACTACGCGTGGCTCACCGACTCCCACCGCACGTCCCGTGACCGCGATGCCAAATCCCTGACAACCCACTGCCTCTACTCGCAGGAGAGCCGCATGCAGCATCTGGTACTGACCGAATTCGGAGATCCCCAGGAGTCCGTTCAGCTGGTCGACGGCGCAGAGCCGGCCCCGGGGCCGGGCGACGTGGTGGTGCGGATGGAAGCCGCGGCCATCAATCCCTCGGATCTGCTGCTGATCGAGGGACGCTACCTGGCGCGCCCCGCCCTACCCGCGACCGTCGGCGCCGAGGGTGTCGGCATCGTCGAAGCCACCGGGCCGGGTGTGGACGACGCGCTCGTCGGCCGGCGGGTCGTCGTCCTGCCCACCTTCAAGTACGGCACGTGGTCACAGAAAGTGGTCGCCGCCCAAAACGATGTCGTCGTGGTGCCCGGAGACGACCCCGTGCAGTTGGCGATGTTGTCCATCAACCCGGTGACCGCCCACTTGTTACTGGAGCGGATCACCGCCCTGGAGATCGGGGACTGGGTGGGGCAGACCGCCGCCAACTCCGCGGTCGGGCTGCAGGTGATCACGCTGGCCAAGCGGCGCGGCGTCAAGACGCTCAACGTCGTTCGGCGCGCCGACGCCGTCGACGACATCCGCCGAGCCGGCGGAGATGTCGTCTTGGTCAGCGGACCCGACCTTGCGGCAGAGATCACCAGCGTGCTGGGCGAGGACAAACTGCGCCTGGTGCTCGACCCGCTGGGCGGTTCGGCCGCGGCCCCGTTGATCTCCACGCTGGAATTCGGTGGGTCCGTCGTCAGCTACGGCACCCTGATCGGTCCTCCGCAGGGTTTGACGCCCGCCGATCTGTTCCAGCGGGAAATCCGCCACACCGGATTCTGGCTCGGCAACTGGTATTTCCGGGCGCCGGCCCGCGAAATCCGCGCCATCTTGGGCCACTTGGCCACCCTGACGGCCGACGGTCAACTGCACGTACCGGTCGAAGCGACCTACCGACTGCACGACCACCACAAGGCCTTTCAGCACGCTCAGACGACACAACGCGGCGGCAAGGTCCTGTTCACGTTCGACTGAGGCAGCACTGAGATAGCACCCACACGATAGGAACTCGTCTTGACCAACCCGATCCTCATCACCGGCGCCACCGGACGTCACGGTAACACCGGGGAATACCTGGTACGCCGGCTTCGCGAGGCGGGCCACCCGGTACGGATCCTGGCCCGCCGGCGCAGCGAGCGAACCGAGGAGCTCGCGGCGCTGGGCGCGCAGATCGCGGTGGGTGATCTGCACGATCGACGCACCCTGGTGCCGGCCCTCGTCGATGTCGACCTGGCCTACTTCACCTATCCGATCGACGACGGCGTTGTGACGGCGGCGGCCAATTACGCTGCCGCCGTTCGAGAAGTGGGTCGCTCACCGCGCACCGTGGTGATGTCGATGGGACCCGCACGGCCGGACAGTCCGTCGAACCTGGGGCGCGCCCAATGGCTGGCCGAGCAAGTCCTGGACTGGGCCGGTCTCGATCTGCTGATCCTGCGGGTCGCGGCTTTGTTCCACGAGAACCTGCTGGTCCTGCACAGCCACTCGGTGCGCGAGTACGCAGTGTTCCGCAACTCGTTCGGCACGGGGAAGATCGCGTGGATCGGCGCCGGTGACGCCGCGGAACTGGCGCTGGCCGCCCTGCTGCACCCCGAACGGTTCACCGACACCGTGTACTTCGCCAAGGGTTCCGAGGAGTACAGCCACCTCGAGATCGCCCAGCTGCTCAACGAATCCACGGCGGGCACGGTCCACTTCGAGCCGATCAGCCGGGATCAGTGGCGCGACGATCTGCTCGCATTGTCCCGCATCCCGGGCGCCGACGCGGTCAACGCCGCTATGGCGCAGCACATTTCGGCGGTGGGCCAGATGGTGGCCGAGAGTGGCCGAGCGCTGCCGGCCGACCCGGACACCCTGCGGGAGCTCACCGGTCGAGAGCCGGTGACCATGCGGGAGTTCCTGCTGGCCAATCGGGAGGCGTTCATGCCGGTGTCCTAGCGCACCGTCAACCCCGCCGCCCGGTACACCGCGTCGACCAGCGCCATGTTGGCCACCGCGTCGTCGGTGCCGAACGGCAGTGGTGTGCCATGCTCGACGAGCGCGGTGAACGCCTCCAGCTGATAGCTGTAGCTCGGGCGGGTACCCAGATGCCGCATGGTGGCGCCGGTGGCCGTGGTCACGGTGAGCCGGTCGTCCTGGGCGGGATGGATGAAGTCGTGCACAAACGCGTCACCCTCGGTGCCGGTGACGCGCAGCGTGAATGAATAGTCCTCGGCCACCATCGAATTCGTCGACAGGCCGCGGGCCCCGCCCGGGAAAGCGAACTCGGCATCGCAGCGGGCGTCCACGCCGGGGGAGCGCTGCTCGGCGTGCGCCCGCACCACCGACGGTGCGCCCGCCACGCCGGGTACGTCGAGGCGGCCCAGCGTCCGCATGATGTGCACGGCATAGCACCCCAGATCCATGACCGCCCCACCGGCCAGCTCCAGGGACCAACGCGGGTCATCGGGAGCCGGTGCCGGCATCGCCATCCGCACCTCCACGGAACGGATCTCCCCGAGCGTGCCGTCGGCCGCCAGGCCGAATGCCGTCTGCGTCACCGGATGGAACGCGTAGTGGAAACCCTCCAACACGGGCACGCCGGCGGCCTGTGCCGCATCGGCGACCCGCCGCGCCTCGGCTTGGTTGCGGGCGAACGGTTTCTCGCTGAGCACGGGCTTGCCTGCCGCGATGGCAGCCAGGTTCCACGGCGCGTGCAGCGCATTGGCCAGCGGGTTGTAGACGATGTCGACTTCTGCATCGTCGATCACGTCCTGGTACGAGTCGAGGACCCGCTCCACGCCGTACTTGCCGGCGAAGACCTCGGCGCGGTGACGGTCCCGGGCCGCGACGGCCACCAGCCGGTGACCGAGTTCGGCCGCGGGACCCACGATCGCCAACTCGGCGATCCGGGAAGCACCCAGTACACCGATTCTCATGTGGTGACGCTGTTCAGGAACGCGACACTGGCCCGGACGTCGGCGACCGGTCCGTCACCGGCCGGGGCGCCGTCCAGGATGGTGTCCTGCTCCATCACGAACCAGCCATCGAAGCCGTTGTCGCGCAACACCGAAACGATGCCCGCAATATCGACGTCCCCGGTGCCCAGAGGCGTGTACATGCCCGCCTTGACGGCATCGGTGTAGCTGAGCTCGCCGGACTGCACCTTGGCGGCCAACGCCGCGTCGACATCCTTGAGGTGCGTGTGGGCGATGCGGCCGGGCACGGCTTTGGCCAGCTCCAGCGGATCGGTGCCGCCGATCAGCAGATGCCCGGTGTCCAGACAGAGCGGGATCGCCGAGCCGGCCAGCACCCGGTCCACGTCAGCGCGGGTCTCGACCATGGTGCCCACATGCGGATGCAACACCGCGAGCAGCCCGCGTGCCGAGACGATGTCGGCCAGCCGGTCGAGGTTGGACAGCAACGTGGCCCACTGGGTGTCGTCGAGCACCGGACGCGAGTCATACCCGTCCGAGCCGGTGGCCGCGGCCAGCACCACCACCCCGGCGCCCGCTGCCACCAGCGAATCCAGCGGGCCGGCAAGGTCTTCGGCGGGATCGTGTTCGGCGTCGTGCAGCACGACGGGGACGAATCCGCCGACGCAGGCCAGTCCGTGCCGGGTCAACACCGATTGCAGTTCGGCGGTGTCGGTGGGCAGGAAACCCTCCGGTCCGAGTTCGGTGGCGGTCAGCCCGGTGTCGCGCATCTCGGTCAGCACGCGCTCGGGGTCGAGTTGATAGCCCCAGCCGGGTACCTCACACACGCCCCACGAAATCGGTGCCCCGGCGATTTTGATCCCGCTCATGCGTTGCTTACCTTCTCTTTAACCGACTCAAGTGCTACCGGGGTGCCCCGGCGCAGGGATTCGGTGGCGGCCTCGGCCAGCCAAGCCACCTCGACGGCGTCTTCGACGGTGGCACCGGCAACCGGCGCGCCCTTGACCACCTGAAGGAAACCGGCCAGCTCGGTGCGGAAGGCCTCGGTGAACCGGTCCATGAAGAAGTTGTGCGCGGGCCCGGCCGGGAAGGTGTTGTCGGGGTCCATGTTTCGCAGCGGTGCGCCCTGGTCCCAGCCGGCGGCGACGCTGTCGTCGAAGCCGTGCACCTCCAGGCGGCAGTCGTACCCGCGGGCGTTGTACCGGGCGTTGGACACCACGCCGAGCGCCCCGCCGTCGAAACGCACCACCACCGCCGCGGTGTCCACGTCGCCGTACTCGGCGAACAGCGGATCACCCTGGACCGATCCGGTGGCGTACACCTCGACCGCGTTCTGGCCGGTGATCCAACGGATCACGTCGAAATCGTGCACGGCGCAATCCCGGAAGATGCCGCCGGAGCCCTTGATGTAGTCCAGCGGTGGGGGAGCCGGATCCATGGTGGTGCTGCGCACCGTGTGGATCAGGCCGAGCGATCCGTCGTCGACGGCCCGCTTGGCCGCGGCGAAGGCGGCGTCGAACCGGCGCTGGTAACCCACCTGCACCGGAACTCCGGAACGGGCGATGGCCGCGGCCACCCGAGCGCTCTCGGAAGCGGTGGAGGCGATCGGCTTCTCGCAGAAGGTCGGGATGCCCCGTTCCACCGCGGCCAGGGTCAGCTCGGCGTGGGCCGGTGTCGCGGCGGCCACCACCACACCGTCCACGCCGGAAGCCAGGAGCTCCTCGACCGTGTCGACGGCCTTGGCGCCGTGCTTGGCGGCGACGGCGGCGGCCACGTCGGTGCGCTCGTCGGTGATCACCAGCCCGTCCAAACCGTCGAGGGCAGAGAGGGTTTCGGTGTGGAACGCGCCGATGCGGCCCAACCCGATAACACCGAGGGTGGTCATGGAATTCTCCGTTCTTGCTGTTGGGTGAGGATGGTGTCGAGGTCTTCGGGGCTCAGGTCGTCGGCCAACGCGGCCAGCACGGTGTCGATCTGGCTGGGTGGTGCCAAGCTGCCGATGGGTTGGTCGCTGTCGAGGTTGGTGGGGAACGCGTAGCCCTCGGCGGTGGCATTGACCACATTGCTCAGATCGCGTGCCGGGCGCCCGGCACGCTTCATGGCCAGCAGCGCCGGGTACACGGCGCGCACCATCGCGGTGCGGTCCAGCGATTCCATGGCGCGGCCGAACGGTGAGGAGATCTGCAGCAGGTTGGCCATCCGCTTGATATCGGCCGAAACATTGCTGCCGGCACCGTGATACAGGGCGGGGTTGAAGAACACCGCATCACCCTTGCGCAGCGGCAGCTGGACGTGGTGCTCGGCGAAGAACTCGATGAACTCCGGCCGGTAGAAGGCGATATAGCCGGCCTCGAAGCGCTGGGAATGGGGCAGCAGCATGGTCGGCCCACTGGCCACCGGCATATCGCAGTGGGCGACGGCGCCCTGCAGCGTCAGCGCGGGGGACAGCCGGTGCAGATGCGCCGGATAGTCGCCCAGATGGTCGGTGTCGACGAAGCCCAGGTGATAGTCGCGATGCGGAACCTGCGCGGCGCCACCGGGATTGACGACGTTGACCTGCGAAGTGACCTGATACCGCGGGCCCAGCCAGGCTTGTGACACCAGTGCCAGGGTATCGGCGGCGTAGTACTGCGCGAACACGTCGGGGGCGTGGAGCGCGAGCTTCTGCGCGGCGTTCCAGATCCGGTCGTTGGCGCCGGCCTTGCCGAAGTGGTCACCGGCCGCACCGCCCGCCGCGCGCTGGGCGGTGATCAGTTCCTCGAACGCCGCCGTTGCGCTGTCCACCACGTCGTGTCCGAAGGCACCCTCGAAAACCACCACGCCGGGGCCGTCGCTCAGCGCGCGGATCAACTCGGTCTGCAGCGCGCGGCGATCGGCGCCGGCGATCGCCGCGGCCGAGTAGACCGGCACGTTGCGCCGGACGGCGGCGGCGTGCGGGTATTCGGCGGGATCGGTGTCGCGCAGCACCTGGGCCCGGAAATCCGCCAGCGAGCAGTCGGATTCGGTGATCCACGCGGATCGGGTGAGTGGTGCGACCATGCCCGTCAGTCTTGCTGTGTGCTGTGCCATAATCAACGGCAAAAAGCCATCAAAAAACCCTCAATGCAAAGGGCGTCGTGCACCGGTACAAGGTCCGTGAGATCGCTCAGCAGAGCGGGCTGAGCGAAGCGACGGTGGATCGCGTGCTCAACGACCGGCCCGGAGTACGGGAGAACACCCGGGCCGAGGTCCTGCAGGCCATCGCCGACCTGGACAAGCAGCGGGCGCAATTGCGGCTCAACGGCCGTCGCTTCCTCGTCGATGTGGTGATGCAGACACCGCAGCGATTCTCCGACGCGTTCCGGGCGGCCGTGGAGGCCGAGCTACCGGCATTCGCCCCGGCACTGCTGCGGGCCCGCTTCCATCTGTGGGAGTCCGGTTCCACCGCCCAGATGGTCGAAGAACTCGACCGCATCAAGGGCAGTCACGGGGTCGTGCTCAAGGCGCAGGACGAACCCGCGGTGGCCGAAGCGGTCGACCGCCTGGTGGCCGCCGGTGTCCCGGTGGTGACCTACACGACCGATGTGCCCACCAGTGCGCGCTGCGCCTACGTCGGCATCGACAACCACGGGGCGGGTGTCACCGCGGCCTATCTGATGGATCAATGGCTCGGGTCCTCCCGCTCAGGTGTGCTGATCACGCTGAGCCGGACCGTCTTTCGCGGCGAGGGCGAGCGCGAGGTGGGGTTTCGGTCCGGACTGCGGGGCACCGGCAGGGAGGTCATCGAGGTCAGCGACAGTGACGGCATCGACGCCACCAACGAGCGGTTGGTGCTCGACGCGCTGGAGCGGCATCCCGGGATCGAGGCGGTCTATTCACCCGGCGGTGGCAACACCGCCACGGTCGCGGCGTTCGACACCCTGGGCCGTCGATGCAGGGTGTTCATCGGCCACGATCTGGACGCCGACAACCGGCGGCTGCTGCGGGACGGGCGCATCTCGGTGGTGTTGCACAATGACCTGCGGGCCGACGCGCGGCTCGCGATGCGGGTGATCCTGGCCCAGCACGGCGCCCTGCCGGCCGAACCCGTCCGCCCGACGCCCATCCAGGTCGTCACGCCCTACAACGTGCCTGCCTAAGTGCCTGCCTGAGTGCCGGTCTAGCTGCCCGCCCAGACGCGGAATCTGATTCCGCGGCCATCGCGACTACGATTCCGCGAGAAAGTAAAGACATAAGGAGATCCGTTCGATGACGCCAGAGTTGGTCCCCGGCGTGACCGTGCTGGGCAACCTGGCGATCGACATCATCGACGGGGCCCCGCCCAGCCCCGGTGGATGCGCCTCCTTCGCCGGCGTGGCCCTGGAAGCCGTCGGGGTCCTCGGTCACATCGTGGCGATGGGCGCCCCGGACGACCACGAGCTGTTCGACGAGGTGCTGGACCGGTTCGGCGATATCGTGCGGTTCCTGCCGTCGGACCGCACCAGCGGTTTCCGTCTCGACTACGACGACACGGACCACCGCCGGATGTCGGTCGACGCGATCGGCCCGGTCTGGACGGCCGCCGATATCGACACCGACGACCCACGCACCACCTGGATTCACCTCGCCCCGCTGATGCGCACCGACTTCCCGGCCGGCACGCTGGCCCATCTGGCCGCGCGCGGGCACCGCATCGCCTACGACGGCCAGGGGCTGGTGCGGGCCGACCGGCTCGGCCCGCTCACGCTGGATCGCAACTTCTCGCCCGATCTGCTCCGGCACCTCGACATCCTCAAACTCGCCGAGGACGAGGCGGTCATCGTCGCCGACGGCGATTTCGACGCCTCCACCGCCGCGTGGCTGGGTGTCCCCGAGATCGTCGTGACCTACGGCTCGGAAGGGTGCGACATCTACAAGGACGGCACCGTGGTGCGGGTGCCGGCGGCGTGGCGGGTGCTGGGCGTGCAGACCACCGGTGCCGGCGACATGTTCACCGCCTGTTACGTGGCCAATCGCGCCGACGGCGCGGATCCGCACCGGGCCGCCGAACTGGCCAGCGAATTGGTGGCCAGGGAGTTGCAGAAGCGCGTCGAGGTGGGGTCGCCCGACCGAGTGTGACGCCGCCATGGCCTGCTAGAGTTGACGGGTGTCAACTTCAGATCCGGCGTACTGGCGCTCGGCTACCGGTGGGTAGCCACGTTCTTAGAGAATGACATTCTCGTTGACGTGATGAACGCCACAAATCTGGCAATTGGTGCCGTTTGCCACGTCTGTGAACTGCGTGTTCTTCTGCGCGTTACCCGCGTGTCGGCTGTTCGTGCTGGCAAAGCCACCCTAAGAGAAGTGCAATAATGGTTACCGGTAGTGACACCAAAAATCTTCGACGCAACGCCTCTCCTCGAAGCAGCCAGAGTTGATGGGGCGCGAAAGGCAGGAAGTCGTGGGCCAGAACGGCAACGGGGCCGCCCCGCGGCAGAAGCTGGAAAAGGTCGTCATCCGCTTTGCGGGCGACTCCGGCGACGGCATGCAGCTCACCGGCGACCGGTTCACCTCGGAGGCGGCGCTGTTCGGCAATGACCTTGCCACCCAGCCGAATTACCCCGCGGAGATCCGCGCACCACAGGGCACCCTGCCCGGTGTGTCGTCGTTCCAGATCCAGATCGCCGATTACGACATCCTGACCGCCGGTGACCGCCCCGACGTGCTGGTGGCGATGAATCCCGCGGCGCTCAAGGCCAATGTCGGCGACCTGCCGCGTGGCGGCCTGATCATCGCCAACTCCGACGAGTTCACCAAGCGCAACCTGGCCAAGGTCGGCTACGAGGCCAACCCGCTGGAGACCGACGAGCTGTCCGACTACGTCGTCACCCCGGTGGCGATGACGACCCTCACCCTGGGCGCGGTCGAGGCCATCGGCGCCTCCAAGAAGGATGGCCAGCGCGCCAAGAACATGTTCGCCCTCGGCCTGTTGTCCTGGATGTACGGCCGCGAGCTGGCCCACAGCGAGGCCTTCATCCGGGAGAAGTTCGCCCGTAAGCCCGATGTCGCCGAGGCCAACGTGCTGGCGCTGAAGGCGGGCTGGAACTACGGCGAGACCACCGAGGCGTTCGGGACCACCTACGAGGTCTCCCCGGCCAAGCTGAAGACCGGCGAGTACCGTCAGATCTCCGGCAACACCGCGCTGGCCTACGGCATCGTGGCCGCCGGCCACCTCAGCGACCTGCAGGTGGTGCTCGGCACCTACCCGATCACCCCGGCGTCGGACATCCTGCACGAGCTGTCCAAACACAAGAACTTCAATGTGCTGACCTTCCAGGCCGAGGACGAGATCGCCGGTATCGGCGCGGCCATCGGCGCGTCCTACGGCGGTGCGCTCGGCGTCACCAGCACATCGGGTCCCGGTGTGTCGCTCAAATCCGAGGCCATGGGCCTGGCGGTGATGACCGAGCTGCCGCTGATCGTCATCGACGTGCAGCGCGGCGGCCCGTCCACCGGTCTGCCCACCAAGACCGAGCAGGCCGATCTGTTGCAGGCGCTCTTCGGGCGCAACGGCGAATCACCCCTGGCGGTGCTGGCGCCGGCCACCCCGTCGGACTGCTTCGACATCGCCGTGGAGGCCGCCCGTATCGCGGTGCACTACCACACCCCGGTCATCATCCTGTCCGACGGCGCGATCGCCAACGGCTCGGAGCCGTGGCGCATCCCCGATATCGCCGGCTACCCGCCGATCAAGCACACCTTCGCCGAGGCCGGTCAGCCGTTCCAGCCCTACGCCCGTGACCCGGAGACGCTGGCCCGGCAGTTCGCCGTGCCCGGCACCCCCGGCCTCGAGCACCGCATCGGCGGCCTGGAGTCGGCCAATGGTTCCGGGGCCATCTCGTACGAGCCCAAGAACCACGACCTCATGGTCCGTCTGCGCCAGGCGAAGATCGACGGCATCAAGGTTCCCGACCTTGAGGTCGACGATCCGACCGGCGACGCCGAGTTGCTGATGCTGGGGTGGGGGAGCAGCTACGGGCCCATCGGTGAGGCCTGCCGGCGGGCGCGGCGCAACGGCGTCAAGGTGGCCCACGCTCAGCTGCGCTACCTGAACCCGTTCCCGGCCAACCTCGAAGAGGTGCTGCGGCGCTACCCGAAGGTTGTCGTTCCCGAGATGAACCTCGGCCAGTTGGCGTTGCTGCTGCGCGGCCGGTTCCTGGTCGACGTGCAATCGGTGACCAAGGTCGAGGGCATGGCGTTCCTGGCCGACGAAGTCGAGGGCATCATCGGCGCGGCGCTGGACGGCACGTTGCGGCAGAAGGAAACTGACAAGGCGAAGTTCGCACGGCTGGCCGCGGCCACCGTGGAATCTGTGGGAGCAGGAGCATGACCGACCTGATTGGCTCTGATCTGGGCCTCACCGAAGCCCTCAGCAAGACGGCCCTGGTCCCGACCACGGACCAGCCGCAGAAGGGCAAGGACTTCACCAGCGACCAGGAGGTGCGTTGGTGCCCCGGGTGCGGTGACTACGTCATCCTGAACACCATCCGCAACTTCCTGCCCGAGCTCGGTCTGCGGCGCGAGAACATCGCGTTCATCAGTGGCATCGGCTGCTCCAGCCGGTTCCCCTACTACCTGGAGACCTACGGCTTCCACTCGATTCACGGTCGCGCCCCGACCATCGCCACCGGTCTGGCGCTGGCCCGTCCGGATCTGTCGGTGTGGGTGGTGACCGGCGACGGTGACTCGCTGTCGATCGGCGGCAACCACCTGATCCACGCGCTGCGCCGCAACATCAACATCACGATCCTGCTGTTCAACAACCGGATCTACGGCCTGACCAAGGGGCAGTACTCGCCGACCTCCGAGGTCGGCAAGATCACCAAGTCGACGCCGATGGGCTCCCTGGACTACCCGTTCAATCCGGTGTCGCTGGCGCTGGGCGCCGAGGCCACCTTCGTCGGCCGGGCGCTGGACTCCGATCGCGCCGGGCTGACCGAGGTGCTGCGCGCTGCGGCCAGCCATCGCGGCGCCGCATTGGTCGAGATCATGCAGGACTGCCCGATCTTCAACGACGGATCCTTCGACGTGTTGCGCAAGGAGGGCTCGGAGGACCGGCTGATCAACCTGCATCACGGTGAGCCGATCACGTTCGGTGCCGATGCCCAGTACTGCGTGGTGAAGTCGGGGTATGGCCTGGAGGTCGCCAAGACCGCCGATGTGGATGCCGACCAGATCGTGGTGCACAACGCCACGCTGGACGACCCGGCGTACGCGTTCGCGCTGTCGCGGCTGTCCGAGCAGAACCTCGAGCACATGGTCACCGGAATCTTCCGCCAGGTCAGCAAGCCGACCTACGACGACGCGGCCCGTCAGCAGGTTGCCGACGCGCGCGCCGCCAAGCCGGGCGACACCGCCGCACTGCAGGCACTGCTTCGCGGTAAAGACACCTGGTCCGTCGACTAGTCACGCTAACGTCACCTAGGTGACGTCATCTCCGCCACTGGCAGCAGTTGTGTTGGCAGGCGGGGCGTCCCGCCGTATGGGTCGGGACAAGGCGACTCTGGTGCTCGACGGGCAGACGTTCGTGGAACGCGTCGTCGCGGCGGTATCCCAGCGGTGCGCGCCCGTGTTCGTGATCGCCGCGCCCGGTCAGGCACTTCCCGAGCTGTCGGCCGAGATCCTGCGCGACGAGGTGCGCGGTGTCGGCCCCCTGCTGGCCACCGCGCGGGGTCTGCGAGCCGCCGCGGATGCCGGAGCAGAGCGGGCGTTCGTCTGTGCCGTGGACATGCCCTACCTGTCGGCCGAGTTGATCGACGTCTTGGTCGCCGAGCCCTCGGTGGCCGATGTGATCCTGCCGTGGGACGGCCGCGATCACTACCTGGCCGGGCTGTACCGGACCCGGCTGGCCGACACCGCGGCAGAGCTGGTTGCGGCGGGGGAGCGCAGCATGCGCGCCCTGGTCGACGGCACCGCCGGGGTCGACACGCACCGTGTCGTGCTGGACGAGCAACGTGCACTGACCAACGTCAACACCACGGCCGAGCTGCCCTGAAGCTGGGTGAATTACCGCCTCGTGAGGCAGCAAATTGCGAATTTGGGCGGCTTCCGACTCGAATTCAATCCGGTATGACGTTATTGGCTTTTATCTCCGATCGATAACGGATCAGATTATTTTTTGTCTATTCACCGCCGGCCGCTGTAGCCGACGGCCGCACCCTTTCGATTGCATCCAAATATGTTGTACGACAACGGCATCGATGGACGGACTCGGCAGTGTGATGCGTGTGGTGCGCTGAAAGGCTCACGGACACAAGGAAGTAAGCCGCCCTAACTTCTGTCCGTGGTCGCCGCTTCCTCGGTGCTCGGCGCTCGGGGTGGCGACCCGCACGTCGAGCGGTCCACGATCGGCCGAATCTGGCGGTTACCCTTGCCCAGAATAGTTGCAGTGCAACATGTTCGAGCGTTGATCAGGCTTTCGGTCCGGTTGCGGCGGTTTGACTTGCGTTTCGGCTCGAATGTGCGCAAATACGCTGCGGGAAGCCAAGTTTGGTGAAACTTCGGAGTCGCGGATTCGCCCATGCCGGCCAGCGAACCCCGCCGGGGTAAAACCGCAGGTCAGCGTGCATGGGCGGCATACGGGGACGAAATGCCCGGGACGACGGGTCCGTAGCGTGGTCCAGCTCACAAAATTGCCGTGATATGAATCACCAAATGTTTGAGCGCGTCGGTTTCGGGCGCCCGCGTCAATCTTTGCGCTGACCTGCACAGTTGATACATAGTGAGCGTCGTTATCTTCTCGTGATCTTCTCGCGACATGTTCTAGATGTGATGTGACTTCGTCTGCTCGGTTTTGTACGTTTTCCTCGACTCCCCGACCGGAGCAAATAATTTCACATCACAACCTGCGTGTGTGCGGGGCTTCTGCGTCAAGGTCCGTGGAAGCGGCCGGGGTCCATTTCCCCGGCGAGGCGATGCCATGCCTCCCGCTGTCGTGCCCGACCGAGAAGGCACGGTCCAATTCCCGCCTGGGTGATCCAGGTATTGCACGCCCGCGTGGGCGCGGGCGTTCTTTTGGCGCGCGCTTGGCGAGAGGATAGAAGTTGAAGAACATCCGCACGACGTTCGGTATGGCCGCCATCGCCGGGGCGCTCGCAATTGCGCCCGTGGCATTGGGGGCGGGTACCGCCAATGCGGACAACGGTGTGAACTGGGATGCCGTCGCGGCCTGCGAGTCCGGCGGTAATTGGGCTCTTCACAGATGAGGGTGTAGAGGTGGTTGGCGCGTCGTTGCCGGGATAGAGGTCGAGGTCTCTCGAAAATG
>NZ_LQOL01000080.1 GCF_002101555.1 Mycolicibacterium canariasense
GCGAAGGACCCGACGGTGTGCACCAGGGCGGGGATCAGCGCGGCGGAGGAGGAGGTGGATCATGGTGAGGTTCTTGCTGATTCTGGTGCTGCTCATCGCGGTGGCGGTGCTGGTCGGATTCGTGGCCGGCTACAACAGGCTGCGCGGCGCCGAGGTGCGGGTGTCGGAGGCGCTGTCCGGGATCGACGTCGAGCTGACCCGGCGCGCCGCGCTGATCCCCGCCCTGGTGCACACCGTCGGGTCCTTCGCCGCCCATGAGAAGGCCGTCCTGGATCGGGTCACCGATGCGCGGGCCGAGTTGACCGCCGCGACCGGCGGGGCATCGGTGACCCAGCGCAGCGCCGCCGAACGCAACCTCGACGATGCCGTCGGCCAGGTACTGGCCCTCGGGCAGAGTTATCCGCAGCTGAACTCGTCGGACAATTTCCTGGACCTGCAGCGCAACCTCGCCGATACCGAGAACAAGCTGGCCTTTGCCCGGCAGTACTACAACGACGCGGTGGCCACCCTGAACCGGCTGGTGGCGACCATGCCCTGGATGTTCGTCGCACCGCTGGCCGGGGTGACCGAACGGGAGTTCTACCAGGCGCCGCACTAGCGGGCCCTAGACTGTCTCGGTGCGTCTCGTCTTTGCCGGTACCCCCGAACCCGCGCTGCCCTCGCTGCGCAAGCTCATCGATTCACCCCGTCATGAGGTGGTCGCGGTGCTGACCCGCCCCGACGCGGCGGTCGGCCGGCGCGGCACCCCGGTGCCCTCGCCGGTGGCCCGGCTGGCCGCCGACCACGGTATCCCGGTGCTCCGGTCGGCAAAGCCCAACAGTGCCGAATTCGTCTCGGAGCTGACCGAATTCGCGCCGGAGGCGTGCGCCGTGGTGGCCTACGGTGCCCTGCTGCGCGACGAGTTGCTCGCGGTACCCACACACGGCTGGATCAACCTGCACTTCTCCCTGCTGCCGGCCTGGCGCGGTGCTGCACCGGTGCAGGCGGCGATCGCGGCGGGGGACACCGTGACCGGCGCCACCACGTTCCGCATCGAACCGGCCTTGGATTCGGGACCCGTCTACGGGGTGGTGACCGAGACCATCCGCCCCACCGACACGGCAGGGGATCTGCTTGACCGCCTTGCGGTCTCGGGTGCGGGCCTGCTGGAAGCCACCATGGACGGCATCGCCGACGCGACCCTGGTTCCGGTGCCGCAGCCCGCCGAGGGGGTCACCATCGCACCCAAGATCACCGTCGAGGACGCCCGGGTGCGCTGGAGCTCGCCCGCCCACGCGGTCGAGCGCCGGATCCGGGCCGTCACCCCCAACCCCGGGGCCTGGACCACCATCGGCGACACCCGGCTCAAGGTCGGCCCGGTGACCGTGGACGAGGACAAACGGCTGGAGCCCGGCTGCGTCGAGGTGGGGCGACGTGACGTGTGGGTCGGCAGCGCATCACATGCCTTGCGGCTCGGGTGGATTCAGCCGCCGGGTAAGAAGCCGATGGCCGCTTCCGACTGGGCACGCGGCGCGCGGCTGGATCAGGGGGTGCGGGCACAGTGAGTCGCCACCACAATCCACGCCAGCAGAAAGTACCCCGGCGCAAGCCGTTGGACCCGGCCCGGCGGGCCGCCTTCGACGTGTTGCGCGCGGTCAGTGAGCGCGACGCGTACGCCAACCTGGCGTTGCCCGCCCTGTTGCGCGAGCGTGGCATCACCGGACGGGATGCGGCCTTCGCCACCGAGCTCACCTATGGCACCTGCCGGACCCGCGGGCTGCTGGATGCCGTGATCGTCGCCGCGGCCGGCCGGCCGCTGGACCGGATCGACCCGGTGCTGCTGGACCTGCTGCGGCTGGGTACGTATCAACTGCTGCGCACCAGGGTCGACCCGCATGCTGCCCTGGACACCACCGTCGACCAGGCCGGTATCGAATTCGACACGGCGCGAGCGGGTTTCGTCAATGGGGTGCTGCGCACCATCTCCGAACGCGACGAAGCCTCCTGGGTGGCCGAGCTGGCGCCCGGCGACGCCGTCGGCAAGGCCGCGTTCGTGCACGCCCATCCACGGTGGGTGGCCCAGGCATTCGTCGATGCGCTGGGCGCCGATGCCGGCGAGCTGGACGAGCTGCTGGCCAGCGACGACGCCCGCCCTGTCGTGCACCTGGCGGCCCGGCCCGGCGTGCTGACCGCCGCGGAACTGGCCGAGCAGGTGGACGGCACCGTGGGCCGGTATTCGCCCTACGCGGTGTACCTGACCGGTGGCGACCCCGGCGAGCTGGCGGCGCTGCGCAAGGGGGCGGCCCAGGTCCAGGACGAGGGCTCGCAGCTGGTGGCTCGGGCACTGACGCTGGCCCCGGTCGCCGGCGCCGACGGCGGCAACTGGCTGGACCTGTGTTCGGGCCCGGGCGGGAAGACGGCGCTGATCGCCGCGCTGGCGGGCGACACGGGCGCCCGGGTCACCGCGGTCGAGCCGGCCCCGCACCGCGCCGAGCTGGTGGAGCAGAACACGGCCGGGCTGGGCGTACCGGTGTTGCGGGTGGACGGCCGCGAACCCGGCCTGGACCCGGGCAGTTTCGACCGGGTGCTGGTCGACGCGCCGTGCACCGGCCTGGGTGCCCTGCGGCGCCGCCCCGAAGCCCGGTGGCGGCGCCAGCCCGGCGACGTGCCGGCGCTGGGCAAGCTGCAGCGCGAGCTGTTGGCGTCGGCGATCCGGCTGACCCGGCCGGGGGGAGTGGTGCTGTACGCGACGTGCTCGCCGCATCTGGCCGAGACGGTGGGTGTGGTGGCCGATGCGCTGCGCCGTCAGCCCGTGCAGGCGCTGGACACGCGGCCGCTGTTCGAGGGCGTCGACCGCCTGGGCGATGGGCCGTACGTGCAGTTGTGGCCGCACCGGCACGGTACCGATGCGATGTTCGCCGCGGCACTGCAAGTACGCTGACCACCCATGGCAGGTCAGTCTCCCGTCGATTCGCTCGTCCCGGCCCCACTCATCGCCCCGTCCATTCTTTCCGCCGATTTCGCCAGGCTCGCCGACGAGGTCGCCGCGGTGCAGGGCGCGGACTGGCTGCACGTCGACGTGATGGACAACCATTTCGTGCCGAACCTGACACTGGGCCTGCCGGTGGTGGAAAGTCTGCTCAAGGTCACCGATATCCCGATGGACTGCCATCTGATGATCGAGGACCCGGCGCGCTGGGCCCCGCCGTATGCCGAGGCGGGGGCCTACAACGTCACCATCCACGCCGAGGCCACCGACGACCCGGTCGCGGTGGCCCGTGATATCCGGGCCGCGGGCGCCAAGGCCGGGCTGAGTGTGAAGCCGGGCACCCCGATCGACCCGTACCTGGAGATCCTGCGGGATTTCGACACCCTGCTGGTGATGTCGGTGGAGCCGGGGTTCGGTGGGCAGAGCTTCATCCCCGAGGTGCTGGCCAAGGTCGGCATCGTCCGCCGGCTGGTGGACGCCGGAGAGCTGCGGGTCGTGGTGGAGATCGACGGCGGCATCAACGCCGACACCATCGAGGCCGCGGCGGAAGCCGGTGTGGACTGTTTCGTGGCCGGCTCGGCCGTCTACAACGCCGACGATCCCGCCGAGGCGGTGCGGCGGTTGCGTGCCCAGGCGGCGGCGGCATCGGCGCACCTGGCGCGATGACGTTCACGGCCGCCATGCGCCAGGCCATCGACGCCTCCGAGCGGGTGAAGGGCACCACGTACCCGAATCCGCCTGTGGGTGCGGTCATCCTGGACGCCGGCGGCCAGGTCGTCGGGGTGGGCGGCACCGAGCCGCCGGGCGGCGCGCACGCCGAAGTGGTGGCGCTGCGGCAAGCGGGGCAGCGGGCCCGCGGCGGCACCGCGGTGGTCACCCTGGAACCGTGCAACCACTACGGGCGCACCCCGCCCTGCGTGGACGGGCTGCTGGCCGCCGGTGTGACGCGGGTGGTGTACGCGGTCGGCGATCCCAATCCCGCCGCCGCCGGCGGCGCACGGCGGCTCGCCGATGCTGGCGTCGAGGTGGTGGCCGGCATCGCTGCGACAGAGGTCACAACCGGTCCGCTGCGTGAGTGGTTGTACAAGCAGCGCACCGGCTTGCCTTATGTCACATGGAAGTTCGCCACCAGCGTGGACGGCCGCAGTGCCGCGGCCGACGGCAGCAGCCAGTGGATCACCAGCGAAGCGGCCCGCCGTGACGTGCACCGGTTCCGGGCGGCCGTCGATGCCATCGTGGTGGGGACCGGCACCGTGTACATCGACGATCCGACGCTCACCGCGCGGCTGCCAGACGGCACGCTGGCCGCGAACCAGCCGCTGCGCGTGGTGGTCGGTGAACGGGAGATCCCGTCGGAAGCCAATGTGCTCAACGATGATTCGAACACCATGGTGATCCGCACCCATGATCCGCGCGAGGTGATGCGGGCGCTCTCGGACCGGACGGCGGTGCTGGTGGAGGGCGGTCCGACGCTGGCCGGGGCGTTCCTGCGGGCCGGGGTGATCAACCGGATCCTGGCCTATGTGGCGCCGATTCTGCTGGGTGGTCCGATCACGGCCGTCGACGATGTCGGCGTGCTCAGCATCGCCGGCGCGCAGCGCTGGCGGTTCGACGGCATCGACACCATCGGGCCGGATGTGCGGCTGAGCCTGGTGCCCAACGGTTCCTGACGCGGGGCCCCGGCAGGCCGCTGCTCCCCACGTTTTTCCGGCACGCCGGTACAATTCAAGCAAAGCGCTTTCGCAGACGAGTTGCGCAGTCAACGACGGTACCGACGAATGGATAAGCGCATGACTCTGTTACACGACTGGCTCGGGATCTCCCCGCTGACCTCGCAGACCGTGAAGTCCTTGGTGTGGGGTGTGCTGCGCGGTGGCGAACCCGCAGAGCCGCCGCGCCGCAAGCCCAAGGCCATGCGGCGCGGCGTCGAACGCTGTTAGCTACTTCGCGTGCCGCGGCACGTTCGCCACGGGTTCGGCTGCGGCCGCGTCGGTTTCATCGGCGTGCTCACCGCGCCCGCTGACGAACAACGCGCAGACGGCGCCCACCACGCACACGATCGCGGTGATCAGGAAGATGCTCGCGTACTGCATGGTGTAGGCCTGCCTGGTGGCCTCGGCCAGCCGGGCGCCCTGGGCGATGAGGATCCCGCCCGGTGTGTCTGATGTCGGTGCCGGCAGGGCGGCCAACCGTTCCTGGAGATACTGGTTGAATTTGTACAGGCCCCACGCGCTCAGTGCGGCGATCCCGATCAGCATGCCGATCATCCGGGCGACGACCACCGCGGCCGACGCGATGCCATGCTCGGCTGCGGGCACCACCCGCAGGGTGGCCGAGGTGAGGGGGCCGATCACCAGGCCCAGTCCGATACCGGCCAGTGCCAGGTCGGTGCCGAAGGTCGGCAGCGCGACCACACCCAGATCGTGGTGCGCCGTAAGCACATTGGTGTCCCAGTGCGATACCAGCCAGTACGCGAAGGCCGCGATCAGCAGACCCACCAGACCCACGATCCGGTCCCCGATGCGGGTGGCCACCCAGCCACCGACGAGCGCACCGATGGGCAGCGCGCCCAGGAACCACAGCAGCAGGAACACCGCTTCGTTCTGGCTCTTGCCCAGCACACCCTGGCCGAACAGTTCGACGTTGACCAGCGTGACCATCAGGGCGGCGCCGGCGCACAACGAGGCGGCCAGCGCGGCCAGGAACGGGCGGAAGTGCACCCCGGCGGGCTCGATCAACCGCGTCTTGGCGAACTTCTCCCACACGAAGAACCCGATGGCCACCACCAGTGCCGCGATCAGCACGGGCGGGCCGTAGCTGGGCAACACCTGCTTGCCGTCGGGTGACTGGTTGTACATGCCCACCACGGCGAGTCCGAGCGCGACGGCCAGCAGCACCCCGCCGACCACGTCGACCTTCTGCGGCTCCTTGTTGCGATCCCGCGCCGGCAGGCTGACCTGGATCAGCACCATCGCCACGAGCACCAGCGGCACGTTGATCCAGAACACGTCGCGCCAGGTGCTCAGCGCCCACACCACGGCCAGGCCATAGAGCGGTCCGAGCACGCTGCCCAGCTCCTGGGCGGCGCCGATCCCGCCCAGCACCGTGGCGCGGTTGCGGGCCGACCAGAGATCGGCGGCCAGCGCGAGGGTCACGGGCAGCAGGGCGCCGCTGGCGGTGCCCTGGATGACGCGGCCGATGACCAGCATGGTCAGGTCGGTGGACAGGGCGGTGACCACCGAACCGACGGCGAAGCCCAGCAGGCTGGCCTGCAGCAGCAGTTTGCGGCCGAATCGGTCCGAGGCCCGGCCCAGCAGCGGCATGGCCGCGATATAGCCGAGCAGATACCCGGTGATGATCGGGGTGACCTGCTGGATCTGGTTGAGCGGGATGCCGATACCGGCCGGCGGGGCCGCCATGATGTCGCGGATCACCGCGATGACGACGTAGGTGTCCAGCGCGCCGAGCAGCACGGCAAGCCCACCCGCGCCGATGGCGAGACCGCGATTGGTGCGGGCCGGCATCAGGCGGCGGGTTTGTCGACGGTGACGGTCTTACCCCAGTCCGACAGCGTCATCTGAATGTTCTTGCCCTGCTCGACGTCGAATTTCACCTGCTGCAGCTGGTGGTCGCCGCCCTCGCTGATCCAGGCGGTGCCGGGGATCGGGCCGGTGACCTTGAGCGCCGGGGCGATCTTGTTCATGGCCTCGGCGGGCACGGTCCCGGTGATCTTGACGGCGTCGACGCCGTTGACCGACTCGCGGCCCTCGGCCTTGGGATCGGTGAAGCTGGTGAGGATGTTGGCCAGCCCGTTCTCCGGGCTCAGGATGGTGGAGATGTCGTAGATGTCGGCGGCGGGCCCGAAGTTCTCCATCGCACCACCGGCGGTGATGGCTCCGTAGAGGTTGCCGTCGGAGACCACGAACTTCACGTCGGAGAGCTTCTGGCCGAGGAACATGATGTCGGCCTTACCCTGCGCGGCGACCGCGGGCGTCAACGTCATGTCGCCGGTCAGGACGGTGATCGGGAGAGCCTTGATATCGCCGGTCGTCGTGAGCACCACATGCGCGCTGGTCTGCTTGCGGGTGGTGTCCGCGGACTGCTTGAGCAGCGTGGCGGCGTCGGGGAGGGGCGCGTCATCGGTCTTCGACGACGACGAGCACCCGACAAGTCCCAGCGCGGCCAGGAACACGGCCAGGAAGGGAATCAGGAAACGGAAAGAGCTTCGGACTGCACGGCGTTGGCGCGTCTGCATATCCAGCATCGTAATGGGTGAGGCTGGGCGGCCCGGTTCTACGCCGGTCGGGGTGCTCACTAGCCTGATATCCATGTTCACCGGAATCGTTGAGGAACTGGGCGAGATCGTCGGAATTGACAAGCTCGATGATTCGGCCCGTCTGGTCATCAAAGGCCCGGTCGTGACGTCCGATGCGGGCCACGGTGACTCCATCGCGGTCAACGGTGTGTGCCTGACGGTGGTCGACGTGCTGGCCGATGGTGCCTTCACCGCGGATGTGATGGCCGAGACACTGAACCGGTCGAGCCTGAGCGTCGTCGAGGTGGGCAGCCCGGTCAATCTGGAGCGTGCGGCCGCGGTGAACAGCAGGCTCGGCGGCCATATCGTGCAGGGCCACGTCGACGGCACCGGTCGGGTGATCTCGCGGACGCCGTCGGAGCACTGGGAGGTGGTGCGCATCGCGCTGCCCGCCGAGCTGTCCCGGTACGTGGTGGAGAAGGGCTCGATCACCGTGGACGGCATCTCGCTGACGGTGTCGGGACTGGGGGGTGTTACCGGGGCGAGCGAAGCGACGGGGAGTGACACCGGGGACTGGTTCGAGGTGTCACTCATCCCGACCACGCTGGCGCTGACCACGCTCGGCCGCGCCGCCGTCGGCACCCCGGTCAACCTCGAGGTCGATGTCATCGCCAAATATGTGGAACGGCTGATGTCGGCTCGGTAGCGGCGTTCCATTGCTACTTGTCGGGTTGGTGTCACTTCAGCAACAGGAACCTGTTCTAGACCCAGCCGTCCAGCCTCCGGAAAGACTCGACCCAGCTTTTTCCTAGGAAAAGCTGGCTCAGTATTGACGCACGTGTTAACTTTCGCGGCAGTCAATTAGAAACCCGCTGGATGGCCGCTGCGCTGCGGCCCGCCCGGACGGGGAGTCGGGAAGGAACACCGTGGCGGCTCATCGCAAGAGTTCAGCGAAAACCCGGAAGCGTGCTAGCGAGTTCGCAGTCGCCGCATTCCTGGGGTTGTCGGTCGCGGCAGCGCCCGCCATCGCGGCGGCGGACACCGGCGACAACAACACGCCGAACGGCGACGCCTCACCCGGGTCGGCCGGCAGCACCGGCGGGACCACGGGCACCGCTACCGGCACCACGGGGAGCGCCACCGGCACCACCGGCTCGACCAGCGGCGCCACCACCGGGACCTCGGGTTCGACCGGTGGCGGCACCACCGGGACCGGATCGGGCCAGACCGGTTCCGCCGCGCACGAGACGAGCACGTCCGGTTCCACCGGGACGACCACCACCACGAGTGTGAACGGCGGCCCCACCACGACGGTGAGCAGCTCGGGCGGCGCGCACACCGGGACCGCGGGCACATCCGGCACCGGCACGGGCACCGGGACTGCGGGGACGACGGGCACCACCGGCACGAGCACGGGCCCCGGCACGAGCACCGAAACGCCGGTTGTCCAGCAGCCCGGTGCCGGATCGACGAACCCGACCACCGGCTCGACCCCCACCACCGAACCCACGCCGACCCCCACGACCGAGCCGACCCCGACCACCGAGCCGACCCCGAGCACCGGCGCCGAGCAGCCGGTGGTGACCGGCACCTCGTCCACGAGCACGCCCACCGTGTCCGGGGCCAAGACCGCGACAGCCGCGACGGCGCCGGCACTGTTCAGCGCGTCGGCCACCACCCCGACGCCCAATGCCCTGGCCGCGGTCACCGACCTGGTGCCCAAGCCGCCGACCATCCCGGCGTTCAACCCCTTCATGGGCATCATCAACGCCCTCGCCACCGGCCTGGAGAAACTGCTGCCTGCCTACGACGCCGACCCGATCCTGGCGCCCTCCCAGGTCGCCGCCGGCTGGGTGGTCGCGATCAACCAGATTCTGGCGGGCACCTACTGGAACGGCGCCCCGACGCCGTTCACGGTGCCGGTCTACATCCTGATGGTCGCCGCCTACCAGCGCTACGAGAACCTGGCCACCAACCATCTGCCGGGTGCCCCGTCCGTCGTCGCCACCGGGCCGCTGCCGGGCACCTACAAGCTCACCAGCACCGATCCCGACGGCGACCCGCTGACCTACTGGGTGGACAGCCAGCCCAGCCAGGGCGCGATCGTGATGATTCCCGACGGTTCGTTCAGCTATGTGCCCACCCTGGCCGGGCTGCGCGACGGCGCCGACGTCACCTTCACCGTCCGCATCAACGACAGCCTCGGTTACCTCGCGCATCCGCTCACCCCCGACGGCAACGACGCCTACTACACCGTGAGCTTCCACTACGCCGGCAGCGGCCTGAACAACCTGCCCGAATTCGACTCCGACGGTGCCCCGACCGTCGTCGCGGTCAACCAGGTCACCGGCATCGTCACCGGCACCTCGCATGCCACCGATCCGGACGGCGACACCCTCACGTACTCCGGAATCGCGTTGTACGGCAACGTCGTCGTCAACTCCGACGGCTCGTTCACCTACACGCCGACCGACACGGCCAGGCACACCGCCGCCGGTGACCTGGCTGCCTCGCTCGGTTTGGACAAGGACCTGGTGACCATCACCGTCAATGACGGCCGCGGTGGTATCGCCTTCAAATCCGTTGCGGTCGACGTGGTTCCGTCGAACGCGGGACCGACCGTCGACAAGGTCACCGTCGGCGACCCGAATGCCCTGCTGGGCACCGTGATCGGCAAGGTCACCGCCCACGACGACGACGGCGACGTCATCTCCTACGGCCCGGTGCTGATCACCACGAGCAAGGGCGGCGTGGTCGCGGTCAGCCTGCTCACCGGCGACTTCACCTACACCCCGTCGCTGGCGGCGCGGCACGCCGCGGCCGCCGACGACGCCACCGACGACGACAAGTCGGACACCTTCACCGTCACCCTGACCGACGGGCACGGCGGCAGCACCGAGGTGGAGGTCACCGTGGGTGTCGCTCCCGGCCTCGACCTCAACTCTGCCCCGGTCTTCACATCCAACCCGACGGTGACCAACACCAACCCGAGCACCGGCGTGGTGACGGGAACCTTCACCGTCAAGGACGACGACGGCGACACCCTGCACTACCTCGTGACGAACCTGCTGGGCCCGCTCACCGGCTCGGTGACCCTCGACGGTGGCACCTTCACCTACACGCCCACCGCCTCGGCCCGTCACCTGGCCGCGAGCATCCCGCTCACCGACACGGTGACCATCACCGTCACCGACGGGCACGGCGGGATCACCATCAAGTCGGTGGCCGTTTCCATCCTGTCCGACAACTCGGCGCCCCAGGTCACCAATGTCCAAGTGGGCAGCCCGAATTCGCTCGGCATCGTGACCGGCAAGGTCACCGCGGGCGACCCCGACGACGGCGACATCATCAGCTACGGGCCGATCACCTTCACCACCGGCAAGGGCGGCCTGGTCACCGTCGGAGCCCTCACCGGCACCTTCAGCTACGCGCCCTCGCTGACGGCCCGGCACCTGGCCGCGTCCACCACCGCGACCGCCGACGACAAGGTGGACACGTTCACCATCACGGTGAGCGACGGCCACGGCGGCACCGTCGACGTGCCGATCTCGGTGGACATCCTGGGCGCCAACACCGATCCGGCCGGTCTGCCCAGCATCAGCCTGCCCGACTCCAACGGCGTGGTGCGCGGCAGCATCATCGGCACCGACCTCGACGGTGACTCGCTGAGCTACAGCCTGGTCAACGGCTCCAACCCGACGGGCGCCACCACCGGCTCGTCCTACTCGGTGGGTGGTGGCATCGTGCAGTTGGCGGCCGACGGCACCTACACCTTCATCCCCAAGCCGTCCACGTCGATCATCCCGGGCCTGGATACCGACTCGTTCTACGTGACCATCACCGACGGCCACGGCGGGACCTCGACGGTGAAGGTGACCCCCCTGGCCAACCTCACCATCGGCACCTCCACCACCTCGACCGCACCCAACGTGGAGAGCGGCAAGCTCAACGTCTCCAACGGCAACACCGGGCTGCTCACCTACAGCCTGGGCACCGACGCGGCCAAGGGCACGGTGGTGGTCAACGCCGACGGCACCTACACCTACACCCGCAACCCGGCGCTGGGCCACAACATCACGGCCGCCGACACCTTCACCGTGCTCGGCACCGATGCGAACGGCCGCACCATCACGGTGGCGACCGTCAGCGTGTCCCCGCCGCTGGTCAACACCGCCCCGTCGGCCGGCGGTGCCGGCACCACGATCTCGGACAGCAGCCTGATCGATCGCGGCATGATCGGCGGTGTCGCCGTCACCCCGGCCACCCAGACCACCACCGGCACGTTCACCACGACCGACCCGGACGGCGATCCGGTGACGTTCGCCGGCGGCATCTACAACACCACCAAGGGCGGCACCGTCACGGTCACCTCCGGTGGCGGGTTCCTGTACAGCTGGATCACCTACTCCGACGCGCACCACAAGGCCGCCGCCGACAACGCCCCCGCCTCCGACAAATTCGACACCGTCACCATCAACGTGTCCGACGGTCAGGGCGGCACGACGGCGGTCACCTTCTCGGTGCCGATCATCGCCAGCAACGCCGGACCGTCGTCGAACGTGTCGGTGGGCTCGGCCGACACCCTGGGTGTGGTGCGCGGGTCGGTCTCGGGTTCGGACAGCGACGGGGACTCCGTCACCTACAGCCTGGTCAACGGCGGTAACCCGGCCGGGGCCACCACCAACTCCGCCTACACCACCAATGGCGGTGTGGTGCAACTGAAGTCGGACGGCACATTCGTCTACATCCCGACCACCTCGGCGGCCGGCACCGACTCGTTCAAGGTCACCGTCTACGACGGGCACGGCGGTAGCAGCACCGCCACCGTCAGCGTCCCGATCGTGGCGCCGAGCACCACGACGCTGGGCACCGCCACCAACGTGCAGAGCGGCAAGCTGAGCATCCCGACCGCCGACCTCGGTCTGCTGACCTACGGCAAGGGCTCCGACGGTGCCAAGGGCACCGTGGTGGTCAACGCCGACGGCAGCTACACCTACACCCGCAACGCGGCGCTGGGCCACTCCACCACGCCCAACGACACCTTCACCATCACCGGCACCGACGCCAACGGCAAGACCGTGACATTCACGGTGAGTGTGGCACCGCCGGTGGCCAACGCGGCGCCGACGGGTGGCAGCGTCACCATCACCAGTTCGTCGCTGAACCTGGTGAACCTCGGTGTCACCAAACGGCAGTCGACCACCGGCACCATCGCGGCCTCCGACGCCGACAACGACGCGGTCACGTTCGGCGCCGGAACACTGTCGACCACCAACGGCGGGACCGTCACCGTCAACGCGGACGGCACGTTCTCCTACACCATCGACAAGGCGTTCACCACGTCGTATTACCACGACGCGGCCAAGATCGGGGCCACCGGCAACACCGTCGCCGACTCCTTCACCGTGACGATCAACGACGCCTTCGGCGGCAGCACCAGCTACGTGGTGAAGGTGCCGATCTATGCGGAGAACAGCGCGCCATCGGCGCTCCCGGCCGGACTGAAGATTCCCGAAACGTTCCTCGCCGGCGCCTCCTGGTCGGGGCTGCTGTCGTCCGACGGCGACCTTGACGGGCTGACGTACACCGTCACCCAGCAACCGCAGCATGGCAACGCGTCCTATGCGGCGGGCATCCTGAGCGTCACCAAGGATGCCAACAGCGGTGACACCATCACCCTCACTGTGACCGACGGCTACTACGTCGTGGACAACGGCGTGGTCACCTCGACGCCCGCCAGTGCGTCCAGGACCTATACCGTCTGATCGATCCCCGCGGCCCGTCCCGATGCCCGCCGGTCCCCAGGGACCGGCGGGCATTAAACGTCGCGGTGCGGTGGTTCATACTGAGGTGGAAATGCGAACGCTAAAAGGTGGCACAAGATGACGAGGCTCGATTCCATCGAGCGGGCCGTGGCCGACATCGCGGCGGGCAAGGCCGTCGTGGTCATCGACGACGAAGACCGCGAAAACGAGGGCGATCTGATTTTCGCCGCCGAGAAGGCCACCCCCGAATTGGTGGCGTTCATGGTGCGTTACACCTCGGGTTATCTGTGTGTGCCGCTGGATGGCGCCATCTGTGACCGCCTGGGCCTGCTGCCCATGTACGCGGTGAACCAGGACAAACACGGCACCGCCTACACCGTCACGGTGGACGCCAAACAGGGCGTCGGCACCGGCATCTCTGCATCGGACCGCGCCACCACCATGCGCGCGCTGGCCGATCCGGGCGCCGTCGTCGAGGACTTCACCAAGCCCGGCCACGTGGTGCCGCTACGGGCCAAGGACGGCGGGGTGCTGCGCCGGCCCGGCCACACCGAGGCCGCCGTCGACCTGGCCCGGCTGGCCGGCCTACAGCCGGCCGGCGCGATCTGCGAGATCGTCAGCCAGAAGGACGAGGGCGCCATGGCCCAGACCGACGAGCTGCGCATCTTCGCCGACGAACACGACTTGGCCCTGATCTCGATCGCCGACCTGATCGAATGGCGCCGCAAGCACGAGAAGCACATCGAGCGGGTCGCCGAGGCCCGTATCCCGACCCGGCACGGCGAGTTCCGTGCCGTCGGATACACCAGCATCTACGAGGATGTCGAGCATGTCGCCCTGGTGCGCGGCGACATCGCCGGCCCGGAATCCGACGGCCACGACGTGCTGGTGCGGGTGCACTCGGAATGCCTGACCGGCGACGTGTTCGGTTCGCGCCGGTGCGACTGCGGGCCGCAGCTGGACGCGGCCATGGCCATGGTGGCGCGCGAGGGCCGCGGCATCGTGCTCTACATGCGCGGGCACGAGGGCCGCGGCATCGGCCTGCTGCACAAGCTGCAGGCCTACCAGTTGCAGGACGCCGGCGCCGACACCGTGGACGCCAACCTGGAACTGGGCCTGCCCGCCGACTCTCGCGACTACGGCATCGGCGCCCAGATCCTGGTGGACCTGGGTGTGCGGTCCATGCGGCTGCTCACCAACAACCCGGCCAAGCGGGTGGGCCTGGACGGCTACGGGCTGCACATCATCGAGCGGGTTCCGCTGCCGGTGCGGGCCAACTCGGAGAACATCCGCTACCTGATGACCAAACGTGACCGGATGGGGCACGACCTGGTGGGCCTGGAGGACTACGACGAAGTTTCCCCGCCGGGGGAGTTCGGTGGCGCCCTGTGAGCGGTCACGGTGTACCCGACCTGCCCGATATCGACGCCTCGGACGTGTCGCTGGCCATCGTGGCCAGCACCTGGCACACCACCATCTGTGATGCCCTGCTCGACGGTGCGGTGCGGGCCGCCAAGCAGCTCGGGGTGACCGAACCGAGCATCGTCCGGGTGCTCGGTGCGATCGAAATCCCGGTGGTGGCACAGGCATTGGCCGCCAAGCACGACGCGGTGGTCGCGCTCGGTGTGGTGATCCGTGGAGAGACACCGCATTTCGACTACGTGTGTGACGCCGTCACCCAGGGCCTGACCCGGGTGTCGCTGGACGAGTCCACCCCGGTGGCCAACGGCGTGCTGACCACCAACACCGAAGCGCAGGCGCTGGACCGGGCCGGGCTGCCGAATTCCGGTGAGGACAAGGGCGCTCAGGCGGTGGCCGCAGCCCTGTCGACGGCGGTGGTACTCCGCGACATCCGGTCATGACGGCCGGCGAGGAGCCGGAGGCGGATGGCACGCCTGCACAGGCGTCCTGGGAGCTGGACATCAAGCCGCATCTGACCCCGTACTTCGTCTATCTGGCGGCCTTCCTGATCGCCGCGGCCCACATCACCGTCGGCTTCCTGCTCAAGGTGGGGTCCACCGGCGTGGTGTTCCGCACCTCCGATCAGATCGCCATGGGTGTGCTCGGCGTGCTGCTGGGCGGCCTGGTGCTGCTGTTCGCCCGGCCCCGGCTGAAGGCCGGACCCACCGGAATAGCCGTCCGGAACCTGCTCGGTTACAAGCTGATTCCATGGTCGGACGTGGTCGACGTGTCGTTCCCCGGCGGTGCCCGGTGGGCCAGGGTGGACCTGGCCGACGACGAGTACACGCCGGCCATGGCGATCCAGGCGGTGGACAAGGAGCGGGCCGTCGACGCGATGGACCGGCTGCGCGCGCTGCTGGACCGCTACCGGCCCGACCTCAACTCACGGTCAGCGACATCGTGACCTCGTCCGCGGTGGCCCCCTCGGCCGAGCAGACGACGAACCCCAGACTGTCGTACACGGCCCGCGCACGGGCGTTGTCGATGTTGACCCGCAACGTCACCCGGCGCACCCGCTGAGTGCGTGCCCAGCGCACCGCCTCGGCCACCAGCGTCCGACCCAGACCCAGCCCACGAATGGACGGGTCGAGCCACAGCGAGTACAGGTAGACGGCCTCCGAACCCTGGCGCTGCGCGGCGATCAGCCCGATCGGCCGGTTGTCCACCACGATGGCGAACTGGGCGTGCGCGCGCAGCCGTCGGCGCCACTGGGCGGCGGTGAAGGTGGACTCCCGCTGGAACTGGGGATCGTCGGTGCCCAGCGCGTCGGTGAGCGCACGCAACCGCACCCCGGCGAAGGCTCGCCAATCGGTCTCGGTCAACCGGGCGACCCGCGCGCCACTCATCTCCGTGCCCGTCCCGTGCGCCATGGCGTCCAGTATCGCTGCTGCTGGTTACGGTAGTATCGGCATGTCGATGACTACTCCCGCGTTCGTATCCACCTCGGCTGACGGCCCCTCCGGAAGCGACACACCGCTCGTCTCGGCCACCGCACTCATCGGGGGTCTCGGTACCCAGCCCGCCGTCACACTCCCGGTCGTGACCGGACGCGAACCCGATTACGACGCCCTCTGGCACTGGCTGGCCGAGCCCGCGGAATTCTTCGGGGTCGCCATGCCCGCCGCCGACGGGTTGCGGCGAGCGATGACCGACGCCACCACCGAACTGCACCGCAGGTACGGCACCGCCACCGCGGCAGTTACCGTGCTGGTCGTGGACGTGGCCGGGGCGCCGCAGTTCGTGGTCACCGGCACACCGATCGAACCGGTGCGCCCCCGGCCGGTCAGCCTGGCCACCCGTGCCGGCGTGGCGGCGCCGCCGTACTGGCAGCAGATGGCCGCCCGCACCACCAGCCGGGCCGACGCGCTGCTGACCGCACGCGAGCTGGCCGGCGCCGGACACGCCGACGCGGTACCGGCCGACGGTCGCCGCATCGGGGCGCCGCTGTTGGGTGCGCTGCTGTGCGACACGCGTGACGGTCGGATCGGCCTGGGCGCCGACCGGCTGGCCCGGCTGCGCGCGGCCGGGTTGCTGGGCGCCGACGTCACCACCACTGCCGACGACCCGGTCGACCTGGACGCCGTGCGGCGGGCGTGGTGGGTGTCACCGGTATTCGAGACCCATCCGGTGAGCGCGATCGGGGATCGCCGGTTATGAGCGAATTCCGTCCCGAGACCTTCGATGCGCTGGTGATCGACGGGTACCAGGCGGTCGATGGCACGCTGAAGCTGCATTACACCCTGCGTGGCGCCGATCCGGTCGGCTTCACGGAGGTGATCGATTTCGGCGCGAGTCTTGCCGGCGCACAACCACATCCGCTGTTGTCCCGGTTGCTCGCGCTCACCTGTTCGCTGAGCTATTACAAGGCCGCCGCTCCGCCACGCATCGAAATCGCCTTTCCCACTCACGAATTCGAAAAGGTTTACCTGCGCCGCCTGGTCGAGGGTGGGCTCGGGGAGTTCGCGTACCGTAACGACCTGCCCGCCGCGCTGAGCCCGGAGGTCACCGGACCGCAGGCCGAAACGACCGAGATCGCCACCGACACCTGGGATCCGGGAGCCACTCCGCTGGTGCCCGTGGGCGGCGGCAAGGACTCGGTGGTGAGCATCGAGGCGTTCCGCCGGCACGGGGTCAAGCCGGTGCTGTTCAGCGTCAACCGGTATGACCCTATCGACCGCTGTATCGAGGTCAGCGGACTGGACAGCGTGCACGTACGGCGCAGCATCGACCGCCGGTTGATCGAGGCCAACGCGAACGGCGCCCACAACGGCCACGTCCCGGTGACCGCGATCAACAGTGTGATCGGCCTGATCGTGGCCGACGCCAACGGTTTCGGACCCGTGGTGCTGTCCAACGAACGCTCGTCGAATGTGGGCAACGTCGAGTGGCTGGGCCGCGATATCAACCACCAGTGGTCCAAGAGCATCGCCTACGAGACCTTGTTGCGGGATACGCTGGGGCAGTACGGATGCAATCCCGACCGGTACTTCTCGCTGCTGCGACGGCTGTCCGAATCGCAGATCGCCGACCGGTTCGCCACCTGCCCCGACTACTTCGGCGTCTTCACCAGCTGCAACCGGCTGTTCGCGCTGGACCCCGCCCGCCGTGCCACCTCGTGGTGCGGGCACTGCCCGAAATGCCAGTTCGTGTTCGTGCTGCTGGCCCCCCGGCTCGGCCGCGCCCGCCTCGAAGAGATCTTCGGCACCAACCTGTTCGGCGACCCCGGCCAGCGGGACGGTATCGCCGATATTCTCGGCCTCGGTGTGCACAAACCGTTCGAGTGTGTGGGGGAGTACTACGAGGCCGCCGAGGCGATGCTGACGGTGCTGGACGACGACAGTTGGCAAGGGCTGCCCCTGATCGACGAATTCGCCTCCCATCGCAGCGCATTGGAAGCCGTCGCGGCCGCTCAGGACAGCACGCCGGCCGACCATCACATCCCGCCGCGCTACGCGAAGCTGCTCGATGACTGACCTGGCGGGTCGGGTCGTCGGCATCTGGGGGCTGGGCAAAGAGGGGCTGTCGATGGCCCGTACCGCGGCCGCGCACGGCGCCCAGCGCATCGTCGCCGTCGACGACCGGGCCGCCGAGCTGGCAGAAACCGAAATACCGCGGATGACAGCACATTTCGGCCCGGATGCGGTGTACCTGTTGCGTGATGTCGACATCGTCTTCGTCAGTCCCGGCGTGCCGTGGCGGCATCCGTTGTTCGAGGAGCTGCGCCGCGGCGGGCCGCAGGTGTCCAGCGCCGCCGACTGGTACCTGAGCGGGCACGGGGATCGCACCATCGGCGTCACCGGCACCAAGGGCAAGAGCACCACCGCGGCGTTCCTGGCGCACCTGCTGACCAGCCTGGGCGCATCCGCCGTGGTGGCGGGCAACATCGGTACGCCGCTGTCGGATCTGTCGGCGTCCGGCCTCGAGCCGTGCGACGACCGATGGGTGGTCGCCGAATTGTCGAGTCAGCAGTGCGCGCTGCTGCGCAGTTCACCGGCGGTGGCCGTGATCACCAACCTGTACCAGGACCATCTGGACTTCCACGGCGACGTCCAGAACTACTACGCGGCCAAGGCGCACATCTTCGACCACGGGGCCCGGGCGCTGATCACCACGCCGGACGTGGTCACCGCGCTGGACGGCATCGGGATCACCGCACTGCCACCGGTGGTGCGGCTGGTGGAGCCGGCGACCGCGCGGGCACCGGGCGCAACGGGTGTGATGTCCTATCCGCACAACGTGGCCAATGCCGCGCTGGCCGTACACGCCGCGGCCGAGGTGCTCGGCAGGCCGGTCACCGACGCGGAACTGGACGCGGCCGCCGCCACCTTCACCGGACTGCCGCACCGGCTGCAGACGGTACGCACCACCGGGCCGACCCGCTGGGTCGACGACACGCTGGCCACCACGGGGGAAAGCGTGGTCGCCGCGCTGCGCGCCATGCCGGCCGGTGCGCACGTGGCGCTCATCGTCGGCGGCATGGACCGCCAGCTCGACTACCGCCAACTCGACGACTACCTGTGCAGCGGGCAGCGCCGGGTGACGCTGATCCAAGGACCGTCCAACGGCGCGCTGATCGGGACCCGGTTCGCGCGCTCGCATGCCGACCGTGCCCACCGGGTGCCGAGCCTGGAGCAGGCCGTACGGCTGGCCGCGGGGCTGCCCGGCATCGATGTGGTGCTGTTGTCGCCCGGCGCGGCCAGTTACGACATCTACCGCAATTACGAAGCCAAGGCCGCAGCGTTCTGCGGTTACATCGACACGCTCTAACCTGGACCCGTGCCCGATCCAGCGACGTACCGGCCTGCGCCGGGTTCCATCCCGGTGGAACCCGGGGTCTACCGTTTCCGGGATCCGCACGGCCGGGTGATCTACGTCGGCAAGGCCAAGAGCCTGCGCAGCAGGCTGAACTCCTACTTCGCGGATATCGCCGGGCTCGCGCCGCGGACCCGGCAGATGGTGATGACGGCGGGCAGCGTCGAGTGGACCGTGGTGTCCACGGAGGTCGAAGCGCTGCAGTTGGAATACAACTGGATCAAGGAGTTCGACCCGCGGTTCAACATCCGCTACCGCGACGACAAGTCGTATCCGGTGCTGGCGGTGACCCTCAACGAGGAGTACCCGCGGTTGTTCGTCTACCGCGGCCCCCGCCGCAAGGGGGTGCGCTACTTCGGGCCCTATTCGCACGCCTGGGCCATCCGCGAGACCGTCGACCTGCTCACCCGGGTGTTCCCGGCGCGCACCTGCTCCGCGGGAGTGTTCAAGCGGCACAGCCAGATCGACAGGCCGTGCCTGCTGGGCTACATCGACAAGTGCTCGGCGCCGTGCATCGGCCGGGTCAGCGCCGAACAGCATCGCCAGATCGTGCTGGACTTCTGCGATTTCCTCGCGGGCAAGACCGACCGGCTGGTGCGCGATATGGAGCGGCAGATGAACGCGGCGGCCGAGGAACTCGATTTCGAGCGGGCCGCGCGGCTGCGCGACGACATCGGGGCGCTCAAACGTGCACTGGAGAAGCAGACCGTGGTGTTCGGCGACGGCACCGACGCCGACGTGGTGGCCTTCGCAGCCGACGAACTGGAAGCCGCGGTGCAGGTGTTCCACGTCCGCGGTGGCCGGGTCCGCGGTCAGCGGGGCTGGGTGGTCGAGAAGACGGCCGAGCCCGAGGCCGAAAATGGCTCGGACGCCGGGCAATCCGCCGAGGCGCAGCTGGTCGAGCAATTCCTCACCCAGTTCTACGGCGATCAGGCCGAACTCGGCGACGGCGCCGCCGATCAGGACGAGGCCACCAATCCGGTGCCCAAACAGGTCCTGGTGCCGGTCCTTCCGGACAATGCCGACGAACTCGCCGAGTGGCTGTCCGGATTGCGCGGGTCGCGGGTGTCGCTGCGGGTTCCGGTCCGCGGTGCCAAGTTGGCGCTCGCCGAGACCGTCGCCCGCAATGCGAAAGAGGCACTGGCCCAGCACAAACTCAAGCGCGCCGGTGATTTCAACGCGAGATCCGAAGCGCTGCAAAGCATCCAGGATGCTTTGGGGCTCAACGATGCCCCGCTGCGCATCGAATGCGTGGACATCAGCCACGTGCAGGGCACCGACGTGGTGGCCTCGATGGTGGTGTTCGAGGACGGGTTGCCGCGCAAGTCCGATTACCGGCATTACGCCATCCGTGAGGCCGCCGGCGGCGGCCGCTCCGACGACGTCGCCTCCATCGCCGAGGTGACCCGGCGCCGGTTCGCGCGGCACATCGCCGACGCCGAGCGGCCGATGGTGGCCGAGGGCCGATCGCGGCGCTTCGCCTATCCGCCCAACCTGTACGTCGTCGACGGCGGCGCACCGCAGGTGAACGCCGCGGCGACCGTGCTCGACGAACTGGGCATCACCGATGTCGCGGTGATCGGTCTGGCAAAACGGCTGGAAGAGGTGTGGGTTCCCAACCTGGACGGCTCGTCGCCGGATCCGGTGATCTTCCCGCGCAACAGCGAGGGCCTGTACCTGCTGCAGCGGATCCGTGACGAAGCCCACCGGTTCGCCATCACCTATCACCGCAGCAAGCGTTCCAAGCGGATGACGGCCTCGGCGCTGGATTCGGTGCCCGGGCTGGGGGAGCACCGGCGCAAGGCGCTGGTCACCCATTTCGGATCGGTGTCGCGGCTGTCGGCGGCCAGTATCGACGAGATCACCGCCGTGCGCGGCATCGGGGTGGCCACCGCGCGGGCGGTCCTGGAGGCACTCGGCGCCACCGCCGACGACCCGGTCGCCCCCGATTCCGGCGCGGCAGCCGCAGTTATCGACAATGATCGAGACCACCAAGATCAACCCAGTAACCAACAGGCATCGGGGTGACAGACCAGCATATGAGTGACGAATCTGGTATCGAGGTCGTCCTCGTGACCGGGCTCTCCGGCGCGGGACGCGGTACCACCGCCAAGGTGCTCGAAGACCTTGGTTGGTATGTGGCCGACAACCTGCCGCCGGAGCTGATCGCCAGAATGGTCGACCTGGGATTGGACGCCGGGTCCCGGATCACCCGGCTGGCCGTGGTGATGGACGTGCGGTCCAAGGGATTCACCGGCGACCTGGACTCGGTGCGTACCGAACTCGGGACCAGGGGCATCGAACCGCGGGTGCTGTTCATGGACGCCTCCGACGAGACGCTGGTCCGTCGCTACGAACAGAACCGGCGCAGTCATCCCCTGCAGGGCAATCAGACGTTGGCCGAAGGCATCACCGCCGAACGGGCCATGCTCGCGCCGGTGCGCGCGGCCGCCGACCTGGTGATCGACACCTCCACGCTGGCGGTGCCGGCGTTGCGGGAGAGTATCGAACGCGCCTTCGGCGGCGAGACGGTCGCACACACCAACATCACCGTCGAATCGTTCGGTTACAAGTACGGTCTGCCGATGGACGCCGACACCGTGATGGACGTCCGGTTCATCCCGAACCCGCACTGGGTCGACGAACTGCGTCCGCACACCGGCCAGCATCCGGCCGTGCGGGACTACGTGCTGGGCCAGCAGGGCGCCGCGGAGTTCCTCGACACCTACCATCGGCTGCTGGGCGTGGTCATCGACGGCTATCGCCGGGAGGGGAAGCGATACATGACGGTGGCCATCGGCTGCACGGGTGGTAAGCACCGCAGCGTGGCGATCGCCGAGGCGCTGGCCGGCCGGCTGCAGGGCGGCGAACAGTTGACGGTGCGGGTGCTGCACCGCGATCTGGGGCGCGAATGACGGACCCGCACGCGGCCGGCGACTTCCCGCAGGCGAGGCGGCCGGCCGACCCCCGGGTGGTGGCCCTCGGCGGCGGGCACGGCCTGTACGCCACCCTGTCGGCGGCCCGCCGGCTCACCCCGCACGTCACCGCCGTGGTCACCGTCGCCGACGACGGCGGCTCGTCGGGGCGGCTGCGCAGCGAGCTGGATATCGTGCCACCCGGTGATCTGCGAATGGCGTTGGCCGCGTTGGCCTCTGACACCCCGCACGGCAGACTGTGGGCGACGATCATCCAGCACCGGTTCGGCGGAAGCGGGGCACTGGCCGGGCATCCCATCGGCAATCTGATCCTGGCCGGGCTCAACGAGGTGCTGACCGACCCGGTGGCCGCCCTCGACGAACTCGGCAAGATCCTGGGCCTCAAGGGCCGGGTGCTGCCGATGTGCCCGATCGCGCTGCAGATCGAGGCCGACGTGGCCGGCCTGGAGACCGACCCGCGGATGTTCCGGGTCATCCGCGGCCAGGTGGCGGTGGCCACCACCGTCGGCAAGGTGCGCCGGGTCCGGCTGCTGCCGGGCGATCCGCCGGCCACCCGGCAGGCGGTGGACGCGATCATGGCCGCCGACCTGGTGGTGCTCGGTCCCGGCTCCTGGTTCACCAGCGTGATCCCGCATGTCCTGGTGCCGCAGCTGGCCGCCGCCCTGCAGGCCACCACCGCCCGGCGGGCACTGGTGCTCAACCTGGCCGCCGAGCCGGGCGAGACGGCCGGCTTCTCGGCCGAGCGGCACATCCACGTGCTGGCTCAGCATGCGCCCGGATTCACCGTCGACGACATCATCGTGGACTCGGCGCGGGTGCCCAGCGACCGGGAGCGCGAGCAGCTGATCCGCACGGCGACCAACCTCGGCGCGAACGTGGAGTTTGCTGCGGTGTCCCGGCCTGGTACACAGTTACATGATCCATCGATGCTGGCCGCCGCACTGGAGCGGGTCCGGCTGCGGGGCAGGGCATCACGTCCAGATGACAGCGATTCCTCTGCTCCCACCCCGGCCCGGCCGGTCGAGGGAGTACACGGGCAATCGACGGTGAACGTATCGAGGGGTGACGAGTCGTGGCGATGACAGCTGAGGTGAAGGACGAACTGAGCCGGCTGGTCGTGAACTCGGTCAGTGCCCGCCGGGCCGAGGTGTCCTCGCTGTTGCGCTTCGCCGGTGGGCTGCACATCGTCGGCGGCCGGGTGGTGGTGGAAGCCGAGGTGGACCTGGGCATCATCGCGCGGCGGTTACGCAAGGACATCTTCGACCTGTACGGCTACAACGCGGTGGTGCATGTGTTGTCGGCCAGCGGCATCCGCAAGAGCACCCGCTACGTGGTGCGGGTGGCCAAGGACGGTGAGGCGCTGGCCCGCCAGACCGGCCTGCTCGACCTTCGGGGCCGTCCCGTGCGCGGGCTGCCCGCCCAGGTCGTCGGCGGCAGCATCAACGATGCCGAAGCCGCTTGGCGGGGTGCGTTTCTGGCGCACGGTTCGCTGACCGAGCCGGGCCGCTCCTCGGCCCTCGAGGTGAGTTGCCCCGGCCCGGAGGCCGCCCTGGCCCTCGTCGGTGCCGCGCGGCGGCTCGGGGTCAGCGCCAAAGCCCGTGAGGTGCGCGGCAGCGACCGGGTGGTGGTCCGTGACGGTGAGGCGATCGGCGCCCTGCTCACCCGGATGGGTGCCCAGGACACCCGGCTGACGTGGGAGGAACGCCGGATGCGGCGCGAGGTGCGCGCGACGGCGAACCGGCTGGCCAATTTCGACGATGCCAACCTGCGCCGCTCGGCGCGGGCGGCGGTCGCCGCGGCCGCACGGGTGGAGCGGGCCCTGGACATTCTCGGTGAGTCGGTGCCCGATCATCTGGCCCAGGCCGGCCGGCTGCGGGTGGAACACCGGCAGGCGTCGCTGGAAGAACTGGGCCGGCTGGCCGAGCCGCCGATGACCAAGGACGCGGTGGCCGGCCGGATCCGGCGGTTGTTGTCGATGGCCGATCGCAAGGCCAAGCAAGAGGGCATCCCCGATACCGAGTCGGCCGTCACGCCGGATCTGCTCGACGACGCCTGACCCCCTGCTGCTCAGGCGGCCTCGCGGTGCCGTCCGGGGCCGGTGTACCGGTGCGTGGTGTGCCGCGCCGCCTTGTCCGGTTCGCGGTCGGTGCCGGAGCCGGCGGTGGCGCCGGTCGGGGGTGCCGACGGCTCCGACGAGTCGGCCTGCGCGTCAACAGCTTTCGGGGTGGCCACGCCCGGTGTTGGGTGCCTCTTCTTTGGGGGTGACGCCCACGCCGGTGGTCCTGTCGGTCTTGTCGGTGACCTTCTTGGTGACCTTCTTGGTGACCTTCTCGGTGGCCGGGACCGCCGCAGACGACACCGATGTAGCGGCGGTCTTGACGGCGAGAGCGTCGGTGCTGGTCTTCGCCGTGGTGGTTTTGAGCGCGGTGGGCAGCGATTTGAGTAGATTGCTCACCGCGGTGACCACACCGGTGGCGAGCTGGCGCACGGCCGCGACGGCTCCGCTGACCAGTTTGGTGACACCGACGACGACGGAGTGCACCACACGGGCGACCGCGGTGACCAGTTGGCTCAGGACCTGTGCGGGGCCGGACGCCCCGGTGGTGATCGGATGCGCCGCGATCCAGGCCTTGATGACGGCCACGGCCTGTTTGGCGGTCCAGGTGTCGGTGAAGACGCCCAGGTTGTCCTCGGCGGTGCTCGAGCCGGTAGCGGTGTCGATGAGCGAGTAGATGAACGACGGCCCGACCCCCGACAGCGTCGCCCACGTCGTGAGGAAGTCCTGGATATAGGCGGCCTGGTTGGCCTCGCCCGCTTGCGTCGACGGCTCACCGTACTCGGTGGCCCAGATCAGTTTGGCCGCATCGCCGTTGGCCTGCATCACCGCACGCATCTGCTCGAGCTGCTGCAGGGCAGAGTTGACGAATGTCGAACCCGCGGAGAACAGGCTGGTGTAGTTGTACGGGTGGAAGGCCAGCGCGTCGAAATAGCCGGCGGCGCCGTCGGCGTACATCTGGGTGAGGAAGGTGACCGGGTCGATGGTCGCGGTGCCGATGCTGATTCCCGCCCCGAGTACGCCGCCGACGACCGTCGCCTTCGGGTCGACCGCCTTGATCGCGGTATAGGCGGCCTTGAGCAGCGCGGTGTAGGCCGCCGCGTCCGGTGTCGGGTACCACCCGGTGAAGCCGTTGGGTTCGTTCCAGATCTCGTACGCGGCGATCTTGGCCTCGCCGTTGTTGGCGGCCGTCCCGTAACGGGAGGCGACCGCCGAGACGAAGGAGGCGTAATCCGATGCGGCACGCGGGGCGCCGTCGGCCACCAGACCACCGTAGGGCGAGGCCCAGGTCGGGGTGCTGGTGATCGCCGCGTCCACCGCGATGCCGTACGAGGCCGCGGTGTCGAGCAGCTGGTCGGCCTGCGTCCAGTTGTAGGTCCCGTCGGCGGGTTCCATTGCACGCCAAGGCAGGAACACCCGGATCTGGGTGACGCCCATCGACTGCAGTTGTTGCATCGCCGTGTCGAGGTCGGCCTGGTCCATGAAGTACAGGCTGGAGTCGGCCATGCCCACCGTCGTCGAGGAGGTATCGATGGAGGCGGTCAGTTCGACCGCCTGGGTGACCGCCGTGGGACGGACAGGTACGGGAACGGCGAACCCCGCCGAGGTGGCGACCACGGACGCGACCAGCAGCGGAATGGTCATGGTGTGCAGCAACGACGTGACGTGGTGGCGGTTCAGCGGCATGTCCCACTCCTGGCGCTCAATTGCCTCCCAGCTGGAGTCAGAGGACTTTAACGCACCGATTCGGCGCTCAACCGACGACGATTTTCAGGTAGCCCTGGCGAATTGCCGCCGACAATAATTACCGGACGCCATATTCGACGGTTCGCGCATCGACCGCAAATGTCGTCGTCGCGCCCGCAGGCATCGGGATAATTCCTCCGGGCGTCGTAATAGAGTGTCGGGCAACTGGTTACGCATATCACGTAAATGGTTTCCGGTCCGCGTAACGCATTTTCAGCCAACCGCCGAACCGGCCAAAACTCGCCGCCGGCAACGTGTTTGCCGCGACGGCGAGCGATTTCGCCGCACGGCCGCGCACGCGCCGTATCGGTAAATCCTCTCGCGCGTTCCGTGCCACGGCGGAACTGCGCTTTCGGATCCATACGACCCGTGTCGGCAATACGGTGAATCGGGTTGGGCGGCCTTTCCGGCCGGCCTCGCGCTACCAGCACATTGTGGGAAAATGCACAGGTGTTGCGCAGCGCGCCGAGACGTCCGTGCGATGTTCGGACGCGTGCTCGCGTCTCACTCCCGCGTCAACCCGACGTTGTACTGTGTGGCGACAAACTTCGACGTCAACCCAACCCGGTTCATCCCACACAGAGGCGGCGGTCGCGATGAGGCTGATCCTTGAGTTGATCCGCCCCTACCGGTGGTTGGTGGCCGGCATCTTCGGGGTGCTGCTGATCCAGATCGCGATGGGCCTGGCCGCGCCGTGGCCGTTGAAGGTGGTGCTCGACAGCGTCGTCGGCGACCACCCGCTGCCGGGCTGGTTGCACGGGCTGTTGCAGCCGATGCTCGGCGGCGAGGGCCGGATGCACATCGCCGGGTTGGCGGCGATCATGGTCATCGTCATCGCGGTGATCGCCGCCCTGGCCACCTACGCCGCGAACTACCTGACCGAGACCGTCGGCCAGCGCATCGGCAACGACCTGCGTACCCGGGCCTATCACCATCTGCAACAACTGTCGCTGAACTACTTCGACACTCATCGCGTCGGGCCGATCCTGAGCACCCTCACCGATGACGTCGACACCATCCAGGATTTCGCGTCGGCCTCCACCCTCGGTATCGCGACCGATCTGCTGACCATCTTCGGCATGCTCGTCGTGATGCTGTGGCTGCAGTGGGATTTCACCCTCGTCGCGCTCGCGGTGGCGCCACTGCTGCTGCTGTTCGTCTCCCGCATCCGCAAGGCCGTGAAGGCGGCCACCCACGAGGTGCGCCGACGGGAATCCGACATCGTCGCGGTCGCCGAGGAAGGACTGCAGTCCATCCGGGTGGTCAAGGCGTTCGACCGGGAGGATCTTCAGGAGCGCCAACTCGCCCTGGCCGGCCAACAGGCGGTGGACGCGGCACTGAACGCGCGACGGGTGAAATCGGTGGTATCACCGATCGTCGCCGTCGTCGTGGCCGCCTGCACCGCGCTGGTCTTGTGGCGCGGTTCGGCGCTCATCCTCGCCGGGGCGATGACGGCGGGCACCCTGACCGTCTTCATCTCCTATCTGGTGTCGTTCTTCAAACCGGTTCAGGACCTGGCGAAGCTCACCAACACCATCGCCATGGCCTCGGTCGGGGTGGACCGGGTCAACGAGCTGCTGACCGCCGAGACCACGGTCGAGGAGAAGCCGGACGCCGTCGAGCCGGCCCGCATCAAGGGCGCCATCAGCTTCGAGCGGGTGGCGTTCAGCTACAACGCCGAAACACCGGTGCTGCGCGATGTCACCTTCGAGGTGGCGCCGGGCCAACTGGTGGGCGTCGTCGGGCACACCGGCAGCGGTAAATCCAGTCTGGTCAGCCTGATTCCGCGGTTCTACGACCCGAGTGTGGGCACCGTCCGGATCGACGGTGTGGATCTGCGCGACTACAAACTGCACGAGTTGCGCCGCCAGATCGCCTACGTGCTGCAGGACACCGTGCTGTTCCGCGGCACCATCCGCGACAACATCGCCTTCGGCAGGCCCGACGCCGACCACGACGAGATCGTCGAGGTGGCCAAACTGGCCAACGCCCACGAGTTCATCTCCGAGATGCCGCAGGGCTACGACAGTGCGGTCGGCGACCGCGGGCTCACGCTGTCCGGCGGGCAGCGCCAGCGCATCGGCATCGCCCGCGCCCTCATCCGGGACAGCCCCATCCTGATCCTCGACGAACCCACCGCAGCGTTGGACGCGGAATCCGAGCACCTGGTGATGTCGGCCCTGCAACGGCTGATGGCCGACCGGACGGTGATCACGATCGCCCACCGGTTGTCCACCATCCGCGACGCGGACAAGATCGTGGTGCTCGAGGAGGGCCGCGTCGTCGAGGAGGGCACCCACAACGAGCTGCTGACGGCGGGCGGCAGATACGCCGACTTGCACCGCATCCAATACGAGGACGAGACACCGTGACGCGATCGTTGATCATCCTGCCCGACGACTCCGCGCAGCCGGTGCTCGACGCCATTCACGGGTCCACCCGTTCGGTGCGCATCAAGATGTTCGCCTTCAGCCATCGGCCGCTGCTCGACGCGGTGGTGGCCGCCCACCGGCGCGGAGTCGATGTCAAGGTGATGCTCAATCCCGAGCGGCGCGACGGCGAGACCGACAACGACGCCGCCCGGGAGATGTTGCAGCGGTTCGGTATCGAGGTGCGGGAGAGCAATCCCGCCTTCGACCTGACGCACGAGAAGTCGATGGTGGTCGACGACGAGCACGCCTTCGTCGAATCGCTGAACTGGACCGAGGAGAACTTCACCCTCACCCGTGACTACGCCGTCGTCACGCCCAGCGCCTATGAGGTCGCCGAGATCATCGACTGCTTCGAGGCGGACTGGGCACGCGAAGACTTCGATCCCGGCACCGGCGCCCACCTGATCTGGTGCCCGTCCAACGGCCGGCACCGGATCGCCGACTTCATCGACAGCGCCAAGCACACCTTGTTCCTGCAGAACGAGCGCTACCAGGACCCGGTGATCATCGAACGCCTCGTGCGGGCGGCCCGCCGCGGCGTGAAGGTGCACGTGATGGCGCGCGCCGCGCATCACCTCAAGGACGGCAAGCTCGTCGAAGGCGTCAGCGGGATGCGCATCCTCGACGATGTGGGCATCAAGATCCACCGGCTCAAGCACATGAAACTGCACGCCAAGATGATTCTGGCCGATCACGAAAGGGCCGTCGTCGGCTCGATCAACTTCTCCCCGGGCAGCTTCGACCACCGTCGGGAACTGGCCATCGAGGTGACCGATCACGAGATCACCAAGAGGCTCAACGAGGTGGCCCACCACGATTGGAAACACTCCGCGCCGATGGATCTGTCCGACGCCGGTCTGATCGCCGACCTGACCGGCCGGGGCCGTGACGCACACGACATCGACCAGCTCGCCCTGCACGACCCGGACGCCTGACCAGCTCGCACGCGACGAAAGCCGGACCACTAGGCTGACGTGCGAGCAGTGCACCGCCGACTAGTCAAGGAGACATCACGTGACCATCCGGGTAGGCGTCAACGGTTTCGGCCGGATCGGGCGTAACTTCTTCCGCGCGCTGGATGCGCAGAAGGCCGCCGGTAAGAACACCGATATCGAGATCGTGGCCGTCAATGACTTGACCTCGACCGCCACGCTGGCGCATCTGCTGAAATTCGACTCGATCCTGGGCCGGCTGCCCTATGAGGTCAGCGTCGACGGCGACAGCATCGTGGTCGGCGACCAGAAGATCAAGGCGCTGGCCGTCAAGGAGGGCCCGGCGGCCCTGCCGTGGGGTGACCTCGGTGTCGACGTGGTGGTCGAGTCGACCGGCATCTTCACCAAGCGCGACAAGGCGCAGGGACACCTGGACGCGGGCGCCAAGAAGGTCATCATCTCCGCGCCGGCCACCGATGAGGACATCACCATCGTGCTGGGCGTCAACGACGACAAGTACGACGGCAGCCAGAACATCATCTCCAATGCCTCGTGCACCACGAACTGCCTGGGCCCGCTGGCCAAGGTGCTCAACGACGAGTTCGGCATCGTCAAGGGCCTGATGACCACGATCCACGCCTACACGCAGGACCAGAACCTGCAGGACGGCCCGCACAGCGACCTGCGCCGGGCCCGCGCGGCCGCGATCAACATCGTGCCGACCTCCACCGGTGCGGCCAAGGCGATCGGGCTGGTGCTCCCGGAGCTCAAGGGCAAGCTGGACGGGTATGCGTTGCGGGTGCCGATCCCCACCGGTTCGGTGACCGATCTGACCGCCGAGGTGTCCAAGACCGGCACCGTCGAGGAGATCAATGCCGCGTTCGCCGCGGCCGCCGACGGCCCGCTCAAGGGCATCCTGAAGTACTACGACGCACCGATCGTGTCCAGCGACATCGTCACCGACCCGCACAGCTCGCTGTTCGATTCGGGCCTGACCAAGGTGATCGACAACCAGGTCAAGGTCGTGTCCTGGTACGACAACGAATGGGGCTACTCCAACCGTCTCGCCGATCTGGTGGCGCTGGTCGGTAAGTCGCTGTAATCGGGGCGAGCGAAGCGACGGGATAGAGACACAGTGGTTGCCACGCTTTCTGATCTGCTCAAAGAGGGTGTCGAAGGTCGGGGCGTGCTGGTGCGCTCCGACCTGAACGTCCCCCTCGACGACTCGGGCACCATCACCGATCCGGGCCGCATCATCGCCTCGGTGCCGACGCTGAAGGCGCTGGCCGAGGCCGGTGCCAAGGTCGTGGTGACCGCCCACCTGGGCCGCCCCAAGGGCGAGCCGGACCCCAAGTTCTCGCTCGCCCCGGTCGCCGCGGCGCTGGGGGAGAAGCTGGGCCGCCACGTCCAGCTGGCCGGCGATGTGGTCGGCACCGACGCCTTGGCCCGGGCCGAGGGCCTGACCGACGGGGATGTGCTGCTGCTGGAGAACATCCGCTTCGACCCGCGGGAGACCAGCAAGGACGATGCCGAGCGGCTCGGGTTGGCCAAGGCGCTGGCCGGGCTGGTCGAGGGCGCCGACGGGTCGCCGGGTGCGTTCGTCTCCGACGGGTTCGGGGTGGTGCACCGCAAGCAGGCCTCGGTGTACGACGTCGCCACCCTGCTGCCGCACTATGCCGGCACGCTGGTGGCCACCGAGGTCACGGTGCTGCAGCAGCTGACCAGCTCGACCGAGCGGCCCTACGCCGTGGTGCTCGGCGGGTCCAAGGTGTCGGACAAGCTGGCCGTCATCGAAAACCTGGCCACCAAGGCCGACAGCATCGTCATCGGTGGTGGTATGTGCTTCACCTTCCTTGCCGCACAGGGCCTTTCGGTGGGTTCCTCGCTGTGCCAGGAGGAGATGATCGACACCTGTAAGAAACTGCTGGAGACCTACGGCGACGTGATCCACCTGCCGGTGGACATCGTGGCCGCCGAGAAGTTCGCCGCCGACGCGGCCGCCGAGACGGTGGCGGCCGACCGGATCCCGGACGACAAGATGGGCCTGGACATCGGGCCCGAGTCGGTGAAGCGGTTCACCGCGCTGCTGTCGAACGCCAAGACGATCTTCTGGAACGGCCCGATGGGCGTGTTCGAGTTCCCGGCGTTTGCCGCGGGCACCAAGGGGGTCGCCGAGGCGATCATCGGGGCCACCGAAAAGGGCGCGTTCAGCGTGGTCGGCGGCGGCGATTCGGCGGCCGCGGTGCGACTGCTCGGACTGCCCGAGGACGGCTTCTCGCACATCTCCACCGGCGGCGGCGCGTCGCTGGAATACCTCGAGGGCAAAACCCTGCCCGGCATCGACGTTCTGGACTAAGGACATACATGGCCCGTAAGCCGCTCATCGCCGGCAACTGGAAGATGAACCTCAACCATTTCGAGGCCATCGCGCTGGTGCAGAAGATCGCCTTCGCCTTGCCGGACAAGTACTTCGACAAGGTCGACGTCACCGTCATCCCGCCCTTCACCGATCTGCGCAGCGTGCAGACCCTGGTGGACGGGGACAAGCTGCGCCTGACCTACGGCGCCCAGGACGTCTCCCAGCACGATTCCGGTGCCTACACCGGTGAGATCAGCGGTGCCTTCCTGGCCAAACTGGGCTGCACCTTCGCCGTCGTCGGCCATTCGGAGCGCCGCACCTACCACGCCGAGAGCGACGAACTGGTGGCCGCCAAGGCCAAGGCCGCGCTCAAGCACGGGCTCACCCCGATCGTGTGCATCGGCGAGGGACTGGACATCCGCGAGACCGGTGAGCACGTCGCCTACAACGTGAACCAGCTCAAGGGTTCGCTGGCCGGGCTGTCCGCCGAGCAGATCAGCCAGGTGGTGATCGCCTACGAGCCGGTATGGGCGATCGGCACCGGCCGGGTGGCCAGCGCGGCCGACGCACAGGAAGTGTGCAAGGCGATCCGCGACGAGCTGGTGACGCTGGCATCACCGGAGATCGCCGCCGGGGTGCGGGTGCTCTACGGCGGTTCGGTCAACGCCAAGAATGTCGGCGAGATCGTGGCACAGCCCGACGTGGACGGTGCCCTGGTGGGCGGCGCCTCGCTGGACGGTGAGCAGTTCGCCACGCTGTCGGCGATTGCGGCGGGCGGACCCCTGCCGTGATTTCGGGCCCGGTAGGCTGACCGCCATGGAACTCGCTCTGCAGATCACCCTCGTCGTCACCAGTGTCCTGGTGGTGCTGTTGGTGCTGCTGCATCGCGCCAAGGGTGGCGGCCTGTCCACCCTATTCGGTGGTGGCGTCCAGTCCAGCCTGTCCGGCTCGACGGTGGTGGAGAAGAACCTGGACCGGCTGACCTACTTCGTGGTCGGCATCTGGGTGGTGTCCATCGTCGGGATGGCGCTGCGGATCAAGTACAACGTCTGATCACCGGCCGCGTCGGGCCGCTACACCGCGGCACAGGTTGACATAGCCGGGTATCAGCCCGCACTCAGCACCCGCTCCTAGGCTCGCGGCGTGCCCAGAATTCTCCCGCCCGCCGCCGCGGCGGCCGTGCTGCTGTGCGTGGCGGCCGGGACGGCGCGGGCCGATCCGTTGCCCGTCGCCGACGTGACACAGTCCGCCGATACCGACGACGGCTGGCACCTGAGTGTCGGGCTGACCCGGATGACCATCAACTCGGTGCCCAATATGGCGGCCACCGCATTCACCCGCGAGGGTTTCGTCACCGGTAAGGCCGAGGCCGACATCGCCGGCAGCGGGGCGGAAGCGGTGAACTCCGGCACTCTGGTGTTCGGGCTGCAACTGGGCTGCCAGATCGACCTCAGCGAGGGCGGCAGCGTCGGCGGCGACGCCGATATCGGCGTCAGTCCCGGCTTCAACGGCAGCAACGTGCTCAACGACATCGGCCCGTACGCCGATCTGGGCGGCAATGTCTCGATCAACCTGCTGCCCGGCACCATCACCAATATCGGGCTCGGCAAGAAGGCGCTCAAGGGCCGCACCGGCGAGATCGTGGTGCACGACGCACATGTGAAGGTCGACGCGTGTGGTGGTCCGGTGTCCATCCGATTCTTCTCCACCGCGATGATCGACACCGACAAATCCGACGACAGCGTCAACGCCTACGGGGACATCCTGACGCTGTGAACCGTCGCTGGATGATGGCCGCCGTGCTGCCGGTCGCGGTGCTGTTGGCGCCGCCGGCGGCGGCCGACTGCACCGGGGCGGGGGACTTCGGCGCGGCGGCCGGTTGTGCGCCGCCGGGCACCGGTTCCGGCTCGTCGGCGCAGAGCTGGCCGCCCACCGCGGTGGACTGGCCGCCGCAGCTCGACTCCATCGCAGGCGATGACGCGACGGACAAAACACCAAGCCCGCCAATCGTTTTGCCGACCGGCCGGCCCGCGCCGCGGGCGCCGTCGGAGACCCCGCCGACCGGCACGTCCGCGCCGCCGACACCCATCGTGCCCGCCGGTGGCTGACCGATACCGGCAGTCTCGTCATGCGTGGCCGCAGCAGCCCGTCGATAATCGTGTGCATGGCTGAGAACGGACGGGTGGACACGGTGCTCGAACCGATCGGATCGGTGCGGCGTACGAGCGTCGGCCGGGAAGCCACCGAACCGATGCGCGAGGACATCCGGTTGCTGGGGGCCATCCTCGGGGATACCGTCCGCGAGCAGAACGGCGAGGTGGTCTTCGATCTGGTGGAACGGGCCCGGGTCGGCTCGTTCCAGGTGCGCCGCTCCGAGCTCGACCGCACCGACCTGGCGCGGCTGTTCACCGGTATCGACATCCACCTGGCCATCCCGGTGATCCGGGCGTTCACCCATTTCGCCCTGCTGGCCAACGTCGCCGAGGACATCCACCGCGAACGGCGCCGGGCCGTGCACGTCGCCTCCGGCGAACCACCGCAGGACAGCAGCCTGGCCGCCACCTACGGCAAACTGGCCGATGCCGCCCTGGACGTGGACGCCGTCGGTCAGGCATTGCGCGGTGCGCTGGTCTCCCCGGTGATCACCGCCCACCCCACCGAGACCCGCCGCCGGACCGTCTTCGACACCCAGCATCGGATCACCGAGCTGATGCGGCTGCGGCTGCACGGCCAGACCAGCACCGCCGACGGCCGCGATATCGAGACCGAACTGCGCAGGCACATCCTGACGCTGTGGCAGACAGCGCTGGTGCGGTTGTCGCGGCTGAAGATCTCCGACGAGATCGAGACGGGCCTGCGCTACTACCAGGCGGCCTTCCTGGAGGTGATCCCCAAGGTCAACGCCGAGGTACGGACCGCGCTGGAGACGCTGTTCCCCGGCGCCGGACTGCTGGCCGAGCCGATCCTGCGGCCCGGGTCGTGGATCGGCGGCGACCGCGACGGTAACCCCAACGTCAACGCCGATATCGTCCGGCTCGCCACCGGGCGGGCCGCCCACACCGCGATCGCGCACTATTTCGGCGAGCTCACGGCGCTGGAACAGGAACTGTCCATGTCGGCGCGGCTGGTGCACGTGTCCGAGGAGCTGCTCGGCCTCACCGCGCTGTGTACCGAGCCGGCCCGTGCCGACGAACCCTATCGCCGCGCGCTGCGCGTCATCCACGCCCGGCTGACCGCCACCGCCGCGGCCATCCTCGACGAGCAGCCAGGGGAGGTGCTCGATCTCGGCCTGCCGCCGTACGTCACGCCCGCCGAGCTGCTGGCCGATCTCGACGTCGTGGATGCGTCGCTGCGGGCCAACGGCAGCGCCGTGCTGGCCGACGATCGGCTGAGCCGACTGCGAGAAGCGGTGCGGGTCTTCGGTTTCCACCTGTCCGGGTTGGACATGCGGCAGAACTCCGAGGTGCACGAGCAGGTGATCGCCGAGCTGCTGGCCTGGGCCGGTGTGCACCCGGACTACGCCTCGCTGCCCGAGGACGAGCGGGTGGCGCTGCTGTCCGCCGAGATCGCCACCCGGCGGCCGCTGATCGGCGAGGGCGCCGAACTGTCCGAGCTGGCCCGCAAGGAGCTGGGCATCGTCGCCGCCGCGGCGCGCGCGGTGAAGATCCTGGGACCGCAGGCGGTGCCGAACTACATCATCTCGATGTGCCAGTCGGTCTCCGACATGCTGGAGGCGGCCGTCCTGCTCAAAGAGGCTGGGCTGCTGGATGTTTCGGGTGAGTACCCGTACGCCCCGGTGGGTATCGTGCCGCTGTTCGAGACGATCGACGACCTGCAGCGCGGGTCCGGGATCCTGGAGGCGGTACTCGACCTGCCGGTGTACCGGGCCATGGTGTCCGCGCGCGACGACCACCAGGAGATCATGCTCGGCTACTCGGATTCGAACAAGGACGGCGGGTACCTGGCGGCCAACTGGGCGCTGTACCGGGCCGAACTCGATCTCGTCGAATCCGCCCGCAAGACCGGCATCAGGCTGCGGCTGTTCCACGGTCGCGGCGGCACCGTCGGCCGCGGCGGCGGCCCCAGCTACGACGCGATCCTGGCCCAGCCGCCGGGTGCGGTGAACGGTTCACTGCGTATCACCGAACAGGGCGAGGTGATCGCCGCGAAGTACGCCGAGCCGCGGATCGCCCACCGCAACCTGGAGACGCTGCTGGCGGCAACCCTGGAATCCACCCTGCTCGATGTCGAGGGGCTGGGGGAGGCGGCCGAGCCGGCCTACCAGGTGCTCGACGACCTGGCCGCCCGCGCCCAGCGGGCATACGCCGAATTGGTGCACGAGACACCGGGTTTCGTCGAATACTTCAAGGCCTCCACTCCGGTCAGCGAGATCGGCGCGCTCAACATCGGCAGCAGGCCCACCTCACGCAAACCGACCACGGCCATCTCGGACCTGCGGGCCATCCCGTGGGTGCTGGCCTGGAGCCAATCCCGGGTGATGCTGCCCGGTTGGTACGGCACCGGCACGGCGTTCGAGGAGTTCATTACGGCGAAGGGTCCGCAGGACGAGAAGCAGCGCCTGGAGGTGCTGCAGGACCTCTACGAGCGGTGGCCGTTCTTCCGGACCGTGCTGTCGAACATGGCGCAGGTGCTGGCGAAATCCGATATGGGGCTGGCCGCACGGTATTCCGAACTGGTGCAGGACGAGGCGCTGCGGGCGCGTGTCTTCGACAAGATCCTGGCCGAGCACGACCGGACCATCCGGATGCACCGGCTGATCACCGGTCAGGACGACCTGCTGGCCGACAACCCCGCCCTGGCCCGGTCGGTCTTCAACCGTTTCCCGTACCTGGAACCGCTGAATCACCTGCAGGTGGAGTTGCTGCGGCGGCATCGGGCCGGGGACACCGACGAGCTGGTGCAGCGCGGCATCCTGCTCACCATGAGTGGGCTGGCCACCGCGCTGCGCAACTCCGGTTAGAGCGTCCCGAGGCACGTTCCGGGGAACCTCGGCGGGGGATGCTGCGTCTGAACGGAGATGAGCCATTCATGCACATTCCGCTGGCGGGACGAGTTACCGACGGGCGAAGCGGCAGCCGAGTACCTGGCCGGTTACCGCGATGCGCACTCCGACGCCGCGCCGCGCGCCGAGTGAGCCGTCACAGCTTGGCGGCGGCCGCCTCGTCGAGCAGCCACACCGTCTTCTCCTTGCCCGCGGCTCCGGCCGCCGGAACGTCGACCGGGGCGGCGCCGCCGAGCGCCGCGGCGACGGCTTCGGCCTTCTCCGAACCGGCGACCACCAGCCACACCTCGCGGGCACGCGCCACGGCGGGCAAGGTCAAGGTGATCCGCCGGGGCGGCGGCTTGGGCGAGTCGGTCACCGCGACGACGAGCCGGCTGGTTTCCCGAACCGCAGGCGTGTCGGGGAACAACGAGTTGATGTGCCCCTCACCGCCCATGCCCAGCAGGTGCACGTCGAATTCGGCGGGCAGCAGTTCCTCGTATGCCGCGGCGGCGGCGTCGATATCGTCGCCGAACTCGCCGTCGCTGGCCGCCATGGCGTGCACATTTGCCGCCGGGATGTCGATGCTCTCCAGCAGCGCCTCACGGGCCTGCTTGACATTGCGGTCGTCGTCGGCGGCGGGCACGAAACGCTCGTCACCCCAGAACAACTGGACGTTCGACCAGTCGATCTCGGTGCTGAATCCGGCGACGTGGCGCAGCAGCGCGATCCCGACCGTCCCGCCGGTCAACACGATCGCTGCCTCGCCGCGGTTCGCGATCGCCGAGGTGATGGCGCCCACCAGCCGGGCGCCGGCGGCCGCGGCCAATTCGGCTGCGTCGAGGTAGGTTTCGGTCACCCGCTCGGGCTGGTTGTGATCAGACATAGGCCACCTTGTCGATTCCCTGCAGTGCTTCCAGATAGATCTCGTCGGCATCCAGCCGGCGCATGTCCTCGGCCAGACAGTCCCGGGTTTCCCTGCGCGCCAACGGAATCTGCGCGTCGGGGCGCCCGGTGCGGGTCAGGGTCGCGGTCACGCCGGTCTGCGGGCGGCTCAGCACGATGGTCTCGCTCGCCCGGGTCAGTTCGACCTTGAGGTCACCGACCGCACGGGACACCGGGCAGTCCAGCCGGCCGGCCAACCAGCCGGCCAGGATGTCCAGGGCCGGTTCTTCTTTCAGCCCCGACACCAGCACCGAGGTGATCGGCTCGTAAGGCGCCTGATCCAGCGTGGCGGCCAGCAGCGCCCGCCAATAGGTGATGCGGCTCCAGGCCAGGTCGGTGTCACCGGGGGTGTATCCGGCCAGCCGGCTCTTGATACACGCCAACGGGTCCTCGCCGTTGGTGGCATCGGTGATGCGCCGGATCGCCAGCTTGCCCAGCGGGTCCTGCGCGGGCACCCGCGGCGCCAGATCCGGCCACCACGTCACCACCGGGGTGTCGGGCAGCAGGAACGGGATCACCACGCTGCCGGCATGGTTGGCCAGCGGTCCGGACAGCCGCAGCACCACCACCTCGTTGGCACCCGCGTCGCGACCCACCCGCAGCTGGGCGTCCAACCGTGCTTCGGTGGTCAGCCGGTCACCCGGGATGACGACGATGACGCGACAAGGATGCTCGCGGCTGGCCGCGTTGGCCGCCTCGATCGACTCCTCCAGCAGCGACTCGCTGTCGGGAGCGACCACCAGCGTCAGCACCCGGCCGAGCGTGATGGCACCACCCTCTTCGCGCAGCGCGACGATCTTCTTGTTGATGGCACCGGTATTGGTATCGGGCAGATCGACGATCACGACTGGGCTCCTTCTCGCATCATCACGGCCGCCGCCATTCCCGGCCGGTCCGCCGCAACATCTCGAACGCCGAATCGGGGCCCCACGTCCCGGACTCGTACGGGTCCGGCTTTCCGTGCGTCGCCCAGTACTCCAGCGCGGGATCGAGGATCTTCCAGGACAATTCGACCTCGGCGTTGACCGGGAACAGTGACGGCTCACCCAGCAACACGTCGAGGATCAGCCGTTCGTAGGCCTCCGGCGACTCCTCGGCGAACGCCGAACCGTAGGAGAAGTCCATGCTGACATCGCGGACCTCCATGATGTGCCCGGGCACCTTGGACCCGAACCGCAGCGTGATGCCCTCGTCCGGCTGCACCCGGATCACCAGGGCGTTCTGGCCCAGCTCGTCGGTCATGGTGGCGTCGAACGGCAGGTGCGGTGCCCGCTTGAACAACAGCGCGATCTCGGTCACCCTGCGGCCCAATCGTTTTCCGGTACGCAGATAGAACGGCACCCCGGCCCACCGGCGGGTGTCCACCTCCAGCGTGATGGCCGCGAACGTCTCGGTGGTCGAGGTCTGCGAGAAGCCCTCCTCGTCCAACAAGCCGACGACCTTCTCGCCACCCTGCCAGCCTGCGACGTACTGCCCACGTGAGGTGGTCTCCTCCAGCGGCTCAACCAGTTTCGTCGCCGACAGCACCTTGATCTTCTCGGCCTGCAGCTCGGCGGGGGAGAAGCTCACCGGCTCCTCCAGCGCCGTCAGCGCCAGCAGCTGCAGCAGGTGGTTCTGGATGACGTCCCGGGCCGCCCCGACCCCGTCGTAGTAGCCGCCGCGACCACCCAGGCCGATGTCCTCGGCCATGGTGATCTGCACACTGTCGACGTAGTGCGAGTTCCACACCGGCTCGAACAATTCGTTGGCGAACCGCAACGCGAGGATGTTCTGGACCGTCTCCTTGCCCAGGTAGTGATCGATGCGGAACACCGAGGACTCCGGGAACACGCTGTTGACGACGGCGTTGAGTTCCTCGGCGCTCTTGAGGTCATGCCCGAACGGCTTCTCGATCACCACCCGACTCCAGCTACCTTCGGGCTTCTCGGCCAGCCCGGACTTCGACAGCTGTTCGCACACCTGGGGGAACGCCTTCGGCGGGATGGACAGGTAGAACGCGTGGTTGCCGCTGGTGCCGCGCTCGGCGTCCAGCTTGTGCAAGGTGTCCTTCAGCCGCTCGAACGACGCCTCGTCGTCGAATGTGCCCTGGACGAACCGGAATCCCTCGGCCAGCCGGTCCCACACCTCCTGGCGGAACGGGGTGCGGGCATGCTGCTGGACCGCTTCGTAGACGATCTTGCCGAAATCCTCGTCCGCCCAATCACGCCGGGCGAACCCGACCAGCGCGAAACTGGGCGGCAGCAGGCCGCGGTTGGCCAGGTCGTAGATCGCCGGCATCAGCTTCTTGCGGGCCAGGTCGCCGGTGACGCCGAAGATCACCACCGCACATGGTCCCGCAATTCGGGGCATCCGCTTGTCGCGCTTGTCCCGCAACGGGTTGTGCCAGACGGGACCTGTGGCGGTGGTGGGGCTCATCGCTTCGCGGCGTCCAGCTGTCCCTGGGTGGCCTCGAGCAGTTCGCCCCAGGATTTCTCGAACTTGTCGACGCCTTCGTTCTCCAGCACCAGGAACACGTCGGTGAGGTCGATGCCGATGTCCGACAGCTTGTCGAAGACCTGCTGCGCGGCCTCGGCGGTACCGGTGACGGTGTCCCCGGTGATCACGCCGTGATCGGCGACGGCTTCCAGTGTCTTCTCCGGCATGGTGTTCACCGTGTTGGCGGCGACCAGTTCGGTGACGTACAGGGTGTCGGAGTAGTCCGGGTTCTTGACGCCGGTGGAGGCCCACAGCGGCCGCTGGACGCGGGCACCGGATTCCTTGAGCGTGGCGAACCGCTCACCGCCGAACACCTCTTCGTAGGCGGCGTAGGCCAACCGGGCGTTGGCCACACCGGCCTGCCCGCGCAGGGCCAGGGCCTCCGCGGAGCCGAGCTTGTCCAGCCGGGCGTCGATCTCGGTGTCCACCCGGGAGACGAAGAACGAAGCGACGGAGTGGATCTTGGACAGGTCGTGGCCCGCCTCCTTGGCCTTCGCCAGACCCTCCAGGTAGGCGTCCATCACCGCGCGATGCCGCTCCACCGAGAAGATCAGGGTGACGTTGACCGAGATGCCCTCGGCGATCACCGCGGTGATGGCGGGCAGACCGGCGAGCGTGGCCGGGATCTTGATGAGCAGGTTGGGCCGGTCGACGATCTTCCAGAGCTCGATGGCCTGCAGGATCGTCTTGTCGGTGTCGTGCGCCAGCCGCGGGTCGACCTCGATCGAGACCCGGCCGTCCACCCCGCCGGAGGCCTCGTAGGTCTTCGCGAACAGGTCGCACGCGTTGCGCACGTCGTCGGTGGTCACCGTGCGGATGGTGGCGTCGACGTCGGCGCCGCGCTCGGCAAGCTCCTTGATCTGACCGTCGTAGGCGTCGCCCTTGGACAGCGCCGCCTGGAAGATCGACGGGTTGGTGGTGACGCCCACGACGCTGCGGGTGTCGATCAGGTTCTGCAGGTTGCCGGTCTGCAACCGGTCCCGGGACAGGTCGTCGAGCCATACGGATACGCCCGCGGCGCTCAGCGCTGCGAGGTTCGGGTTCTGAGTCATGTTCGCTTGCCTTTACCTAGTTTTCGAGTGAGCGTTCTGCGGCGGCGACGACGGCCTCAGCGGTGAAGCCGAACTCGCGGAACAGCGTCTTGTCATCTGCCGACTCGCCGTAATGCTCGATCGAGATGATCTCGCCGGTGTCGCCGACCAGCTTGTGCCACGGCTGCGCGATCCCGGCCTCGACCGCGACACGTGCCGAGACGTCCGGCGGGAGCACCGAGTCGCGGTACTCCTTGGGCTGGGATTCGAACCACTCCACACACGGCATCGACACCACGTAGGCGACGATGTCCTTCTCGGCCAACAGCTTCCGTGCCTCGACCGCCAACTGCAGCTCGGAGCCGGTCGCGATGATGATCACGTCGGCGTCGTCGGCGGGATTGCCGCCGCCGAGCACGTAGCCACCCCGGGCCACCCCGTCGGAGTCGGTGCCCTCCAGCACTGGGATGCCCTGTCGGGTCAGGATGAAACCGACCGGGCCGCTCCCGTTGCCGCGGGCGATGATGCTGCGCCAGGCGTAGGCGGTCTCGTTCGGGTCACCGGGACGCACCACCGAGAGATTCGGGATGGCGCGCAGCGCGGCCAGGTGCTCGATCGGCTGATGGGTGGGGCCGTCCTCACCGAGGCCGATCGAGTCGTGGGTCCAGATGTAGATGGTGTCGATGTCCATCAGGGACGCCAACCGGACCGCCGGGCGCATGTAATCGGAGAACTGCAGGAACGTTCCGCCGAACGCGCGCGTCGGGCCGTGCAACACGATGCCGGACAGGATCGAGCCCATCGCATGCTCGCGGATACCGAAGTGCAGCACGCGGCCATACCAGTCGGCGGTGTAGTCCGATGTCGAGATCGACGGCGGGCCGAACGACTTCACGCCGTTGATCGTGGTGTTGTTGCTGCCGGCGAGATCGGCTGAGCCACCCCACAATTCGGGCAACTTCGGCGCGACGTCGTTGAGCACCTTGCCGAACGCGGCGCGGGTGGCCAGCGGCTTGGAGCCCGGCTCCCAGTAGGTCAGGTCGGCATCCCAGCCCTCGGGCAGTTCCTGGGCCAGCAGCCGGTCCAGCAGCTTCTTGCGCTCGGGCTCACGCTCGGCCCAGGCGTCGAAACCGGTCTGCCATTTCTGGTGGGCTTCCCGGCCGCGGTCGACCAGCTTGCGGGTGTGCTCGATGACCTCGGGGCGCACCTCGAACTTCTTGTCCGGGTCGAAGCCCAGCACCTTCTTGGTGGCGGCTACCTCGTCGTCGCCCAGGGCCGACCCGTGCACGCCGCCGGTGTTCATCTTGGTGGGCGCCGGGTAGCCGATGATGGTCCGCAGCGCGATGAAGGACGGCTTGTCGGTGACCTTCTTGGCCTCCTCGATGGCCGCTTCGATTCCGGCGACGTTCTCGCCGCCCTCGACCTCCTGGACATGCCAGCCGTAGGCACGGTAGCGGGCCGCTACGTCCTCGCTGAGCGCGATATCGGTGTCGTGCTCGATGGAGATGTGGTTCTTGTCGTAGAAGACGATGAGGTTGCCGAGCTGCTGGGTGCCCGCCAGTGAGGAGGCCTCGCTGGTGACGCCTTCCTCGATGTCACCGTCGGAGGCGATCACGTAGATGAAGTGGTCGAACGGGCTGGTGCCGGGCGCGGCGTCGGGGTCGAACAGGCCACGCTCGTACCGGGCGGCCATCGCCATGCCGACGGCCGATGCCAGACCCTGGCCCAGCGGTCCGGTGGTGATCTCCACACCCTTGGTGTGCCGGAACTCCGGATGCCCGGGGGTCTTGGACTTCCACGTCCGCAGCGACTCGATGTCGTCGAGCTCCAGGCCGAAACCGCCCAGGTACAGCTGCAGGTACAGCGTCAGGCTGGAGTGCCCGCAGGACAGCACGAACCGGTCCCGGCCCAGCCAGTGCACGTCGCTGGGGTCATGGCGCAGTTGGCGCTGGAACAGCGTGTAGGCCAGCGGGGCCAAGCTCATTGCGGTGCCCGGATGGCCGTTACCGACCTTCTGCACCGCGTCGGCCGCCAGAACGCGCACGGTGTCGACGGCGAGTGAGTCGAGGTCCGTCCAGTCGTCCGGGTGGTTGGGGCGGGTGAGGGCGGAAATCTCCTCGGTGGTGGTCACTACGCGTGCTCCTAGCGTCTGCGAGATCAGCTGCTTGTTCCTCTAAAACACCCTAGTAGGAGCGACTCATCCGCGGCAGACCGGTTGGTGCACGTTTACTTCTCCGTTCACCGGAATTGACCCTGCGGTGTCGGGCTCACAGACCCGCGGTCTACCATCGTCTGTAGTAGAAGCCCGCGTGACGCTGCCCGAGGAGTTATTTGCGTGAGCATTCGCGAGCGCCGGTCAGCTAGCGCAGCACCCAGTCGGATCCGTTCGACGTTTTTGGCTTATCTGGCACTGACCAAGCCGCGCGTGATCGAGCTGTTGCTGGTGACGGCGATCCCGGCCATGTTGCTGGCCGACCGCGGCACCGTCGATCCGCTGCTGATCGTCAACACGTTGATCGGCGGCATGATGGCTGCCGCCGGCGCCAACACCCTCAACTGTGTCGCCGACGCCGATATCGACAAGGTGATGAAGCGGACCGCGCTGCGGCCGCTGGCCCGTGCCTCGGTCCCGACCCGGCACGCGCTGATCTTCGGTCTGGTGCTCTCGGCCGGCTCCTTCGCCTGGTTGTGGTGGACCACCAACCTGCTCTCCGGCGTGCTGGGCCTGGTCACCATCGCGTTCTACGTCTTCGTGTACACGCTGCTGCTCAAGCGGCGCACATCGCAGAACGTGGTGTGGGGCGGAGCCGCCGGCTGCATGCCGGTGATGATCGGCTGGTCGGCGGTGACCGGCACCATCGGATGGCCGGCGCTGGTGATGTTCGCGATCATCTTCTTCTGGACGCCGCCGCACACCTGGGCGCTGGCCATGCGCTACAAGGACGACTACAAGGCGGCCGGGGTGCCGATGCTGCCGGCGGTGGCCACCGAACGGCAGGTGACCCGCCAGATCCTGATCTACACCTGGCTGACGGTGCTCACGACGCTGGCGCTGACCCTGGCCACCGGCTGGCTGTACGCGTCGGTGGCGCTGCTGGCCGGGGTGTGGTTCCTGGTGATGGCACACCAGCTGTACGCCGGCGTGAAGCGCGGCGAGCCGGTGAAGCCGCTGCGGTTGTTCCTGCAGTCCAACAACTATTTGGCCGTGGTGTTCTGCGCGCTGGCCATCGACTCCGCGCTGGCCCTGCCGACCTTGCTGGGGCGCTAGATTCCTCGGCATGAGCCGACTGGTCAGCCCCGACAACTTCGCCCGTGCCGAATCGGACGGCTACTTCTCACGCATCGCGGCCGGCGGCGGTTTCGGGCAGTTCCTGCATTTTCGCGAGCTCTCCCCGGTGGACGACCAGGTGGTGATCCGGCAGAACCGCGACACCCTGTACTCGGCGGCCGTCTTCGACCTGGACGCCGGCGACGTGACGATCACCCTGCCGGACAGCGCCGGCCGGTTCATGTCGGTGCAGATCATCAACGAGGACCACTACACCGTGGAGGTGGCCTACGCGCCGGCCGTGGTCATCCTGTCGCGCGATGTGGTGGGCACCCGGTACGTGCTGGCCGCCGCGCGCACCCTCGTCGACCCGAACGAGGCCGCGGATCTGCCCGCCGTGCACGCCCTGCAGGACGCCATCGAGGTGACCCAGCCGGAGCCGGGCCGCTTCGAGATCCCGGACTGGGATCCGGTGACGCAGAAGACCGTGCGCGACGCGTTGATCACGCTGTCGACGACGCTGACCGACTCGACGCGGACCTTCGGCGCCCGGGACGAGGTGGACCCGGTGCATCACCTGATCGGCACGGCCTTCGCGTGGGGCGGTAACCCCGAACGCGATGCGCTGTACCTCACGGTGATCCCGCCGGCCAACGACGGTGCCACAGTGCACCGGCTGACCGTGAAAGACGTTCCGGTGGACGGCTTCTGGTCGGTCACCGTGTACAACGAAGAGGGCTATCTGGAGCCGAACCCGCAAAACACGTATTCGGTGAACAATGTCACAGCCGTCGCGGACGCCGACGGTGCCGTCACCGTCCAGTTCGGCGGCGACGGTGCGCCCAACGTGCTGCCGATCACCGCGGGCTGGAACTACCTGGTGCGGCTGTACCGGCCCCGGCCGGAGATCCTGGACGGGTCCTGGACGTTCCCGGCGGCGGCGCCCGTTCGCTGACACCGAGACTGAAACCAGGGACGGATTCCGGGCCGGATCGATCCCTGGCTTCAGTCTCGGTGGGCGTGTCGGTGCGCCGTGCCACCATCCGCGGGTGGGGGTTTTCATCGGCAGTGAGGAGCTGGCCGCAGGCCGGGTGACCCGCTATGACCTGCGGCGTCGTTACCGACGACTGTTCCCCGACGTGTACGGGCCGGACAGCCCGACATTGCTCGACCGCGCCAGGGCCGCCTGGTTGTGGTCGGGGCGGCGCGGTGTCGTCTCCGGCGTCGCGGCGTCCGGATTGCTCGGTGCGCGGTGGGTGCCGACCGACACCGCGATCGAAATGCTCTGGCGCAACACACATCCGCCGACGGGGTTGATCCTGCGCAACGAAGCGTACTCGCGCGACGAGGTGACGACCTTCGGTGGCGTGCCCGTCACCACCCGGGCACGGACCCTGTTCGATCTGGGCAGGCACCTCCCGCGTGACGAGGCGGTGGCGCGGATGGACGCGTTGTCGTAGACGTGGCGGGTCACCGTCGACGACGTCGCGCCGTTGATCGCCCGGTATCCCGCCTGCCGCGGGGCCCGCTCGCTGCGGACCGCGTTGGCGCTGGCCGACGGCGGTGCGGAATCGCCCCGTGAGACCTGGCTGCGATTGTTGCTCACCGATGCCGGGCTGGCGCCGGAGGACACCCAGATCGAGGTGTTCGCGGGCACCCGGATGATCGCGAAGGTCGACATGGGTTGGCGGTCGCTGAAGGTCGCGGTGCAGTACGACGGCAGGCATCATCAGACCGAACGCGGTCAGTATGTGCGTGACCGGCGCATCGAGCGCGAATTGCAGGCACTCGACTGGATCGTCATCCGGGTGATCGCCGAGGACAGCGCGGACGACATCGTCGCCAGGGTGGCCGCCGCGCTGGCTCAGCGCCGACGCCGCGCTGCCTGACCGGCACCGAGACTGAAACCAGGGACGAGATTCCGGGCCGAATCGATCCCTGGCTTCAGTCTCGAAGACGCTCAGGGCACCAGCACGATCGAGCCGACCGTCTTGCGGCCCTGCAGGTCGATGTGCGCGCGGGCCGCCTCGGCCAGCGGGTAGCGCTCGCTGACCGTCACCGAGATCGAACCGTCGGCGATCGCGCTGAGCAGTTCACCTGCCCGCCAAGCGAATTCGTCGGCGGTACGGGTGAAGTCGCCCAGCTTCGGGCGGGTCAGGAACACCGAGCCGGCCGCGTTGAGCCGCTGCGGGTCCACCGGTGGCACCGGGCCGCTGGCCGCGCCGAACAACGCCAGGGTGCCGCGCACCGCGAGGCTGGCCAGGCTGGCGTCGAAGGTGGAGGCGCCGACGCCGTCGTACACCGCGGCAACCCCGGCCCCGGCGGTCAGGTCACGGATCGCGGCACCGAACTCGGCCGGATCGTCCGGGTAGTCGAGCACCTCGATCGCGCCGGCCATCCGCGACAGTGCCGCCTTCTCCGGCGTCGACGCCGTGGTGATCACCCGGGTGCCCGTGCTGGTGGCCCACTGGGTGAGAATCAGCCCGACCCCGCCCGCACCGGCATGCACCAGGATGGTGTCCGAGGGCTGCACCGCGTAGACCGACTTGATCAGATAGTGCGCCGTCATGCCTTTCAGCAGGGCCGAGGCCACCGACTCGGGCGCCACTCCGTCGGGCACGTAGGCCACCCGATCGCTCTGGGCCACGCAGTAGTCGGCGTAGGCGCCGTCGGCATCGGCGGTGACCACCCGGTCGCCGATGGCCAGCGCCGCGACATCTTCGCCGACGGCCGCGACGGTGCCGCACACCTCGGTGCCCAGCACGAACGGCAACTCGCGTGGGTAGAGCCCCGACCGGAAATAGGTGTCGATGAAGTTCACCCCGATGGCCTCGGCCTTGATCACCACCTGACCCGGACCCGCGACCGGATCGGGCCTCTCGACGTAGGTGAGGACCTCCGGTCCTCCGGTCTCGGCAACTTCGATGGCATGCATGCCACCTATCATCCACTGGTGAAGTTGGCTCGCCCCGACGTGTTCCACCCGCGCATCGTTTTCGCCGGTTGCGCGGCCCTGCCCCAGGGTGACGGCGACGACGACGGACTCGTCACCGCCCTGCGCCACCGCGGCCTGCACGTGCAGTGGAAATCCTGGGACGACCCGGCGACACTGCAGGCCGATGTCGTGATTCTGCGCGCGGCATGGGATTACGCCGACCGCCTGGACGAGTTCCTGGCCTGGAGCCGGCGGGTGCGGCATCTGCTCAACCCGCCCGAGCTGGTGGCCTGGAGCGCCGACAAGCACTACCTGCTGGACCTGCGGGCCGACGGCGTGCCCGTCGTCCCGACCGCCTACGTCGGCGTCGACGAGGCCGTCGAGATTCCCGCCGGTGAGGTGGTGGTGAAACCGGCGGTCGGAGCCGGCTCGGCCGGGGCGCAGCGGTTCGCCGACGCCACCGCGGCCCGCGCGCACGCCCAGTCATTGCAGGCCCAAGGCCGGCCGGTGCTGGTACAGCCGTTCGACCGGCGGGTCGCGGCGGGGGAGACGGCGCTGGTGTTCCTGAACGGGGAGCCGTCGCACGCGTTCACCAAGGGCCCGCTGCTGCCGCCGCCGGGCAGCGCGCCGGTATTCGAGGAAACCGGCACGTTCGCGGCCGAGACGCTGTCGGCCGCGGATCCCGACGACGCGTTGTGGGACCTGGGGCACGAGGCGGTGGTGTCGGTGGTGCGGCGATTCGGGATGCGCCGCGAGGACCTGCTGTACGCCCGCGTCGACGTGCTCGGCACCGGCGCCGACGATCCCCGGCTGCTGGAACTCGAACTGATCGAGCCGTCACTGGGGTTCCGGCAGCTCGGCGCCGCGGAGAAGGCGCGTGCCGAACGGGATTTCGCGGTGGGCGTCGAGTCAGCCCTGGAGCGGCTGGGGCTGGGACCCCTGTCCCGTCGTGATGGGTCGCATCGAGGCCCATAGCGCGGCGGTGGCGGCGGTGCAGGCCGCGGCGAATGCCACGTGTACCGCGACCAGTGCCGCGGGAACACCGGTGTAGAACTGCACGGCGCCGATCATGCCCTGGGTGGCCACCAGCACCACCAGCACCACCCAGCGGATGCGCACCGCCCGCGGCGCGCTCACGGCCAGCAGGCCGAAACCCAGGCCGATCAGCAGCGCCAGGTAGGCCACCAGCAATGACGAATGGACGTGCACCAGGGTGGTGATCTGCACCTCCAACCGGGGCACCACCCGGTCCAGGCTCTTGTCACCGGCGTGCGGGCCGGCGCCGGTCACCAGCGTGCCGGTGACGAGGATGCCGGACAGCACCACCGCGGACACGAAGGTCAACTGGCGCAAGGGTTTCGCCACCAGTTCGGTGACCACCCCGGTATCGGGTTCACCGATCTTGACGTAGAGCAGCACCGCCAGCCACACCATGACCATCGACGCCAGCAGGTGGATGGCCACCGTCCACCACAGCAGGCCGGTGAGCACGGTGATACCGCCCATCACCGCCTGGGCGACGGTCGAGGCCGGCATCAGCCAGGCGTACACCAGCACCTCGCGGCGGCGCCGGGCCCGGGTCACCGCGAGCACGGCCAGCGCGGCGGTCGCCACCACGCCGAAGGTGAACAGCCGATTGGTGAACTCGACGGCCTGATGCACGATGGCCACCTCGGCATGCGGCACCGGCACGAAACTGCCGGGGAAGCACTGCGGCCAGGTCGGGCAGCCCAGCCCGGAGGCGGTCACCCGGACGATCGCCCCGGTGACCGAGATACCGCCCTGGGTGAGGATGACCAGGAACGCGATGAGCCGCTGGACGCGCAGGCTTGGCATGGGCAGCAGGTCGACGACCTTGAGAAACCACCGACGCAGTGCCACGGCCCGATCGTAGAGCAATGCTAACTACACGCCGTAGTAGGGGCCGCTCAACACCAGATGGCGACGCGTTGCCCGCGCTCGTTGACCCGCGGCGGGTCGGGCACGCTGTAGGCCCGACCGGCCGCGATCCGGGTGGCGCTCCACGCCACCGCCGCCGCGTCCAGGACGTCGTCGGCCGGGACATACGCCGCCGTGCCGAGATCCTCGGGCAGGTCGATACCGTGCGCGGCCAGCACCCGCAGCCGGGCCCGCTGCCCCCGCCAGGTCTTCTTCGTGCCGTCGGCGAACTGCAGGCCCATCTGCTGGAACGACAGTTCCGGGTGCACCTCCCACAGCGGTGCACCGGACCCGTCGTACAGCGCGTTCGCGTCCAGCAGCTTGGCCTTCAGTCCCCACGACTGGATGCTCATGCCCTTGCCCATCAGGCGCCGGCTCAGTGCGCTGGCCGCGGCGTGATGGGGTTGTTCCCAGCACGGCCGCGGCGCGATCTCGAAGATGGTGGACCGTCGCCGGCCGAGCAGCGCGCGGGCGGCCGTATCGGTGCCGCGCGGCCCGGATTCCATCAACCCCAGCGGGATGTCCACCCCGATCGCCGTGGCGGTGCCGATCCGCGCCACCAACTCGGCCAGCCGCTCGGCGATATGGATACCGGCGTAGGCGCCGTCGTTCAGGACCACGCCCACCCAGCCGCCGCGGTAGGCGTCCACGCCGGCGACCGTCGTCAACGACCGGGCCATGACGGTCTAGGTGAAGCGGAACCAGCGCAGCGCGCACAGTGCGGCGACACCGCCCCACACCGCCAGCACGATGATGCCGAACCAGTCCACCGACAGCGTCATCGCCTGGGTGAGCGCCTCGGTGAGCGCGCCCGACGGGGTGAGCCGGGCGATCCAGGCGACGGTGTGCGGCACCAGGCCACCCTCGAGGGTCAGGGCGCCCAGGCCGGCGAAGACGAACCACAGCAGGTTGCCCACCGCCAGCACGATCTCGGCTTTCAGGGTGCCGCCGAGCAGCAGGCCCAGCGCGGCGAACGACGCGGTGCCCAGCGCGATGACCACCGCGCCGAGCAGCAGGCCCAGCACCGCGGGCCGCCAGCCCAACGCAATACCGATGGCGCCCAACAGGATCGACTGCAGGAACACCACGGTGACCACGGCCAGCGATTTGCCGGCGATGATGCCCCACACCGGGAGGGCCGTGGCCCCGAGGCGTTTGAGGGCGCCGTAGCGACGGTCGAAGGCCACCGCGATGGCCTGGCCGGTGAACGCCGTGGAGATGACGGCCAGCGCCATGATCGCGGGTGCGAAGGTGGCCGCCCGGTCGGTGCCGAACGAGCCCAGCGGCATCAGCGTCAGCCCGACGAGCAGGGTGATCGGGATGAACATGGTCAGCAGCAGCTGCTCACCGTTGCGCAACAACAGCTTGAGTTCCAGGCCGTACTGGGCGGTGAGCATCTGGCGCACGCCCGCCGGGCGCGGGTCGGGGGAGAAGGTGCCTGCGGCGAAACGGTTGGTCACGAACGGAGCTCCCGGCCGGTCAGGTCGAGGAAGACGTCCTCGAGGCTGCGCTGTTCGACGCGCATATCGGTGGCCAGCACGTTGAGCCGGGCGCACCACGCGGTGACCGTCGCCAGCACCTGCGGATCGATGTGACCCTCCACCAGGTACTCCCCGGGCGCCCCCTCGCAGGCGCGGTAGGTCTCGGGCAGGGCCGACACCAGCAGCGTGAGGTCCAGTTTGGGCGGTGCGCTGAACCGCAGCTGATTCTCCGCGCCACTGCGCATCAGCTCGGCCGGGGTGCCGGCGGCGACGGTCTTGCCGTGGTCGATGATCACCAGCCGGTCGGCCAGTTCCTCGGCCTCGGTCAGCTGATGGGTGGTCAGCACGACCGTGACACCGTCGCGGCGCAGCGCGTCGATCAGCTCCCACACCACGATGCGGGCGTGCGCGTCCATTCCGGCGGTCGGCTCGTCGAGGAACACCAGTTCCGGGCGGCCCACCACGGCGCAGGCCAACGCCAGGCGTTGCTGCTGCCCGCCGGAGAGCCGGCGGTAGGTGGTGCGGGCGGCGTCGGTCAGTCCGAGGGTGTCCATCAGCCAGCGCGGATCCAGCGGGTTGGCGGCGTAGGAGGCGACCAGGTCGAGCATCTCGCCGGCCCGGGCCGCGGGATAACCGCCGCCACCTTGGAGCATCACCCCGATGCGCTCGCGCACCCGGCTGTTCTCGGCGGCCGGATCCAGGCCCAGGATCTCGATGCTGCCGGCATCGGGCCGCAGGAATCCCTCGCACATCTCCACCGTCGTGGTCTTGCCCGCGCCGTTGGGACCCAGCAGGGCCAGCACCTCGGCGCGGTGGACGTCGAGGTCCAGCTCGGACACCGCGGTGGTGGACCCGTAACGCTTGGTCACGCCGCGCAGGCGCACCGGGGTGGCGGCAGAAGCGGTGGTCACGGGGATTCAGCGTAAGCGGCGGACCTGACCGCGGGTGCGCCGGGCAGGGCACGCCACGGCAGTTGGCGCCAGGTCAGTGCGATCAGCAGCAGCACGATCACGGTGCTGGCGAGGGTGGCGTCCAGAATCTGGAAGAGCGCAAACCGGTCGCCGTTGGCGGTCGGGCCGAAGATGCCCACCACCAGCGTGATCGCGATGGTCGCGCCGCGGAATCCGGGCCGGGTGGCCCAGGTCGCCAGCGGGATGATGGCCCACAGCAGGTACCACGGCTGCACCACCGGGAAGAGCAGCACCGTGGCGCCGAGGGCCACCCCGAGACCGCCGACGGGATGCAGCCGGCCCCGGAACACGGCCAACAACAGCCAGGTCACCAGGATTGCGATGATGATCACACCGATGCCGCGGGTCAGGCCGAGCACGGCGGTGGTGTGGTCGCCCAGCCCCAGCAGGATGCCCACCTGCCCGGTGCCCAGCGCGATCAGCGTCGGCGGGGACATCCAGGACCGCACCACGTTGGCGGTGCCCAGGGTGAACAGCCAGCCGAATCCCAGCCCGCTGGCCCAGCCGATCACCGCCATGACGATCAACGAGATGGCGCCCAGCGAGCAACTGGCCGCCAGGAACGCCTTGACGGTGCCGCCCCAGCGCCACGCCAGTGCCATCGCGACGAACCCGATGGCCAGCAACGACGGCAGCTTGATCTGTGAGGACAGGGCGATCAGTACGGTGCCGAAGACCAACATGCCCAGGGGTTTGGGGGCGATGCGCCAGACACCGGCCCGCACCCCGTCGATCCCGCGCAGCGCGAATTCGGTTCCGGCGAGCATCAATCCGAGCATCGGTGCCTCGTTGTGGATGCCGGCCACCAGATGCATGAACAGCAGCGGGTTGCACGGGCCCAGCCACAGCGCGCTCACCTCGGCCACACCGCAGCGCTGCGCCAGCCGGGGGGTGGCCCAGACGATCAGCCCGACCCCGAGCAGCACCACCAGCCGGTGGCAGAGCACCGCGGCGACGATGTTCTCGCCGGTGAGCGCGGAGATGCCGCGCCCGATCCACAGGAACAGCGGACCGTAGGGCGCCGGGGTTTCGCGCCACAGGCTGGGCACCGACAACGTGAACACGTGGTCCAGCCCGAGCCCCGGCGCGGGACCGATCTTGTACGGGTCCAGCCCGATGCGGGCGATCTGGCTCTGCGCCAGATACGAGTACACGTCCTTGCTGTACATCGGCGGGGCGATGAGCAACGGCAGCGCCCACAACAGCAGGGTGCGGTCCAGCTGGCTGCGCGACATCCGGCGCGGCCCCAGCGCGAAGCGGCCGAGCATGAGCCACGCCAGCGTCATCATCACCGCGCCGGTGGTGGTCATGGTCAGCGACACCGTCTGGATGCGCGACGGCAGGTTCAGCAGGCGCACCCCGAACGTCGGATCCTGCACCACCGGCCGGGCGCCGGCCCCGAGGGCGCCGATGGCCATGAGGACGGTGCCGGTCGCCCCGAAGACCCTGGTCCGACGCAGCGCGAGGACTTCCGCGTCGTTGAGCGGGGAGCCGACGGTTCGCTCGTCGGCATGCCATCGGGCGACCGCCGAACTGAAGGACCCGAGCGCGGTCATCCCAGCAGCGTAGACGGTGGCGCGGTGAGCCCTTACAGAGTTAGGGTGCCCTTGCTGGAACAGCGGGTCGAATTCCGACACAATAGTGTTGTGAAATTAAATCCGGAGGTCTCTGGCGTGGCTACGGCCGTGCCCGCGGCGCTGTCGGATGGTCACACCCCCGAAGGCGATACGCGCAGCGCCATCGTGCAGTTGCTGCTCGAAGGTCCCGTCACCGCCGGCGACATCGGCGAGCGGCTGGGCATCTCGGCCACCGGCGTGCGTCGTCACCTCGACGCCTTGATCGAAGCCGGCGACGCCCAGGCCAGTGCGGCCGCGGCGTGGCAGCACAACGGCCGCGGGCGGCCCGCCAAGCGGTACCGGATCACCGCCGCCGGGCGTGCCAAACTCGACCACGCCTATGACGACCTGGCCGCCGCCGCCATGCGGCAGTTGCGCGAGATCGGCGGTGACGAGGCGGTGCACACGTTCGCCCGGCGCCGCATCGACGGCATCCTCGCCGAGGTGGTGAACGCCCCGCACACCGACGTGGCCGAGACCGCCGACCGGGTGGCCGCCGCGCTCACCAAGGCCGGGTACCGGACCACCACCACACCGGTGGCCGGGCCGCTGCACGGCGTGCAGATCTGTCAGCATCACTGCCCGGTCTCGCATGTCGCCGAGGAGTTCCCGGAGTTGTGCGATGCCGAGCGGCAGGCCTTCGCCGAGATCCTGGGTACCCACGTGCAACGGCTGGCCACCATCGTCAACGGCGACTGCGCCTGCACCACCCACGTTCCATTGGGGCCCGAAGGGCCCACGTCCGTTCGGCCCGCAGCCCGAGCCGAATCCACCACCACACAAGGAGTGTCGCGATGACCCTCACCCCGGAGACCCCGCTGACCCAGGAAGAGACCATTGCGTCCCTGGGTAAGTACGGCTATGGCTGGTCGGACTCCGACGTCGCCGGCGCCAGTGCCCAGCGTGGCCTGAACGAGGCCGTCGTGCGCGACATCTCGGCGAAGAAGAGCGAGCCCGAATGGATGCTGGACATCCGGCTGCGGGCGTTGCGCACCTTCGACAAGAAGCCGATGCCCAACTGGGGTTCCGACCTGGACGGCATCTACTTCGACAACATCAAGTACTTCGTGCGCTCCAGCGAGAAGCAGGCTGCCACCTGGGACGACCTGCCCGCCGACATCAAGAACACCTACGACAAGCTCGGCATCCCGGAGGCGGAGAAGCAGCGCCTGGTCTCCGGTGTCGCCGCCCAGTACGAGTCCGAGGTCGTCTACCACTCGATCCGGGAGGATCTCGAGGCCCAGGGCGTCATCTTCCTGGACACCGACTCCGGTCTGCGCGAGCATCCCGAGCTGTTCAAGAAGTACTTCGGCACCGTGATCCCGGCCGGGGACAACAAGTTCTCCGCGCTGAACACCGCGGTGTGGTCGGGCGGTTCGTTCATCTATGTGCCGCCGGGCGTGCACGTCGACATCCCGCTGCAGGCCTACTTCCGGATCAACACCGAGAACATGGGCCAGTTCGAGCGCACCCTGATCATCGCCGACGAGGGTTCCTACGTGCACTACGTCGAGGGCTGCACGGCGCCGATCTACAAGTCCGACTCGCTGCACTCGGCCGTCGTCGAGATCGTGGTCAAGCCCGGCGCCCGGGTGCGGTACACGACCATCCAGAACTGGTCGAACAATGTCTACAACCTGGTCACCAAGCGGGCCCGCGCCGAGGCCGGCGCCACCATGGAGTGGGTCGACGGCAATATCGGCTCCAAGGTGACGATGAAGTACCCGGCCGTGTGGATGACCGGCGAATACGCCAAGGGCGAGGTGCTCTCGGTGGCGTTCGCCGGCGAGGGGCAGCACCAGGACACCGGCGCCAAGATGCTGCACCTGGCCCCGCACACCTCGAGCAACATCGTGTCCAAGTCGGTGGCGCGCGGTGGTGGCCGCGCCTCCTACCGCGGGCTGGTTCAGGTCAACAAGGGCGCATACGGATCCAAGTCGAGTGTGAAATGCGATGCGCTGCTGGTCGATACGATCAGCCGCAGCGACACCTACCCGTATGTCGACATCCGCGAGGATGACGTCACGATGGGCCACGAGGCCACCGTGTCGAAGGTCTCCGAGGATCAGCTGTTCTACCTGATGAGTCGCGGGATGACCGAGGACGAGGCGATGGCCATGGTGGTGCGTGGGTTCGTCGAGCCGATCGCCAAGGAACTCCCGATGGAGTACGCGCTCGAACTCAACCGGCTGATCGAACTCCAGATGGAAGGCGCGGTCGGCTAGTGAGTGATCTGACAACCGCGGTCGAAGGTGGCCGCAAGTCCGGCTCGGCGCTGAACGCCAACAAGGGCGAGCAGTTCGCCTCGTTCGACGTCGACGCGTTCGAGGTGCCCGCCGGTCGCGACGAGTTGTGGCGGTTCACCCCGCTGAAGCGCCTTCGCGGCCTGCACGACGGCTCGGCGCCCGCGACGGGCTCCGCGCTGATCGAGGTCACCGAGCGTCCCGGCGTGACCGTCGAGAGCGTCCAGCGCGGCGACGAACGGCTCGGCCAGGGCGGGGTGCCCGCGGATCGGGTTGCCGCCCAAGCGTTCTCGTCGTTCTCGCGGGCGACCGTCGTGACCGTCGGGCGCAACACCGTGGTGGACGAGCCCATCGAGATCACCGTCAGCGGGCCCGGCGCGGGCGCGACCGCCTACGGACACCTGCAGATCCGCGTCGAGGAGCTGGGTGAGGCGGTGGTGGTCATCGACCACCGCGGCAGCGGAACCTATGCCGACAACGTCGAATTCGTGCTCGGCGACGCCGCGCAGCTCAAGGTGGTGTCCATCGCCGACTGGGCCGACGACGCCGTGCACGTCACCATGCATCACGCCGCGCTCGGCAAGGACGCGGTGTTCCGGCACTTCAACGTGACCCTCGGTGCCGAGATCACGCGGCTGACCGGGCGGGTACGGTTCGACGCACCCGGTGGCGACGCCGAACTGCTCGGCGTGTACTTCGCCGACGACGGCCAGCACCTGGAGTCGCGGCTGCTGGTCGACCACGCCCAACCCAACTGTCGGTCGCACGTCACGTACAAGGGTGCGCTACAAGGCGATCCGTCCACCGACAAACCCGACACCCACACCGTCTGGGTCGGCGACGTGCTGATCCGCGCCGAGGCCACCGGGACCGACACCTACGAGGTGAACCGCAACCTGGTGCTGACCGACGGCGCCCGCGCGGATTCGGTACCCAATCTGGAGATCGAGACCGGCGAGATCGTCGGCGCCGGGCACGCCAGCGCCACCGGGCGCTTCGACGACGAGCAGCTGTTCTACCTGCGGGCCCGCGGTATCCCGGAGGACCAGGCCCGGCGTCTGGTGGTGCGCGGCTTCTTCGGCGAACTGATCGGCAAGATCTCCGTGCCCGCGGTCCGGGACCGCCTCACCGCAGCCATCGAACACGAACTTGAACTGACCGAAGGAAAGATCCGCTCATGACCACCCTCACCATCACCGACCTGCACGTCAGCGTCAACGCACCGGACGGGGAGGAGATCCCGATCCTCAAGGGCGTCAACCTCACCGTGAAATCCGGGGAGACGCACGCGGTGATGGGCCCCAACGGTTCTGGCAAGTCGACGCTGTCCTACGCCATCGCCGGGCATCCCAAATACACCGTCACGTCGGGGTCGATCACCCTCGACGGTGCGGACGTCCTGGAGATGAGCATCGACGAACGCGCCCGCGCGGGGCTGTTCCTGGCCATGCAGTACCCGGTCGAGGTGCCCGGTGTGTCGATGTCGAACTTCCTGCGCACCGCCGCGACCGCCGTACGCGGCGAGGCGCCCAAGCTGCGGCACTGGGTCAAAGAGGTCAAGGCCGCCATGTCGGATCTGGACATCGACCCGGCGTTCGGCGAGCGCAGCGTCAACGAGGGTTTCTCCGGTGGCGAGAAGAAGCGCCACGAGATCCTGCAGCTGGGCCTGCTCAAGCCGAAGATCGCCATCCTGGACGAGACCGACTCCGGTCTGGACGTCGACGCGCTGCGCATCGTGAGTGAGGGTGTGAACCGCTACAAGGAGACCGAGAACGGCGGTGTCCTGCTGATCACGCACTACACCCGCATCCTGCGTTACATCAAGCCGCAGTTCGTGCACGTCTTCTTCGACGGACGCATCGTCACCTCCGGCGGCCCGGAGCTGGCCGACGAGCTCGAAGAGAACGGATACGAGCGCTTCACCCAGGCCGCCGATCAGGCACACGCCGGGGCTTAGCCATGACCGCTTCGGTGGAACTCGACATCACGGGGATCCGGGCGGACTTCCCGATCCTGAGCCGGGTGATGCGCGGCGGGAAACGGTTGGCCTATCTGGATTCCGGCGCGACATCGCAGAAACCGGTGCAGGTGCTCGACGCCGAACGTGAGTTCCTGACCACCTCCAACGGCGCGGTGCACCGCGGCGCGCATCAGCTGATGGAGGAGTCGACCGACGCCTATGAGCAGGGTCGCGCCGATATCGCGGCCTTCGTCGGCGCCGCCGACGACGAGCTGGTGTTCACCAAGAACGCCACCGAATCGCTGAACCTGGTGGCGTACACGCTGGGGGACCGGCGGTTCGACCGCGCGGTCGGGCCAGGGGACGTCATCGTCACCACCGAGCTGGAGCACCACGCCAACCTGATTCCGTGGCAGGAGTTGGCGCAGCGGACGGGGGCGACCCTGCGCTGGTATGGCGTCACCGATGACGGGCGTATCGACCTGGATTCGCTGGAACTCGACGAACGCGTCAAAGTTGTTGCCTTCAGCCATCATTCGAACGTCACGGGGGCGGTGGCCCCGGTGGCCGAGATCGTCCGACGGGCTCGATCCGTCGGCGCACTCACGGTTTTGGACGCCTGCCAGTCCGTGCCGCACCAGCCGGTGGACTTCCACGCCCTGGACGTCGACTATGCGGCCTTCTCCGGGCACAAGATGCTGGGTCCCACCGGCATCGGTGTGCTGTACGGCCGGCGTGACCTGCTGAGCGCGATGCCGCCGTTCCTCACCGGCGGCTCGATGATCGAGACCGTCACCATGGCGGCCACCACCTACGCCCCCGCCCCGCAGCGGTTCGAGGCGGGCACGCCGATGACCTCGCAGGTGGTCGGATTGGCCGCCGCCGCACGCTATCTCGGCGCCCTGGGCATGCCCGCGGTGCAAGCGCACGAGAACGAACTGGTGGCCGCGGCGCTCGACGGGCTGGGCAGCATCCCCGGAGTGCGCATCATCGGTCCCGCCACGCTGGAACACCGCGGTTCGCCGGTGAGCTTCGTCGTCGACGGGGTGCACGCCCACGACATCGGGCAGGTCCTGGACGACGAGGGTGTGGCCGTGCGGGTGGGGCATCACTGCGCCTGGCCGCTGCACCGCCGGTTCGGCATCGCCGCGACCGCGCGGGCCTCGTTCGCGGTGTACAACACGCTCGACGAGGTGGATCGCCTGGTAGCGGGTGTGAAACGTGGCGTGGAGTTCTTTGCGTGAGACTGGAGCAGATGTACCAGGAAGTCATCCTGGACCACTACAAGCATCCGCACCATCGCGGCCTGCGCGAGCCGTACGGCGCACAGGTGCACCACGTCAACCCGACGTGCGGTGACGAGGTGACGCTGCGGGTGCGGCTGTCCGAGGACGGCGAGACCGTCGACGACATCTCCTACGACGGGCAGGGCTGTTCCATCAGCCAGGCCTCCACCTCGGTGCTCACCGACCAGGTGATCGGCAGGTCCGTCGGTGACGCGCTCAAGACGGTCGCGGCGTTCACGGAGATGATCTCCTCACGTGGCAACGTCGAGGGCGACGAGGATGTGTTGGGCGATGGCATCGCGTTCGCCGGGGTATCCCGCTATCCGGCCCGGGTGAAATGCGCACTGCTGGGCTGGATGGCTTTCAAGGCCGCCCTGGCCGACGCCAAGCCAGAACATGATGCGCTCGCCGAGGCGAGCGATGACATGGAGGAGAAACGATGAGTGAAGCCCAGAGCGAAGAGCTGCTGTTGGCCGACGTCGAAGAGGCCATGCGGGATGTGGTCGATCCCGAGCTCGGCATCAACGTCGTGGACCTCGGGCTGGTGTACGGGCTGAACCTGGAAGAGGGGGAGGCCGGCAAGGTCGCGCTGATCGACATGACGCTGACCTCGGCGGCCTGCCCGCTCACCGATGTGATCGAGGACCAGACCCGCACCGCGTTGATCGGTGCGGGGCTGGTCAAGGACATCAAGCTGAACTGGGTGTGGAACCCGCCGTGGGGCCCGGACAAGATCACCGACGACGGCCGCGAGCAGCTGCGGGCGCTCGGCTTCACGGTCTGACCCGAGCGGGCGCTCAGCACGTGACGTCGAGGTAGATCGACTTCGAGACGACGACGGTGGTGAAGGTGTCGCCGGGGCCGCTGCTGTCGCTGCGGGTGACCTCCTGGCCCGGCCGGATGGCGTGCACCAGGCATTGGGTCAACGGTGCCGTCCCGGTCCGGCTGAGGATCACCGAGTACCCCTGGGCCCGCAACGAATTGACGGTGTCCTGGGCGTTGGGCGGGCCGGACGGCGCGGCCGCGGCCGGCGCCGAGGCCGCCAGGGTACCGGTGAAGAGCGCGGCCGCCGTGGCGGCGGTGATCAGGTGAGTCCGCATGATCGTTCCTTTCGAAGGTCTGTCGCTGATGTGACAAACATGGCGCGCCCAGACACCTCGGGACACGGGTGCGAGCACCCGATCGGCCGGGAGGTTTTCCCGGCGCACCGATTCCCGGGACGTTCGGGAATGTGCACCCATGACGACGGGAGCCGATTGGTTCATGCTGGACCGATGACGTTCTGGCGCGGTGCTGTGCGGATGGCCTGTGGAGTGGCCGGGCTTGCCGTGGTGCTGGGCACCGTCACGGTGGTCATGCACTGGATGAACCGCGCGCTCGACACCTCGGGCTTGAAGACGGAACTGTGGACGGCCACGGTGCTGCAGACCTTCGCGTGGGCCGCGGCCGGCGCGCTGATCGTCACCAAGCGGCCACGCAACCCCTTCGGCTGGCTGTTCTGCGGAGCCAGCCTGGCGGCCGCCACCACGGCGCTGGGTAGCGAATACGCGGTCTACACACTGCTCACACCCGGTCACGACCTGCCCGGTGGCCAATGGGCGCTGTGGCTGTCGAATTGGTCCTGGGTGCTCTACATCGGTGTCATCCCCGCGGTGCTGCTGGTCTTCCCCGACGGCAGGCTGCTGTCCCGGCGCTGGGCGCCGGTCCTGGCCGTGGCGGCCGTGGCCACCGCCGTGCTGCTGATCGCCCAGATGTTTCGCCCGGGCGCGATGGTCGCCGAGGCCACGAGCCTGGCCACCGTCGACAACCCGGTGGGGATAGCGCCCTGGGGTGACGTACTGACCGACGCCCACCGGATCGCCGACACCGCGCTGGATCTGGTGCTCATCGTCGGGGTGGTCAGCCTGCTCCTGCGGTTCCGGCGAGCCCGGGGCGAGGAACGGCTGCAGCTCAAGTGGCTGGCGTCGGTGGCGGTCTTCCTGCCGGTCACCATCGCGATGTCCTATATCGCGCCCGGCACCCCCAGCGGGCTGGCGTTCAAGCTGCACATGGCCCTGCTGATCTGCACCATCACGGTGGCCGTGCTCAAGTACCGGTTGTACGACATCGACGTCATCCTCAAACGATCGCTCGTCTACGGTGCGCTGACGATCCTGGTGCTCGCCATGTATGTCGGGATCGTGGCCGCGACGGGCGCCGTCCTACAGGCCAGTACCGGGCTGATCCCGTCGTTGATCGCCACGGGTGTGGTGGCCGCGGCGTTCAACCCGCTGCGGTATCGCTTGCAGCGCGGCGCCAACAGGTTGTTGTACGGCGCGCGCGACGAACCGTACGAGGTGTTGTCCCAGCTCGGGCAGCGCCTGGAATCGACGCTGGCCCCGGACGAGGTGCTGCCGCGTCTGGTCGAAACGGTCGGTCACGTGCTCAAACTGCCCTATGTCGCCGTCGAAGTGCCGAATCGGATCCTGGGAAACGACACCGCGGACACCCCGAAAATCGTTGCCTCCTATGGGGATGACGCACCGATCGCCCTGCGATTGCCGCTGCAGTATCAGGGCGCGCCGGTCGGATCGCTGGCGCTGGCCGCCCGCAGCGGAGACGACGGCTTCACGCCCGCCGACCGCCGGCTCCTCGACGACGTCGCCCGGCAGGCCGGTGTCGCCGTGCACGCCGTCGCGCTGACCGCGGCGCTGCAGGATTCGCGTGAACGGCTGGTGGCCGCGCTGGAAGAGGAACGGCGACGATTCCGCCGCGATCTGCACGACGGTCTGGGCCCGACGCTGACCGCGGTGGCGCTGCAGATCGATGCCGCCCGCAACGTCCTGCGCACCGACGTGGGCGCCGCCGACGAACTGCTGGTCCAGTTGCGGGCGGAGGTCAAGGCCTCCATCGAGGGGATCCGGCGCCTGGTGTACGACCTTCGCCCGCCTGCTCTGGACGAACTGGGATTGGTGCGCGCGCTGCGCGAACAGGCGGCCGGGTTCGTGCGGGCGGGCAGTGGGCGCGTCGACGGGCTACGGGTGACCGTGGAGGCCCCCGCCGACCTGCCGCCGTTGCCCGCCGCCGTGGAGGTGGCCGCCTACCGCATCGGTGCCGAGGCCGTCACCAACGTCGCCCGGCACGCCAACGCCAATCACTGCCTGCTGCGCATCTCGATGAACGGCGCCCTCGAGGTTCAGGTCGTCGACGACGGTGTCGGCACCGGCGCCACCTGGATGCCCGGCGTCGGGCTCGCGTCGATGCGCGAACGCGCGAGCGAGCTGGGCGGCACCCTCTCGGTGGAAGCCAGTGCCGAAGGTGGCACCCGGGTGCTCGCGAAACTACCGTTGCGGGAACGATGAACACCGCCACCAAGCCCCCGCTGCGCGTCGTGATCGCCGACGACCATCCGCTGGTGCGCAGCGGGCTGCGCACCGTGCTGTCGGTGGCCCCCGGTATCGAGGTCGTCGCGGAGGCCAGCACCGGTGCCGAAGCCGTGGCCGCGGCACGGTCTTTCGAGCCCGACGTGGTGGTGATGGATCTGCAGATGCCCGAAACCGACGGTATCGAGGCGACCCGCCGGATCGTCGCCGCCAACCCGACCGTCGCCATCCTGGTCCTCACCATGTTCGAGGACGACACCTCGGTGTTCGCGGCCATGCAGGCCGGCGCCCGCGGCTACCTTCTGAAAGGCGCCGAACAGGACGAGATCGTCCGCGCCATCCAGGCCGCGGCCCACGGCGAGGCCATCTTCGGTCCGGCGATCGCGCACCGGCTCATCGACTATTTCGCTCATCCGCACGGTGTGGCGGCGGCCGCCTTCCCGCAACTGACCGAACGCGAGAACGAGGTGCTCGAGCTGATAGCGGCCGGTCACGGAAACGCGGTCATCGCCAGGCGCCTGGTCATCTCCCCGAAGACGGTGGCCAACCACGTGTCGAACATCTTCGCCAAGCTGCAGGTGGCCGACCGGTCGGAGGCGATCGTCCGGGCCCGGGAAGCGGGGCTCGGCGAACGTCGCTGAACCGTCCCGGATCCCGCCGGGTGCCCGCCTGGTCAAGGCCATCAAGCTGAACTGGGTGTGGAGCCCCGGACAAGACCACCGAGGACGGCCGCGAGCAACTGTGGGCGCTCGGCTTCACCGTCTGAGACTTCCGATCTCGGGTCACAAAAACGGAATCTCCTGCTCGCGGCGACCGTTGCGACCTGGCATGGCCCAACTGTTCGATCCACTGCGTATCAAGAATCTGACGTTGCCCAACCGGTTCGCGATGGCCCCCATGACCCGGCGGGCTTCGCCGGGCGGGGTGCCCGGTCCCGACGTGGCCGCCTACTATGCGCGCCGGGCGGCCGGCGGTGTCGGGTTGATCATCACCGAGGGCGTGCGCATCCCGCATCCCGCGGCCGGTTTCCCGTCGGAGATCCCCGCCCTCGACGGCGCCGACAGCCTGTCCGGCTGGCAGGCCGTGACCGCGGCCGTGCACGCCGAGGGCTCGGCCATCGCGGCGCAGCTGTGGCACCAGGGTGGTGAACGCGACGAGAGCGACGGGGTGAGCGCCGTCAGCCCGTCCGGGATCACCAGCACCGGCGAGCGCAAGGGCACCGCCCTGGACGCCGCCGGGCTGGACGAGGTGCGTGCGGCCTTCGCGACCGCGGCCCGCAACGCAAAGGCAGTCGGTTTCGACGCCGTCGAACTACACGGAGCGCACGGCTACCTGCTCGACGAGTTCCTCTGGGACAAGACCAATCTGCGCAACGACGCCTACGGCGCCGACCGCACCCGCTTCCCGGCCGAGGTGGTGGCCGCGGTGCGCGCCGCCGTCGGCCCCGATTACCCGATCATCTTCAGGTTCTCGCAGTGGAAGGCCAATGCGTACGACGCCCGGTTGGCCGACACCGCGACGGAGCTGGAGCTGGTACTCGGCCCCCTGGTCGACGCCGGAGTCGACGTGCTGCACCCGTCCACCCGGCGCCACTACGTCCCGGCGTTCCCCGAAGAGTCACAGCTCAGCCTGGCCGGCTGGACCAAGAAGGTCACCGGGGTACCGGTGATCGGTGTGGGGTCGGTGGGGTTGGCTACCGAGTTCAGCCCAGGCGTCAAACACGACGGTCGCATCCCGCCCGCGCCGGTGGACCGGTTGTCCGAACAGTTCGAAGCGGGGGAGTTCGACATCATCGCCATCGGCCGTGCCCTGTTGGCCGACCCGGGGTGGGTGAACCGGTTGCGCGACAACACCCTCGGCGACTTCGCGGGATACGACGCCGAGACAGCGCTGGCGCGGTTGGCCTGAACCGGGGCAGCGCAGCCCACATACTAGGAACAACCCGTCACAGGAAAGCGTTAGGAAAATCGTGGGTACTAAAGACATCACCGCAGCCGAATTCAAGGGCATCCTCGACGACAACGAGATCGTGATCGTCGACTTCTGGGCGTCGTGGTGTGGTCCGTGCCGCGCCTTCGCCCCGACCTACGGCGCCTCCGCCGAGAAGCACCCCGACGTGGTGCACGCCAAGGTCGACACGGAGGCGGAGCCGGAACTGGCGCAGGCCGCCGAGATCCAGGCCATCCCGACGCTGATGGCGTTCAAGAAGGGCCACCAGGTGTTCCGGCAGTCCGGTGCGCTGGCGCCGGCCCAACTCGACGAGCTGATCACCAAGATCAAAGAGTTCGATATCGACGCGGCCATCGCGTCGCAGCAGAGCTGACGCGGCTGATCGTGCACGGCACGCGCTAGCGTGCACGTGTGACCGATCGCAGCGATTTCGTCCTCGTCGACCGACCGCAGCCGGGCGTGGCACTCGTCACGCTGAACCGGCCGGAGCGGATGAACTCGATGGCGTTCGACGTCATGGTCCCGCTGCGGGCGGTGTTGGATGAGTTGCGCTTCGACAACGACGTCCGCGTGGTGGTGCTGACCGGTGCCGGCCGCGGCTTCTCCTCAGGTGCCGACCACAAGTCGGCGGGTTCGGTGCCGCACGTGGCCGGGCTGACCAGGCCGACGTTCGCGTTGCGGTCCATGGAGGTGCTCGACGAGGTCATCCTGGCGTTGCGCCGGCTGCACCAGCCGGTGATCGCCGCGGTCAACGGCGCCGCCATCGGCGGGGGCCTGTGCCTGGCGCTGGCCTGCGATATCCGGGTCGCTGCGACGGGCGCATACTTCCGGGCCGCGGGCATCAACAACGGGCTGACGGCCAGCGAACTGGGGCTGTCGTACCTCCTGCCGCGAGCCATCGGCGCGTCGCGGGCGTTCGAGATCATGCTGACCGGTCGTGATGTCGACGCGGCCGAGGCCGAACGGATCGGGCTGGTCTCGCGAGTGGTGGCCGAGGACGAGTTGCTGGCATACTGCTACGGAATTGCCCAGCGCATCGCGGCGTTTTCCCGGCCCGGAACCGAGTTGACCAAGCGAACGCTGTGGAGTGGATTGGACGCCGCCAGCCTCGAGGGGCATATGCAGGCCGAAGGACTGGGCCAGCTGTTCGTGCGCCTGCTCACCGCCAATTTCGAGGAAGCGGTCGCTGCGCGCGCGGAGCAGCGGCCGGCCGTGTTCACCGACGACAAATAGCGAGAACGAGGAGGTAGGTGCGTGATCACCGCAACGGACCTGGAGGTCCGCGCCGGGGCGCGCACACTGCTGTCCATCGAGGGCGCCGCGCTGCGCGTGCAGCCCGGCGACCGGATCGGGTTGGTCGGGCGCAATGGCGCGGGCAAGACCACCACCATGCGCATCCTGGCCGGCGAGGGCGAGCCCTACGCCGGCAAGGTCGAGACCACCAGTGACGTCGGTTACCTGCCGCAGGATCCCCGCGAAGGTGACCTGGAGGTGCTGGCCAGGGATCGGGTGTTGTCGGCCCGCGGCCTGGACACCCTGCTGTCGGAGCTGGAGAAGCAGCAGGTGTTGATGGCCGAGGTCGCCGACGACGCCGCCCGGGACAAGGCCGTGCGCCGTTACGGCCAGCTCGAGGAACGCTTCGCCGCGCTCGGCGGGTATGCCGCCGAGAGCGAGGCCGGCCGGATCTGTGCCAGCCTCGGCCTGCCGGACCGGGTGCTGACCCAGCCGCTGCGCACCCTGTCCGGCGGTCAGCGCCGCCGGGTGGAATTGGCGCGCATCCTGTTCGCCGCGTCCGAGGGATCGGGCTCGGGCACCACCCTGCTGCTCGACGAGCCCACCAACCACCTCGACGCCGACTCGATCGGCTGGCTGCGCACCTTCCTGCAGAACCACACCGGCGGTCTGGTGGTCATCAGCCACGATGTCGACCTGTTGGCCGATGTCGTCAACCGGGTGTGGTTCCTGGACGCGGTCCGTGGTGAGGCCGATATCTACAACATGGGCTGGCAGAAGTACCTCGACGCGCGCGCCACCGACGAACAGCGTCGCCGCCGGGAGCGGGCCAACGCCGAGAAGAAGGCCGGTGCGCTGCGGGCCCAGGCCGCCAAGATGGGCGCCAAGGCCACCAAAGCGGTTGCGGCCCAGAACATGTTGCGTCGCGCCGAGCGGATGATCGCCGAGCTCGACGCCGAGCGGGTGGCCGACAAGGTGGCCAGGATCAAGTTCCCCACACCGGCACCGTGCGGCAAGACACCTTTGGTTGCCAAGGGATTGACGAAAACCTACGGGTCGCTGGAGATCTTCACCGGGGTGGACCTGGCCATCGACCGTGGCTCTCGCGTGGTGGTGCTCGGGCTCAACGGCGCGGGCAAGACCACGCTGTTGCGGCTGTTGGCCGGCGTGGAGACGCCCGACGCGGGCGGCCTGGTTCCCGGTCACGGGTTGAAGATCGGTTACTTCGCCCAGGAACACGACACCCTGGACAACGGGGCGAGCGTCTGGGAGAACATCCGGCACGCCGCACCGGACACCGGCGAGCAGGATCTGCGAGGACTGTTGGGCGCCTTCATGTTCACCGGTCCGCAGCTGGACCAGCCGGCCGGGACACTGTCCGGCGGCGAGAAGACCCGCCTGGCGCTGGCCGGCCTGGTGGCCTCGACCGCCAATGTGTTGCTGCTCGACGAACCGACCAACAACCTCGATCCGGCCTCCCGCGAGCAGGTGCTCGACGCGCTGCGTAGCTACGAGGGCGCAGTGGTGTTGGTGACCCACGATCCGGGCGCCGCCGAGGCGCTGGATCCGCAGCGGGTGGTGTTGCTGCCGGACGGCACCGAGGACTTCTGGTCCGACGAATATCGGGACCTGATCGAACTCGCCTGAGTTTGCGGCGGCACGCGAACTTGCTTGAGTTCGCAACACATTTCCCGAATTCGGCCCGTCAGGTTTGACCGCTTCCTAGGCTGTGTACCCGCGGGATGCATTCGCAGAAGTGGGGAGACGTCTGATGAACGAAAGCAGCAAGTCCCGGGACCAGGTATTGACCGAGCTGCGCACCGCGTACGAGCGGGGCGCGAGCATCCGGTCACTGGTGGCGATGACCGGCCGCTCGTACGGGTCCGTGCACAGCATGTTGCGGGAATCCGGCACCACGATGCGCAGCCGCGGTGGGCCCAATCACCGGCGCATCGGTTGATCAGCCGCGCTGGCGCACCGACTCCTCGACGAGGTCCAGGACCGCGCTGAGGTTTTCGGTGGTGTCGCCGGATGCCAGCCGGGCCACCAGCCCGTCGAGCACCAGGTCCAGATAGTTCTGCAGCACCGAACCGGGCACGTCATCGCGCAGCCGGCCGGCTTGCTTCTGCCGTCGCAACCGCTCGCTGGTCGCAACCGACAGTTCCGCCGACCGCTCGGCCCACCCGGCATGGAAGGCCGGATCGTTGCGCAGCTTGCGCGCGATCTCCAGCCGGGTGGCCAGCCAGTCGAACTGCTCCGGTGCGGCGATCATGTCGCGCATCACCTGGATGAGGCCCTCGCGGGAGGCGACCTCGGCCATCCGCTCGGCGTCCTCGCGGGCCAGTTCGAAGAACAGCGTGTCCTTGTCGCGGAAGTGGTGGAAGATGGCGCCGCGCGACAGCCCGATGGTGTGTTCGAGCCGCCGCACGGTCGCCTTCTCGTATCCGTACTCCGCGAAACAGCGCCGGGCACCGTCGAGAATCTGGCGCCGGCGCGCCGTCAGATGGTCGTCGGTGACTTTCGGCACTGCGCTGACTTATCGCCTGGGAGCTTCGCTCAGGACTTCAGCATGTTGCGCAGCACGTACTGCAGGATGCCGCCGTTGCGGTAGTAGTCGGCCTCACCGGGGGTGTCGATGCGGACCACCGCGTCGAACTCCACCTTGCTGCCGTCTTCCTTGGTGGCGGTCACGTGCACCGTCTTGGGCGTCTTACCGTTGTTGAGTTCTTCGATACCGGTGATGTCGAAGGTCTCGGTGCCGTCGAGCTTCAGGCTGGCCGCCGACTCACCCGCCGGGAACTGCAGCGGGATGACACCCATGCCGATCAGGTTGCTGCGGTGGATGCGCTCGAACGACTCGGTGATCACCGCACGCACACCCAGCAGTGTGGTGCCCTTGGCCGCCCAGTCCCGCGACGAACCGGAGCCGTATTCCTTGCCGCCCAGCACGACCAACGGGATGCCGGCCTTCTGGTAGTTGACCGAGGCGTCGTAGATGAACGCCTGCGGGCCCCCCGGCTGGGTGAAGTCACGGGTGTAGCCACCGGACACATCGTCGAGCAGCTGGTTCTTGAGCCGGATGTTGGCGAAGGTGCCGCGGATCATCACCTCGTGGTTGCCGCGGCGGCTTCCCAGCGAGTTGTAGTCCTTGCGCTGCACGCCGTTGGCCTCCAGGTACTGGGCGGCCGGGGTGCCGGGCTTGATCGAACCGGCCGGGCTGATGTGGTCGGTGGTCACCGAATCGCCCAGCAGCGCAAGCACTCTGGCGCCGGTGATGTCCTTGACCGGCTCCGGCTCGGCGGGCATGCCGTCGAAGTACGGGGCCTTGCGGACGTAGGTCGACTTCTCGTCCCACTCGAAGGTGTTGCCTTCGGGTGTGGGCAGCGAACGCCAGCGCTCGTCGCCCTTGAACACGTCGGCGTACGAGTCGGTGAACATCTCCCGGTTGATCGACGACGCGATGGTCTCCTCGATTTCCTGGGCAGATGGCCAAATATCTGCGAGGAACACGTCGTTGCCGTCGCTGTCCTGGCCGAGCGGATCGGCCTCGAAGTCGAAGTCCATGGTGCCCGCGATGCCGTAGGCGATCACCAGCGGCGGCGAGGCCAGGTAGTTCATCTTCACGTCGGGGGAGATGCGGCCCTCGAAGTTGCGGTTGCCGGACAGCACGGCCGTCACCGACAGGTCGTTGTCGTTGATGGCCGCCGAGATCTCGTCGGGCAGCGGACCGGTGTTGCCGATACACGTGGTGCAGCCGTAGCCGCCCAGGTAGTAGCCCAGCTTCTCCAGGTACGGCCACAGGCCGGCCTTGTTGTAGTAGTCGGTGACGACCTGCGAGCCCGGCGCCATGTTCGTCTTGACCCACGGCTTGGTGGTCAGGCCCTTCTCGACGGCCTTCTTGGCCAGCAGGGCGGCGCCCAGCATGACCGACGGGTTGGAGGTGTTGGTGCACGAGGTGATACCCGCCACGACGACGGCGCCGTGGTCGAGTACGAACTCACCGCGCTCCTCGGAGCGCACCGTGATCGGCTTGGACGGCCGGCCCTCGGCCCCGTTGGCAGCCGACGGGCGGACATCGATCGCGCCGTCGTCGGCGAAGGACAGCGAGGCCGGATCGCTGGCGGGGAAGGACTCCTCGACGGCCTCGTCCAGCTTGGTCTCCGGCGTCGGGTGGTTCTCCTCGACGTAGTTGTGGATGTCCTTGCGGAATGCGTTCTTGGCGTCGGACAGTTCGATGCGGTCCTGCGGACGCTTGGGTCCGGAGATCGAGGGCACCACGGTGGACAGATCCAGCTCGAGGTATTCGGAGAAGGCCGGCTCGTGGTCGGGGTTGTGCCACATCCCCTGTGTCTTGGCGTAGGCCTCGACCAGCGCCAACTGCTCCTCGCTGCGCCCGGTCAGCCGCAGGTAGTTGATGGTCTCTTCGTCGATCGGGAAAATCGCTGCGGTGGAACCGAATTCGGGGCTCATGTTGCCCAGGGTGGCGCGGTTGGCCAGCGGCACCTCGGCCACACCCTTGCCGTAGAACTCGACGAACTTACCGACGACGCCGTGCTTGCGCAGCATGTCGGTGACGGTGAGCACCACGTCGGTGGCGGTGACGCCCGGCTTGATCTCGCCGGTCAGCTTGAAACCGACGACGCGGGGGATGAGCATCGAGACGGGCTGGCCCAGCATGGCCGCCTCGGCCTCGATACCGCCGACGCCCCAGCCCAGCACGCCCAGGCCGTTCTCCATCGTGGTGTGGCTGTCGGTGCCCACGCAGGTGTCGGGGTAGGCGACCCCGTCGCGGACCATGGTCACCCGGGCCAGGTACTCGATGTTGACCTGGTGCACGATGCCGGTGCCCGGGGGGACGACCTTGAAGTCGTCGAACGCGCCCTGACCCCAGCGCAGGAACTGGTAACGCTCGCCGTTGCGTTCGTATTCGAGTTCGACGTTGCGCTCGAAGGCGCCGGCATTGCCGAACACGTCGAGGATGACGGAGTGGTCGATGACCATCTCGGCGGGGGAGAGCGGGTTGACCTTGTTCGGGTCGCCACCGAGGGTCGCGACGGCCTCCCGCATGGTGGCCAGGTCGACGATGCAGGGCACGCCGGTGAAGTCCTGCATCAACACGCGGGCCGGGGTGAACTGGATCTCGATGCTCGGCTCGGCCGAGGGATCCCAGTTCGCGATCGCCTCGATGTGCTCGGAGGTGATGTTGGCGCCGTCTTCGGTGCGCAGCAGGTTCTCGGCGAGCACCTTGAGGCTGTAGGGCAGTTTCTCGGTTCCGGGCACTGCGTCGAGACGGTAGATCTCGTAACTGTTGTCCCCGACGGTGAGAGTGTCGCGGGCTCCAAATGAATTGACCGAATCTGTGCTAGTCACATCAACTCCCGGTTAGTCATCGCCGCGACGGGCTGTGTCGACGGCGTCGATAATCCTAACAGTACGCTTGTCCTGTGAATCGCCCGAGGGGGCGGTTCCAGTCTTGTCTCCTCGCGCGCGTGCTGCCACTCGCTCGGGTGAATTTCCAGTACCGTCTGCCACGTGACGGTTCAGTTCGTACCCGCTTACATCCCCCCCGACGTCTGCTCCACCGTGGGCCTGGACCTGACCACCCCGGTGGACCAGTGCATGGCGCAGGTGCTGGCCGATGTGCGCGAGGACGGGGTGGCCGCTCCCGCGTCGGCCGACCCCGCCGGGCTGGCTCAGGTGGTGGCCGACGCCAAGGCCCAGGGCATCGACCTCAAGCTGGTGGTGCTGCCGACGAGCCCGCCGATCGACACACCGTTGCGCGATGTCGCCAACGACGTCGGCACGGTCTACCCGGGATCCACCGTTCTGGTGATCAGCCCGGGCTTCGCGGGTACCTACAGCCACGTTTATGACCGGGTCACCTTGGAGGCCGGTCAGGACCTGGCGAAAACGGGTAATGCCGTCCAATCTTCGAAGAATTTCGTGTCGCAGTTGCAGACCCCGGACTTTCCCTGGACTCCGTTTACCATCGTGCTGGTGCTGGGGGTAGCTGCGGCCGCCGTTGGTGCCCGTATGCTGCAGATTCGCGCCCGGCGAAATGTTGCTGAAAAAGCGGTGTCCGACGCGCCGCAGTAATGGTGTGACCGGCCGGCGAGTGGCCCTCGTGAATTCGAATATCACCGTTCGGTCACGACCGATTCAATTACAATCATGTAATTTGTTACTAAAGTTTCTTTAGAGCGTGCTGTGACGTACGGTGCAGACAGTGCCTGTAGTTGCAGCTGTGATTGATGTGACCCAAGTGATGGGAAAACGTCACCCCCGGGGCGGCTACGGGCACTGCGTGAAGTGCCACGACGTTCGCGTCCTGCCCTAGGAGACCTGAGTCCAATGAGACGCACCCCTGGCGCCTCCCGGTGGTACGCGCAGCTGTGCGCGGTTCCGGTGACCTTCGGCGTGCTGCTGGCGGGGACCATGCCGAACGGGGCCATTTCGGTCGCCGAACCGGCCAACCCGCAGGGGATCGCCGCGCTCGTCGCCGCGGTGGCCGAGGCCGATCAGAAGTTGCAGGACCTCGGCGCGGCCGTGCAGATGCAACAGGAGAGCGTCAACAAGGCCCTCGTCGACGTCGCCAACGCCCGCGACAACGTCGCGGCCGCACAGCAGAAACTGGACGAGAGCAGACGCGGCGTCAGCGACGCCGATGCGCGGATCGCGGACGCCCAGAAGCGTTTCGACACCTTCGCCGCCGCGACCTATGTCAACGGCCCGTCCGCGTCCTACCTGACCGCTGCCGACCCGGCGGAAGCGCTGCGCACCGCCGCGGCCGGCCAGGCGCTCGCCATGAGCTCACAACAGGTCGTCACCGACCTGCAGCGGGCCCGCACCGACCAGATCAACCGGGAGTCGGCCGCCCGGCTGGCCAAAGAGACCGCCGACAACGCCGCCGCCGCCGCGCAGGCCAGCCAGGACGCCGCGGTGGCCAGCCTCACCCAGGCCCAGCAGACCTTCGCCGGCCAGCAGCAGGAACTGGACAAACTGACCGCCGAACGCAGTGCGGCACAGGCGAAACTGGCCGCCGCGCAGCGGCCCGCCCAACCGGCGCCCGACGCGGCCCAACCACAGGCCGCCCCCACGCCCGGGGGACCGGCGCCGGCCCCCGCGGCGGGCGCGGACTGGGACCGCGTCCCCGGCAAGACTGCCGCCCCGGCGAACACCAGTCAGTGGGACACCACCCTGCCGATGATCCCCAGCGCCTTCGTCAGCGGCGATCCGATCGCGATCATCAACGCGATCCTCGGCATCATGAACACCTCGGCCCAGCTGACCGCCAACATGGGTCGCACCTTCCTGCAGAAGCTGGGCCTGATCCCCACGCCGACCGGATACACCAACGGCGCCATCCCGCGCGTGTACGGCCGGCAGGCCTCCGAGTACGTGATCCAGCGGGCCATGTCGCAGATGGGCGTGCCGTATTCGTGGGGTGGCGGCAACGCCGGTGGCCCCAGCCGGGGCATCGACTCCGGGGCCGGCACAGTCGGTTTCGACTGTTCGGGCCTGATCCTGTACGCCTTCGCCGGGGTCGGGATCAAGCTGCCGCACTACTCGGGCTCGCAGTACGACATGGGCCGCAAGATCCCGTCCTCGGAGATGCGCCGCGGCGACGTCATCTTCTACGGCCCCGGCGGCAGCCAGCACGTTGCCCTCTATCTCGGCAACGGGCAGATGCTCGAAGCGCCCTATACCGGGTCCAACGTCAAGGTCTCGCCGGTCCGGACCGGCGGCATGACCCCGTACGTCATTCGCTACATCGAGTACTGACTTGAGGATTGTATTGCGCTCCAAGATGTTTCGACTCAAGGTGGCTGTCGTCTCGGTTCTGGCCGGGGCGGCGCTGACGCTCGGCGCGGTGGCCCCGGCCGCCGCGGCACCCGACGACGGGCAATGGGATCCGACCCTGCCGAAGATCGTCAGCTCCGGCGCGCCCGGTGATCCGGTCGCGATGGCCAACGCCGGCTTCCAGGTCAGCAAGATCGCACTGGACACCACCGCCAGTCTGGGCCAGCAGTTCCTGCAGTCCCTGGGCCTGGCGCCCAAGTCGGCCGCCGCCCTGCCCGGCGGGCGGGTGCGCGGCCCGCAGGCCATCGAATACGTGATCCGCCGCGCGGGCTCGCAGATGGGTGTGCCGTACTCGTGGGGTGGGGGCACCCTCACCGGCCCGGGGCCCGGGGTGGACTACGACGCCGGAAAGATGGGCTTCGACTGCTCCGGCCTGACCCGCTACGCCTTCGCCGGTGTCGGCGTGCAGATCCCCAAGTACTCCGGCGACCAGTACAACACCGGCAGGCCCATCCCGCCGTCGCAGGCCAAGCGCGGTGACCTGATCTTCTACGGTCCCGGCGGCAGCCAGCACGTGGCGATCTATCTGGGTGGCGGCAAGATGCTGGAGGCCTCCGGCAGCGCCGAGAAAGTGACCGTCAGCCCGGTCCGGATGGCGGGCATGTCACCGCACCTGTCGCGCATCATCGAATCCTGAGGACAGCCTGAGCAGGGGCCCGCGGCGTCGACGGATCCCCGACTGCCTGGAATAGTTGACGGCGGGCGTGTCGCCGCACCGGCGGCGCCCTGGTAGTTCAGGGTTGACCAGCCGGGTACACACAACGACTGTGGGAGGAAGCTAGATGACGTCACCGAGTGGGCCGCCGCAGGGCGCCGGAGGCTACCCAGGCCCGGCCCCGACGCAGGGCTACCCGCCCGGAGCGCCGACACAGGCTTCCGCCGCCCCCGCCAACAACAGTGCGCTGCAGAACGAGGTGCACACGCTGGAACGCGCGATCTTCGAGGTCAAGCGGATCATCGTCGGGCAGGACCAGCTGGTGGAGCGCATGCTGGTCGGGCTGCTGGCCAAGGGGCACGTGCTGCTCGAAGGCGTGCCCGGCGTGGCCAAGACGCTGGCCGTCGAGACCTTCGCCAAGGTGGTCGGCGGCACCTTCGCCCGCATCCAGTTCACCCCGGACCTGGTGCCCACCGACATCGTCGGTACCCGCATCTATCGGCAGGGCAAGGAAGAGTTCGACATCGAACTCGGCCCCGTGGTGGTCAACTTCCTGCTCGCCGACGAGATCAACCGGGCGCCGGCCAAGGTGCAGTCGGCTCTGCTCGAGGTGATGGCCGAGCGCAAGATCTCCATCGGCGGCAAGACGTTCCCGCTGCCCACGCCGTTCCTGGTGATGGCCACCCAGAACCCCATCGAGCAGGAGGGCGTCTACCAACTGCCCGAGGCGCAGCGCGACCGGTTCCTGTTCAAGCTCAACGTCGACTACCCGTCGCCGGAGGAAGAGCGCGAGATCATCTACCGGATGGGTGTGAAACCGCCGGAGCCCAAGCAGATCCTCAACACCGGCGACCTGCTGCGCCTGCAGGAGGTGGCCGCCAACAACTTCGTGCACCACGCCCTGGTCGACTACGTGGTGCGCGTCGTCACCGCCACCCGTGAACCGGAGAAGTTCGGCATGCCCGACGCCAAGTCGTGGATCGCCTACGGCGCCTCGCCGCGTGCCTCGCTGGGCATCATCTCCGCCTCCCGCGCGTTGGCGCTGGTGCGCGGTCGGGACTACGTCATCCCGCAGGACGTCGTCGAGGTCATCCCGGACGTGCTGCGCCACCGCCTGGTGCTCACCTACGACGCGTTGGCCGACGAGATCTCCTCGGAGACCGTGATCAACCGCATCCTGCAGACCGTCGGATTGCCGCAGGTGAATGCCATTCCACAGCAAGGGCATTCGGCGCCGCCCGGGGTGCCTGCCGCGGCGGCGGCCAGCGGTCGGTGACCGGCACCGTGCCGGATCGTTCGGATCAGCCGAAGGCAGGCCGCACGGTCGACCTGCCGTCGCTCAAACGGGGCGAGATCCGCGACCCGCAGCTGTCGGCCGCGCTGCGCAAGCTCGAGCTCACGGTGCGCCGCAAGCTCGACGGGGTGCTGCACGGCGACCATCTCGGGCTGATCCCGGGCCCGGGATCCGAGCCCGGCGAATCCCGGATGTACCAGCCCGGCGACGACGTGCGCCGGATGGACTGGTCGGTGACGGCCCGCACCACCCACCCGCACGTCCGGCAGATGATCGCCGACCGCGAACTGGAGACCTGGCTGGTGGTCGACGTGTCGGCCAGCCTGGACTTCGGCACCGCCGGCTGCGAGAAGCGCGATCTGGCGGTGGCCGCCGCGGCCGCGATCGCCTTCCTCAACAGCGGCGGCGGCAACCGGCTCGGCGCGTTGATCTCCAACGGTGACACCCTGCGCCGCGTCCCGGCGCTGTCCGGCCGGCTGCACGAGCAGGAATTGCTGCGGGCCATCGCCACCACCCCGCAGGCGCCACCCGGGGTGCGCGGTGACCTGGCCGCCACCATCGACGCGTTGCGCCGCCCGGAACGCCGACGCGGGATGGCGGTGATCATCAGCGACTTCCTCGGCCCGATCGACTGGATGCGGCCGCTGCGCGCCATCTCCGGTCGGCACGAGGTGCTGGGCATCGAGATCCTCGACCCCCGCGATATCGAACTGCCCGATATCGGCGATGTGATCCTGCAGGACACCGAGACCGGTGTCACGCGGGAATTCACCATCGACGCCAAGCTGCGCGACGATTTCGCCAAGGCCGCCGCCGCCCACCGCGCCGAGGTGGCCCGCACCCTGCGCCGCTGTGACGCACCCCTGCTGACCCTGCGCACCGACCGGGACTGGATCGCCGACGTGGTCCGGTTCGTCGCCAACCGCCGGCGCGGCGCCCTGGCAGCCCGATGAGTATCGAAACGGAAATGACAAGCCGCACATGACTTTGCCGTTGCTCGGACCGATGACGCTGACGGGATTCGAACACAAGTGGTTCTTCCTGTTCCTGCTGGTGATCCTCGGCCTGGTCGGGCTGTACATCGTGGTGCAGCTGGCCCGCCAGAAGCGGATCCTGCGCTTCGCCAACATGGAACTGCTGGAGAAGGTGGCGCCCAAACAGCCCACCCGCTGGCGGCACGTGCCCGCCATCCTGCTGGTCGTGTCGCTGCTGCTGTTCACGGTCGCGATGGCGGGCCCCACCCACGACGTCCGCATCCCGCGCAACCGTGCGGTCGTGATGCTGGTGATCGATGTCTCGCAGTCCATGCGGGCCACCGACGTGGCACCCAGCCGGCTGGTCGCCGCCCAGGAGGCGGCCAAACAGTTCGCCGACCAGCTGACCCCGGGGATCAACCTGGGGCTGATCGCCTATGCCGGCACCGCCACCGTGCTGGTCTCACCGACCACCAACCGCGACGCCACCAAGAACGGCATCGACAAACTGCAGCTGGCCGACCGCACCGCCACCGGTGAGGGCATCTTCACCGCGCTGCAGGCCATCGCCACCGTCGGCGCCGTCATCGGCGGCGGTGACGAACCGCCGCCGGCCCGCATCGTGCTGATGTCCGACGGCAAGGAGACCGTGCCGTCCAACCCGGACAATCCCAAGGGCGCCTACACCGCGGCCCGCACCGCCAAGGATCAGGGCGTGCCCATCTCGACGGTGTCCTTCGGCACCCCGTACGGCTATGTCGAGATCAGCGACCAGCGCCAGCCGGTGCCCGTCGACGACGAGATGCTCAAGAAGATCGCCGACCTGTCCGGCGGCGAGGCGTTCACCGCGTCCAGCCTGGAACAGCTCAAGGCGGTGTTCACCTCGCTGCAGCAGCAGATCGGCTACGAGACCATCAAGGGCGACGCCAGCACGGGTTGGTTGCGCCTGGGCGCGCTGGTGCTCGCGCTGGCGGCGCTGGCGGCGCTGTTGATCAACCGCAGGCTGCCCGGCTGAGTGCGGGCACTCCGATTTCGGCGAACGGTGGGCTGGGCGATAGGTTTGGCGGCATGAGTGACGGTGAAGTCTCGCAACCCTCGGCTGGTCGTCCGCCCTTCGTGTCGCGCTCGGTGCTGGTGACCGGTGGCAACCGGGGTATCGGCCTGGCGATCGCGCAGCGCCTGGCCGCCGACGGCCACAAGGTCGCGGTCACCCATCGCGGATCCGGCGCCCCGGAGGGACTCTTCGGCGTCGAATGCGACGTCACCGACACCGCCGCCGTCGATCGCGCCTTCACCGAGGTCGAGGAGCACCAGGGCCCGGTCGAGGTGCTGGTCTCCAACGCGGGCATCTCCAAGGACGCCTTCCTGATGCGGATGACCGAGGAGCGGTTCACCGAGGTCATCAACGCCAACCTCACCGGGGCGTTCCGGGTGACCCAGCGGGCCTCGCGCAGCATGCAGCGCAAGCGCTTCGGCCGGATCATCTACATCGGTTCGGTGTCGGGGATGTGGGGGATCGGCAACCAGGCCAACTACGCGGCCGCCAAGGCCGGCCTGATCGGCATGGCCCGGTCCATCTCCCGCGAGCTGTCCAAGGCCGGCGTCACCGCGAACGTCGTGGCACCGGGCTACATCGACACCGAGATGACCCGCGCGCTGGACGAACGCATCCAGGAGGGCGCGCTGGAGTTCATCCCGGCCAAGCGGGTCGGCACCGCCGCGGAGGTCGCCGGCGCGGTGAGCTTCCTGGCGTCCGAGGACGCCTCCTACATCGCCGGCGCGGTCATCCCCGTCGACGGCGGCATGGGCATGGGTCATTAGCGGCGGTCACCAGAACTTCACGAATTAGCGCGAACAGTAAGGACTTTCACATGGCAGGGCTTCTCGAAGGTAAGCGCATCCTCGTCACGGGGATCATCACCGACAGCTCGATCGCATTCCACATCGCCAAGGTGGCGCAGGAGGCCGGCGCCGAACTGGTGCTCACCGGTTTCGACCGGCTCAAGCTCATCCAGCGCATCGCCGACCGGCTGCCCAAACCGGCTCCGTTGCTGGAACTCGACGTCCAGAATCAAGAGCACCTGGACTCGCTGGCCGGCCGGGTGTCCGAGGTGATCGGCGCGGACACCAAGCTCGACGGGGTGGTGCACTCGATCGGTTTCATGCCGCAGAGCGGGATGGGCATCAACCCGTTCTTCGACGCCCCGTACGAAGATGTCGCCAAGGGCATCCACATCTCCGCCTACTCGTACGCTTCGCTGGCAAAGGCCTTGCTGCCCATCATGAATCCCGGCGGCGGGATCGTCGGGATGGACTTCGACCCGACCCGCGCTATGCCGGCCTACAACTGGATGACCGTCGCCAAGAGCGCACTGGAATCGGTGAACCGGTTCGTCGCCCGCGAAGCGGGGCCCTACGGCGTGCGCTCCAATCTCGTTGCCGCGGGACCCATCCGGACGTTGGCGATGAGCGCCATCGTCGGCGGTGCGCTCGGCGCCGAGGCCGGGGACCAGATGCGGCTGCTGGAGGAGGGCTGGGATCAGCGCGCCCCGATCGGCTGGAACATGAAGGACCCCACCCCGGTCGCGAAGACCGTGTGTGCGCTGCTGTCGGACTGGCTGCCCGCCACCACCGGCACCATCGTCTATGCCGACGGTGGCGCCAGCACCCAACTGCTGTAGCGACATTCGATGAAGTTCGACGCCGTCCTGCTGCTGTCCTTCGGCGGACCCGAGGGGCCCGAACAGGTCATGCCGTTCTTGGAGAACGTCACCAGGGGGCGCGGCGTGCCGCCGGAACGGCTGGCGGCGGTCGCCGAACACTACCTGCACTTCGGGGGCGTGTCGCCGATCAACGGCATCAACCGTGAGCTGATCGGCGCCATCGAGGCCGAGATCGCGGCGCGCGGCTGGGATCTGCCGGTGTACTTCGGCAACCGCAACTGGGAGCCGTATGTGGAGGCCACCGTTGCCACCATGCGCGACGACGGTGTGCGGCATGCGGCGGTGTTCACCACCTCGGCCTGGGGCGGTTACTCCGGCTGTGTGCAGTACCAGGAGGACATCGCGCGGGGCCGTGCCGCGGCCGGTTCGGCCGCCCCGGAGTTGACCAAACTGCGGCAGTACTTCGATCATCCGTTGCTGATCGAGATGTTCGCAGACGCCATCCGCGACGCCGCGGCCACCCTGGCGCCGGATCTGCGTGACCGGGCCCGGCTGGTGTTCACCGCGCATTCCATTCCGCTGCGCGCCGCCTCTCGGTGTGGCCAGGACCTGTATCAGCGCCAGGTCGGCCATACCGCGAGCCTGGTCGCCGCCGCCGCCGGGTACGGCACCTACGACCAGGTGTGGCAATCCCGGTCCGGCCCCCCGCAGGTGCCCTGGCTGGAGCCCGATGTCGGCGATCATCTCGCGGCGCTGGCGCAGGCCGGTACCGAGGCGGTCATCGTGTGCCCGGTCGGCTTTGTCGCCGACCACATCGAGGTGGTGTGGGACCTGGACAACGAACTGGCCGAGCAGGCCGCGGCCGCCGGAATCGCGTTCGCGCGGGCCGGCACACCCAACGCCCAACCCCGATTCGCCCGGCTGGCAATGGATCTGGTCGACGAGGCCCAGCGCGGCCTGCCGCCGGTGCGCGCCGGTGGCGCCGACCCGGTGCCCGGTTACGGTTTCAGCACCAACGGTGCCGTCTGCACGCCGGGGTGCGCCGCCGGCTGACGGGGTTACCTACGCCAGGCCGAATACATGATCGCGTTGATCGCGGACAGCCGCGCCGAGCGCACCACCGAGGACAATGGCCGCAGGGTGTCGCTGGCGATCTGCATGGCCGACGAACTCTGCAGACCGATCGGCATCAGTCCGGAGCTGACGGTGATGATGGCGTCCACGTGTGCGGCGTTCTCCAGTACGCGCAACGCCCGCTCCGGTGCGTGGTCGGGCGCGCGATGCAACCGGGTGGCCTCCAGCAGCTGTTCCACCATGCCGCGCGGATCGTCCACGTCGGCGGCGCCGGCACCGGCCCGCAGCGCACCGAGCGCGTCGGCGGCCGAGCGCACCGCGGAGCGCAGGGTGTACTCGGCGTCACCGAGGTCGAGCTGCTCCACGATGCCCGGGGCCGGCACCGAGTACACGGTCCAGGCAAGGGAAATCGGGTCCGGCTCGTAGTCGGGGTCGTCGAGATCGTCGTAGTCGAATTCGGGCACCAGGCCGACGGCGCCGGCCGGATCCTGGCCGATGATGATGGCCTCGCCGATCGTGATGGCGTCACGCTGGAACTGCGTGCCCGCGGGCAGGCCGCGGACATCGCCGGGCACCGGCAGCACCAGTGTCAGTGCGGGGGCGCCCATCGGCGGGCCGGCCGCGGTGCGCATGGTCTGCAGCAGCGACATGGTGCCGGAATGGAACAGGTCCGGCCAGGGCAGCCCGGTACAGCCGGCCGCCACCGAGTCATAGGCGGTCACCGAATGTTTTGGCGCCCATTGGGATAACGCGTCCAACACGTCATCGGGCGCGGCCACCCCCGCGAGCCAGGAGTTGACCCACACCGACAGAGAAGCACTGGGGCACCACATGATGCTCGCAGTGTAATTGCTGGTGAGACATCCGGCCTGATGGCCCGCGGACAGGTCGCAAACGGCTACGCTGCCTGTATGCCCGCTTTGATCTGGCTGGTCGCGGCGCTGGCGCTGGCCGGTGCGGAAGCGCTGACAGGGGACTTCTTCCTGCTCATGCTCAGCGGTGGCGCCCTGGCCGCCACCGGGACCAGTTTTTTCTTCGACTGGCCGATCTGGGCCGACGGTGCGGTGTTCCTCGTCGTGTCGGTGCTGTTGCTGGTGCTGGTCCGGCCCGCGCTGCGGCGCCGGTTCACCGCCGGTACCGGGCTGCCCGAACCGGCGAAGGCGTTGGAGGGTAAGAGCGCGCTGGTGCTGGACACGGTGGCGCGCCACCAGGGACAGGTCAAGCTCGACGGAGAGGTCTGGACGGCCCGGCCCCTCAACGACAACGATGTCTTCGAACCCGGCGACCACGTCACCGTCATCCGTATCGACGGTGCCACCGCGGTCGTCTACAAGACCATCTGATCCCGGGGAAGGAATCCGCCATGGAAGGTGCTGTCGCCGGCCTCGTGTTGTTGGCCGTTCTGGTGTTGTTCGCCATCGTCGTGGTGGCCAAGTCGGTGGCCCTGATACCGCAGGCCGAGGCCGCGGTCATCGAACGACTGGGCCGGTACAGCAAGACGGTGTCGGGCCAGCTGACCCTGCTGCTGCCGTTCGTCGACAAGATCCGCGCCAGGGTGGATCTGCGCGAGCGCGTGGTGTCCTTTCCGCCGCAACCGGTGATCACCGAGGACAACCTCACGGTCAACATCGACACCGTCGTGTACTTCCAGGTGACCAACCCCCAGGCCGCGGTCTACCAGATCAGCAACTACATCGTCGGCGTCGAGCAGCTGGCCACCACCACACTGCGCAACGTCGTCGGCGGGATGACGCTGGAACAGACCCTGACCTCGCGCGACTCGATCAACGGGCAGCTGCGCGGGGTGCTGGACGAGGCGACCGGCCGGTGGGGGCTGCGGGTGGCCCGGGTGGAGCTGCGCAGCATCGACCCGCCGCCGTCCATCCAGGACTCGATGGAAAAGCAGATGCGCGCCGATCGTGAGAAGCGCGCCATGATCCTCACCGCCGAGGGCAGCCGGGAAGCGGCCATCAAGGCCGCGGAGGGCCAGAAGCAGGCGCAGATCCTGGCGGCCGAAGGCGCCAAGCAGGCCGCGATCCTGGCCGCCGAGGCCGATCGGCAATCCCGGATGCTGCGCGCCCAGGGTGAGCGCGCGGCCGCCTACCTGCAGGCGCAAGGGCAGGCCAAGGCCATCGAGAAGACCTTCGCGGCGATCAAGAAGGGCCGCCCGACCCCGGAGATGCTGGCCTACCAGTACCTGCAGACGCTGCCGCAGATGGCCAAGGGGGAGGCCAACAAGGTGTGGCTGGTGCCCAGCGATTTCGGTTCGGCGCTACAGGGATTCACCAAACTGCTGGGTGCGCCCGGCGAGGACGGCGTGTTCCGCTACACCCCGTCGCCGGTGGACGACGGCCCGTCGAAATCCGACCAGGACGAGGCCGATGAGGTCGCGGACTGGTTCTCCACCGAGACCGATCCGGCCATCGCCCAGGCCGTGGCGCGGGCCGAGGCCGAGGCGCGCTCGACCGCCCCGCCATTGGGCGCTCCGGCGTCCCTGCCGCCCACCCCGCCGGCGCCGACGGCCGACGGGCCCACCCAGCAGCTGCCCGGCGGCCCGTACCCGGGTGGCGCGCACCGCGTGTAGCGGGGTCACGAGCCGGTGACGGTCGATGTGGATTCGCCGGGATTTCGCTGAACGCGTCGATAATTTGTCCGCGGTGACATATCTTATGATTGCCGGAGCTCGTTGTGTGTGAGATGCGGCCGGTATGTGGTGACCGGCGAAACTGGGGTGCGAGGAACGATGCCATGAGGCGGATGCGCAGTGCGATGAGCGTGTGCGCGGTGTCGGCGACTCTGTTCCTCGGGGGCGGCGGAATTCTCGGTTCGGCGGCGGTTGCCATGGCCGACACCGGCAGCGACAGCGGCGGATCGTCCTCGCAGACCGGGACCGGCGGCGACACCTCGACCGGTTCGTCGGCTTCGTCCACCTCGCCGTCGAACACGACCACCAAGAACCTCCGGCCGGGTGCGGTCATCGCCGGTATCCAGGACCGGGTGCGGACCACCATCCGGGACTTCACCGGGTCGTTCGGCGGGTCCGGCACCACACACCAGACGCCGAAGGTGACCATCTTCCCGCCGCCGCGCTCCCAGCAGACGGCCACCGACGGTGCCGCCGGCAGCGGGCAGACCTCGTCGTCGACCGACCCGAAGAGCACCACCGCGGGCGGCGCACCGTCGACGGATCCGTCGACCACACCGTCCACGGGGCCCTCCACGGCGCCCTCCACACCGCCCACCACGGCGCCGTCCGCACCGCCGAAGCCCAAGCCGGCGTCGCCGTTCTCGTTCAAACCGCCGCCGGTGAACCAGCTGGCATCCTCGGTGTCGGGTTCCATCAACGCCGCCACCAACTCCGCCAGGAACGCCATCGACGCGCTACCGACCCTGCTGTCGACGCTGCCGACGTCGACCAACCCGGTCGGTGACGTGCTGGCCACCGTGCAGTCCGTGCTGACCTCGGTGGGCGAATCGGTCACCACCATCACCGAGATCCCCGGTGACCTCTCCACGCTGCTGGGGTTCCCGGCCACCTCGACGCCGCCCGCCGCCACCGTCGGCGGCAGCACCGACGTCCTGCGGGTGACCGCGCCGGCCGCCACCCCGATGGACCTGCTGCCGGTGCTGCTGGCGCCGGTCCCCGCGACCCCCGCCGTCGTGACGCCGGCCGCGCCCGTCGCGGCACCGCCCGCCTTCGCGGGTACGGCGTCGGTCGGGCTCAGCCAGGAACTGGCCAGCACCGAGCCGCTGGCGCTGCACGGCGTGAGCTCGACCGGGTCGGCGGCGTCGGTTCTGGAACGCGCGGTCAGCAAGATGCTCGTGCCGGTGTCCATCGCGGCGCTGGCCGCCCTCGCGCTGCCGGGTCTGGGGGGTCTGCTGGTGGTGTCCGGCGTGGGCGTGCGTATCGGCTACCGCCAGGCCAAGGCGAATTTCGTCATGCAGGCCTCGGGCATCGCCCGCTTCGCCGGCCCCGGACCGCTGGGCGTCGTCCGTTCGGGTTCCTTCATCGCGGTGTCCAGGCGAGCCGGGGCGGTGTCCAACCGCGCCGAGCGCCGGCAGGCGGCCGCCGCGCCGCTGTCGGTCGTGGCGTTCGACCAGGCCGCCTGATCCGCCTCAGTCCGCAGACCGGTCCCGGTGGTGGCGCCGGTGTGCCCGGATCTCGTAGATCAGGCCGGCCATCCCGAGACCGGCCGTACACAGTGACACCAGAAACAGCAGCGGGCTGATATTGCCGGTCAGGGCGTCGCCGAGGATCACGATGGCCGCGGTGCCGGGAGCCAGCCCGACGACGGTCGCCACGGTGTAGGGCAGCACCCGCACCGCCGACGCTCCCGCGGCGTAGTTGAGCACCGAGAACGGCACGGCCGGGATCATCCGCATGGACAGCACCGATACCCAGCCGCGCTCACGCAGCCGGGCATCCAACGAATCCACCCGCGGATGCCGGACCAGCTTGCTCAGTTGCCAGCCCGCCGCCCGCACCAGCACCAGCGCCAGCACGGCGCTCAGGGTGCTGGCGACCACGGCGATGGACACACCGAGCCATGGGCCGAACAACAGGCCGGCGGCCAGGGTGAAGGCGGTCCTGGGGAACGGGAACACCGTCACCACCACATGAGCCGCGAAGAACGCCAACGGAAACCACGGACCCACCGAGGTGGCCCAGTCGCGCAGCTGCACCGCGCTCGGCAACGGCACCCACAATGCCAGTGCGACGAGAATCACAGCGGCCGCCGAAAGGGCCAGCACCCGGCGGCGGGGTAGTTGGGCCGCCGTCGATGTCACTGCGGCCCAGACCGTGCGCAACGTGCTGGCGGCGGCGTTCACGTCTGCCAAGACTACGGGGCAGCCGAAGGAGACGCCGGTCACGCTACTGATCAGTAGCCTTTGCCCGCCCCGCGTTGGCGTGATACCGATCATTTAGCCTCAGGTGAGAAGGCCCCAATCACACCTGGCTAGTCTAACTAGGTCAGACAGGGCTTGATCCCAAGCCGCGACAACCCAGGAGCCGCGAGTGTCCTCGAGCGTCATTGAATCGGATCGCGCGCGCTGGCGGTCCGGTGTGGCCGGTGTGCTGGCCAAGAGCAGCCGCCGCGACCCGGCGGAACTGCCCGCCGAGCCCGAACGTCTGCTCGACTCACCCACCTACGAAGGCTTCCCGGTGCGGCCGCTGTACACCGCCCTGGACGGACGTCCCGAGGCGCCGTTGCCGGGACAGTGGCCGTACACCCGCGGTGCCGACGCGCTGCGTGACGTGCACGCCGGCTGGAAGGTCGCCGAGGTGTTCCCGCTGCCCGGCCAGACCGCCGTCACCGAGGGCAATGCCACCGTGCTCGGCGCCCTCACCGACGGGGTGAGCGCGCTGCAGCTGCGCGGGGTGGCGCCCGCGGAACTGGACCGGCTGCTGGAAGGGGTGTTCCTGGAGCTGGTGCCGGTGATCCTGGACGCCGGTGCCGACTACGCCGCCGCCGCCGACGCGGTGTTGGCCCTGCTCGGTGGGTTCGACGACGAGCAGCGCGCCCGGCTGTCGGTGGACCTGGGCGCCGATCCGTTGACCGCGGCCCTCGGCGGTGCCGCGACCGCGACCCTCGACGAGGTGATCGCGGTGGCGGGCAAGGCCGTCGCATACCGCGGTGGGGTGCGGGCCGTCACGGTGGACGGCCCCGCATTGCACAATCTGGGCGCCAGCGCCTCGTGGGAGCTGGCCGGTGCCGTCGCGGCCGGGGTGGCCTATCTGCGCATCCTCACCGAGGCCGGGCTGCCGGTGGCCGAGGCTCTGGCGCAGATCAGCTTCCGGTTCGCCGCCGACGACGACCAGTTCCTCACGATCGCCAAACTGCGTGCGGCGCGCACACTTTGGGCGCGGGTGGCCGAGGTCGTCGGTGCCGACGCCGAGGGCGCCGCGACCGTCCACGCCGTCACGTCGGCGCCCATGATGAGCCAGCGCGACCCGTGGACGAACATGCTGCGCACCACGGTCGCCGCTTTCGCCGCCGGTGTCGGCGGCGCCGACACCGTGTTGGTGCAGCCGTTCGACTCGGCCATCCCGGGCGGCCTGCCCGGTACCGCGGCCAGCTTCTCGCGCCGCATGGCGCGCAACACCCAGTTGTTGCTGTTGGAGGAGTCGCACCTGGGCCGCGTGCTGGATCCGGCGGGCGGCTCCTGGTTTGTCGAGGACCTCACCGCCGGCCTGGCCGAGCAGGCCTGGGCGCACGTCCAGGACCTCGAGCGCCGCGGCGGTTTCGGCGCCGCCCAGGGCTACCTGACCGCGCAGATCGCCGAGATCCGGGACCGTCGCACGGCGGACATCGCGCACCGTCGCAAGGCGCTCACCGGGGTCAACGAGTTCCCCAACCTGGCCGAGAAGCCGCTTCCGGCAGTCGATCCGGAACCGCGGGTACTGCGCTACGGTGCCGGTTTCGAAGCGCTGCGGGACCGCTCCGACGCCTACCTGAGCGCGCACGGCACCCGCCCGAAGGTGCTGCTGCTCCCGCTGGGACCACTGGCCGAGCACAACATCCGCACGACGTTCGCGTCGAACCTGCTCGCTTCCGGTGGCATCGAGGCGGTCAACCCCGGCACGGTCGATGCGGCCGGCGTTGCGGCGGCCGCCGACGGACTGACCGTCGCGGTGGTCTGCGGCACCGACGCCCGGTACGCCACGGAAGCCTCCGACGTGGTGGCGGCCGGCCGGGCCGCCGGCCTGACCCAGATCTACCTGGCCGGACCGGACAAGGCCGTGGCCGACGCCGAGCACAAGCCGGACGATTACCTGACCGCGAAGATCGATGCGGTGCAAGCGCTTTCGACCCTACTCACCCGATTGGGGGCCTAGCCATGACTGCATCACATATCGCCGCCGGGGCGGCTCCGGCCGTAACCGGCATCCCGAGTTTCGCCGATGTCCCGCTCGACGGTGAGCGCACCCCGGCCGCGCCGACCGCCGGGGACGTCGCCGAGCTCACCGCGAACGCCGCGGCCGCGCACGGCTACACCCCCGACCAGCTGGACTGGGTGACCCCGGAGGGCATCGAGGTCAAACCGGTGTACACCGCCGCCGACCGCGACGAGGCCGCCGCGGCCGGCTACCCGCTGCACAGCTTTCCCGGTGAGCCGCCGTTCATCCGCGGTCCGTACCCGACGATGTACGTCAACCAGCCCTGGACCATCCGGCAGTACGCCGGCTTCTCCACCGCCGCGGAATCCAACGCGTTCTACCGCCGCAACCTGGCCGCCGGCCAGAAGGGCCTGTCGGTGGCCTTCGACCTGGCCACCCACCGCGGCTACGACTCCGACCACCCGCGCGTCGCCGGCGACGTCGGCATGGCCGGTGTGGCGATCGACTCGATCCTGGACATGCGCCAGCTGTTCGACGGGATCGACCTGGGATCGGTGTCGGTGTCGATGACGATGAACGGCGCGGTGCTGCCGATCCTGGCGCTGTACGTGGTGGCCGCCGAGGAGCAGGGGGTGCCGCCGGAGAAGCTGGCCGGGACCATCCAGAACGACATCCTCAAAGAGTTCATGGTCCGCAACACCTACATCTATCCGCCGAAGCCCTCCATGCGGATCATCTCCGACATCTTCGGCTACACCAGTGCCAAGATGCCCAAGTTCAACAGCATCTCCATCTCCGGCTACCACATCCAGGAGGCCGGGGCGACGGCCGATCTGGAGCTGGCCTACACGCTGGCCGACGGGGTGGAGTACATCAAGGCGGGCCTGGACGCCGGGCTGGACATCGACAAGTTCGCGCCGCGGCTGTCGTTCTTCTGGGGTATCGGGATGAACTTCTTCATGGAGGTGGCCAAGCTGCGCGCGGGCCGGCTGCTGTGGAGCGAGCTGGTGTCCCAGTTCGACCCGAAGAGCTCGAAATCCCTTTCGCTGCGCACCCATTCGCAGACCTCGGGCTGGTCGCTGACCGCTCAGGACCCGTTCAACAATGTCGCCCGCACCTGTATCGAGGCGATGGCGGCCACCCAGGGACACACCCAGTCGCTGCACACCAACGCCCTCGACGAGGCGCTGGCGCTGCCCACCGACTTCTCCGCCCGCATCGCCCGCAACACCCAGCTGGTGCTGCAGCAGGAGTCCGGGACCACCCGGCCCATCGACCCGTGGGGCGGCTCGTATTACGTGGAGTGGCTCACCCACCAGCTCGCCGAGAAGGCGCGCGCTCATATCGCCGAGGTCGCCGAGCACGGCGGCATGGCGCAGGCGATCGGTGAGGGCATCCCCAAGCTGCGCATCGAGGAGGCCGCCGCGCGCACCCAGGCGCGCATCGACTCCGGCGCCCAGCCGGTGATCGGCGTGAACAAATACCAGGTCGACGAGGACCAGGAGATCGAGGTCCTCAAGGTCGAGAACAGCCGGGTGCGCGCCGAGCAGCTGGCCAAATTGGAGCAACTCCGCGCGGAAAGAGATGAGCGCGGGACACAATCCGCGCTGGCCGAGTTGACCCGCGCGGCGGCGGCTTCCGGGCCGGCGGGGGAGGACGGGCTGGGTAACAACCTGTTGGCGCTGGCCATCAATGCGGCCCGGGCGCACGCCACCGTCGGCGAGATCTCCGACGCGCTGGAAAAGGTGTACGGCCGGCACCAGGCCGAGATCCGGACCATCTCCGGTGTCTATCGGGACGAGGTGGGGGGCAGCCGAAACGTGACCACCGCAACGGAATTGGTCGAGAAGTTCGCCGAGGCCGACGGGCGCCGGCCACGCATCCTGGTGGCCAAGATGGGCCAGGACGGCCACGACCGCGGCCAGAAGGTGATCGCCACCGCCTTCGCCGACATCGGTTTCGACGTCGACGTCGGCTCGCTGTTCTCCACCCCGGAGGAGGTAGCCCAGCAGGCCGCCGACAACGACGTCCACGTCGTCGGGGTCTCCTCGCTGGCGGCCGGCCACCTGACGCTGGTGCCCGCCCTGCGCGACGCACTGGCCGCCGTCGGACGCCCCGACATCATGATCGTGGTGGGCGGCGTCATCCCGCCGGGCGACTTCGACGAGCTGTACGCGGCGGGTGCGACGGCGATCTTCCCGCCGGGCACCGTCATCGCCGACGCCGCGGTCGGCCTGCTCGGCAAGCTGGCCGAGCGGTTGGGTTACCAGCTGAGCTAGTGGCAGCCGACACAGGAGACCTCGCCGCGGCGATCCGCAACGGCGAGCGTGCCGCGCTGGCGCGGGCGATCACGCTGGTCGAGTCGACCAGGGCCGACCACCGCGAGCGCGCCCAGCAGTTGTTGCTGCAACTGATGCCGCACGCCGGCACGGCCTTGCACGTGGGGATCACCGGTGTGCCCGGGGTGGGGAAGTCCACCACCATCGAGGCGCTGGGCATGTACCTGATCGAGCACGGCCACCGGGTGGCGGTGCTGGCGGTGGACCCTTCGTCGACCCGCACCGGCGGGTCGATCCTGGGCGACAAGACCCGGATGGCCAAGCTGGCCGTGCACCCGGACGCCTATATCCGGCCGTCGCCGACCTCGGGCACCCTCGGTGGGGTGGCCCGGGCCACCCGGGAGACCATCGTGCTGTTGGAGGCGGCGGGCTTCGACGTCATCCTGGTCGAGACCGTCGGCGTCGGGCAGTCGGAGGTGACGGTCGCCGCGATGGTCGACACGTTCGTCTTCCTGACCCTGGCGCGCACCGGTGACCAACTGCAGGGCATCAAGAAGGGTGTGCTGGAGCTCGCCGACGTGGTGGTGGTGAACAAGGCCGACGGTGAGCACGCCGTCGAGGCGAAGGCTGCGGCCCGGGAACTGGCGGCGGCGCTGCGCCTGATCTATCCGCGCGAAACACTGTGGCGGCCACCGGTTCTCACCATGAGCGCACTGACCGGCGACGGCCTCGCCCAGTTGTGGGAGACCATCGAGCGCCACGGCGACGTGTTGCGCGGCGCGGGGGAGTTCGACCGGCGGCGGAGGGCGCAGCAGGTGGAGTGGACCTGGGCGATGGTGCGTGACACCGTCCTGGACCGGGTGTTGTCGCATCCGGCGGTGCGCGCGTTGCGGGCCGACGTGGAGCGCCGGGTGCGTGACGGTGAGCTGACGCCGGCGCTGGCAGCACAGGAGATTCTGGCCGCCGCCGACCGGCCCCGAAGCTGACCGCGATTTGCCGCGGGGCGTGCCGGCAACCGACTCGAGGCGATGCTGCGGGACGTTCGCCGCGGCAACCGGGTCGAGCCCACACCAGGCTTACAGATAGGTAACGCTGCTCGATAGTTAGCTATACGACGGAGTAAATTGTTGTCATCGTGACCCACGCAATGGAGGGCGGGCGCAGCGCGGCGCGGCCCTATGACGACGATCGCGCGGAGCTGCCGCACGGCGTGCACGGGGCGGCCGACCCGAGCTTCGGCCGTGTTGTGGGGGCTTTCGCCCAGCTGTTCCGCCACCCCCGGTTGGGCGGCGGGGCCTTGGCGGTCTACCTGGACGGCGTACCGGTCGTCGACGTGTGGACCGGATGGTCGGACCGGCGCGGTACCCGGCCGTGGACGGCCGACACCGGGGCCATGGTGTTCTCGGCGACCAAGGGCCTGGCCTCCACCGTCATCCACCGCCTCGCCGATCGTGGGCTGATCGACTACGAGGCGCCGGTTGCGCAGTATTGGCCGGAGTTCGGCGCCAACGGCAAGGCGGACATCACCGTCCGTGACGCCATGCGGCATCGTGCCGGGCTGTCCCAGTTGGGCGCGGTCACCACGGCCGAGCTGCTCGACCACGAACTCATGGAGCACCGGGTCGCCGCGGCCCGGCCGGGCCTGTTCCGCGGCCGGCCGGCCTACCATGCGCTCACGTACGGCTGGCTGCTGGCGGGGCTGGCGCGCGCGGTCACCGGCTGCGGGATGCGGGACCTGTTCCGGTCCGAGCTGGCCGCCCCGCTCGGCGTCGACGGGCTGCACCTGGGCCGCCCGCCCGGTTCGGCGCCGACACAGCCGGCGCGGATCATCGGGCCGCAGGGCGCGTGGAAGAACCCGGTCTTCGACGTCATCGCGCCGCAGTTGGCCGCCCTGCCGTTCTCGGGCGGTTTCGGCGCCATGTACTTCCCGGGGATGCGCTCGATGGTGCAGGGCGACATGCCGCTGCTGGACAGCGAGATGGCCTCGGCGAACGGCGTGGTGACGGCGCGTGCCCTGGCCCGCCTGTACGGGGCCATCGCCAACGGCGGCGAGCTCGACGGCACCCGCTTCCTGTCCCCGGCGCTGGTGGACGGGCTGACCGCTCGGCCGAGCTGGCATCCCGACGGGTCCATGCTGATGCCGATGTCGTTCCACCTCGGCTACCACGGCCTGCCTCTTCCCGGCGTGCTGCCGGGCTTCGGCCACGTGGGCCTCGGCGGCTCGCTGGGCTGGGCAGATCCGGCCGCCGGCCTGGCGTTCGGGTACGTGCACAACCGGTTGTTGACCCCGATGCTGGTGCCTGACCAGGCAGGATTCGTCGCGACCGCGGCGCTGATCCGGCATGCCGCCGGACGGGCCCGGAATCGCGGTTTCGCCGGGATTTCGCAGTTCGGCGCGCCTTTCTCCTACCCCTCCCCGGCGGCCGGTTAGAGGCCGTGCAACGGGCTCCGAAGTTTTGCTTGGAGTGTCAACTAACTCGTCGGTAAGGACTTGGGCGGATATTGCTGCGCCCCCGCGCGAAGCCTTCCCGGCGGGGGTCCGCCGGGCGGTCGTGACACATGTCACTGCGTCATCGAGCCCGCTTTCCTGGCCGTCTTGCGGGGGCTGTCGTCGTTACCTACGGTGGCGTTGCCATCAGTCGATGTCCGGCTTGTCGCGACGTGGATTGCCAGGCGCACGGAAACGTATTGCTGGGGCCCATGTTACTCCTGTTTCTGCTGCTAGCGGCGGTCAGCACCAGCGTGTCAGGCATCGTGCCCGGCTCCCCGAAGTGGGTTGACGGAACGCTTCAGCAACCCGCTAACATTAGCTGGACTTATTAGCTGAAATGTGTCATGGCTAATGATCGGCCGATACGAGTGAGATGCGCCATATTTACCTGTTAGTCAATTTATTGGCCTATCCGCAGGTTGCGGGCATATCCGCAAGTAGCTAGGCGATCTTGATATTGCTCGTGTAGCCTGCGCGTCGCGGCCTTTGAAACTGTAAAGTCCTTTGAGGATTTGCTCGGTTTTTAACGCCATCGTCAACGCAGACGACTACGCTACCGACTCACCGACGAGTCTCGGCACTGGGGCGGGGAAAGGATCTGGGCAGCGCAGTGCGGCGCACATGAGGCAACCGTGGATCCGAGAGCCGTACCTGTCACTCGCTCGTCTTTGAGTTACCCGTCCGAAAGAGGTTGGAACTACGTGGTTGAGGCACCTGTGACAGCAGTCGCCGTCATCGGGATGGCGGTGCGATTGCCGGGCGGAATCGACTCACCTGAGCAAATGTGGCAAGCGATGCTGCGTGGCGACGACTACGTCACCACCGTTCCGCTGGAGCGCTGGGATGCCGAGGAGCACTACGACCCCGAGATCGGCGTGCCGGGTCGCTCCGTGTCCAAGTGGGGCGCCTTCCTGGACGATGTCGCCGGGTTCGACGCCGACTTCTTCGGCATCGGCGATCGCGAGGCCACGGCCGCCGACCCGCAGCACCGGCTGCTGCTGGAAACCGCTTGGGAGGCCGTCGAGCACGCGGGTATCGACCCGGCCAGCCTGGACGGATCACTGACCGGCGTGTTCATGGGCCTGACGACCAACGACTACCAATTGATCGCGGCCGACGCGCACGCCATCGAGGGTCCATACGGCTTCACCCACAACAACTACAGCATGGCTTCCGGCCGCATCGCCTTCCACCTGGGCCTGCGCGGCCCGGCATTCACCGTCGACTCGGCATGCTCCTCGGGCCTGCTCGCGCTGCACATGGCCACCCGCAGCCTGCACTACGGCGAGAGCGATCTGGTACTCGCCGGCGGCGCCCACATCATCCTGGACCCGCGCAAGTACGCCTCGGCGTCGGCGCAGGGCATGCTCTCCGGAACCGGCCGGTGCCGCGCCTTCGACGTGAACGCCGACGGTTTCGTCTTCTCCGAGGCCAGCGCGGTACTGCTGCTCAAGCGGCTGGCCGACGCCGAACGCGACGGTGACCGCATCCTCGCCGTCGTCCGGGGCACGGCCGCCAACCAGGACGGCCACACGGTCAACATCCTCACCCCGTCGAACGAGTCCCAGACCGCCGTGTACCGGGCGGCGCTGGAGTCCGGTGCCATCGATCCGGGCTCCGTCGGCTTCGTCGAGGCACACGGCACCGGCACGCCGGTGGGCGACCCGATCGAATTCAAGAGCCTCGCCGACGTCTACGGCGGCACCGGCCCCATGGTGATCGGATCGTCGAAGACGAACTTCGGCCACAGCCAATCGGCATCCGGCGTGGTCGGCGTCATCAAGAGCGTGCTCGCGCTGCAGCACGGGGTGATCCCGCCCAACCTGCACTTCACCAAGCTGCCCGAGGAAATGGAGCGCCTCGGTACCGAATTCTTCGTGCCCACCGAGGCCACGCCCTTCCCGGACAAGAGCAATGGGGCCGGCGACAGGCCGCGGCGCGCGGCGGTGTCGGCATACGGCATCTCCGGTTCCAACGCGCACGCCGTCCTGGAGCAGGCTCCGCCGGTCGACGCCGCACCCGCCGGTGATGATGGCCACGGGCCGCTGCTGTTCGCGGTGTCGTCCACCTCGGCCGACGAGCTGCGCCGCAGCGCGGGCCGCCTGGCCGACTGGGTCGCCGCACATCCCGACGTGGAGCTGCCCGACCTGGCCTACACGCTGGCCCGCCGGCGCTCGCACCGGCCGGTCCGCACCACCGTGATCGCCGATTCCGTCGACAGCCTGATCGCCGCGCTGCGCGGGGTGGCCGACGGCGGTGAGCCCTACCAGCCCGCCGTGGCCGCCGACGACCGCGGCCCGGTGTGGGTGTTCTCCGGGCAGGGCTCGCAGTGGGCCGGCATGGGCACCGGGCTGCTGGCCGCGGAGCCGGTGTTCGCCGCGACCATCGCCGAGCTGGAGCCGCTGATCGCCGCGGAGTCCGGGTTCTCGGTGACCGAGGCGCTGACCGCACCCGAGACCGTCACCGGGATCGGCAGGGTGCAGCCCACCGTCTTCGCGGTGCAGGCGGCGCTGGTGGCCACGCTGAAGTCCTACGGGGTGGTTCCCGGCGCGGTGATCGGGCACTCGATGGGTGAGGTGGCCGCCGCGGTGGCCGCCGACGTGCTCACCCTCGAGGACGCCGTCAAGGTGATCTGCCGGCGCTCCCAGCTGATGAGCCGGGTCGCCGGGACCGGCGCGATGGCCACCGTCGAGCTGCCGGCCAAGCAGGTGCTGTCCGAACTGCAGGCCCGTGGCGTCAACGACGTGGTGCTGGCCGTCGTGGCCTCGCCGACCTCGACCGTGGTCGGCGGGACCAAGGAGTCGGTGCGCGAGCTCATCGCCGAGTGGGAGCGCCGCGAGATCATGGCGCGCGAGATCGCCGTGGACGTCGCCTCGCACACCCCGCAGGTCGATCCGATCCTGGACGACCTCGCCGACGCGCTGGCCGACCTCGACCCGGGCGACCCGAGCGTCCCGTACTACTCGGCCACCATGTACGACCCGCGCGACCTGGTCGACTGGGACGCCGACTACTGGGTGGACAACCTGCGCCACACCGTGCGGTTCGCGGCCGCGGTGCAGGCCGCCCTGGAGGACGGCCACCGGGTGTTCAACGAGCTGTCCCCGCATCCGCTGCTGACGCACGCGGTGGACCAGACGGCCCGCTCGCTGGACATCAGCTACGCCGCGCTGGCCAGCGTGCGCCGCGAACAGGCCCTGCCGCACGGGCTGCTGTCGGTGGTGGCCGATCTACACAATGCCGGCGCCAAGGTGGACTTCTCGGTGCTGTACCCGAGCGGTCGGCTGGTCGACGCGCCGCTGCCGACCTGGACGCGGCGCCCGTTGATGCTGGTCCGCGATCCCAACGAACTACCCCCCGGCGGGGCCACCCTGGCCGTGCACCCGCTGCTCGGCGCGCACGTGCGGCTGCCCGAGGAGCCGGAGCGGCATGCCTGGCAGTCCGACGTCGGCACCGGCACCCAACCATGGCTGGGAGACCACCAGGTGCACGGCGTGGCCGCGCTGCCCGGCGCCGCGTACTGCGAGATGGCGCTGGCGGCGGCCAAGACCGTGCTCGGCGACGCCGCCGAAGTGCACGACATCAGCTTCGACGAGATGCTGCTGCTGGAGGACAGCACCGTGGTGTCCGCGGAGTCCACCGTGGCCGCGCCCGGTCGGGCGAGCTTCCTGGTGGAGACCTACCAGCAGGGTGAGCAGATCCAGCGGGCCGACGCCGTGCTTCGCGTCGGTGACGGCCAGGCGCCCGAGGCGCGCGATATCGACGCGGTGCTGGCCGCCCATCCGACCCGTCTCGACGGTGCCGAGCTGCGGTCCTGGTACGGCCAGCGCGGCATCCAATACGGCCCGGCGTTCGCCGGCCTGGTGGCGGCCTACGTCAACACCGGCGAGGACGGCCCACAGGACACGGTGCTCGCCGAGGTCACGCTGCCCGGCTCGATCCGGTCGCAGCAGGCCGCCTACGGCGTGCACCCGGCGCTGCTGGACGCCGCCTTCCAGGCCGTCGGCGCACACCCGGCGATCTTCGGGGACATCACCGGTGCGCTGCTGCTGCCGCTGGGCGTACGCAAGCTGCGGACCCACGGCTCGACCCGCAACGTCCGGTACTGCCACGCCACGCTGACCAGCGTGACGGCCTCCGGCGTCGAGGTGGACCTGGAACTGCTCGACGAGGACGGCAACGTGGCGTTGTCGGTGACCGGCCTGCGGCTGGGCACCGGCGTGTCGGACACCGGTGCGTTGGAGCGCAGCTTCAACGACCGGCTGCTCACCATCGAATGGAGCGAGCGGGACCTGCCCGAGGTCGACTACGCCAATCCCGGCAGCTGGCTGTTGATCAGCACCTCCGATGCCACCGACCTGCTGGCCACCAAGCTGGCCGACGCGCTCAAGGGGCACGGGGTCGACGTGACGAGCATGGTGTGGCCGCAGCACTCCGATCACGACGCGCAGGCGATGCGGCTGCGGGAGCTGCTGGACTCGCACGCGTTCGGTGACGTACTGGTGGTGACGCCGCCGCGCCGCGGCGACACCGACGAATTGTCCGGTGTGCGCGGCGGCGACAACGTCCGCCACCTGGTGCACATCGCCCGGGAGCTGCCCGAGGTGGCCGGCCAGGCGCCGCGGTTGCACGTGGTGACCCGCAACGCCCAGACGGTGCTGGCCGACGATGTCGCCAACCTCGACGAGGCCGGCCTGCGCGGCCTGGTGCGGGTCATCAGCACCGAGCACCCGCAGCTGCGGCCCACCCAGATCGACGTCGACGACTACACCGACGCCGCACACGTCGCCGCACAGCTGGTGTCCGGCTCCGACGAGGACGAGTCGGCCTGGCGCGGCGGCAAGTGGTACTCGGCACGGCTGGTGCCCGGCCCGCTGCGGCCCGAGGAACGCCGCACCACCGTGGTCAATCCGGCCCGTGACGGGCTGCGCCTGCAGATCCGGACCCCAGGGGATATCGAGACCCTGGAACTGGCCGCCTTCGAGCGGGTGGCGCCCGGCCCCGGCCAGATCGAGGTCGCGGTGACCGCGTCCAACCTCAACTTCGCCGATGTGCTCATCGCGTTCGGCCGGTACCCGAGCTTCGAGGGCCGCCAGCCCAAGCTGGGCGGTGACTTCGCCGGCGTCGTGACCGCGGTCGGACCCGGCGTGGTGGGCCACAAGGTCGGCGACCGGGTCGGTGGCGTGTCCGCCGACGGGACCTGGGCGACGTTCGTCACCTGCGATGCCAACCTGGCCGTCACACTGCCGCCGGGGCTGCCCACCAACCGGGCCGCGGCGGTGCCCAGTGCGCACGCCACCGCCTGGTACGGGCTGCACGACCTGGCCCGCATCTCGGCGGGGGACAAGGTGCTGATCCACTCCGGCACCGGTGGTGTCGGTCAAGCCGCCATCGCCATCGCGCGGGCGGCCGGCGCCGAGATCTTCGCCACCGCAGGCAGTGAGGCGCGGCGAGAGCTGTTGCGCGGCATGGGAATCGAGCATGTCTACGACTCCCGCAGCACCGAGTTCGCCGAGCGGATCCGGCACGACACCGACGGCTACGGCGTCGATATCGTGCTCAACTCGCTGACCGGTGCCGCACAGCGGGCCGGTTTGGAACTGCTGTCCTTCGGGGGCCGCTTCGTCGAGATCGGCAAGCGCGACATCTACGGCGACACCCGGATCGGGCTGTTCCCGTTCCGGCGCAACCTGTCCTTCTACGCCGTCGACCTGGCGTTGCTGTCGCTGACCAATCCGGACACCGTGCACCGCGTGCTGGAGGTCTGCTACCAGCAGATCGCCGACGGTGTGCTGCCGCTGCCGGAGACCACGCACTACCCGCTGCAGGACGGCGCCACCGCCATCCGGGTGATGGGAGCCGCCGAGCACACCGGCAAGCTGGTGCTCGATATCCCGCACGGCGGGCAGATCAACGCGGTGGTGCCGGCCCAGGAAGTACGGGTGGGCCGGCCGGATTCGGCCTACGTCATCACCGGCGGCCTGGGCGGGCTGGGCCTGTTCCTGGCAGAGAAGCTGGGCGTCGCGGGTGCGGGCAGGATCGTGCTCAACAGCCGGTCCGCGCCGTCGCCGTATGCGCAGGAGGTCATCGAGCGGATCCGCCGGGGCGGCACCGAGGTCGAGGTGTCCCTCGGTGACATCGCCGAGCCGGAGACCGCCGAGCGGTTGGTGGTGGCGGCGTGTGCCACCGGCCTGCCGCTGCGCGGTGTGCTGCACGGCGCGGCGGTGGTCGAGGACGCGGCACTGGTCAACATCTCCGACGAGCTGGTCGAAAAGGACTGGGCGCCCAAGGTTTACGGCGCATGGAACCTGCACACGGCGACGGCGAAGCAGTCGCTGGACTGGTTCTGCGTGTTCTCCTCGGCCGCGGCGCTGGTCGGTTCGCCCGGCCAGGGTGCGTATGCGGCGGCCAACAGCTGGTTGGACGCGTTCACCCACTGGCGGCGCACCAACGGCCTGCCGGCAACCGCCATCGCCTGGGGGCCGTGGTCGGAGATCGGCGCGGGCACCGGCCTGGCCACCGACAGCGGGGAGGCCGCGATCGACCCGGAGGAGGGCGCCTACGCGTTCGACATGCTGCTCCGGCACGACCGCGCCTACACCGGTTACGCTTCACTGGCGGGAACATCGTGGATCACCGCATTTGCCCAGAACACCCGATTCGCCGAGGCGTTCCGGTCCACCGGCCCGCGGGTCGGCGGGTCCGGCAGCGCGTTCCTGGCCGAACTGCACGACCTACCGCGCGAGGAATGGCCGGCCCGGACCCGCAAGATGGTGGCCGAACAGGTCAGCTTGATCCTGCGGCGTGCGGTCGACCCCGACCGGCCGTTGGCCGAATATGGTCTCGATTCGCTGGGGACTCTCGAGGTACGAACCCGAATCGAAGCCGAAACCGGTATTCGTATTGGTTCAGCAGATATCAGCACCGTTCGGGCGCTGACCGAGCGTCTCGTCGACGCTCTGGCGCCCGGCTCGTCCGTATCGGTCCCGTCGTGAGGACGGAGAGCGCATCGATGCGCACCCCGTCCGTCGGCGTCGTCCAGGTAGGAGACCAATAAGTGGTTGCGATGAAGCCGATCCAGGAGTGGATCGGTGAACCAGGTGTCGTGATCTCGTGGCATCCGTCCCGCGCTTCGCTGGCGAAGGTGCGGGAAGCGCCGGTCAGCGATGTACCGACCAGCTATCAGCAGGAGCAGCATCTGCTCGCCTACCGCAAGCATCTGGCGGAGGGCACCGACATGGCCCGGCTGATCATCCCGGGCTGGGACGTCCCCGGGCAGTGCGATGTGCGGGCCATGACGCACGTGATCAACGCCTATCTGCGCCGGCACGACACGTTCCACAGCTGGTTCGAGTTCGCCGGAGACGGTGATTCGGGCGAGATCGTCCGGCACACGGTGACCAACCCGCGCGATATCAAGTTCGTCGCCACCGAGCACGGTGAGATGACGGCCGCGCAGTGGCGTGAGCACGTGATGTCCACCCCGGACCCGTGGCAGTGGGACTGCTTCCACTTCGGTGTCATCCAGCGTGCCGACCACTTCACCATCTACCTGAGCGTCGACCATGTGCACACCGACGCGATGTTCATCGGCCTGGCGTTCGTCGAGATCCACATGATGTACGACGCGCTGGTCCGCGGTGAGGCGCCGCTTCAGCTGCCCGAGGCGGGCAGCTACGCCGAATACTGCATCGCGCAGCGCGCCTACACCGCCGGGCTCACCACCGCGTCCGACGAGGTGCGCGGGTGGATCGACTTCCTGGAGCTCAACGGCGGCACGCTGCCCGGCTTCTCCCTGCCGCTGGGGGATCCGTCCCAGCCGCATTCCGGTGACGTCATCACCATGCAGCTGCTCGACGAATCCCAGACCGACAAGTTCGAAGCCGCGTGCACGGCGGCGGGCGCACGGTTCAGCGGCGGGGTGTTCGCCTGCGGAGCGCTGGCGCACGCGGCGCTGACGGGGCAGGACACCTATTCGGTGATCACCCCGACCACCACCCGGCGCACCCAGGCCGACTTCATGACCACGGGCTGGTTCACCGGTCTGGTGCCGATCGCCGTCCCGGTGGACGTCAGCTCGTTCGCCGATACCGCGCTGGCCGCGCAGGCGTCCTTCGACGGTGGCATGGAGCTGGCACACGTCCCGTTCGAGCGGGTGCTGGAACTGGCCGCCGACGAAGGGGTCGAGGGCGTGCGCGCGCCGGATCCCGGCGTGCCGATGCTGTCGTTCATCGACGTCGGCATGCTGCTTCCCGGTGTCATCGAGCACTTCCAGAGCCTGGGCGGCCGGATCTACAGCGACCCGCGGTCGGCCTACCAGGTGGGCATGTGGGTGAACCGGGCAGAGAAGGAGACGACGGTGACCGTCGCCTTCCCGAACAACTCGATCGCCCGCGAGTCGGTGCTGCGGTATGTGGAGGCGATGCGTGAGGTCTACCTTCGGGTGATCGACGGTCAGGTCCCGGTGGAGTCCTTCGGCGCAGCCGAGACCGATCTCGATCTCAAGACCGCCTGACCGTATTTCGCATGGGAGGTGACGGTGCGATGACGCGTGCCACCACGAAGCCGGAGTCCACCAGCCCGGACGCCGCCAGATCGGACAATGTGCTGACGTTCACCGACCAGGTGATGTTCCTGGCCCTGCGGGGCACCGGTGCGGAAGCCATCGCGCAGGCGAACTGGATCTACGAACACCCGGTGGATTACGACGGGCTGCGCAAGTTCTTCGACAACGTCGGCTACGGGTTGATGGGCCGGCTCATCGAGCCGTCCCCGTTGCCGTTCGGGCGGCACCGCTGGGTGACGGTCCCCGGACCGCAGCACGAGCTGGACATCGCCGAACCGCGGCCCCGCACCGAACTCGGCGCGTGGGTCGACGAGCGCACCGCGATGCCCATCGACCCGGAGCGTGGTCCGTCCTGGCATATGGGCGTGCTGCCGATGACCGACGGGTCGACCGCGGTGTCGCTGACGGTGTCGCACTGCGTCGGTGACGGCAGCGGCGGCGTGCTGACGCTGCTGGAGGCGGCGCAGGGGGCGCGGGTGGATCACGGTTTCGGGCCGCCGAGGGCCCGCAGCCGCAGGCAGGCGATCCTGGAGGATCTGCGGGTGACCGCCCGTGGGCTGCCCGAACTGGGCCGCACCCTGGTCGCCACCGCCAAACTGGCCTACAGCCACCGCAACGACATCTCCCGGTCCGGCGCCGTCCGCGCCAAACCGACCGGCCCGGACCACCTGGTGCAGGTGCCGGTGCTGAGTGTGTTCATCCCGACCGACGAGTGGGACGCGCGCGCCGAAGCCCTTGGCGGCAACAGCTATTCGCTGGTCGCCGGTTTTACGGCGAAGCTGTCCCAGCACCTGGGCCGGCGCCGCGCCGAGGACGGCCTGGTGACCCTCAACGTGCCGCAGGCCGACCGCCAGTTCGGCGACACCCGGGCCAATGCGGTCAAGCTCGCCGACATCACCATCGATCCCGAGCACGTCCACACCGACCTGCGCGAGGCCCGCGCCGCCCTCAAGGCCGGGATCACGGCGGCCCGCGAAGAGCCCGACGAGATGCTGCAGTTGTTGCCGCTGGTGCCGTGGGTGCCCAAGCGGGCGGTGCCGAAGGTTGCCGACGTGCTGTTCGGATTCTCCGCGGATATGCCGGCGTCCTGCTCGAACATGGGCGAGCTGCCCCCGGAAGTCGCGCTGGCCGACGGCACCCCGGCCGAGTACATGTTCTTCCGCGGCGTGGACCGCATCGTCACCCGGCACTCGATGGAACAGCGCGGCGGCCTGCTGACCGTGGTGGCGTTACGGCTCAACGGCAAGATCGCGCTGAGCATCGTCGCCTACAAGCCGGGTGCGGCCAACACCAAGCCGTGGTTGCGTGAGCTGATCGCCGGCACGCTCGCGGAATTCGGGTTGTCCGGACCGATCGAGTAGCGGCAGATTCCAGGAGTGCAGATGGACAACCGGCTCGCCCTGTTCGACGAGGGCATGGTGCGGTCACTGAACGCCACCGGTCGGATGCAGACGATCCAGTGCGTCTGGGTGTACGAGCGCCCGGTCGACATGGACGGCGTGCGGCGGTTCCACCGCAACTTCGGCTACGGCATGGCCGGCCGGCGTATCGAACGGTCTCCGCTGCCGTTCGCCCGGTACCGGTGGGTGGCCACCCCCGGACCCGCATCGCCGCTGGAGATCGCCGACACCCCGATCCCGCGCGACCAGCTCAACGACTGGATCGACTTCCGGTCGCAGATCCACGTCGACGCCGAGGACGGCCCCGGCTGGCATATCGCGGTGCAGCCACTGGACGACGGTGCGACGGCGATCTGCGTGGTCGGTACGCACTGCCTCGGTGACGGTGTCGGTGCGGCGCTGGCGGTGTGGGCGGCCGTCATCGGCAACAAGATCGACATCGGGTACCCGCCGCCCTTCGCCCGGCCGACCGGCCGGGCGATCCTGGCCGACCTGCGTGAAACGGTGCGCGAGTTGCCACAGGCCGGCCGGGCCGCCGCCAAACTGGTCAAACTGGTGCGGACCGGGGCCAAGGAAGCCAAGAAGGCCGCCGATGCCGGCACCCGGTCGGCCAAGCCGACGTTCGAGGGTCCGGACGAGCCCGTCGTGATGCCGTGGACGTCGGTGTGGATCGAGCCGCAGCTGTGGGACGAGCGGGCCCGCGCGCTGGGCGGTAACACCTATGCGCTGCTGGCCGGCATCGCGGCCCGGCTGGGGGAGCGGATGGGCCGCACCGGGCCCGACGGCGAGGTGACCCTGCTGATCGCGATGGCCGATCGCGGTGACAAGGACTTCCGCGCCAACGCGATGTCGCTGACCAGCGTCAAGGTGGATCCCACACCGGTGACCAAGGACCTGACCCCCGCCCGCACCGCGGTGCGCGAGGCCATCAAGAACACCAAGGAAGCGCCCAACCCGCTGCTCGACGTGCTGCCGCTGGTGCCGTTGCTGCCCCGCAAGGCGGTGCGGTTGCTGGCCGACAGCATCGTGGGTGCCGACGACCTGCCCGTGACGTGTTCGAATGTCGGGATGATGCCCGAGGAGCTGACCATGGTGGACGGCACCCCGGCTGACTTCACCGTGTTCAGAGGGGTCGATCAGGGTCTCACCCGGCGTTTCCTGGAGCACGCCGGTGGCCAGCTGGTTGTGGTTTCGGTGCTCGTAGGTGGCAAAATCAACATCGGCGTCGAGGCGTATCAGCCCGGTGCCGAAAACTCGAAGGCGCGTTTGCGGGAGCTGGTCGCCGAAACGCTGGCCGAATTCGAACTCACCGGCGAGCTCAGGTAAGCAGTACACCGTGATGACTGATAAAGGTTGATGCCCATGACACAGAGTTCCCTCGTCGGTGTGCTGCGTGAACGCGCCAGCTTGCAGCCCGACGACCTGGCGTACACCTACATGAACTACGAGGTCGACCCCGAGGGTGTCGCGATCAGCCTGACCTGGGCGCAGCTGTACCGCAAGGTGCACAGCCTGGCCTGGGAGCTGCGCCAGATGGCCGAGATCGGCGACCGCGCCGTCATCGTCGCCCCGCAGGGCCTGGAATACGTCATCGCCTTCCTGGCCACGCTGCAGGCAGGTCTGATCGGTGTTCCGCTATCGGTGCCGCAGGCAGGTAAAGGCGGCCGACACGACGAGCGCATCGCGGCCGTCATCGAGGACTCGGCGCCGACCATCCTGCTGACCACGTCGCCGGTCACCGCATCGCTCACCGCGTACGCCGTCGCCTCCGGGGACCGGCCCGCCCCGGTCATCGTCGAGGTGGACAAGCTCGACCTCGACGAGCGGCGCAAGAATCTGAAGTCCCGTGAGGAGTTCCCGGAAACGGCGTACCTGCAGTACACCTCCGGGTCCACCCGTACCCCGGCGGGCGTGATGGTGACCAACGCCAACGTCTCGGCGAACTTCGAGCAGTTCGTGCACGACCAGTTCGGGGCGTTCGGACACATTGCGCCCGCAGGCACCACGGTGGCGATCTGGCTGCCGTTCTACCACGATATGGGCCTGCTCTTCGGCATCGGCTATCCGATCCTGGGCGGCTGGCACACCGTGTTCACCACCCCGATGGCGTTCACCGCCAAGCCGGCCCGCTGGGTGCAGATGATGGCCAGCTACCCCAACGTGCTCACCGCTGGCCCCAACTTCGCCTTCGAGCTGGCCGCGGGCCGCACCACCGACGAAGACATGGCCGGGCTGGACCTCGGCGGGGTGGCCGCCCTGGTCAGCGGTGCCGAGCGGGTGCACGAGGCCACGCTGCGCCGCTTCGCAAAGCGGTTCGCCAAGTTCAACTTCAACCCCGAGGTGTTCAAGCCGTCCTACGGACTGGCCGAGGCCACCCTCTACATCGCCACCCGCGCGGCCGGCAGTCCGCCGAACGTCGTCGCCTTCGACGCCGACAAGCTGGCCGCCGGGCACGCCGAGCGCTGTGCGCTGGAGGACGGCACCGCGCTGGTCAGCTATGGCACCGAGACCACGCCGCTGGTCCGGATCGTGGATCCGGAGACCGGGGTCGAGTGCCCGGCCGGCATCATCGGCGAGATCTGGACCTACGGCGAGAACAACTGCCTGGGCTATTGGCGCAAGCCGGAGCAGACCGAGCGGGTGTTCAAGGCCACGATCGTCGACCCCAGCGAAGGCACCCCGGCCGGTCCGTGGCTGCGTACCGGTGATCTCGGGGTCATCTCCGAGGGCGAGCTGTTCATCATCGGCCGGATCAAGGACCTGCTGATCGTGCGCGGCCGTAACCACTACCCGGACGATATCGAGTCCACCATCACCGAGATCACCGGCGGCCGGGTCGCCGCGTTCTCGGTCGAGGAGGACCGCACCGAGCAGCTGGTGGCGTTCATCGAGATCAAGAACCGCAACGGCGAGTTCACCGGCGAGCGACTCGAATCGCTCAAACGCGATGTGGCGACGGCGGTTTCGGAGACGCACGGGATCAGCGCGGCGGACCTGGTGTTGGTGTCCAGCGGCTCGATCCCGCTGACCACCAGCGGCAAGGTGCGGCGCTCCTCGTGCGCCGAGCAGTACCGCAACCGGGACTTCACCCGCATCGACGACAAAGTGCAGTCGGCCTAGGCCCGCGCCGTGGCAGTGCCCGACAACACCCTCGCCTACATCGATCAGGCGTCGTTCCACGGTCTGCAGGCGTTGGGCCGCGGGCCGATCATGCAGTACATCTGGATCTACCGGCGTCCGGTGGACATGGACGGGTTGCGGCGCTTCCACCGCAATCTGGCCGGTGGCCTGCTGGGCCGCCGCATCGAATGCTCGCCGCTGCCGATCGGCAGGCACCGCTGGGTGGCGGCGGCGGGACCGGCCGGGATCGACCTCGCCTCGGCCGAACGCTCCAGCGCGCAGGTGTGGGATTTCCTCGACGAGCACGTCGCGCTGCCGGTGGATCCGGGCGACGGTCCGTCCTGGCGCCTCGGGGTGCAGCCGCTGACCGACGGTGGTGCCGCGGTGAGCCTGATCGCCTCGCATTCGGTCGCCGACGGACAGGGCTTCACGCTGGCCGTCACCGACGCGGTCAACGGGGTGGACCGCCGGCTCGGTTACCCGCAGCCCGGTTCGCGGACGCGGGCGCGGGCGCTGCGCGAGGACGCCCGTGCCGTGCTGCGGGCGGTGCCATCCATGGGGCGGGCGGTCGCGGCCGCGGTCGCGGTGGCCCGCAGCGAGCGTGCCGATCTGGCCACCTCGTTCCAGACCATGTCGCACCCGCCGCACATCGGTGACGACCGCCCGGTGGTGGCGCCCAACGTGTCGGCCTTCATCGACATCGACGAATGGGATCGCGTCGCGAAATCACTTGGTGGAACCAGTAATTCGCTGTTCGCGGGGCTGGCTGCCCGGCTCGGTGCGCGGTTGGGCCGGGTGGGCGCCGACGGCTTGGTCAGATTGTCCTGGCCGGTGAGCGAGCGGTCGCCGGGGGACACCAGGGCCAACGCGCTGATCGCCACGCACATGACGGCCGACCCGGCCGCGGTGACTCGTGATCTGGCGGGGGTGCGGGTGGCCATGAAGCAGGCGCTGTCGGAGTCCGCGGAGATGTCGGCCAAGCTGATGGGCCCGCTGCCGCTCACCCCGCTCATCCCGAAGGTGCTGGTGCGCCGGCTGGAGGCGATGGTGGTGTCGGTGAACAGCCCCATCGGGTGCTCCAACATGGGCGACCTGGATCCCGCGGTGAACCGGCCCGACGGTACCGACGCCGACTACCTGTCGCTGCGGCTGCTGGAGCCGCGGATCACCTCACGCGAACTCAACCAGATGAACGGCTACCTCGGGCTGGTGTCGGGCCGGGCGCACGGGCGTCTGTTCGTGGCTGCGGGCGGCTGGACCGCGGGCGGGGACAATTCCCGGACCGCGATGCGGGCCGCCCTGACCGGCGCGCTGGACGATTTCGGGGTGCCGGCGACCTTCGAGGTCTGAGTCAGCCGGTCTTCACCGCGCGTGACGCGTGCTCGATGAGGTCGGCTGCCGTCGCGACGCTCTGCGCCGGGGCGGTCATGCCCGCGGCGAAGTCACGGGCGCGGCGTGCGACCGCGGGATCCAGCACGGTGCGCAGCGCGGCGGTCAGCGACTTCTTGGTCATCGACGTAAACCGTTGCGAGCTACCAATTTTCAGCTTGCGCACGGCGCGGGCCCACACCGGCTGATCGGCCGAGACCCACAGCACCAGGGTGGGCACGCCGGCTCGGGCCCCGGCGGCGGTCGTGCCCGCGCCGCCGTGGTGCACCACCGCGCGGCAGGCCGGAAAGACCGCCGAATGGTTCACCGCCCCGACCAGCTTGACATGCTCGGCCTGGGGTAGCCGGTCGAGTTCCCAGACGCCCGCGCTGATCAGGGCTCGCTCGCCCAGCTCGGCGCACACGTCGGTGATCATCGCGACCGCGTCGGCGGGCGACTGCACCGGCATGCTGCCGAAACCGAAGTAGATCGGCGGGCTGCCCGCGCCGATCCAGGACATCACCTCGTCGTCGACGGCGGTCTCCAATTGCAGGGTGATGCCGCCGACCAGGGGTCGGCTGCCGCCCCACTCCTGATCCAGGCCGGGGAAGAAGGTGGGATCGTAGGCCTGGATCTCCAGGGCGCCGGCCGCCACGATCCGCTTCGCGGACCGCACACTGGTGGCCGGCAGCCCGAGTGTGCGGCGCTGGGCGTCCTCGGCGGATTTGCCGAGGCGCCACAACGCCCATTCGCCCACCGCGAAACCCGGCTTGATCGCCCACAAGGGCAGCGGGAGCGGTAGCAGGTGGCTGTTCGGGCGCGCCGGGAAGTAGTGCAGGGCGGCCATCGGGATGCCGTAGTGCTCGGCGACGTTGGCGGCAACCTCCTGATAGGTGGTGCCGGTCAGGATGATGTCTGCGTCGGAGGCCAGGTCGGTCAGCGTGGCATTCATGTCCGCCCAGCCGTCGGTGTAATAGGCGATGCCGTCGCGGATCGCGGCGACCGGGTTCTTCACCTTCCAGTAATTCTGGAAGGCATCGCTTTCCACCTGCTTCTGGGAATCCACCCCATAGGCAGCCGCCGGGCCGAGACCGACCGATTCGACGAAGCCGATGAGGTTGGGCGGGACGGCCAGTTTCACCTCGTGGCCGCGTGCGCGCAGCTCGCGGGCGACCGCGGCGCAGGGCTCGACGTCACCGCGCGTGCCATGGACGGCCACAACGATTCTCATGAGCCGGAAGTCTATTCGGCCGGTACCCGGTCAGCCGACCGGGCGTTCAGCGCCCGGCCTTGGTGAACCATTTCGTCTTGATCTTCCAGGAGTACGCCGAGGTGAGCGCGAAACCGGCGGCACAGCTGCAGGCGAAGATCCACACCAGCGTGCCGCCGTCCCAGATCTGCAGCGGGACCACGTAGGCGGTGACGATGCGGACGGCGCAGGCGATGATGCCGCTGGCGGAGGCGGCCAGGTACACGTTGGCGATCGTGCGCGACTTCGGGTCCTTGCGCAGCACCAGCAGGGCGCGCACCCCGTAGCTGAGCAGGTAGATGAGCATGCCGCAGACCATCAGCCAGTACAGGCTGAGCCAGAAGTCGGTGGGCACCTCGAAGAAATCGGGGCGGTACACGGTGGCGCCGTTGCCCAGCGAGAAGGCGGCCAGCATCAGGGGGATGCACAGCGTGGCCGGCCGTTCGATGTACTGCTTGAAGGCGCGCTGCATGGCGTGATCGTCCTGCAGCCGGCCGACCGCGTTGTAGACGATGGCGGATGCGGCGACGATGTAGCAGTCGTGGCCGATGTAGTCCTCGAGGTTCCACATGCCGGTCATGGCGTGCAGCAGCTTGCCCAGGGTTTCGGAGGCCAGCGGTGACATCAACAGCACCGCCGTGCCCTGGAGGGCGATGTTCAGGGTCGCCGCAACTTCCCAGCGGCTCGACCAGGTGACGCGTCGGATCCACAAACTCCACGCGATACACGCCAAGGTGATAGCGATGAGTACGGTGAGTTGCATCTGTCGTGGCCTTCGAGCTGAATTCTGGTCAGCAAATACTACTGCTTAGAGCGGCGGCGCGTCGCTACGTGGCGTCAATTCGGAGAGTCGCGGCGGCCTGGTTTGGCGACGAGTGGCGGTGTCTTCTCGCACCGCCTCCTTCACCGCGGTGACGGTGAAGGGCGTGGATTCGATGTAGTTCCACACCTCCTGCCGGCTCATGAGTCCGAAGCGGATTTGCAGATCGGGATAACTCAGCGAAAAACGGTCCGCAACCTGGCGCAACTCCTCGGCGTCGGGGTAGCTGGCCTCTTTGATGCGTCGGTAGTAGGTGCTGCTGGAGATTCCCAGCGCGTCGTAGATGTCCTTGGCTTCGACGTCGCCGTCGAGCAGGTAATCCAGCAACGCCTTGAGTTGGCGACCGTTCTCATCGGTACGAGGCACCCACCCACCATAACGGCATCCCACCATTGGGCGCCAGCAACCATTTTTCGGACATCGAATTCTTAATTGACACTGACGTCACAGTTTCGGGAGTTGTGTCCCATATTTGGGACACAGGCCGTAATCTGGTGCGCATGGTTGCTCCGCTTTTCCAGGACCACGTCGGCGCCGGCGAATTCGCCCCGGACCGTGCCGCCTTCCCGCTCGACCTGGTTGCCGTCGACTCGGGTGTCGCACTGACCCTGACCGACTACAGCGCCGAGCGTGCTCCGATGCCCGACGACCTGCGCCGGCTGGCGGCGCCGTTGTCGCAGGTGCTCACCGATGAGCTCGATGGTGCGAGCCGGCATCTCGGTGTGCCCGCCGAGGAGATCCTGCTGGCCGCGCTCGGGCGGACGGTGCAGCGGACCGCCGGCAGCGGAGTGCTGGCCCTCGACCTGACGGTCTGCGACGCCGCAACGGTGCACGGCGTCGCAGTCCCGTGCGTCGGCCCCGCCGAGGTCGACGCCACCGCGCTGCTGGCCGATGTGCGTGCGGCGATCGCCGGGGACGCCGTGGCCGGCGCCGAGGTGGCGTTCAGCTACACCGCCTCCGGTCGGGCGGCCGAGGTCATCCCCGGCCTCGGGCACGCGCTGGAGCTACGGGCCTATCGTGAGGCCGGCGTGGTTGCGCTGGACTGGTGGTATGACACCCGGCGGTTCGAGGACTACACCGTCGAAGAACTCACCGAACAATTTGCGCTGGCCCTGATCGAGGTCACGTCCGAGGCTGTCCCTACCGCCCTCGAGGTCGCCTGACCGCGCCTGCCGTAAACTCGCTGCCAACGGCATCGATCCGGCCATCACCGGGGAGCCTTCGGAAGAAACGCGGTCAGGGCGCGATCCTGCTGCCGAGTAGAACCGAACGGGTGGGCCCGTCATCGCCCACATCGAGTGGCGCACCGTCGGTGCGCAAGCGGGGTGGTACCGCGGCGCTCGCGCACCTGCGCGGCGATCGTCCCCGTGCCTGACGTATTTGGCACAGGAGACATGTCGTGGCCACCTACCCGAAACCGACGGGCGGATCGCCCAACTTCCCCGCGCTGGAAGCCGACGTCCTTCAGTTCTGGGCCGCCGACGACACCTTCCGCGCCAGCATCGACCGGCGCGACGTCGCCCCCGAGTACGTCTTCTACGACGGCCCGCCGTTCGCCAACGGGCTGCCGCACTACGGCCACCTGCTCACCGGCTATGTCAAGGACATCGTCCCGCGCTACCGCACCATGCGCGGCTTCAAGGTGGATCGCCGATTCGGCTGGGACACCCACGGGCTGCCCGCCGAACTCGAGGTGCAGCGCCAGCTCGGCATCGCCGACAAGGCGCAGATCGAACAGATGGGCATCGAGAAGTTCAACGACGCCTGCCGCGCGTCGGTGCTCAAGTACACCGGCGAGTGGCGGGCGTATGTCACCCGGCAGGCCCGCTGGGTCGACTTCGACAACGACTACAAGACGCTGGACCTGGGCTTCATGGAGTCGGTGATCTGGGCGTTCAAGCAGCTGTGGGACAAGGGCCTGGCGTACGAGGGCAACCGGGTGCTGCCGTACTGCTGGAACGACGAGACGCCGCTGTCCAACCACGAACTGCGGATGGACGACGATGTCTACCAGAGCCGACAGGACCCGGCGCTGACGGTCGGTTTCCGGGTTTCCGACGAGGGCTTGCGCGAGGAGAGTTCAGTCGCGCGGGACCTGGCCGGGGCGTACCTGCTCATCTGGACCACCACGCCGTGGACGCTGCCGTCCAACCAGGCCGTCGCGGTCAACCCCGAGGTCACCTACGTCGCGGTGGACGGCCCGGACGGGAACCGCTACGTGCTGGCCGAGGCCCGGCTGGCCGCCTATGCCCGTGAGCTCGGCGAGGAGCCGGTGGTGGTGGGCAGCTACACCGGCGCAGCGTTAGTCGGCACGCATTACACCCCGCCGTTCCCGTACTTCCCGGACGCGGTCAACTCGTTCCAGGTGCTGGCAGCCGACTTCGTCAGCACCGATGACGGCACCGGCATCGTGCACATGGCACCGGCCTACGGCGAAGACGACAAGGCCACCGCCGACACCGCCGATATCGTCGCGGTCACCCCGGTCGACTCCAAGGGCCGGTTCGACGCGACCGTGCCCGACTACGCCGGACAGCACGTGTTCGACGCCAACCCGCAGATCATCCGCGATCTGAAGAACGGCACCGGCTCCGCGGGCGCGAACGGTGCCGTGCTGCTGCGCCATGAGACCTATGAGCACTCCTATCCGCACTGCTGGCGCTGCCGCAACCCGCTGATCTACCGCGCGGTGTCGTCCTGGTTCATCAAGGTCACCGAGTTCCGGGACCGCATGGTGGAGCTCAACCAGCAGATCACCTGGTATCCCGAGCACGTCAAGGACGGCCAGTTCGGCAAGTGGCTGTCCAATGCCAGGGACTGGTCGGTGTCGCGAAACCGGTACTGGGGCAGCCCGATCCCGGTGTGGAAGTCCGACGATCCGGCGTATCCGCGGATCGACGTGTACGGCAGCCTTGACGAGCTGGAGCGTGATTTCGGGGTGCGCCCGGACAACCTGCACCGGCCCTATATCGACGAGCTGACCCGGCCCAATCCCGACGACCCGACCGGCAAGTCGACCATGCGCCGTATCGAGGATGTCTTCGACGTGTGGTTCGACTCGGGTTCGATGCCGTACGCCCAGGTGCACTACCCGTTCGAGAACAAGGACTGGTTCGAGGGTGCCCACGGTGTCGAGGCGCATTTCCCCGGCGACTTCATCGTCGAGTACATCGGCCAGACCCGCGGCTGGTTCTACACCATGCACGTGTTGGCCACCGCGCTGTTCGACAAGCCGGCGTTCAAAACCTGTGTGGCGCACGGCATCGTGCTGGGCAACGACGGCCAGAAGATGAGCAAGTCGCTGCGCAACTACCCGGACGTGTCCGAGGTGTTCGACCGCGACGGGTCCGACGCGATGCGCTGGTTCTTGATGGCCTCGCCGATCCTGCGCGGCGGCAACCTGATCGTCACCGAGCAGGGCATCCGCGAGGGCGTGCGCCAGGTGCAGTTGCCGTTCTGGAACGCCTACTCGTTCCTCACCCTGTACGCGCCGAAGCGGGGCGCCTGGCGCACCGACTCGACCCATGTGCTGGACCGCTACATCCTGGCCAAACTGGCCGCACTGCGTGACGACCTGACGGCCTCGCTCGATGTCTGCGATATCTCCGGGGCGTGTGAGCAGCTGCGCCAGTTCACCGAAGCGCTGACCAATTGGTATGTGCGGCGGTCACGTTCCCGGTTCTGGGAGGAGGACGCCGAGGCCATCGACACCCTGCACACGGTGCTCGAGGTGACCGGCCGGCTGGCCGCGCCGCTGCTGCCGCTGGTGTCGGAGGTGATCTGGCGCGGGGTGACGGGGGAGCGGTCGGTACACCTGACCGAATGGCCCGCAGCCGGCCTGCTGCCCGCCGATCCCGACCTGGTGGCGGCCATGGACCAGGTGCGCGAGGTGTGCTCGACGGGCTCCTCGCTGCGCAAGGCCAAGAAGCTGCGGGTGCGGTTGCCGCTGCCGAAACTGACCGTGGCGGTGGCCGATCCGGCCGCGCTGGCGCCGTTCGCCGAGCTGATCGCCGACGAGCTCAACGTCAAGGCGGTCGAGTTCACCGACGATATCGACGCCTACGGCCGGTTCGAGCTCGCCGTCAACGCCCGGGTGGCCGGTCCGCGGATCGGCAAGGACGTGCAGGCCGCCATCAAGGCGGTGAAGGCCGGTGCGGGTGTGGTCAATCCAGACGGCACCCTGACCGCCGGGCCCGCCGTGCTGTTGGAGGGCGAGTACACCGCCAAACTCGTTGCCGCCGAACCGGAGTGGACGGCCGCCCTGCCCGACGGCGCGGGCTTGGTGGTGCTGGACGGGACCGTCACCCCCGAGCTGGAGGCCGAGGGCTGGGCCAAGGACCGCATCCGGGAACTGCAGGAGCTGCGCAAGTCCACCGGCCTGGACGTGTCCGACCGCATCTCGGTCGTGATGGCGGTGCCGGACCGGCTGACCGAGTGGGCGGACACCCACCGCGAACTCATCGCCGGGGAGGTGCTGGCCACCAGCTTCGAAGTGGTCGGCGCGGACGGGCTGCCCGACGGCAGCGAGATCGGTGACGGGGTGCGGGTGGCGCTGGCCAAGGCGTGAGCGCCGAGGTGCTCAGGGGCGGGCCACCCGCGCCGCGCGCCCGGAGAACGACACCACGTCGCCCGGCCGCAACTGCCTGCCACGGCGGGTGTCCACCTCGTCGTTGACCGACACCAGGCCCTCGGCGATCACCGTTTTGGCGTCCGAGCCGGTGTCGATCAGACCGGCGAGTTTGAGGAACTGCCCCAAGCGGATCGTCTCGTCGCGGATGGGCACGTCGTCCATGGGCAGCCAGCGTAGTCACCCGCCCGGCCGGGCACGTCGGCCCGGACACGTCGGACCCGACCCCTAGCATCGAGGGCTGTGGAGCGCTGGGTCCTGCATCTGGATATGGACGCGTTCTTCGCGTCCGTCGAGCAGCTGACTCGGCCCACCCTGCGGGGCAGGCCGGTCCTGGTCGGCGGGCTGGGCGGGCGCGGTGTGGTGGCCGGCGCCAGTTACGAGTCCCGGGTGTACGGCGCCCGTTCGGCGATGCCCATGCACCAGGCCCGCCGGCTGGTCGGCGCGTCCGCGGTGGTGCTGCCGCCGCGCGGCGCGGTCTACGGGGTGGCCAGTGGCCGCGTGTTCGACACGGTGCGCTCGGTGGTGCCGGTACTCGAACAGCTGTCCTTCGACGAGGCGTTCGGCGAGCCGGCCGAACTGGCCGGTGCGGCGGCCGTCGATGTCGAGAACTTCTGCGCCGCATTGCGCGCCAAGGTGTTGGCCGAAACCGGTCTGGTGGCATCGGTCGGTGCGGGCTCCGGCAAGCAGGTTGCCAAGATCGCCTCCGGTCTGGCCAAGCCGGACGGTATCCGGGTGATCGAGCGCAGCGCCGAACGGGCTCTGCTGGACGGGCTGCCGGTGCGCCGGCTGTGGGGAATCGGCCCGGTCGCCGAGGAGAAGCTGAACCGGCTCGGCATCGAGACCGTCGGCGCATTCGCCGCGCTCACCGACGGCGAGGTTGCCGACATCCTGGGGGGCACGGTCGGTCCGGCATTGCACCGGCTGGCGCGGGGCATCGATGACCGCCCGGTGGCCGAACGGGCCGAGGCCAAGCAGATCAGTGCCGAGTCGACTTTTCCCGAGGATTTGCGCACCCTCGACCAGCTACGCGAGGCCGCCGGACCGATCGGCGAACACGCGCACCGGCGGCTGACCAAGGACGGCCGGGGTGCCCGCACCGTCACCGTCAAACTCAAGAAGTCGGATATGAGCACCCTGACCCGCTCGGCGACCCTGCCCTACGCCACCACCGATGCGGCCACGCTGATCTCCACGGCCCGCCGGCTGCTGCTCGATCCCGTGGAGGTCGGACCGATTCGACTTGTCGGCGTGGGCTTTTCGGGACTGACGCAGGTGCAGCAGGAATCGCTGTTCCCCGACCTCGACCAGGTGCACGACGATATCGCCGAACACCCGGGGTCACCGGCGGCCGCGGCGGCACCGCCGGCGCCATGGCGCATCGGCGACGATGTGGCCCACCAGCGTTACGGGCACGGCTGGTTACAGGGTGCCGGCCACGGGGTGATGACGATCCGGTTCGAGACACGGGCCAGCGGGCCGGGCGTGGCCAGGACGTTCTCCGATGACGACGACGAGATCACCCGCGCCGATCCGGTGGACAGCCTGGACTGGCAGGACTATCTGGCCGGTCTCTACCAGAGCACCGAGTAGGTGGCGGCCAGGATGAATCCGTGCTCGCCGTAGGTGCGGCAGGTCACCGTGCCCTGATAACCGACACCACAACTGGCGCCCCAGTTCTCCAGCCGGTGGCCTTCGGGGAGCACGTCGACGTCACGGGTGAATGTCCGCGGACCCGAGCGGCGATAGCCCGCCGGGGCGCCCGGTTCCACCGCCGTCTGGTCGAATCCGGTGACGTCATAGGGCACCGCATCACAGCCCACCGGGCCGCCGTTCGGCCCGATCCCGCAGCCGCGCCCGTCCGGGGTCTTGAAGAAGACCCAGGAGAAGTCGCTCGCGTCGGGCGACGAATAGTTCCCCTGCGCGATCGGGTAGCCATCGACGGCGTCAGCGTCCGCCGGGGGCTGCGCCGCAGCGGCCGCCATCGGCAGGACGGCGAACAGCGCCGCACCGACCGCGGCGCATCGAAACCGCCTCATCGACCCATCAATACCCGGTGTCGGCGGCGGTTGTCTGCCGTATTGGGCGGCGCGTCCGGCGTCGCCGTCGCGTCGTTTGGGATGATGGACGGGTGACTGACGAAACACCGGCCGGGCCGAGCGCCACACCCGCAACCGACGCGGCCGCGCCGGCGGGCCCTGAGCAGGCCGGCACCGCCGGGCCGGGCTCGCGCCGGCGGATGCGTCTGCTGCTCACGGTCGCCGGCGTGGTGCTGGCGCTCGACGTCGTCACCAAGGTGCTCGCCGTGCACCTGCTGACCCCGGGCCAGCCGGTGTCGATCATCGGTGACACCGTGACGTGGACCCTGGTGCGTAACTCGGGGGCGGCGTTCTCCATGGCCACCGGCTACACCTGGGTGCTCACCCTGATCGCGGCCGGCGTGGTGGTCGGCATCATCTGGATGGGCCGCCGGCTGGTCTCGCCCTGGTGGGCGCTGGGCCTGGGCATGATCCTCGGTGGCGCGCTGGGCAACCTGGTGGACCGCTTCTTCCGCTCGCCCGGCCCGCTGCGCGGCCACGTCGTCGACTTCCTGTCGATCGGCTGGTGGCCGGTGTTCAACGTGGCCGACCCGGCCGTGGTGGGCGGGGCGATCCTGCTGGTGGTGCTGTCGCTGTTCGGCTTCGACTTCGATACCGACGGACGGCGCAGGCCCGAGGAGCCGGCGGCGCAACCGGCCGCCGGGTCGGCGAACGACGCGGATTCACCGGAGTGAGCACCCGCTCGATGCCGGTGCCCGAGGGGCTGGAGGGCATGCGGGTGGATGCCGGATTGGCCCGGCTGCTCGGACTGTCTCGCACCGCGGCGGCGGCGATCGCCGAAGAGGGCGGCGTGGAACTCGACGGGGTGACCGCGGGGAAATCGGAGAAACTGACGGCCGGCGCCTGGCTGGAGGTGCGTATCCCGGACGCCCCGGCGCCGGTCGAGAACACCCCGGTCGACATCGAGGGGATGACCATTCTGTACTCCGACGCCGATATCGTCGCCGTCGACAAACCCGCCGGCGTCGCCGCGCACGCGTCGGTGGGCTGGACCGGTCCCACCGTGCTGGGCGGGCTGGCGGCCGCCGGTTACCGGATCACCACCTCGGGCGTGCACGAACGGCAGGGCATCGTGCACCGGCTGGACGTCGGCACCTCCGGCGTCATGGTGGTGGCCATCTCGGAGCGGGCGTATACGGTGCTCAAGCGCGCGTTCAAACAGCGCACCGTGGACAAGCGGTACCACGCGCTGGTGCAGGGGCATCCCGATCCGACCAGTGGCACCATCGACGCCCCGATCGGCCGGCACCGCGGGCACGACTGGAAGTTCGCGGTCACCGAGCAGGGCAGGCACAGCATCACCCATTACGACACGATCGAAGCCCACGTCGCGGCCAGCCTGCTCGACGTACACCTGGAAACCGGTCGCACGCACCAGATCCGGGTGCATTTTTCGGCGCTGCACCATCCGTGCTGCGGCGACCTGACCTACGGTGCCGATCCGACCCTGGCCAAGAAGTTGGGCCTGGAGCGGCAGTGGCTGCACGCCCGCTCGCTGGCCTTCGCGCACCCCGCCGACGGCAGGTGGATCGAGATCACCAGCCCGTACCCGGCCGATCTGCAGCACGCCCTCGACGTCCTGCGCGACCACTGAGGTGACTCCGGAGCCAAGCGAGCGGGTCAGGCGCGCCGGGTTGCTCTTCGGCGCCGGTGCCTACGGCACGTGGGGGATGTTCCCGGCGTTCTTCCCGCTGCTGAAACCGGCCGGTGCCGTCGAGATCCTGGCCCACCGGATCGTCTGGAGCCTGGTGCTGATGGCGGTGGTGATCGTGCTGGTCGGCCGGCTCGGCGACCTGCGCCGGATGTCCCGGCGCAACTGGCTGCTCCTGACCGCGGCGTCGGCCCTGATCTCCGCGAACTGGGCGATCTACGTGTACGCGGTGAACAACGGCCATGTGGTGGACGCCGCGCTGGGCTACTTCATCAATCCGCTGGTGACGGTGGCGCTCGGGGTGCTGATCTTCCGGGAGCGGCTCAACCGCGCCCAGCTGGCCGCGCTGGCCGTCGCGGTGCTGGCGGTGGTGGTGCTGACGGTGGAAGTCGGGGCGCTGCCGTACATCGGGTTGGGGCTGGCGCTGTCGTTCGGGCTCTACGGCGCGGTGAAGAAGACGGTCGACACCGATCCGCGGGTCAGCGTCGGGGTCGAGGCGGGGCTGGCGGCGCCGTTTGCTCTGGGCTACCTCGGGGTGCTGCAATCCTCCGGTGCGGGCACCCTCACCGGGCATGGTGCCGCCCACGTTGTGCTACTGATGCTGTCCGGTGTGCTGACCGCAATCCCACTGTTGTTGTTCGCTGCCGCGGCACAGCGGCTACCGATGGTGACAATGGGCCTGCTGTTCTACCTGACACCGATCATGCAAATGACGTGGGGTGTGCTGGTCGGCCATGAACCGATGCCGCCCGCGCGCTGGCTCGGGTTTGCACTGATTTGGATCGCACTGGCGGTGTTCAGCGTCGATGCCGTTCTGCGGACGCGGTCAGCGCGCCGCTCGGTTTCCCGAGACGCCAATGTATAAAGAACCTGAGAAGATTGCTGGACCGCGACGATATTGCCCGCCGCGCGGTCAACTCAGCAGCGGAAACATGTAGCCTGGTCCGCAATGTTCAAACGTCCCAAGGTGAGCGCCCATGCCTTCTTGACGGGCAGTGGCCGACTGATCGTCCGCCACCCGGTGCTCATGATCGCCACCTGGGTGGTCATCGCCGGCGCCTTGTTCGCTGCGCTGCCGCCGCTGGCGACCGTCGCGGCGCGTAATCCGCCGGACTTCTGGCCCAAGGATGCCCCCGTGCTGGCCGCCGGCAACCAGATGAAGACGGCGTTCAACGAGGCCGGCGCCAGCAACATGATCGCCGTCATCCTGGTCGACGAGAACGGGCTGAGCAAGGAGGACGAGGCCACCTACCGCACGTTGGTGGACAAACTGCGGGCCAAAACCGATGTGGTGATCGGCACCCAGGACTTCGTGCACATCCCCGAGCTGAAGCCGGCGATGACCAGCAAGGACAACAAGGCGTTCAACCTTCCCGTCAGCTTGTACGGCACGATGGGCACCAGCCAGGGCCAGAAGGCGTACCGCGAGGCCGTCAAGATCATCAACGAGGTCACGGCCAACACCACGCTGAAACCGAGCGTGGTCGGTGCCGCCGCGACCATGGAGGATGTCACCGGCATCGCGCTGCGTGATCAGCACATCATCGAGCTGTCCACCGTCATCACGGTGCTGCTCATCCTGATCATCGTCTACCGCAACATCGTCGCGATGGTCATCCCGCTGCTGACCATCGGTATTTCGCTGGCCACCGCGCAGCAGGTGATCGCCGGCCTCGGTCTGATCGGCCTCGGGCTGGGCCCGCAGACCCTCATGCTCATCACCGGCATGATGATCGGTGCCGGCATCGACTACGCCGTCTTCCTGTTCAGCCGATATCAGGAGTATCTGCGCGGCGGCATGGAATCGGACGCGGCGGTGGTGGCCGCGTTGGTGTCCATCGGGGAGGTGATCGCCGGCTCGGCGGGCACGGTCGCGATCACCTTCATGTCGTTGATGTTCACCCAGCTGGCCGTGTTCTCGACGATCGGTCCCGCGCTGGCCGTCACCATCTTCGTCGGCTTCCTGTCGTCGGTGACCCTGCTGCCGGCGTTCATCGTGCTGGCGGGCCGGCGCGGCTGGGTCAACCCGCGCAAGGACATCACCGGCCGGTTCTGGCGGCTGTCCGGGGTCAACATCGTGCGCCGGCCCTGGCTCAACCTGATCTGCAGCCTGATCGTGCTGATCTCGCTGGCCAGCTGCGCCCTGCTGGTGGACTTCAACTACGACGACCGCAAGAACCTGCCGGTGAAATCGTCCAGCAACGACTCCTACGAGACGATGAACGCGCACTTCCCGGTGAGCAACTCGATGCAGCAGTTCATTGTGATCCATTCGAACAGTCAGGATCTGCGGTCACCGCGGGCGCTCGCCGATATGGAGCAGATGGCCGCGCGGGTGGCCCAATTACCCAACATCGCCGCCGTCCGCGGTATCACCCGCCCCAACGGCGAGATGCTGACCGAGGCCAGGGCCACCCACCAGGCCGGTGAGGTCGGCGAGAAGATGGAGGAGGCCACCAACCTCATCTCGCAGAACGACGGCAACCTGACCGCGCTGACCGACGGTTCCCGCCAGCTCGCCGACGCGCTGAACAAACTCCGGGAGCAGGTCCTGCAGTCGGCGGGTCCACTCAACACCATGCTCAACGCGCTGGTCGAGATCGACAAGGAGTACGGCGGCACCGGCACGATCAGGCGGGCCAGCGCCAGTGCCCAGCTGGTGGACGGGCTGCGCAACCTCGGTAAACAGGTCGGTATCGGGCTGGACGCCGTCGTCACCAATGCGGTGTGGCTGCAGCCGGCCCTGCAGGTGCTCAACGCGGTGCCGTGGTGCTCGATCGACCCGGCCTGTCGGGCGGTGCGCACCGACATGACGAGCCTGCTCAACGCCTACGAGGACGGCACCATGATGCAGCTCAAGGTGGCCGCCCAAGACCTGCAGACCACCGACGACGCCTCGCTGCGCGATCAGCTGTCGGGGATCGACAGCAATCTGAACACGGCCCTGACCGCCGCCGACGAGTTGAAGGCGACCGACCCGGTGGCGCTCAAGGCCCAGCTGGAAACCCTGACCCAGGGCGCGAACCTGCTGGCCGACTCCAGCGAGAAGCTGGCCCAAGGCGTGAAACTTCTGGTGGACCAGACCCGGCAGATGGGCGGCGGCCTGGGGCAGGCCTCGGACTTCCTGCTGGCGATGAAGCGGGACGCCGCCGACCCCTCGATGTCCGGGTTCTACATCCCGCCGCAGATCCTCACCAGGCCCGAGTTCGAGAAGGCCGCCAAGCTGTTCATCTCACCGGATGGCCACACGGCCCGCTACCTGGTACAGACCGCGCTCGACCCGTTCGGCACGGCGGCCATGGATCAGGTCGAGGACATCATCGCGGCGGCCGAAAGTTCGCGTCCCAATACGACTTTGGCGGACGCCGACATCACCATGGTCGGCTTCACCCGTGGCCAGAACGACATCCGCGACTACTACAACGCCGATATCCGCTACATCGTCCTGGTGACGCTGATCGTGGTGTTCTTCATCCTGGTGGTGCTGCTGCGGGCCATCCTGGCGCCGCTGTACCTGGTGCTCACCGTGGTGCTGTCGTACATGTCGGCGCTGGGCATCACCGTCATCGTGTTCCAGTTCCTGCTGAAGCAGCCGATCTTCTGGAACACGCCCGGCGTGACGTTCCTGGTGTTGGTGGCGGTCGGCGCGGACTACAACCTGCTGCTCATCTCCCGGATCAAGGAGGAGGCGCACCGCGGCATGCGGGCCGCGGTGATCCGCACCGTCGGTGCCACCGGTGGTGTCATCACCTCGGCCGGCCTGATCTTCGCGGCATCCATGCTGGCGCTGACGGTCAGCAGCATCGCGGCGGTGGTGCAGACCGGTTTCATCATCGGCATCGGTCTGCTGTTGGACACCTTCCTGGTGCGCACCATCACCGTGCCCGCCATCGCGGTGCTGCTCGGCGACAAGAACTGGTGGCCCGCAACCCCACCGACCAAGAAGAAGGCGTCTCGTAAACGCCGGGCGCCCGTGCCCGTGGGTGCGGCGGCAGGCGCTGCAGGTTCCGGTGCCCGCGACGCCGACTGGTATGACGACGTGGACGACGACGATGCCGACACCGACTTCGGTCAGGCGGCTGCCAACGCGTCGATGGTCACGCGGGCCTGGCGAAGTCAGTGAGGCTGATCCAACGATGTTCGGCAGGCAGCGCGTCGGTGTTCAGACAAGCTTCCTGAAGGCGAAGAAGTCAGCGAAGCTCGTGTTCTCCGGATCCTTTTCCGAGTAAGGATACGGATTCGGGATTCGCTCGATCAGGCCGAAGTCGGATCTGTTCCTTTCGACCCACTTCGTGAATTGCCGGTGCCGGACGTGCGGCGAGGACCAAGGCTTGTCCTCATTGCTGGCGTAGACAATAACGAATTTCGTTGCCGCATCGAACAATTGCCTCATATAGGCGTCGAAGGTGACGTCTTCCACCAGGTGGTAGATCACATCCAGAGACAGAGCCAATTCGGCCCGGTGATTCTCGGTGACTTCACTGGTGTGGAGGAATTGGATCGCAGGGTTGCCCGCGAACATCGCCCGGGTGTTGGCAAGCACCGTTTCCGAAACGTCTACACCGACATAGCTGGGGTATTTCGCCAGCGCCAGTTGTGATCCGTCACCCGACCCGAACTCGATTACACTGTCTATGCCGTTCGCGGCGACGAACTCGTTCAGATAATCCGCCTTGAAGCGAGCGAGCCGGTTGTACGAACCCGCCCCCGAGTTTCCCCCGAGCCGGTAACGCCGCTCCCAATAATCCTGGGAGCTGGTAAAGCGTCGAGACTCACGCAGATTCCACCGCGCTCGATCGATGAGTTGGCCGATACCGTGCATTTACGACTCCCTGGATCCGGTGGCGGAATGTCGGGCAAGAGCGCCGACTCGAGGACGGGTGTGGGTTGTGGTGGTCACTCGGACAGCCATGCCCGACGGGTTTGCATCGCAATAGCGTCATTGGCGGTCCCGGTACCGTCCCACAGCCCGCGATTGGACAAAACGGGGACCGACCACCACAAAGCCGCCGTATCGCGGACTTGCCGGATCTTTGCGGGCTCTTCATGATTGAGGGTGTAGAACGGTCAGCTGCTGTCGGCCTGTGATTGGGGTGTCTGGTTGGCTGGGTGTG